>JALYOC010000006.1 GCA_030857095.1 Myxococcota bacterium | reverse complement strand
CCAGTGCCACGACCACCGCCGCCCAGGTGCTGACGCGCATCAATTGTTGGCCCCCCCAGGGAGGAGATGGCCATTGCTCCCCGGGACGAGGAGAGGTCCGCCAGCTCAAGCTTTCACCAGCGGACGCAGGGAGAGCGGGCGCCCAGGTCGCGCTTTGGGACCCCGCAACGAAAAAGGGCCGCCCGATGCTCCGGAGCGGCCCTCCAAGCTTTTCGCGGGGAGACGACCTCAGTCGTCCCGGCCCTGCAGCACCGGCTTGGCCAGGGCGGTGGGGCCGCCGCTGGTTCCGCCGCCCACCGCCGGGGCGGTGCCCTCCATCGCCTCGGCCACCAGCTCGGTGATCTCCCGGACCTGGATGTTCTCCTCCCGGCCGGTCTCGTTCACCGCGTCGTTGATCATCGTGTAGCAGAAGGGACAGGCCACCGCGACGATGCCCGGCCCGCCCTTGCCCTCGTACTGCCCCACCTGCCCCGGCTTGTGCTTGTCGGTGGCGCTGGGGAAGGGGACGGACGGGTTCTTGGCGTGCTCCAGGGTGAGCGCCACCTCGTTGACCCGGTTCTGGTTGATCCGCTGCCCGATGTGCTCCTCCAGCCACATCCGGCCGCCGCCGGCGCCGCAGCAGAAGGACTCGCGCTTGCTGCGCTGCATCTCCACCACCTGCAGTCCGGGGATGGCCTTGAGCGTCTCGCGGGGCGCGTCGTACACCCCGTTGTGCCGGCCCAGGTAGCAGGGGTCGTGGAAGGTCAGCGTCTGGTCGTTGAGCTTGGTGAGGTTGATCCGCTTGTCGCGGATCAGCTCCGAGAGCAGCTGGGTGTGGCTGAGCGTCCGGTAGTGCCCGCCGAACTCCGGGTACTCGTTCTTGATGGTGTTGAAGCAGTGGGCGCACTGGGTGATGACTGCCTTCACCCCCATCCCGTTCCACAGCTCCACGTTCATCTTGGCCATGGTCTGGAACAGGTACTCGTTGCCCAGCCGGCGGACCGCGTCGCCGTTGCACAGCTCCTGCTTGGCCAGGGTGGCGAACTTCACCCCCGCCTGGTTCATGATCTTCACCAGAGCCTTGGAGACCTTCTTCTGCCGGTCGTCATAGGACCCGGCGCAGCCTACGAAGAACAGGTACTCGTAGCCCTTGTCCGGCTCCCAGGTGGGGATCTCCATCCCCTCCGCCCACTCGTCGCGCTTCTCCTGGGCGATGCCCCAGGGGTTGCCTTGACGTTCCACGCCCTCGAACACCCGCTGGGCCTCGGGCGGGAAGTCCGCCTCCACCTGGACCTTGTAGCGGCGCATGTCGATCAGCCGGGGGATGTTCTCGATGAACACCGGACAGGCGGTCTCGCACCAGCCGCAGGAGGTGCAGGCCCAGATCGTCTCCGGCTGGAGGATGTTGCCGACGATCGCCGGCAGCTCCGTCGGCTCGCCCTTGTCGTTCTTCCCGGTGGCCAGCAGCTCCTGGTTGTCCCAGATCCAGTGCTTCAGATCCTGGTTCACCACCTTGTGGGAGAGCGGCTTGCCGGTCAGGTAGGTGGGGCAGTGGGTCTGGCAGCGGCCGCACTCCGTACAGGAGTAGGTGTCGATGCCGTTCTTCCAGTGCAGGTCGGCCACCGTCTTGACCCCGAACTCCTCCGCCTCCAGGTTGGGGGTGGAGAGCTTGCGGCTGGGCGAGTTCTCCAGCTTCTGGAAGTAGACGTTGGGCAGCCCGGTGATGACGTGGAAGTGCTTCCCGTAGGGAAGGAAGTTGAGGAACACCACCACGATCAGCAGGTGGGTCCAAAACGAGACCAGCCCCAGCCAGTGGGCGGCGTCCGGAGCGCCGGCCAGCAGCGTCGCCACCCCGGAGGTGACCGGCTCCCACCCGGAGCGGGTGCCCTGGGCGATCATGTGCGAGGCGCCGAACAGGAACTCGGTGACCATCAGGCCGCCGATGAAGCCCAGGATCAGATAGGCCTCGTTGCTCTGGGTCATCCGGTCCGGCTTCCGCATCCGCAGAACCGCGAAGTAGATCACCCCCACCACCGCCAGCGCCGCCACGATGTCCTTGGCGAAGAGGTAGCCGTTGAAGAGGGTGGTGATGACCGGATGGTCGGTCCAGAACGCGTGGGTGGGGTTGGAGAGCACCTCCAGCGCGGTGGTGGAGAACCCCATCACGAACAGCAGGATGGTCCGCAGCTGCACCACCAAAAAGGCGGCGAAGATCATCACGTGCATCAGCCCGGGGGTGAACTCCTCCGGATCCACCATCCGCTTCTGGCCCAGGCCAAAGCGCAGCAGCGCCATCAGGCGCTGACCGGGGTGGTCAAAGCGGTTCACCTTCTTCATCCCCAGGATGGCGCGGGTGCGGCCCCACATCGTCCAGGCGAAGAAGGAGATACCCACGACGAGGATCAAGGCTGTGAAGATCGGACTCATGGCTTGGGCCGGGACGGTACCAGGGTGATGCACCGCGGCAAGGACTGCGAGCAGTGGCCCCGTCCGAACGCGCACAAAAACAGCGCGGTATCCCACCCCCAAGGTCAGGACCGCCGCCAGCGACGGGGTCCTGTCGGGTGCGGCTCGCCCGCCTTCCAGGTCCACGGGAAGGCGGGCCCGGGGCGGGGCTACCGGCGCGGGTAGCTGAAGTCGCCGCCGACCAGCTGCACCCCCTGGGAGCAGGTGCCCGTCCCGCGGGTGAAGATGATCTCGATGCGATGCCCGGGAGCGAGGCTGGTGCCGGCGCTGGGGCCGATCTGGTAGGTCTTCTGGAGAAACCCGTCCGTCGAGCCGTCTCCACCCGCCGAACTCACGTTGAACGAGCCATCATCGGCCGTCCAGGTGCAGACGGAGAGGGCCGGTCCTCCCAACTGGAGACAGTTGCCCTTGCTGACCGCATAGCTGCACGCAGTCGCGTCGTTGGTCTTCCACCACACCCGGAGGGAGACGGTGCCGCCGGTCTCGAAGTCCTCGGGCAAGACCACCGCGTAGCCCAGATAAGCGGTGTTGCTGGACATGGTCGCGCCGCGATCGAGCATGCTGGCCCCTCCGCTGATGCGCATCCCGTGCGCGTTGAGCGGGATCGACCCGACCCGGGAGCGGGAGTACTGCGCGGAAGCCACGCCCCCCAACCGGTCCGCGTCCAGTCCGGAGCCCGCCCCGTCCACCTGCTGGAGCTTGGTCAAGATTTCCTCCGCCGTATCGGGCGAGCCCGCAGCGCCGGCCTCTCCCGGTGGCCCGGTCGGCCCGGTGGGCCCGGTGGCCCCCGGCGCTCCCTGGGGCCCGGTCTCCCCCGCACATGCACCCAACAGCGCCACCAGACAAATCATCCCAAGCGTTCTGATCATGCGGAGAGTCTGATGCATGAAAACCCGCGGGAGGAGGGAAAACCGCGCGCGAAGAAGATGAATGTGCTGAGCAAGTTGTAAGCGTTCAGGGGATCAGCAGAGCGCATAGGTCTGATCACCTCCCGCAATGAGCTGAGGGCAGGGCTGGTGGTGGTGCGGCGGCGAAGGTGATCTACTGGGTCGGTGACCGGCGCCGACCCCCGGGACCAGCGAATCTCCGAGCTTGAGACGCTGCTTGGTGCGGCGCTCGGCCGGATCACGTCGCTGGAGGCGGAGATCGGGGAACTGAAGGCGCGGCTGGCCCAGAACTCGTCGAACTCCTCTATGCCGTCGTCGGCGGATCCGCCGGGAGCTCCCCGCAGCAAGCAGAAGCCAACAGGCAGAAAGCCTGGAGGCCAGTCTGGCCACCGCGGCACGACGCGGGAGCTTCTCCCCGAGGAGGACGTCAACGCCGTGGTGCCGGTACTTCCGGACCAGTGCCGCGCGTGCTCTGCGCCGCTGAGGGGCCGCGATGACGCTCCCCTTCGGCACCAAGTAACGGAGCTGCCGCCCATGACGCCGGTGGTCACCGAGTACCAGTGTCATGCACTGACCTGTGCGCGGTGCGGGACCACAACACGAGCGCCGCTGCCCATCGGAGTGCCGCGCGGCGCGTTCGGGATCCGGCTTACCTGTCTGGTGGCGCTGCTCACAGGCCGCTTTCGGCTCTCGAAACGCATGACGCAGGAGATGCTCTCCAGCGTCTTGGGCGTGGAAGTCGCCCTCGGCTCGGTGTCGAACCTCGAGCAGCAGGTCAGCGCCTCGTTGGCCCAGCAGGTAGAGGAGGCGCGTGCCTATGTGCAGCGCCAAGACGTCGCCCACCTGGACGAAACTGGTTGGCGAGAGGCTCTCAAGAAGGCCTGGTTGTGGGTGGCGGTGACCGCGCAGGTGACCGTCTTCCTCGTCTCCGAGAGCCGCGGGTCGAAGGTCGCGAAGCAGCTGCTCGGGGCCGACTTCACTGGCTTTCTCGTCACCGACAGGTGGTCCGCCTACGGCTGGGCGGACCTCCACCTGCGCCAACTTTGCTGGAGCCGTCTCGAGCGAGACTTCAAGGGGTTCGTCGACCGCGGCGGCGAGGGAGCGCCGCTCGGAGCGGCGCTGCTGAAACAGAGCGAGCAAATGTTCGAGTGGTGGCACCGCGTCCGGGACGGGACAATGGCGCGAGGCGCCTTCATCGAGCACATGTGTGTCGTCGAGCGCGAAGTCGGGCAGCTGCTCAGGAAGGCCTCGGTGTGCGCTTCGCCGAAGACGGCGGGCATGGCCACCGAGATGCTGAAGCTTGAGGCGGCGCTCTGGACCTTCACCCAGGTGGAAGGCCTCGAGCCGACCAACAACGCCGCTGAGCGCGCCATCCGCCCGGCGGTACTCTGGCGCAAAGGGAGCTTCGGGACGCACAGCGCTGCCGGTAGCCGGTTCGTCGAGCGCATGCTCTCGGTGGTCGCGACAATCCGGCAGCAGAAGCGGCATGTTCTGGAGCACCTCACCACCAGCTACGCTGCGCATCTGCAAGGCAAGGACGGGCCGTCGCTTCTGCCGTCCGCGGCGATCAGCCGGCCGCTGGCGGCGGCATGAGCGACGGCAACAGCTGAACGCTTACGGATGTTCAGGGTGCGTACCTCCTCCCGACTTAGGCTGCGAGCAGAAACAAGCTGCCCCGTTGATACCTGCTCGGGATGGGCTGGTGGGGATCGACGGTGATCGCGAGGCGTGATCTACGGGCAGGGTGACGACGGAAGACGAGATCCGAAAGAAGTTCGAGGCACTCTCCCCCGTGATGGACGAGCGGCTCACTCGACTGTGGGCGGCGGCTGAGGCGGACGTGCTTGGACATGGGGGCATCGCGACCGTCGAGCGGGCAACGGGCATGTCGCGAACGACGATTCGCGATGGCCTCACAGAGCTCCGCGACGGCGTGAGCCCTGAGGACGTGGTCCAGGTGCGGCGCGCCGGTGGTGGCCGTC
>JALYOC010000155.1 GCA_030857095.1 Myxococcota bacterium | reverse complement strand
GTCTTAGCCGGTCTCTTTCTGATTCTTCCGCTCGGTGGAGGTCTGCTGGGCTTGGTGGCTCGGCTGGCGCTCCGGGAGCCCCGCTTGACGAAGAGCGTGCCAGCTCCGGCCACGCAGGTGCCGGTCGCACCGGCACCCGCGGTCCACGCCCCCAGCGCTGATCTTCCGCGCGGCCCTCCGAGCCTGGCCGATGATCTATTTCCGCTCGAGGTTGGCTACCGCTGGACCTTTGCCGGCGGTCGGCACAGCAGCGTCGATGGCTCGAGGCACACGTTCAGCTGGCAGGTAGAGGTCATAGGAAAGGAGCGAATTGTCATCGGCGGGGAGGAAGTGGAAGCCTTTCGCCTGGGATCTCCACCGCCCCCGCCGGAGAGGCCCGGAGAGAAGAAGCGGGCCGTTCTGGGGGTGAGCGCGATCGGCGGCGGCATGCCGTCCATCGCAGTCGTGGACGCGACCGAGGTCAGGCTCTACTCCCAGATCGGGACCTCTGGACGAGGTGCTCCGACTCTCATGGGGTTCCCCGAGCCCACTCCGCCGACCCCCGAGGGGTTTCGGCTCGAACGTCGCTATCCGCGACGGCGACCTACCGCGTCCACCTGGATGCTGACTCCGGGAGCGGACCCTTCCACGGTGAGCGATGGGAGCGAGGCGCTCTCCTCTGGCCTGGCACCCGCAATGGTCGGCGCGCCGTACGACCCCACCGGCGCGGTGGCGTTCAGCACCAACCGGTGTCGGCAGGGAGACTGCGACGTTCACCTGGTCGTCCTGGTTCCCGGGGTGGGCCTGGTGTACGAGTTCAGTCGGAGCGGGGGAGGGCTGCGCGCTTCCGAGCCGCTACCTACGGTGCTGGAGAGGTTCGACCCTCGCCCGGTGCGTCCATAGCCCTTCCCCTACCATCCCGATCGCCGGCCTCGTGGATGCGCGAAGCAGGAAGCAGTCGCTATACGCCGTGAGCGTGATTGCCGCGGTGTGAGCAGAGCAGCGACCGCTGTTCGGGAACGCTACAGGTCGTAGACGGTGACCTCGTCGCGGATCCCCTTGAGCGCCGCTCGACGCGGGCGAGGCGCGAGGCCGCGTTCGGAGAGCAGCGGCGCCACCTGCGCATCCTCGAGCACCGCGGTGGTAGTGCAGATCGCCTGGGCCTCGGCCAACCCCTGCACGCGCGCGGCGATGTTCACCGTCTGCCCGAAGTAGTCGAGCCGGTCATTGAGCAACACCGCCAGGCACGGCCCCTGGTGCAGGCCGATCTTGATCAGCACGTCCTCACCGCCCCGCATGGAGTTGAACGCGTCGATGGCGGTGCGCATCTGCAGCGCGGCGTCGAACCCCTGCGTCGCCGAGGGGAAGCTGGCCATCACCGCGTCGCCGATGGTCTTCACCACCGAACCGCCTTGTGCCCGGGCGACCTGCTCGAGGACTGCGAAGTGCTTCTGGACCAGCTCGAAGGCCGCCAGATCGCCGACGCGCTCGTAGAGTTCGGTGGAGCCCTTGAGGTCGGTGAACAGGATGGTCATCCGCTCGATCTTGAGCCGCTGACCGAAGTCTAGCGCCTCCGTGCGGTACAGGTTCCGGAAGGTCTGGTTGGTGAAGAGCCGCTTGGCGGTCAGGAACGGACGGGTGATCGCCAGCCTGGCCATCGTCCGCTCGTCAAGGACATGCAGCGCAAGCACCGCGTCGTCCCCGAGGCGATTTTCAACCCGCAGCTCCAGCGGGCCAGGGCGGGCGTGAAACTCGTCGCGCTGCCGATCTCCCGCCATCACCACCGGGACCGTCTGGAGCGACTGCGTCGGCTCGCCCTCGACGTAAAGGACCCCGGTGTAGTGCGAGACCGCGTCGAACAGCATGGCCATCCCGGCCTTGGCCTCCAGCCGGAGCGTCTGGGTTTGGTGCGGGGCGACGCGCCCCATCGCCGGAGAGAGCTCCTGGAAGGTGGCGTCGAATTCGGGGCCACCCCTGGGGACGTCCAACCGCGGTCCAAAGCTGAAGAGACGGAAGTACTCGGGGACCGAGAGCGTGACGGGCGAGTGCGCGGCGATCTTGCGCACCGTCGCTGAGACGGTGAAGGCGACCTCGACCTGCTCGTCCAGGGTGGGCTCGTAGGCCGCGACACACTTGATGCAGCCATAGGGCTCGCTGCGGACCTGCTTGGCGGTGTGCGCCCGCTCCAGCACGTCGCCGCACTGTGGGCAGCTGACGTTCCAGACCATCTCGAAAAGCCCCAGCCGCGTGGCGTGCACGAAGCCGTCGATGGTGCGATCCGGGGAGAGCTTCCGCTCCTCCGCAAACCTCAGGACGTTGATGCGGGCGAGCTCTCCATCCGCGCCCCGCTCGATCAGCTCCGAGATGGCGGCGACCACCTCTGGAGCGGTTTCAGTCTGGGCCAGCGCGTCGAGTCGGGGGTGTCGCGGCATGCGCGGGACTGTAGCCGCCGGCGGGTGAACGCCGAAAGCGGATTGGAGCGCGCGACGGAGGACGGCGCACGTGACCGTCCCAAGGGGCTCTACGATTCGCGTCCGTCAAGCCGGTCCGCCGGGGACTCGCGTTTCAGCGGGCGCTGAGGCTGCATCGACCGGGACCTCGGGGTCCAGCAGGTAGCCGGCGTCGCTCCGCCGAAGGACCGCGCGCAATCCCAGGTTCCTCAGGGTCGCGAGCGCGACGTGAACACGGTTTGCCCCCGAGCCTGCGCGCAGTGTCGCGCCGGGCCACCCGGCCTGCTGCAGCTCGAGGATGGTCACCGCCGAGCCGGCCGACTCCAGCCGTCGGCGAACGAGGAGTTCGAAGATCCGCTGGAGGGGGACGCGCCTTCGCAGGTCCGCGCGGGCGCCGTGCGGCGGTTCGAACCAGGTCGCGTCGCGCGCGACCCGGAGTGCGGCGCTCGGGGCATCCACGCGGGCGAGCGCGCGTCCGAGGACCCGCACCGCGAACCGGATGTCGTCCGAGAACCGCATGTACGGCAGCCCGGGATGGACCTCCTCCCTCTGGCCGCGTTCCCCCGGGCGGAGGCGGTCGGTGACGCTCGCCGCGCGATCCGGGAAGACGAGCTTCTGGCCCTGGAACTCACGATCCAGCGAGAACTTCACGACCTGGTCGAAGTCCTGGGCTCCGGCGATCCGGTGGACGAGGAACGCTTCGTTGCCGCGGCCCATCACGAAGTACTCGAGCGCCTCCGGCATCGGCGTCGTCGCGAGGAGCGCGTCAGCGACCGGCACCTCGCGGATCTTCAGCTCCACGTTGGACGCGACGGGACGGCCGCCGCTCTCGAAGTTCCCCTCGAAGATCGTCCCGCGGGTCGTGTCGAGCTGACCGTGGATCAGCGCGTCGAGCGAGAACGCGTCGGGGCGGAAGGTGAAGCTCCCGTCGGAGAACGACTTGCCGGCCAGAGACAAGGCGCTGGCCTCGATGAGCACCTGCCGGTTGTGCGGCGCCTCGAACATCGGAATGTGTGAGAGGAAGAGGGAGTCGCCGGTGCCGAAGAGCACCATGCCGTGCACGCCGTGGTTGCCGTGGTGCTGTGAGGGATCGACAGGCGCCACGGTGAACGTGCTTGGCGGACGGAGGCTGGCAGCACGCCGAGCGGCCGGGAACGAACCGGAACCGTCCGCGGAGCGACGCTCTGCGAGCACCGCAGCGGCTGGAGCGGGGCGCCGACGAGTACGCCCAGGAGTCAGATCTGTCGCGGACACGTCGAACGGGTCCGCGCCGGCCCTACTTGATCTTCCGCTGGCGAACCTTCGACAAAGCTTGTGTGCCGGGACTGTAGCAAGGCATCTGCGTCAAGTTGCGGTTCGAGGGCGCAGTGTGGACCTACCTCTTGGGCCAGGAGAGCCCGGGCAGTGAACTTCGACAGGAGCAGACCCGATGAGACTCAGAGGCGCTATCGCTGCGGTGGTGGGGGCTGGATTACTGGTGGGGGGGGCGGCACTGGGCTCGAGTCACAGAGAGGCTCCCTTCATCACCGAGTTGCCCAAGGTGGACGGCACGGACTTCTACATGTTCCGGAGCTACGAGCCGGGGAGGGAAAACTACGTCACCCTGATCGCGAATTACCATCCGCTGCAGGATCCGATCGGCGGACCGAACTACTTCTTCATGGATGACGACGCGCTGTACGAGATCCACATCGACAACGATGGAGACGCGCGGGAAGACCTGACCTTTCAGTTCCGCTTCAACAACCGGCTCAATGGACCCAACGGCCTCGAGGTGCCGGTGGGGGATGGCAAGACCAACCCGATCGGCTTTCCGGCGCTCGGGCCCATCGTCACCGACCAGGACCGGGCCACGAACCAGCACATCCTGGAGACGTACACGGTGGACGTGGTGCACGGGAACCGGCGTACCAGCCCCCCGCAGATGGTGAGGATGGTGGGCACGGGCCCCGGAGGCACCAGCGGGGCCAGCGGCGGAGGGGGCACCGTCTTCCAGAAGCCCTTTGACTACATCGGCACCAAGACGTTCCCTGACTACGAGGACCATGCCGCGCGCCGGATGTACGAGATCGCGGTGCCGGGCTGCCAGAGCACCGGCCGCCTCTTCGTGGGTCAGCGCAAGGAATCCTTCGCGATCAACGTGGGCGTCCTCTTCGACCTGGTGAACGCGCCCGCGAGCGTGATCACCGATCCCGCCATGCGTGACGCCGCGCCCAACCCGCTGGCGAACAAGAACATCACCACCTTCGCGCTGGAGCTGCCCATCGAGTGCGTGACCAAGGACCCTTCCAACCCGATCATCGGCGGGTGGACCACCGCGAGCAAGCGCCAGGCGCGGGTGCTCAACCCGGACCCCACCTTCGATCGGCCGACCCGCGAAGGCGGCGCCTGGGTGCAGGTCTCCCGTCTGGGCATGCCGCTGGTGAACGAGGTGGTCGTCGGCGTCGCGGACAAGAACCGCTTCAACTCCAGCCACCCGAGCAACGACGCGCAGTTCCTGGACTACGTCACCCACCCCACCCTGCCGGTCCTTCTCCAGGCGCTCTTCGGGCTGCAGCCGCCCCCGGTGCCGCGAAATGACCTGGTGGCGGTGTTCCTCACCGGCGTTCCGCAGGTGAACGAGAACGGCGCCACGGCCGAATACCTGCGCCTGAACACGGCGCTACCGCCCACGCCTGCGGCCTCGCAGAACAGCCTGGGCGCGGCGCAGTGCTTCGTGGACGGAGCCCTCACCCTCACCAACCCGGGCTGTGATCCGGCGGGCTTCCCCAACGGCCGCCGCCCGGGGGATGACGTGGTGGACATCTCGCTCACCGTGGCGGGAGGCTTCCTCATCCCCGGCGCGCTGCAGGTTCCGCTGCTGCACGACGCCGTCCTCCAGGAGGCGGCGCAGTTCGACGCGGCCTTCCCCTACCTGCGCACCCCGATGCCGGGCGCCGGTGGGCCCTCCTCCGGCCGTCGCTAGAGAAAGGCGCACACCATGCGAACACGACACAGTCTTCTGGGCGGACTCGCTGCCCTGGGCCTTCTGGCCTTCGCCACCGGATGCGGGGGGAGCAGCGCGGCCCCCTCTCCCGGTGACAAAGGGCGAAATCCGGTCGATCCACCGCCGGTCACCACCGAGGTGACCCTGACCAACTGGGCGGTCGCCCACATCCTCAGCGAGACCAGCGACACGGCGATGCCCGTCCCGCTGCCCGGTGCGGAGGTGATCGACGTCGAGACGGTTGAGCCCTTCAACGACCCGGAGTTCTTCCGGTAGACCTCAACGCGGCATCTGCTGAATGGCGGGGCGGGTGGCTACAGCGCGGAAAACGCTGTGGTTGCCCGCCCCGCCTGCGTCTTGCTCTCCTCGGTGGGCTGCGGTTGCAGCACCCAGAGCAGCGTCTTCTTGTTGCGCAGCACCCGCCGTTCGGCACCCGGCGCGGGGGTGGGTCCCTGGGAGGTGCCCGCGCGCGCGTTCGCCTCGCTGTCGTATTCGCAGACCGTGAGGCGCAGATCCCGCGAGCGGCTGGAGGCGCAGTAGCGCGCGCCCATCGGCGACCCCAACTGCTGCTGGGCCTCTTCCAACTCGACCCCCGCCTTCCGCAGCTCTTTGAGCACGTCCTCGGCGGAGGGAGTCCCCTCGGGCCTCGCCGCACTCTCCCGAGCCAGCCGCAGCATCAACTCCGGAGGTGCCTGGACCGTGGCGAGAGACGGCGTCGCCGGCTCGACTCTCTGGGAGGCGCCCTTTTCGGATGAGGCCTGGGCGGCCTCCGCGGACGCCGGCTCCCTGGGCGGAGTTTCCGGCGGCGGGGTGCGTTGGCAGGCGAGGCAAAGGGCCACCGTGACCAGCAGGCTGAACGTTCGCATTCAAGGGGATTAGCTCGGCCCTCTTCCGCGAGTCGACCGCGCCGGCCTCGCCAGTGTTCGCCACTGAAGCAAGGGGTTGCCCACTGGCCTGCCGTGGTGGCTGCCGTACCTGCTGCGGAATAGCCCGCCCTCCTCCCGGCGGAAGGAGGTGCCCACCATTCTCCCTCAGCCCGGCGGCGCGGTCCGCTCACCTTGGAGTGCGGATGGGACGACGAGTGGGATGGGGAGCGCTGGCGATCACGCTCATGACGTGCCAGCCGATCCCAATCGCCCCAGAAGGTTCTCCTCCGGAATCCATCCGCCACACCGAGGCCTGCATCGTCGAGGAGTCATTCTCCGCCCCCGGTCCGCGGCGGGCACGCGCTTCCGACGCACCACCCGACATGGATTCTGACGCGGCCGGACGGCTGTCCGTGCTGGTGCGCTTTCATTCGCCCGGGCGCGGGCATTTGCAGGAAGAGGTGGTCCAGCGGGTGGGCGGGCAGCCGGGACGATCCTGGTCCTCCATCGGCGTGACCTCCGCGCGGCTGACCCCTGCTCAGTGGCAACAACTGGCCTCGGAGCCAGAGGTGTTCTCGGTGGAGCTTGACCGCCCCGTCCGAGCGCTCGGGTGGCGAAGCGCCAGTGCAGCGGCGTTCACGTGTGCGGAGAGGCCGGGCGAGACGGCGCCGCACGTCCTGGAGGAGGTCACTCCACACCTCAGGCTCGTGCAGGCCCCCGAAGTGTGGGACGCGACTGGAGACGGCCTGCCTGACGCCGCACGCCCCATCGGCGAGGGCGTGCGGGTGTGCATCATCGACAGCGGGCTCGACCTGTCGCACCCGGAGCTGCGGACGGCCTACGTCGCTGGCCGCGACTTCCTCGAGGGTGACGACGACCCGGGCGACGTGACCGCCGACGGGCTGCTGGGGACAGGCCACGGGACGCACGTGGCTGGCATCATCGCCGCACGACCCGGACAGGGAGGCACGGTGCCCGCTGGGCTCTTGCCGCCGGGAGGCGTGGTGGGCGTCGCGCCGGGCGTGGAGTTGCTGGTGGCCCGGGTGCTGGACCCCACGGGGCAAGGCACCACCTCGGACGTGATCGCCGCGCTGGCGTGGTGCCAGGAGCAGGGCGCGCACGTCGTCTCGCTCTCGCTGGGGGCCTCGGAGCCCAGCCCCGCCGAGGCGGCGGCGTTCACCCGGGCGTGGGAAGCAGGGATGCTGCTGGTGGCCGCCAGCGGGAACGATGGAGAGTGGGAGGTGGAACCTGGGATGCCCCGGGGCCTGGCCTATCCCGCCGGCTATCCGGAGGTGATGGCGGTGGGGGCGGTGGCGCTGGACACGACCCCCGCACCCTTCTCCCAGACCGGACCTTCGCTCTCACTGGTGGCTCCCGGGGTGGAGGTCCTCTCCTCCCTGCCGGTGGGCTCGGCGCTGACCGCTGACCTGCGGGTGGGGGATGTCATCTTGCCGGCCGAGCCGCTGGAAGGAACCGCAGTGGGTGGGTACAGCGGGTCCTGGGCGGAGTGTGGTCAGCCGAGTTCCTGCGCCGCGCCTTCCCCCTGTCCAAACTTCGTCGCGCTGGTGGAGCTGGACGAGAGCAGCAGCCTCGAGTCGCAGGTGCGCCAGGCCCAGGCGCAGGGGGCGCGCGCGGTGCTCATCATCGGCGAGCGGTCCGGCGCAGAGGACAAATGGCTCTTCCTGCCTGCCCAAGAAGCGCCCTGGCCACTGGTGGCCGTGGTGCCCGCGTGCGCCGCAGAGCAACTGCGGCAGCGGCAGCATCAACCCCTGACGCTCTCGATCAGTCGTGCGGACTACGGCCGCCAAACGGGCACCTCGGTGGCGGCGCCCTTCGTGACCGGGGTGGCGGCGCTGATCAAGAGCGCGCATCCGGAGCTCACCGCTGCGCAGCTTCGCGCGGTGCTGGAGGGATCTGCGAGAGACCTGGGCATCCCGGGCAACCACCCCTTCGTGGGCCACGGCCTGGTGCAGGCCAAAGAGGCGCTTCGAATGGACGGGCGGTGAGGGAGGGCTGCTCCACATGGCCCAGCCGGAGCGATCCAGAACGTCGCCGTGCCGGCGAACTTGTTTCCGGCGCAAACCATCCGGGTCGGCCGCCGTGGCCTCCGAAGATGTGCGCCTGTCAGCCGGCGACGGCGACCGGGCGGACCAGCGCGGTGGCGCAGTACGGGCAGGTCGCGACCTCGCCCGGAAGGATGACCTGAGGCGGCGTCGGCGCATGGCAGCTGGGACAGTGTTCGCCGCCGACCGAGGTCGCCGCCTCGAGATCCTTGCGGTGCACGTAGTGCGCGAGCCCCGGAGCCTCGACCAGATCGAGGTCGTGCCGGCGGATCGCCAGCCCCAGCGCGGTGCGCGCTGTCTCGAGGTCCACCCGCAGCCGGTCGGCCAGCGCGGAGACCTCGACGCGGCGAACGCTGCGAACGAAGATGACCATCGCCTCGTAGGCGCGCGCCGCCGCGAGCTTCCGGCGGCCGGCTCGCCAGAGAGGAATCCCCGGCGCCAGCAGCGGCACCGCGAAGACCAGCGGGGACCAGGCGTCTGCGGTGGTTGCGCCCTCCGCGGGCCAGATCGCCATCAGCGGGATCATCAGGAGGAACAGGCCGCCGAACACGGACAGGGTGCCGCCCAGGAAGCGCTGGAGCCCGCCACGGGAGTCAGGAGAGATGGACGACATGTGCGGCGCAGCTTAGCGCGAACCCGGTTGCGGCTCCCTACCAGGCGGCACCGCCCAAGCCCTGATCGGTCAGGCCGGCCTTCGGCGGCCGCGCAGCGTCACCAGTGCAGCGTCGCGCCGAACCCTCGGAGGACGTCGTCCTTGCCGATCACCGGGACGTTCTCGACCAGGGACTGCGCCGCGATCATCCGATCGAACGGGTCCTTGTGTTCTTGAGGAAATCCGCCTGCCCGCTGCGCGTGCTGCACCTGGATCGCAAGCTCGCTGAAGCCAGCCTTCTGGATCCAACCGGCGAGGTCCTGCATGAGCGGCGCGGCTTCGGGAAGCCGCCCGATCCGGAACTTGGTCGAGATCTCCCAGGCGCTCGCGCTGGAGAACAACACCTGGTTCCCGCGGTCGGCGATGAGGCCGCGCGCCGTCGCCGACAGCTCAGGGGCATCGAACGCCCACCAGAGGAAGGCGTGAGTGTCGAGCAGGTACTTCACTTCTCCCAGCTCTCCAACTCGTCGTCCGGCAGAGGTTCGAAGAACGCGCTCCCCAACGTTCCCTTCAGGAACCCGGGCTGCCGCGCTGCCGGCGCCTCCAGGGGACAGAGCCGCGCGTAGGGCTTCCCCCCCTTGGAGATGATGACCTCCTCGCCCGCGTGCGCGCGTTCCAGGAGCCTGGACAATTGGGTCTTTGCTTCGTGGACGTTGATTACCGCCATGCATCAAAAGATGGTCATCTTACTTAGCTAAGTCAACCATGACGCCCAGCCTCCTCGGCCAGCGCTGCCTCCGGGGATGGGCGGAGGAGCTCAGGCGAAGTGCAGCGTGGGGTCGGCGGCCCTCCGGGCCAGCAACCGCCCCAGGTAGACCTCCTCTCCCTCGTCGGGAGCGGCCTCCACCAACTCGAGCACACCCTCGCCACACTGGACGGTCAAGACGCCCTCGGAGTTGGAGAGGATCGTCCCCGGGGTGGCGCCGGTTCGAGCGTCGCTCACAGGCAGGCGGGTCCTGACGACGCGGTAACGGCCGCCCTCCAGCACCCCGAAGGCACCCATCCCGTACCAGGCGCGGACCTGACGGTGGAGGGCCCGCGCGCTTTGCGACCAGTCGAGCTCCCGGTAGGCCTCCTCGAAGTCACGGGCCTGGGTGGCCTTGGACGCGTCCTGCGGGCGCCCCGGATCTCCCGCCTCCACGCGCTCCAGCGCCTCGCGGAAGGAGGCCAGCGCCGCCTCCCGGAATCTCGGCAACAAGGTGAGGAAGGAGTCCTCGTCCGAGAGCGGCAAGGTCTTCTGGGCCATGATCCTGCCGGCGTCGAAGTCGTTGACCATCCGGTGGACCGTGTACCCCAGCTCATCGCCCTCCCGCAGGGACCACCCGATGGGGTTTGGCCCCCTCGCCCTCGGCAACAGCGAGGCGTGGCCGTTCAACCCGCCCATCGGGGCCGCCGCCAGCGCGTCATCGGGGACCCTCCAGGCGAACCGCTCGCAGAGGATGAGATCCGGCTCGAGGGCGCGGAGCAGGGGGGCCAGGCTGGAGCGTCGAGCCGCGAGCAGAAGCTCCGTCTCGCCTGCAGCGTACTCGATGGCCTCCTCGATCGCGGTGGGGAGCGACTGCATCGCGTGGGGGGACATGATTACCCCCGCCAGGGTGTGCCCCCGCTCCGCGAGGAGGCCGCCGAGCATGCGGATCGATTCCGGGTGGAGGCTCAAGATCACAGCCCTGATTGGCTTTGCCATCAGACGCACTTGAAGCTACGCCCGAAACGGAAGTCAAGCGGGCCACGGAGTCCTGCCTCCGGCCGGCTTCCGCAACTGCGCGTCCGCGGTCCAGTCCTCCATCACCGTCGAAAACACTCCTGCCGCGATCATCATCGGGGCTCGCCTCTACTCCTGCCGCTGTCTGACACACCGGGAGGACGCGTCGACGGACCTGGAGGTTCCTGCCCTCGCGCTGTCGGCCATTGCGGGCAACCGGCCCTGCTCACCCGGGTGGGGTGATCGCCGGAGCGCCCAGGCTCTGGCCGTCCAGCGTCTCGCCGTAGGCGCAGTTCTCGTCGTGGAAGTGGCGGTCGGTCTGGTCCACCGAGCCGGTGAACCGAGGATCACCCGGGCGCGGGTGGCTGTTCATGAAGCGGGCCACGTCCCAGGCCTCCTGCGCGCTGAGCGTCCCGCCCTGCCCCAGCGGCATGTTGGCGCGGATGAAGTCGGCGGCGGTGTTCACCCGGTGCATGCCGGCGCCCCAGTTGAAGGAGTCGGGTCCCCACAGCGGAGGAAACACGTAGCGTCCGTCCTGCTGCGCGCCCTGGCCATCGGGCCCGTGGCACACCGCGCAGCGGGCGGCGTACACCCCCTGGCCCCGGGTGCGGTCCGGGGGAAGCGGCGGCTCGCCCGCGGGTGGGTAGCCCCGGCCCGGTAGCTCCACCCCGGTCGGCGCTCCGGTGGACATCCAGAATTGATAGGAGAGCAGCGCGGTGAGCTCCTTGCTTCCGGAGGGCGGCGCCTGGCCATTCATCGAATAGAGGAAGCAGCCCTGCAGCCGCTCTTCCAGGGTGTTCACCTGCTGGGTCTTGGCGCGGTACGCCGGGTACATGGGATAGGCGGCCCACAGCGGCCCCGCGCCCGGCTTGCGGCCCCCGTCCAGGTGGCAGTTCACGCAACTGAGCCCATTGCCCGAATACTTCCCCCGCAGTTGTTGGGTGTGGAGAAACAGGTCCCGGCCGTACCGCACCTGCGCGCCGAACTCGTTGTCCGGGATCTCCGCCTCCCCCGGGGGAGAGAAGTTGAAGGGGCCGATCGGCGAGGCCGGCACCGTGACCCGGTAGTCGCCCACGGGCGCGGCGGCGGTGGCGACAGGAGCGGCGTCGGGCGAAAGCTGGGAGAGATAGGCGGCCAACGCCAGGAGTTCCTTCTCCTCCAGACGGTCGGCCACCGCCTTCATCATCCGGTGGGGATCATTGCGTCGCGCGCCGCTTCTCCAGGCCCGAAGCTGACCCGCCAGATAGTCCGCGTGCTGACCGGCCAGCCCGGGGAACACCCCGATGCCCACGCCTCCCGGGGCGTGGCAGCTGAAGCAAGCCGGCAGCCCACGCGGCCAGGCGCCCTGCACCGCCAGCCGCTCACCCAGGGCCCGTTGGGCTGCATCGATCGGCGTGGTCGCCACGGGCGGAAGCGGCAGCTGGCCGTAGTAGGCGGCCAGGTCGGCGGACTGCCCCTCCGTCAGCCCCTTGGCGATCAGCGCCATGACCGGGATATTGCGCGCGCCACTCCGGAAGTCGGCCAACTGCTTGACCAGGTAGGAAGGCTCCATCCCGGCAAGCCGGGGGAAGTTGGCGGCGGCATTCCCACTGCCATCCAGCAGATGACACGACACGCACAGGGACTGGGCCAGGACCCGACCCCGCTCCACGGCGGGATCGGGCGGAGGAGGCACCGCCGCCGCGGGGGAGACCGGAGTCCCCGCATCGGGACCGGAGCCTTTGGAACAGGCAGCTCCCAGGAGGAGCGTGACCACGGCTGCCAGTCGAAGTCCCGAAGGCATGGTCCGTCCTAGTAGCTGATGACCTCGAACCCCTGGCTGACCAGCAGGGCAAGCTCGGTCATCGCGTTGGGGACCACCCGGGCCTGCGGCTGCAGGGTCCCCGGATCGATCCCGTACTTCTCCAACGAGTTGTTGCATACCACCAGCTCCACCCCGGCGGCCTTGGCGGCGGCGGCGGCCTTGCGGACCTCGTCTGGGACTGCCTTCACCGTGGGATCGAACACCACCGCCGAGCGGCCGTAGCCCAGCCAGATCACCTTCTCGAGGTGTCCGGAGGCCAGCGCCGCCTGCGCGTGCCGGAAGGAGGAGTTCAAGGTCTGCACGTCCTCCAGCCCGGTGGTGACTGTGAACACCAGCCGTCCCTTCTTCACCGGCTCCACCGCCGCGGCCGGAGCGCCCCGGGCCTTGCCCGGCTGCGCCACCGCCAACGCGCTGGCTATCACGCCCGCCAACGCCACTGCCATCCAGAGTCGCTTCACTTCACATCCTCCAATTCCTTGAGTTGGGTTCGCAGCGGTCCCTTCACTCCCTCCGCGACCACGCGCGGAGCGCCGCTGAGGCTGGCGCTGACCGCGCCCTGTTGGGCCAGGTAGCGCGAGACCGCCTGATGCACGTCGACTTCCATCACCTTCGGATCGCTCACGTGGGGCATCCGGCACAGGGTGTCCGGCGCGTCACCTTCCCGCTCGCAGGCGGCCAGGGTGTAGACCCCATCCTCGGTGACGTCCTCCCCAGCCACCTTCAGCTCCCGCACCCGGCTGCCCCTGGGCGCCTGGGGATCGAAGCGGAGCGACATCCCGGAGGGACGGGGGAGCCAGCCCCCGAAGCGCTTCTCCGGATCGGGCGAGAAGACGTTCTCCAGCTCGCGCTCGAAGAAGGCGCGCAGCTGCCGGCCGGTCACCTTCCCGGTCTTCACCAGGTTGTTGATCGGCAGGATGGTCCACAGGTCGTCCTGGGTGAACGGCCCGGGCACCAGCGGCGAGCCGAAGCGGAAGCCGTTGGAGAGCGCGATGTCGGTCTGGGCCTGGGCGCGGACCGCGTCGGCGATCACCCGGTCCAGCGAGGTCTCCACCACCTCGTAGCGCATCAGGGTGTGGTCCAGGTGGGCCAGGGTCTGCTGCAGCTTTGGGTGCGCGTCCACCGCGGTCTTCACCAGCGAGGCCACCTTCGGATCCTCGCCATAGGCCTTGGCGGTCAGCTCGATCAGCTCCCACCGCTTGTCCACCACCTTGCCGTCCTGGACCCACAGGTCCAGCCGCCCCAGGAAGGAGCCGAACGCGCCCGGCTCGACGGTCCAGATGCCGTTGCGGATGATCGGCTGATAGGTGCGCTCGTGGGTGTCACCGGAGAGGTGGACGTCGATCCCCGAAAGCCGCTCGGTGATCGACACCGCCTTGTGCAGCCCCACGTGGGAGAGCACCAGCACCACGTCCGGCTTCTCCCGCTCCCGGACCGCGGCCAGCTCCGCCGCCAGCGCCTCGGTGCCCTGGTAGTGGAAGCCCGCGCTGTAGCCGGGCGGTTGGCGGGTGGGCACGTCCGGATCGGTGTAGCCCACCACGGCGATCTTCAGCCCGGAGACCTCCTTGATGAAGGAGGGCTGATAGGCGCGCTGGCCGGTCTCCTCGTCGATGACATTGGTGGCGAACAACGGATAGCTCAGCTCCGCAGCGCGGGCCTTGAGGGCCTGCACCCCGTACACCACCTCCCAGTTGCCGGGGACCGCCGCGTCAAAGCCGATGGCGTTGAGCGCGGGGACCAGCGCCTTGCCCTGGGTGGCCGCTGCCACGCCCGAGCCCTGCAGGGTGTCGCCGGCGTCCAGCACCAGCACCTCTCCGCCCCGCTCCTCGCGGATCCGCCGGATCGCCTCCGCCACCCGGGCGAACCCTCCCGCCTGCTCCACCGTCTCCTTCCCGTCGCGCTTGAACAGCTCCGGGTGGGCCTTGAGCTGACCGTGCAGGTCGGCCACATAGAGCACGGTGACCTGTTTGGGTTTGCTGGCGACAGCCGCCGGCTTGGAAGCGTGCATGCATCCGCCCATCGCCAGGGCGACCACCACCGCGGCGCCGCCCATCCACCATCGTCTCGTCTTCAAGATGAACACTCCGATCCAGTTTGAGGGGAGAGCCCTGCTCAGCGCAGGACCATCACCAGGCCCAGGGAGAGCACCGAGATGAACACCGTGGCGATCCCGGTCACGTACAGCGGGCGCAGCCCGGCGGCGCGGACCTTGGACCACTTGAGGTCCAGCCCCAGCCCGGCCATCGCCACCGCCAGCAGGAAGTTGTCCGCCTGGATCAGCGAGTCCACCGTGCCAGTGGGGAGCACGCCCAGCGAGCGCACCGCCATGCTGATCACGAACAGAAGGATGAACCAGGGGACCAGCGGCACCCGGGCGCCGGGCTTGGCTGCCTGACCGTTGGTGGCCTTGCCCTTGCGGAACATCAGGGTGAGGACGATCGCCATCGGCGCCAGGGTCAGCACCCGGCCCAGCTTGACCACCGTGGCCAGCTCCGCCGCGGCCGCCGAACCGGTGGCGCTGTCAAAGCTGAAGGCGGCGCCCACCACCTGGGCCACCTCGTGGATGGACGCGCCGGACCACAGCCCGAACTGCTGGGCGGTCAGCCCCAGCGCCGCGCCGATCAAAGGATAGAGCAGCATCGAGAGGGTGCCGTAGAGGGTCACCGCCCCCACCCCCACCGCGGTGTCCTCCTCCTTGGCTTCCACCGCTCCGGAGATGGCGACGATCGCCGCCGCCCCGCAGATGGAGGTCCCGGCGGCCAGCACCGCCGAGAGCGACCGGGGCAGGCCGAAGCGCTTGCCGACGAAGGTGGTGAAGACGAAGGTGCCCACCACCGCCGCGGCGATCACCGCCAGGCCGGAGGGACCCACTGCCAGCACCTGGGAGACCGCCAGCCGCAGGCCCAGAAGGCCCACCGCCAGCCGCAGCAGTTGCTTGGCGGAGAAGGTGATTCCCGGGGCAAGCGAGGCCGGCAGCACGTTGAGGTTGGCCAGCACCCCACCCAGGATCACCGCCCAGATCAACGGGCTGAGCGCGGGGGTGTAGCGGGAGGCCAGGAAGGCAAGGGTGCCCACCGCGAAGGCGGCCAGGGTCCCGGGGACCAGCTTCTTGTAGCGGGCCAGCGCCGGCTGGGAACCCGCGGGCTCAGCGGTCTTGGGAAGTACAACCTGCACGTCTGTGCTGCGCATCTAGGCCACTGCCTTTCCAGGATGGGTCGGAAGCAAGAGGGCCAGCGCGATCATTGCCACGCCGAAGAGCACACCTAGGACGCTGGGCCCCAGTCCGCTCACCGACGCCAGGGTCGCCTGGCCGTAGGAATATCGAGACAGCAGTTGGTCTTCGGCGACCGGGGAGAAGGCGGCGTACGCCAGCGCGCCCAACAGTCCGCCGCCGATGGTGAAGAGCGCGTCCCTTCGCCCCTCGGCTGCGCCGACCAGACAGGTGCCGGGGCAGTAGCCGCCCAGCCCGAAGCCGACGCCGAAGATCAGCCCGCCCCCGGCCACCGCCAACAGCGGCAGGGCCTTGATGTTCAGGTGGGCCAGGCCCAGCGCGGTGAGGATCCCGATCCCGATCGCGCCGGTGCCGATCGCCAGGATCATGAACTTGAGGATGGTCAGGTCCTTCAAGGTCAGGGTGCCGATGATCCGGTCCGGTGAGGAGGCCTGCACCCGCTGGAGCAGAAAGCCGAAGGCGCCGCCCAGGCCCAGCGAGATCAACCAGGTGCTTGCGCTCATGACTTCCTCCGGTAGAGCAGGCGCGCGGTGGGGATCCCGGAGGCAAACACCGCCGCCGCGAACACCATCCCGGACAGAGCCAGCTGGCTCATCCCGCTGATCACATGACCGCTGGTGCAGCCGCCGGCCAGCCGGGCCCCGAACAACAACAAGAACCCGCCAATCCCTGCGACGGTGAAGCGAAGCAGGGAACGCTGACCGAAGCGCTCCCGCCAATGCCGGGGCAGCCCCTGTCCCCTGGACCGGCTAAGCAGGCCAGCGAGGAGCCCGCCCAGCAGCACCCCGCCCACCACCAGATACTCGGGGGTGAGGTGCGGCCCCACCTTGGACAGGTAGGGATTGTTCGCGGCGGCTTCGGAGCCGGCCGCATCCAGCAACATCGCGTCGGTGGTGACGTAGGCGCTGGAGATCCCCAGCGGCCCCTGCAGGGCCACCGCCAGGGTCACCAGGGCGCCCAACAGCACCCCACCCACCCGCCAGTCCAGCACACGCCAGCCGCGGCGGGTCGTCCCGGGGAGGGCCTCATCCATCGGGGCGACTGACGTGGCCATCGGTCAGGCGCTCCGGGACAGCTTGTGGATGAAGAGCTCGCGGCCGGTCTCGTCCTTCTCGGTGGACTGCTCCACCAGCTTGAAGCCGGGGTTGATCTTGGCCCACCCCTGGAAGTCCAACACCGAGCCCGGATCGGTGGCGATCACCTTCAGCACCTCGTCCCCGGTGATCCCGGTCAGCTCCTTCTTGGCCTTCACGATCGGCATCGGGCACTTGAGCCCGCGCACATCCAGAACCTTCTCGCTCATGTCTCTCTCGTTTCCTTGGGTTGAGGTCAGGCTGCAGCCGCGGCCCGACGCTTGGCGGCGGTGGCCGCGCATTCGTTCTTTCCCAGCTCCCACTCGCCGGCCTTCTCACCGGGGTCCACCAGGCCCAGGTTGGCCCGGACGATCTCCGCGTAGATGGCGGGGGGCTCCTTCACGCCGGCCTTCATCGCCTGGACGAACTCCTCCGCGTCGTTGATCGCCAGCTCCGGGCTGGTGGCCCGCAGGCTGCCCAGCGTGCCGAGCACCGCGCCGGAGGCCTGCGACTCCTCATGGCTGGCGAAGTGGGCGGGGAGGATCTGCAGCCCGTCCGGGAGCGGGGCGATCACGTGTCGGAGGGTGGAGTGCAGCGCCCGACCCCACTCCTCCACGTGCCCGCCCAGGTCCGGCCGGCCCACGCCCTTGACGAACAGGGTGTCCCCGGAGAGCAGGTAGCGTTCCCCCACCCGGTAGGAGGTGGACTCAGGGGTGTGCCCCGGGGTGCGCAGCGCCTGGGCCACGATGCGGGTCCCCTCCTTGCCGCCGAGGCGGATCTCCGCCCCGCCCTCCACCGGAGACCCGGCGTTGGGGAGCTTGCCGTTCTCGGCCAGCACCCGGTAGCGGGCGCCGTTGCGCATCGCCAGCTGGGAGCCTCCGGAGAGGTGGTCGGCGTGGACGTGCGTCTCCAGCACCTCCACGATCTTCGCCCCGCGGGCCTTCGCGAAGTCCTCGTACAGCGCGGGGAAGCGCGAGGGATCCACGATCGCCGCCTGGCCGCCAGCGATCACCGCGTAGGACAGACAGCCCTTGCCGAAGCGGTTGAACTGCCACAGTTCGAAGGGCTCGGACTCGGCCGAAATGCGCAGCGGGACATGGAAGTCGCCCCACTCCACCATCCCGCCGGTGAGGTTCAGCGCCGGGCGGCCGGCGTCCCGCATCAGGCCAGCCACGAACTCCGAGGAGCCGCCCTTGGCGCAGACCACCACCGCCTCGCCCAGGTCGCTGGGCACCTGGGCCAACGCCTGGTCCGGGTCGTCGATGAAGGAGAAGTAGGAGACGTGGACGAAGGGCACCGCTGCCGGTCCCTCCACCCGCCAGCCCTTGGCCTCCTCTTCGTTGCGCACGTCCAGGATGAACCACTTCCCGGCGGGTGCCTGGTGGTACAGCCGCTGCCACAGTTGGACGGCAGAGATCTCTGCTACGCCCGCGTTCGACTCGGACATTCAAGCCTCCTCAAGATTTTGGGTACAGCGTTGGGTCAGATGAACAGCGTGACCTTGGAGTCGGCGGCGTCGCCCAGGTAGGCGGCCACGCCCCCCACCTCGACCCCGTCCACCAGCTCTTCCTTGCGGATGCCCATCACCTCCATGGACATCTGGCAGGCGATGAACTTGACGCCCATCTCCCGGGCCAGCTCGAAGAACTCCTGCGGAGACTGGACCCCGTTCTTCTCCATCCGGTGGCGGAACAGCTTGGCGCCGATGCCGCCGAAGCTCATCTGCGATGGGTTCATCGCGTCCAGGCCGGCGGGCATCATCGCCCCCATCGCCCGCTCGATCAGATCCTTGCCCTGGGAGGTGGGCTTGCTGCGCAGTGAGTTGAGCCCCCAGAAGGTGTGGAACATCGACACCTCCAGGCCCATCGCCGCGGCGCCGGTGGCGATCACCAGCCCCGCCAGGACCTTGTCCATGTCTCCGCTGAAGACCACCAGGGTGGCGCGGTTGGAGACCGTGCGCGGCGCCAGACGCTTGAGCTCCGACTCCAGCTGGTCTACCCGTCCGCCCAGGTTGTGCTGCGCCAGCTCGCTGCGAACCCACTCGCGGACCTGCTCCTCCGCGGCCTTCCCATCCACCTGCTGCTGGGCCAGTGCCAGAACCTGCGACATTCTTTCCACTCCTTGCGTGCTTGAGGCGGCGACTCGCCGCCGACGCAGATTTGGAGCCCCGGGGGGCCCGCGGAGATTCAGGCGCAGCTATTTCGTGAGGAATGACCACCAGGAACCCTTGGCGGACGCCTGGGGAGCAGCCGAGGACGCGGCGGCACAGGTGCAGCGGTCCTCCTGGGGAACGCCGCGCATCACCGAGTCCACGTGGGCTCCACACCCGCTCCAGGTCACCTTGCTGCACTTCCGACAGCGAACACGGCTGCACATGGGGAACGCCTCCTTGACCCGGTGTGAGCCAAGACCATCGACCGGGGATTCAGCCCTTCGGGCAGTGCGGAGCAGGCAGCCAGGCAGGCTAGAGTGCGAAGCCAGTTTGGCTGCAGTCACGGGGGCACCATGGGAACCAGGGTAGGAACGGGGCGCAGCCTCAGCCGGGATCCGCTGATTGCGGGCCGGGAGGCGGTGGGACTGGCCCTGGCATCCATGGAGGGGCGGAGGCCGGCATTGGTCTTCCTGTTCGCCACCGCGGGGTACGACCAGCAGTCACTGGTGGAGGCGGTCCATCACGCCGCGGAGGGGGCCCCGGTCCTGGGCTGCTCGGGCGAGGGCGTGATCGGCGAGCACGGCTCTGAGGAGGGCAGCCACGCGGTGGTGGTGGCCACGGTCGCCTCCGATGAGATCGGCTTTCATCCCTTGAAGGTGGAGAACATCTCCGCGGATCCGGAGCGGGCCGCCATGGAGTTGGCGCGCCAGGTGGCGGAGTGCGGAACCGGGGGGCGATTGCTGCTGCTGTTCCCGGACGGGGTCACCTTCCATTTCGGAAACTTCTTCCAGACGCTGGATGGGGCGCTGCCGTACCCGCTCACCGTCGCCGGGGGCACCGCCGGGGACATGTTCGCCTTCCAGCGCACCTACCAGTACTTCGGCGCCCGGGCCCACAGTGACAGCCTCAGCGCGGTGCTGATCTCCGGGAAGGTGGATCCGCAGCTGGTGATCAGCCACGGGGCGGGATTGATCGGCGCCGAGAAGCAGGTCACCGCGTCGGCCCACGGTGAGCTGCGAGAGGTGGATGGCCAGCCGGCCTGGGACTACTTCCGGCAATTCCTGCCCGAAGAGGCGCAGAACCTCAACGGGATGCACGCCGCCCATCTGGTGGTGGCCGAGCGGCTGCCGGCGCCGGTGGAGGGCTTCGGAGAGTTCGTGGTCCGGGTCCCGCTGCGGCTGGACGCGGAGCGGGGCGCGCTGTTCTTCGCCGCGGGACTCCCGGAGGGGACGATGGTGCAGGCGGCGGTGCGCGATGCGCCGATGGTCGCGCGCCGCGGGGAGGAGGCGGCCAGGGCGCTGCGGGCCAGGAGGAGCGAGCGGCCCCTGCTGGTGATCGAGCTCAACTGCGCGGGGCGCGGGCGACTGCTGTTCGGAGATCAGACCAACCCGATGCTGATCCGCCCGCAGCAGGCGGCCTTCGAGGAGCACACCCCGTGGGTGGGGCTGCACACCTTCGGGGAGATCGCCCCGGTGGGCGGAGAGACGCGGTTCCACAACTTCACCGGCGTGCTCTGCGCGCTGTATCCGGTGGCGTAGGCGGCGATGACCCTCCGGGACCAGGACAGCGAGGCGGAGGCCCTGCGCGCCCAGGTGCGCACCCTGGAGGAGCAGCTGCGCCGGCTGGTGGTGACCGAGCAGCGGCTGTACCTCGCCCAGCGGGACGTGGGCCGGCAGCTGCGCCGGGTGGAGGCGCTCAACGAGTTCTCGGTGCAGTGGCCCCGCTGCGGCAGCGAGGCGGAGATCCTCAAGCTGGCCTGCCGGACGCTGCTCTCCTTGTTCGACTACGACCACGCCGTCGCCTTCCGGTGCAGCCGGGAGGAGCGGGTGTCGCTGGTCGCGGCGGAGATCGCGGAAGGGAGGCAGCCGGTCCCGGCGTGGGAACCAGAGGCCCTGGCCGGGGTGTGCTGCGCTGTTGTCCCACGCGAACTGACCGTGGTGGACCGGGGCGCGGCGCCCGCGCCCTCGCCGCTGCTGGCCGCCTTCGACCGGGTGTTCCAGGGCCCCGGCCCTGCCCCGTGCAGCCTGATCCAGGTCCCGGTCCAGGTGGGCGCAGATGGGCGGAGCCACGGGATGCTGATCCTGCGCCGGTGGGGCCCGGTGACGATGCACGAGTCGGTGGCCTCCGAGGCGGACCGGCCGTTCCTGGAGCTGATCGGCCGGCACGTGGCCACCGCGCTGGCCCAGCTGCGGCTGGTGGAGGACCTGCGGCGCAGCTGTCTGGACCTGGCCCTGGCGCAGGGGGAGGTGGTGCGCCGGGAGCGGCTGGCTGCGCTGGGGGAGCTGGCCGCGGTGGTGGCCCACGAGGTCCGCAACCCGGTGGCGGTGATCTTCAACTCGGTGGGAGGGCTGCGGAAGATGTTCCCCCCCGAGGGCCCCGCCACCCACCTGCTGGGGGTGGTGGCCGAGGAGGCGGACCGGCTGGAGGAGATGGTGGCCGAGCTGCTGGACTTCGCCCGGCCGGCGCGCGAACGGAGGCTGGAGCGGATGGAGGAGATCGTCGCCCAGGCCGCGGAGCGCGCGCGGCGGGCCGGCGGCAGCGATCAGGCGGAGATCCGGATCGAGTCCGAGGAGGGCCTGCCACAGGTGTTCGGGGATGCCCGGATGCTGCAGCAGGCGGTGCTGAACCTCCTGACCAACTCACTGGCCGCGGGAGAGGGCGGCGATCCGATCCAGGTGAGACTGGGACGGGAGCAGGGGCCAGAGCAGCTGCTGCTGCGGCTGGAGGTGCAAGACCGGGGATGCGGGATCGCCGCCGAGAACCTGCAGCGGATCTTCGAGCCGTTCTTCACCACCCGCGCCACCGGGACCGGCCTGGGCCTGGCGGTGGTGAAGAAGGTGGTCGAGGCCCACGGCGGGGCGGTCCGGGTCCTCTCTGCCCCCGGCGCGGGCAGCACTTTTACGGTGCTGATCCCGGCCTCTGGCTAAACCCCCAGACGTCGTCCGCTTCACGACTCCGGGCGCGACAGCAGAGAACCGAGGTCCTCCGCTGTCCGCCTTCACCTGACCTGCCGCCTCAGTCCGCCCGCTCCACCGCCTCCACCAGCAGTTGCCTCGCGCTGCGGACCACGCCCTTGATCACATACGTTTGGTCCGGGGTCCCCGAGCTGTAGGCCTTCGCCTGTTGGATCACCCGCTCGAACCTGGTTCCCCGGGCGACATACGCGCGCAGTGGCAGCCCGCCGCTCTCTGTGCCTTCCGGGCCGGCGGCAGTGAACGCCTGGAAGGTCTCCTTCGGCGCTTCCGGCAGCTGGTAGGTGTTGTCGCGCGTCCGCAGCACCACCTTGAGCATCACCCGCTGGCCCTCCAGCTTCGCCCAGGCGTCGCTGCTCTTGGCCACCTCCCAGGCCACCTCCTGGTACTCGTGTTCTTCGGTCTTGCGCTCCACCCCGGTGAAGGAGACCGGGAGGTCGGACGGCCTGGCGCCGGCGGTGACCTTCCGGTTCCCGGGCACCAGCTGGAGTGCGTCCTTCCAGGCGTAGGCCGGGGCGTAGCCCTTCCCCGCCTTGCCGCCGGTGGCGATCACCGGCTGCCCCAGCACCTCGCGCAGCTGGTTCCAGTCGTCCATCTTCACCTTGCCGGGGGTGTATGCCGTCCGGCCCAGGTAGACGTCGAACCAGTCCTTGTTGAGCGGCAGCGCCGGGCTGAGCACCTGGTTGCCCTCCAGCTTCTTCCAGCCCAGGTCGGGGAGCAGCGCCCAGCCGGCGTCGTCCACCGCCACCCAGCCGCTGGGCTTCTGCACGTTGGACCACAGGTTGTGGCTGAACACGTTGCGGGTCAGCTCCACGTCCTTGGCGTCGGCGTTGAGCCGGATCGCGTCGTTGTCCGCGAAGGCGAACACGTTGTTGTCCACCACGGCGCGCAGCCGGGTCCCCAGGATGAGGAGGTTGCCGTTCCTGCCCCGCCCCTCGCCGAAGCGCATGTCCCAGGAGAAGGCGACAGTGTTGTTGCGGAAGATGAACTGATCATCGCCGTGGCCGGGCTCGGCGTTGACGGTCTTGGTGGTGTGGTTGATGAAGATGTTGTTCTCCACCGTCTGACCGCTGGCCACCCGCAGCGCGCCCTCGGCGCCGTTGAGGAACACGCTGTTGCGGATCACGCAGCCGGGGCGCGAGAGCCAGATGTGCTCGGTCTTGTCCGAGCGCGAGTAGTCCAGGTCCCCTTCCGGCGTGTAGAGGTTGTTGTTCCGCTTGTCGAAGACGAAGCCGTCGATCACGGTGTTGTCGTGGTCCTCGGCGCCCTCCAGGGTGTAGCCGCCGCGCCGGCCCTTGTAGTCCTTGGCGGTCCCCAACAGGGTGGGGTTGGCCCACGGGTTGCGGGTCTTGAAGTCGGGGGAGTAGCCGCCCAGCAGGGTTAGATCGCGCGTGTCGAGTCTCCAGTTGCCGGCCTTCAGCTTGCCGAAGTACTCGCCGCCGGCGACGTGGATGGAGTCCCCGGCCTCGCTCTGCTCCAGCGCCTGGTAGGGATCGCGGAACGGCTTCTCCCGGCTGCCGTCCCCTCCGGTGGCGCCCGCGCGGACGAACCAGTCCTTGCCGAGGCTGCGCCGGGCCACCGCGCCGCCGCTCTCATACGGCTCCAGGCTCTCGATGAAGAAGCCGGCCTTGGGGAGGCTCTTGACCCCGTGGGCCACCCCGCGCGCCCGGTAGAGGCGGTCCGGCTTGCCGCTGCCGGAGAAGTAGCCGGAGGCCCCGTCCACTGCCCGCTGGGCGCTGCTGCCGGTCTTGAAGAAGCCGGTGATCCGCTCCTTGCCGCCCTGGTCGTAGAGGAACGCCCCCGCGTGCGACTTGGGGTCGTACTGCGCGGGGATCCCGTTGATGTTGGCCACCGGCCCCACCGCCACGATCAGCTCCAGCGCCTGGCCCTCCACCGCGGAGGCATCCTTGGCCCAGCGGGTGAGATCGGACGAGGCGTAGGTGCGGGCCACCCCCTCGGCGCCGCCGGAGAACGGCTTCACCTCCAGGGAGAGGCGACGGGCGCCGGCCTGGGCCTTCTGCGGCAGCAGCTTCAGCGCCAAGGACAGCTCCCAGGGCGGGGCGATCCCAGCGGCGGACTCGCCGCCCTTGCCGATCAAGGTCAGCCCCAGCGCCTGGCGGAACTGGTTCCAGTCGTTCATCTCCACCTTGCCCTCCTGCGCCGCGCCCCGCTGGGAGAACTTGTCCATCCACCGTGGATCCAACGCCAGCTTGGGGTTACGCACCTCGTTGCCGGACTGGGCCTTGAGCCCCACCTCCTCCATCAACTCCATCTGCGCGTCGTCCACCGCGGTGAACCGGCCATCCACCCCGAAGTTCAGGTTGGAGTAGAGGTTCATGAAGAAGTGGTTGTCCTTGAGGGTGACCCGCTCCGCCGGGCTGGTGAGGTAGATCCCGTTGTTGTCGTTGTGGGCCAGCAGGTTGCCGCTCACCACCGCCGGTCCTCCCAGCGAGACGGCCGACCCGCGGTAGCCGCCCTTCCCTGCCGCGCGCGGGTCCCAGGTGAAGAGGATGGTGTTGTTGCGCACCGTGGCCGGGGTCTTCTCGCTGCTGCTCAAGATCGCCACCCCCCAGGTGATGGCGTTGAGGATCAGGTTGTTCTCCACCGTGGAGCCGGTGGGGCAGTCAATCCCGTGCTCGCCGGGGTTGATGATCACCGAGTTGCGCACCGTGGCCGGCAGGGCGAACCGCATCGCGTGCTCGCTGGCCTTCTCGGTGCGGCCGGTCTTCTGCGTGTCGGCGTACTGGGCCTGCTCCTGCATGTCGATCACCACACCGTCCACCACGGTGTTGCGCGCCAGTGAGCTGACCCGCTCCTCCTGGGGCCAGTTCTTGGAGGCCTTGTCCCACAGCAGCTCGGTGGGGTTGGCCCACGGGTCGCGGGACTTGAAGTCGAGGGCGTAGCCGCCGATCAGCTGCACCCCGTCGTAGGGCAGCTTCCAGGTGCCGGTCCCAAGGCGCCCGTAATACTTGCCCACCGTGACGTGGACCGCGTCGCCGGCCTCCACCTTCTCCAGCGCCTGCCAGGGATCCGCGAAGGGCTTGCCCAACGAACCATCGCCCCCGGGGGCGCCGGCGCGGACGAACCAGTCGCGGGCCAGGGCGGGAGAAGCGGCCAGCGCCAGCGCCAGGACTCCAACGGAGAGTGCGTGAAGGACTGCGCGATTCGACGTCGATGCAACCATGAGGTGATCCCCCCTGCGAGGTGCGGCGGCGGCATCTTGCCTTCAAAACCGGGATTCCACTCGGGGGGTCAGGGCATTTGCCCTGGGTCGGACCCGACCCCTCCCGCGCCGGTTCACCTACACCGTGCACGCCTGATCCTACGGCCCCTTACGAAACCCCATCCCGGGGCACGCTCGTTGCTGTGGTCCCCCGCCATGCGAACCGACAGGAGGCCCTTCCAGGTAGGCGCGGCGATCATCGCGATCGGCGGCGCCGCCTCCGCGGTGGGCTCCTCGAATCCCCACGCCATCCTCGGGATCCACCTGCTGTGGGCGGGGTCGATTCTGCTGTTCGGCCAGCTTCAGGGCACCCGGATTGGGGAGAGCACCTGGGTCCGCGCCAGCGCCGCGCTGATCAGCCCGGTGCTGTGCGCCGCCGTGGTGCCGCTCACCGGAGGCCTGGGGTCCATGGCCATGTACGGGGTGCCGGCGATCCCGCTGCTGCAGGCCAGCTTCCTGCGCGGCAACGTGCTGGCGGCGACGGTGGGCGCGTTGGGCTCGTTGTTCAGCGGGGTGGCGATCGCCGCCGTCCTCCTGGACTCCCAGCGGGCCCAGCACTTCATCTTGCTGTTGCTGGCGCTGGGGCTCAGCGCGATCCAGTCGGCCCGGATGTACCGGCGGATGGATCAGGTGGAGGGCGCGGCGGCCCGCCAGCGGGAGCAGGCGCTGGTGAAGGAGGCCGAGGAGACGCGCGCCGCCCATGAGGCCGAGCTGCGGTGGGCCACCTCGGAGCGGCTGGCCGCCGTGGGCCGGATGGCGGCGGCGGTCTCCCACGAGATCAACAACCCGCTGGCGTACGTCTCCGCCAACCTTCTCCACCTCCAGCGCGAGCTGGCCTCTGGGCTGCCCGCCGATCCGGCCGAGCTGCAGGAGGTGCTCCAGGAGACCCAGCAGGGGCTGGAGCAGATCCGGCAGATCGCCGCCGACCTCCGCGTCGCTGCCCGGGAGGAGTCGGTGCCTCCCTCCTCCTTCGCGCTGGGCCCGGTGCTGGAGGCGGCGGTCCGGATCGCCCAGGTGCGCGCGGGCAAGCGGGTGCGGATCGAGACCCGCATCCCCGAGGAGCTGCCCCAGTTGTTCGGGATGCCCGGCCGGCTGCGCCAGGTGTTCGTGAACCTGCTGGCCAACGCGGTGGATGCCACCTGCGATCAGCCAAGGCAGGAGGTGCGGGTCTGGGTGCATTCCGACGGTGAGCGGCTGCTGGTCTCGGTGGAGGACACCGGGGTGGGGCTGCCCGAGCACTGGCAAGCGCGGCTGTTCAAGCCGTTCTTCACCACCAAGTCCGCCGAGGAGGGCACCGGGCTGGGTCTCTCCCTGTCCCGGCGCTATGTCGCCGAGTCCGGCGGCGCGCTGTGGGCCGAGGCACGCGCCGAGGGTGGCGCCCGGTGCTGCGTGGCCCTGCCGCTGGCGGTCGCTCCGCGTCCGTTGGCGGTGGCCGCACCGCCTCCCCCCGCGGCTC
>JALYOC010000142.1 GCA_030857095.1 Myxococcota bacterium | reverse complement strand
CTTTCCACCCGTTCGTTGACGCGATGGTGCAGCGCGGCTCTGGTGCGCTGGTGGGTATTGGCAGTGTTGCCGGCATTCGCGGCTTGCCGGGGCACGGCGCTTACTCGGCCAGCAAAGCAGCGGTCATTAGTTACTGCGAGAGTTTGCGAGGCGAGTTGCGAGCCTCGGGCGTGAAGGTGGTTACCCTGAGCCCCGGCTACATCGACACACCGCTGACGCAGCAAAACCGATATGCGATGCCATTTTTAATGCAGCCAGCCGCATTTGCCGACAAGGCATTCGCTGCGATTGAAGCCGGGGCCAGTTACCGGGTGATTCCCTGGCAAATGGGTGTGGTGGCCAAGCTCCTGCGCCTGCTGCCCAACGCGTGGTTTGACCGCGCGCTGGCTGGCAGGCCACGCAAACACCGGCAAGACGGCGCGTAGAAAAGCAAAAAGGCTCCGGAATCTGAGATTCAGGAGCCTTTGAAGCGCTTCAGACGGGTCTGAAACGCTGGCAATAAAGCCGGGTTTTACGAGGGCTTAGTAGCCGCCGCGTCCACCACCGCTGCCGCCGGAACGGCCACCGCCGCTACCGCCGCCGCCGTAAGGACTGCGGAAGCCGCCGTCGCTGCCGCCGCCGCCGGAACGGCCACCGCCGCCACCACCACCGTAGCCGCCACCGCCGCCACCACCACCGTAGCCTCCACCACCACCACCGCCGAAGCTGCGGCCGCCACCAGTGCTGCTCTTCTCAGTTCCGTTCATGTCGGTCTCTTATGCAGCGAGGGAAGGCTTACGCCTCCTCAGCCGCCTCCTCTTCGATGTCACCGGCCGGCTCTTCAGCCTCGGCGCTGCGGAAGCCAACCACCGCCGGACCCTCACGGTCAGGCGCGCCCGGACGGGCCTCCTCCACGTCGCCCGCCAGCTTCACGTCCTCGAGGACCGGACGGGTCTCGGGGTCGATGTGCTCGGCGATCTTGGTGGAGAGGTAGCGGGTGACGTCGTCGATGTTGCGGAGATTGCGCTCGATCTCGGCGACCAGGTTCGGCCCACCCAGATAGGACGCGTGCACGTAGATCGCGCGCGGCTGCTTCGCGATCGGGTACATGGTCTTCTTCTTGCCCCAGATCGTGAAGCGAAGGAGCTTGCCGCCATCGCGACTCACGATGCCGCGCACGCGGTCCTTCAGCTTGTCCACGTTGTCGTCGGTCAGCTCCGGGCGGACGAGGAACACGGTCTCGTACTCGCGGAGCAGCTTGTGCTGCTGCGTATCAGCCATCTTTATTCCCCTCGGGGAGTCGCCCACTGGTCAAATGCCAGGAGCGGGGAAACGGAAGACCGTGAGGCCTGCCGGGGGTGGGAAACCGCGCGCCCACCATCCTTCGCGCTGCGCCCCGGCAAACCCGGGGCATTCAAAGAACAATCCCTTTTCAGGGAGCCGGGGCTTGTAGGGGGCCCGAGGGGGTGGCGTCAAGGTTCGCCCCGGGGATTTGGGGTTTGGGCCTCCCAGTCCCCAGGGGTTGCGGTCGTGGGTTGGGGACCTAGGCTGTAGGTATGTCGTTGCTCTGGACACTCAAGCGCTTCATTGACCCCAAGCATGCGACCGAGGAGGAGGCGCGTCGCCGGCAGCTCGCGCTGACTGTCCCGGACAAGGACGAGGGCGACGGCGAGGTCTCCATCCGGGTGATCGAGCCCCCGGAGCGGACCTACCAGTGCCGGATCTGTCGGCACCGCGGCCCGCAGGCCGAGTTCTGCCCCCACTGCCTCGCAGGGACGATGCAGCCGGTCTGAGCCCCGCCTGCGCGGCCGGAACCCCAAATCCCAGAGCCCAAACGCCAAATCCCGCCCGAAGAGCCTGACCCGAGGGCAAGGCAAAGCGAGGGTCGAAGCTACTTGCGGTTGAAGCGGTTCATCGCCGTGGCCAGCCCGTCGGTGACCCAGCACTCGATCATCTCGATGCAGCGGATGGTCAGGTCGGTCAACTGCTTCTCCTCCTCGCCGGCGAAGGCGGAGAGGACATGGCCGCTGACCCGGTTCTTGGCGTTGGGGCCCTCCGGCTTGGAGATCCCGAAGCGCAGGCGGATGAAGCCGTCCTCGCCGGTCCGCTCCACGATGCTGCGCAGCCCGTTGTGCCCGCCGGTCCCGCCGCCCGCCTTGAGCTGCAGCTTGCCGAAGGGGAGATCCAGCTCGTCGTGGATCACCAGGCAGTCCGCGGTCTCGATCTTGTAGAAGCGCGCCGCCTGGCCGAACGCGTCCCCCGAGAGGTTCATGAAGGTCTGCGGCTCCAGCAGCAGCAGCTTCTCTCCGCCCAGGCTGGCGAAGCCCACCCGGGCATTGAACCTGGACTGATCCAGCGAGCCGCGCAGGCGGGAGGCCAGCGCCTCCACCACCCGGAAGCCGATGTTGTGCCGGTGGTCCTCGTACTCGCGACCGGGATTGCCAAGTCCGCAGATGAGCTTCATCGCCATGGGGTCCTACAAACGAAGAAGGGGCCGGTCCACCGTGGACCGACCCCTCAAGCGAAAGAAGCGGCGGCCGGGCGGACCCGGCTGCCACCTCCCAAAGAGACTACTTCTTCTTCTCGGCCGCCTTGGCGGGGGCCTTGTCGCCAGCCGCGGGGGCCGCCGCACCGGCCGCGCCAGCCGCGGGAGCCGCACCCGCCGCGGGGGCCGCGCCGGCCACCGGAGCCGCCACCACCACGACCTCCTCCTTCTCCGGGATGCCGATGGTGGCCAGCGTGTAGTTCACGTTGGTCTTCACCTTCACGCCCTTGGGCAGGGTGATGTCATTGATGTGCAGCGCCTGGGCGATCTTGAGGTTGGTGACGTCCGCCTCGATCCGCTCCGGGATCGCGTTGGGCAGTGCGTAGACCTCGAGGTCACGGCGGGTCTGGGCGAGGATGCCGCCGTTGAGGACGCCGTCCGCCTTGCCCACCAGCACCAGCGGGACCTTGACCTTGATTGACTCATTCTCCCGGACCTCGATGAAGTCCGCGTGCAGCACCTGACGGGTGAGCGGATCCATCTGGTAGTCCTTGAGCAGGACCTGCTTGTCCGGACCGGCGCCCTTGATGGTGATCAGGGTGTTGAACTTGTGGGGGGTGTTGATGGCCTTCTTGATGGCCAGCGGATCCACCGCCACATGGGCGGCCTTCTCCAGGTGCCGGCCGTAGATGACGGCCGGGACCATGCCCTGCAGACGGAGCTTGCGGGCGGCGCCCTTGCCGGAACCTTCGCGAACCTTGGCCTCGAGAACGCTGCGATCAGTAGACATGTCGAATCCTTCGAAAAGAGGAATGCTGCGAGTGGACCGCAAGCGTCCGTTGGGTCCGCTGCCCCCCGGCATCCCGAACGTCTCGGGCCCCGAAGTCTTCAGCGGCGCTTTGGGAAGCGCGCGGCGCCGGCCTTTCAACACACGGCGCCACCCCAGTCAATCCCGCCCCCCCCCGGGGCTAGACGAACAGCGAAGAGAGCGAGTCCGCCCGGTAGATGCGGGCGATGGCCTCGCCGAACAGGCTGTCCACGCTCAGCTGGCGGATCTTCTTGCAGTCCTGGGCCGCCTGGCTCAGGGGGATGGTGTCGGTCACCACCAGCTCCTCCAGCACCGAGTCGTTGAGCCGGGTGATCGCCGGGCCGGAGAGCACCGGGTGGACGATGTACGCCCACACCTTGCGGGCCCCGCGCTCCTTGAGCGCCGCCGCCGCCGCCACCAGCGTCCCGCCGGTGTCGCAGAGGTCGTCGATCAGCAGGGCGTCCTTGCCGTTCACGTCGCCGATCAGGTTCATCACCTCCGAGGCGTTGGGGCGCGGGCGGCGCTTGTCCACGATCGCCAGCTGGGTGCCCAGCCGCTTGGAGTAGGCGCGGGCGCGCTCCACCCCTCCCGCGTCCGGGGAGACCATCACCAGCGAGTCCGGATCCGGGAAGCGGGCCCGGATGTCCTCCAGGAAGCGGGGCGAGGCGTAGAGGTGATCAGAGGGGATGTTGAAGAAGCCCTGGATCTGTCCGGCGTGCATGTCCATCGACACCACCCGGGTGGCCCCCGCCACCTCCAACAGGTCGGCGATCAGCTTGGCGGTGATCGGGGTGCGCGGCGCCACCTTCCGGTCCTGTCGGGCGTAGCCATAGTAGGGGATGACCGCGGTGATCGACGCGGCGCTGGCGCGCTTGAGCGCGTCGCACATCACCAACAACTCCATGATGTGGTCGTTGGCCGGCGGGCAGGTGGACTGGACGATGAAGGTGTCGTGACCGCGGACGTTCTCGCCGATCTCGATCTGGATCTCCCCGTCGGAGAAGCGGCCCACGTCGGCCTTGGACAGGGGCCGCTTGAGGTAGTCGCAGATCTTCCGGGCCAGGGCCGGATTGGAGTTGCCGGAGAAGACCTTGAACTCGCGCGCGCGGGATTCCATCCGCGGGTGAGTAGTTCACCCGGTCAAGGATGGAAAGGCCCACGAGGATCCCGCTCAGCAGCCGAGCCCGGAGAGGGGCACTGGCCCAACTCAGTCGATGTCGGCCATCGCCACGCTGTGCAGGCCGGCCGAGCCGGTCTCCAGCTTCCGCTGCCGCTCGTACTCGTACAGGATGGTCTTCTCCATCCTGTCCCGGGTATCCGCGTTGAGCGGGTGCGCAATGTCCTTGTAGGACCCGTCCTTGCGCCGCTTCGCCGGCATGGCGATGAACAACCCGGTGTTACCGTTGATCACCTTGAGATCACGGATCACGAAGCAGTTATCCAAGGTGATGGTCACATAAGCCTTCAGCTTGTCTTCATCGACAGGGAAGACCCGTACTTCGGTGATCTCCATATCGCCCCCCGGCGATGGCTCTAAAGACAGTCGAGCCGCCCCTAGGATCGGTTAGGCGAGAGGGGAAAAGCAAGCTGGCTAATCGAAGGCCACCGAAAGCAGAAAGCTGCAGTGATACGCGACGATCGCCGCGTACATCAGGACCCCCCCGCCCAGGGCGGCGCGCGCGGCCAGGGTTCCCCGGTTCAGCCACAGCATCGCCGCTCCCGCGTTCACCAGGGCCAGCTTGATCCCCATGAAGGCCGCCGGGGAGTGCTCGTAGGCCAGCCGCATCAGCGGGTTGGCCTCCTCCGCCACCCCCGCCTGCAGGAAGGCCAGGGTGAACAGGCCGTCCAGCAGGTTCAAGATCAGCAGGGCGATGCAGCTGGAGATCACGCCCGCGTCTTCTACTGCCCCCCTCGCCCCCACCGTCGCGCTTGCCATCCACCCCACCCCCGTGACCGGATTCGGAGGGAGGCTCCTTCAAGAGTCCTGCCAGCGCCGGGAAGCGTTGGCGGGAGGACGCGGCGCGTGCCAACGGGTCCGGCGCAGCGGCGGGGATGTGCCTTGACTGTGTCCGGTACGTAAAAGAGTATCCGCGCGCTCTCCTGTCGGAAGCGGCGCCCCTTCGTGCAACAATTCCCTAGAGACATCGGGTGGATCGAGGTCGTGTGCGGTCCCATGTTCTCGGGGAAGACCGAGGAGCTGATCCGTCGCCTCAAGCGTGCGGTATTGGGCAAACAGAAGGTCCAGGTCTTCAAGCCCCGGATTGACAACCGCTACGACGAGACTCAGGTGGTCAGCCACTCCGCGGCCCGGGTGGTTTCGACACCCATTACCCGCGCGGAGGAGATTTTTTACAGCCTCCTGCCGGACACCCAGGTGGTGGGGATCGACGAGGTCCAGTTCTTCGGGCCGGAGGTGGTCCCGGTGGTGGAGGCGCTGGCCCAGAAGGGGATCCGGGTGATCTGCGCCGGGCTGGACCAGGACTACCAGGGTCGGCCGTTCGAGCCGATGCCCCAGCTGATGGCCATCGCCGAGTACGTCACCAAGGAGCTGGCGATCTGCGTGGTGTGCGGCAACCCCGCCCATCGGTCCCAGCGGACGCACGTCTCGGGCGACCGGGTGATGGTGGGGGCCACCGACATGTACGAGGCCCGCTGCCGCAAATGTCACGTTCCGGCGCCGGCGGAGGCCTCCCCTCCGCTGACCCTGGACCTGTTCGAGGACTGAGCGATGCGCGATTCGTTCTACGAGAGGCTCACGTTCAACCTTTGTGAGCAGCGGCACCACTATGGCGAGAACGTCCACCTGGTGGGCAATCCGTTCCTCCTCTCCCAGCTGGCCACCCTCTGCGCCAAGGGGACCTACCAGCCGCAGGTGAACCAGCTGGTGGTCCGGCTGTACGAAGACCTGGTGAAGATGGCGGTCAACTCCGAGTTCCCGCGGAAGATGGCCGCCATCCCCACCCGGATGATCGACTCCACCCCGCAGGGGATGTACCAGGGGGTGGTGATTGATCCGCATGTGCGCGCGATCAGCGTGAACATCGCCCGGGCCGGCACGCTGCCCTCCCAGGTCACCTACGATCTGCTCAACAACCTGCTCACCCCGGCGCTGGTCCGTCAGGACCACCTGATCATGAGCCGGATGCTGGACGACGCGGAGACGGTGGTGGGCTCCAACATCGGGGGGGCGAAGATCGGCGGGGACATCGACGATGCGATCGTCCTCTTCCCGGACCCGATGGGCGCCACCGGTGGATCACTGTCCACCGCGATCAAGATGTACAAGGAGAAGGTCCCCGGCAAGCCGCGCAAGATCCTCTGCCTGAATCTGATCGTGACCCCCGAATACCTGCGGCGGATCACGAAGGATCATCCAGAGGTGGTGGTGTTCGCGCTGCGGCTGGACCGCGGCCTGTCTCCCCCGGAGGTGTTCGAGAGCGAGCCGGGGAAGTTCTGGGACCAGGAACGTGGCCTGGATGATCGGCAGTACATCGTCCCCGGTGGCGGCGGCTTCGGGGAGATCATGAACAACGCCTACGTCTAGGAGCGGGTCCCCGGTGAGCTTTTACCAGAACGAGGTGGGCGTCCTGATCGACGCCGAGAAGCTGCAGCGGCGGATCCGCGAGCTGGGCGAGGAGATCACCCGCGAGTACCAGGGCAAGGACCTGGTGCTGATCGGAGTGCTGAAGGGGGCGGTGTACTTCGCCACCGACCTCTCCCACGCCATCGACCTGCCGCTGACCCTGGAGTTCCTGGGCTGCTCCTCCTACCAGGGCGGCACCGAGACCACCGGCGAGGTCCGGATCACCCTGGACGTGACCAAGCCGCTGGCGGGCAAGCACATCCTGCTGGTGGAGGACATCGTCGACACCGGGCTGACGATGAAGTTCCTGCTGGAGAACCTGGGCGCCCGGCACCCGGCCTCGCTCAAGGTGTGCTCCCTGCTGGAGAAGCCGTCCCGGGCGCGGACCAAGATCCAGATCCACCACAAGGGCTTCGTGATCGACGATGTGTTCGTGGTCGGCTACGGCCTGGACTTCGGGGAGAAGTACCGGAACCTGCCGTTCATCGGCGTGATGAAGAACGCCTGATCCACTAGCGGAACCGGGCCTCGGCCAGCTCCTGCAGCTCGGCGGCGTCGGTGGGCGCCACCCGCCGAAGCAGCAGCCACTCCATCTTCAGATCCCGGGCCCCGCTGGCGGTCCGCGCGGCCCGCCCGGAGGGGGAGGGGTTGGCGTAGGCCCGCGCCGCGGCGGCGTGTCGATCCCCGTCCACGAAGCCGGGGCCTCCGCCCACGGTCATCGAGTTGCGGATGATCCGCACCCGGGTGTGGCCGTCATCCAGGGCCACCGCTTCCACCAGGTAGCGGGTGAAGGAGGCGGCGATGGTGGAGGCGCTCATCTCCTCCCGCCACTCGGTGGTGAGCAGGTTCCGGCTGGGATCCTCCCGGATGGAGAAGCCTTCTTCCCGGATCAGCTCCACCACGTGCGGCCACACCGCCTGGACCGGGGCGGCGTAGACGTAGTCCCCGGCCTGCTGGTGGATGAAGGCCTCCCGCTGCAGGCCGGCGCAGCCGGTCCACAGCGCACAAAGGGTGATCGCGGCGAGCCGGCCCATGCTCGACTCCTTCGGCAAGGAACGGCCTGGAGGCTATCACTCCGAGGCGCTGGAGGATTCGCCCGGCCCAGGTCGCGTCTGCTGCCCGGCAGGAGACCCACCCTGCGGGGCCGCAGAGGGTCCACCAGCGGGCGGTTGGGTGGGCGCCAGCCCCTCCTCGGCGGGCGGGGCGCTGCTCAGCGAGTGGACCGCGCGGCGCAGCGAGTCCTCCAGCGCCTTGGCCGACGGCTCAACCTCGGCGATCATCTGGTGCGCGGCGCGGGCGTTCCCCGAACCGCTCTCCGAGGCCAGCTTGAGCTGGGAGAGGCCTTCGGCGACCAGCTTGCGCGCGTCGTCCAGCTTGGTGCGGGCCAGGTAGAAGGAGACCTCTGCCTGCATCTTCTTGAGGACCGTGCGCTGCTCCTCGGTGATCCCGGACAGCTTCTCGGCGCGGCGCACGTAGTACAGCCCCCGCTCCAGCTCGGCCGGATCGCTGCCCGAAAGCCGGGGGACGGCCAGCCGCTGCAGGACCTCGAACAGTGCCCGGTCCAGCTCGTCGCGTTCGGAGAAGCTGCGGTCCAGGATCGAGCCGGCGCCCTGTCCCTCCAGCGGGATGTTGGCGTAGGCGTCCAGCAGCGCCGGGTCGGAGGGGCGGAAGGGCTGGGAGCCCATCGGCAGCATCCGGCCTTTCATCACCACCAGCGCGCCTCCTTCCTGGACAAGCGAGTAGGTCCGGGCGTTGAGCTGGGAGAGCAGCACCGCGGCCACCCCTGCCAGTCCCAGGATGACCAGCACCACCATCAGGCGGGTGGCGGTGCGCTTGGCGCGGACGCCAAAGGAGTCGGTGTTTCCGTTCATGAAACCTCCAAACCACGAGTCTAGGCGTGCGCACAGCAGCCGGGCGAGCGGCGCTTTCGTTGGGTGTCTGGCAGCGAAGGCTATACTCGGTGCCCCGAACTCAAGATGACCACCTTCCGTCGCCTGGGCGAGAGCGAGCTGCTCCCCAGGTACATCTACGCCGAGAGTCTCTTCGTCCGACGCCGCGTCCTCGAGGTTGGGGCCGTCGCGTCCACCCAGGGGACGGCTGCGCGTTTCCTGCTCACCCGCGGCGCGCGGCAGGTGGTGGCGGCGGACGATGACACCGCGGCGGTGGAGGAAGCGCAGCGCAAGCACGGCAATGCGCAGCTGCGGTACCGGGCCACGGTGTTCGACGACCTGGAACCCCACTCCTTCGACGTGGTGTTCGTGGCGGATCTGGCGCCCTACGTGCGGGCCCCGGAGTTGATGAAGGAGCTGGTCCGGCTGGTCACCCGCGGTGGCCACCTGGTGGGCGGCCTGCGCAACGCCGCCGGCCTGGCCCTGGCGCAGATCGGCGAACCGGAGGGCCCGGACGCTCCGCCCACCTACGGCCAGCTATTGGATGCGCTCTCTCCCCACTTCCCCTCGGTGGAGGTGGCCACCCAGAACCCGGTGCTGGGTTACCAGCTGACCCAGGAGCGGGGGGAGGGCCTGCAGGTGGACGGTTCGCTGGTCCGCGAGTCGGAGGCCGCCTACTTCGTGATCTTCGCCGGCCAGGAGCAGGTCAAGGTCTTCGATCCCACCTGGATCCAGCTGCCGCCCGAGCCGCTGGCCTTCACCAGCGCGCGGCTGGACGAGTACTACCAGCGCTCGCGCAGCTGGGAGGAGCGGAGCGGACGGCTCAAGGACGCGCTGGCCCGCGCCCAGACCGAGGCCCGGGACCAGGAGGAGAAGGTGTCCGCCCTGCGCGCCGCCGCCCAGAGCGCCCGCGAGGAGGTGGCCCAGCTCACCGCCCAGCTGTCCACCGCCCGCGGCGGCGCCGCCGCGGAGCGGGACCGGGACGAGCTGACCGGGCGGATCAAGCGCGCCGAGAGCGAGCTTTCCGCCGCCCGGGACCGCGAGGCCAGCGTGGAGCGCCGGCTGGCCGCGCTGCGGGATCAGCTGGAGGCGGACCACCGGTCCCGCAGCGAGGCGGAGACCTTTGCCACCCGGGCCCAGGAGGCCGCCCGGCTGGAGCGGGCGCGCGCCGAGGAGCTGGAGGCCCAGCTGTCCTCCTTCGAGTCGCGCGGCCAGCTGCAGGCCCGGGATGCGGGGGCGGCGGAGGAGGCCCTGGCCGCGCTGCGGCTGACCCTGGATGAGGAGCGCCACCAGGTGGCCACCCTGCGCGATGAGCTGCGGGCCCAGTCGTCCAGGATGGAGGGCGCGCGGGCCACCGAGCTGCGGCTGGGTGAGCAGCTGGCGCGTGCCCAGGCGGAGACGGAGGCGGTCTCCGCCCGGCTCTCGCAGGCCCGGACGGAGCATGGCGAGGCCGAGCAGCAGCTGGCCAATCTGACCGCGGAGCTGGCGCGCGCCCAGGGGACCCACACCGCGGAGCGGGCGGCGCTGGAGCGCGCCCGGGTCGACGCGGAGCGACGGTTTGCCCAGTGGGAGGAGGAGCGCGGGGCGCTGTCCGCCGCGCTGGCCGAGGCCCGGACCGAGCTGGAGGGGGCCCGCGGAGAGACCCGGCGGCTGGGAGAGGCGCTGGGTTCGGCCTCGGCGGTGGACCGGACCGCGGCCTCGCAGCAGGGGCTGCTTCAGGCACGGCTGGCGGAGCGCGAGGCCCAGTTGGAGACGCTGGGGGAGGAGCTGTCCTCGCTGCGGCGGCAACTGGAGGCGGCCGACGCGCGCGCCAACCGGAGTCAGCAGGAGCTGCAGTCCGCGATCACGGCCCAGCGCGCGGGGCGGGAGCAGGCCCTGGCGGAGACCGAGAGGCTCCGCGCCGCGCTGGCCCACCTGGAGGAGAGCCATTCCGAGCTGTCCGCCTCCGCCGCCGCAGCGCAGCGGGAGTCAGAGCGGCTGGCCGCGCAGGTGGAGACCCAGGAGGCGGGGCTGGAGGCAGCCAGCCACGGCGCCTCCGAGCGGGTCCAGACCGCGGAGCGGGCCCTGGACGAGGCCGGGGTGAGGATCGCCGGGTTGGAGGAGGCGGTGGCCTCCGCCCAGCAGACGCAGGCCGAGGTCCAGGGCGAGCTGGCGCTGGCCCAGGCCGAGGTCGCCACCCTCCGGGGGGAGCTGCAGCAGGCACAGCGCCGTTCGCAGGAGGAGCTGCCCGTGCTGGCCGAGCAGCTGGCGCAGCTTCGCGCCGAGGCGGAGCAGACGCGGCTGGCCCTGGTGGAGGAGGCCGCTTCACAGCGGCAGGCCCATCAACAGGAACTGGCGTCGCGCTCCGGGGAGGCGGCCCGGCTGGGTGGCGAAGCGGTGGCGCAGCAGCAGTCGTTGCGCTCGGAGCTGGCCGCCCTGCGGGCGCAGTTGGAGGAGTCGGAGTCCGCGCGCACCCTGCAGGGGGGGCGGGTGGCGGAGCTGGAGCGGCAGCTGGAGGCCCACAGCGGCCTGCACGACGAGCTGGGCTCGCATCGCGACGAGCTGGAGAAGACGCAGGCGGAGCTGGCCCAGGCCCGGCGATCCCAGTCCGAGGAGCAGCACCGGCTGGGTGAGCTGGTCGAGGAGCTGGAGCAGGCGCGGCGGCTGTCCTCCGAGCGCGAGCGCCAGGGCGTAGAGCTGGAGCAGTTGGTGGAGGAGTCCCGCAGCGCGGCCGAGACTGCCCAGCGGTTGCAGCGGGAGGTCCAGGCCGCCCGCGAGACCGCCGAGGCGGAGGTGGAGTCTCTGGGCAGCCGGTTGGCGACGCTGCAGCGGCAGCTGTCCTCCGAGCAGGAGCGGCTGGCCTCCTCGCTGGATTCGCAGACCTCCGAGGCCGCGGACCTGCGCGCCCAGCTCTCCGAATCCGAGGGCGAGCGCGACGCACTCAAGGAGTCGCTGGAGCAGCTGCGCACGGAGTGGGAGGAGCAGGCGCTGCGCCTGGAGGAGGCGCAGGCCACGGTGGTGGAGCGGGACGAGCGGCTCGCGGCGCTGGTGGACCAGCTGGCCGCTGCGGAGTCCGAGCGGGACCGGTTGGCGGCGCAGCAATCCAAGACCTCGGCCCAGCTGGAGACCGCCTCCGCGGCGCTGGCCGCCCGGCAGACCGAGCTGGACGGAGTGCGCGAACAGTTGGGCGGCAGCGAGACCCAGACGGTGGAGCTGCAGGAGCGCGTGCGTACCGGCGAGGCCCTCCTGGTGGACCTGCGCGAACAGTTGAGAGGCAGCGAGGCCCAGGCGAGCGGGCTGCGCGATCAGTTGGGCAGCAGCGAGGCCCAGGTCGCCGCGGTGCGCGAGCAGCTGGGAGGCAGCGAGGCCCAGCTCGCCGCGGTGCGCGAGCAGCTGGGAAGCAGCGAGGCCCAGCTCGCCGCGGTG
>JALYOC010000146.1 GCA_030857095.1 Myxococcota bacterium | reverse complement strand
ATCCGCTGCTGCTCGGCGGCGGCGGCGGCGGTGGCACGGCCGGCCTCCTCCCGCATCTGGTCCCGCTCGGCCCGTGCCTGGTGGACCTCCCCGTCCAGGGTGCGCCCGTGGGCCTCGGCCTCCCCGGACAGCCGCCGGGACTCCGCCTCGTTGAGCCGGGCCTGCTCCACCGCCCTGGCCGCGGCCTTCTGGGCCTCGTCGGAGGCCTTGACCTGGCCTGCGTGCTCCTTGAGTTCCTTGAGCAACCGGGCCCGCTCGACCTGCCCTTCGGTCTCCAGCTTGGCGCGCTCGGCGCGGGCGGAGGCCAGCTCCTTCTCCAGGGTGGAGATGCGGGCGGAGAGCTCGGCGCGCAGCACCTCCAGGTTCGCCTGGGCCTCGGACTGGCCCCGCCCCGAGTCGGCCCGCGCCGCCTCCAGCGCCTTCTCCAGCTTGCGGCGCTCGGAGTGCTCCGCCTCCAGCTTCTCGCCCAGCTCGGCCAGACGCTGCGCTTGCGCCTCGCCCCGCCGGACCGCCTCCTGCTCGGCGGCCAGCGCAGCCTCCCGCGCGGTCTCCGCGGCCTTGACCGTCTTCTTCAGCCCGGCCTCGGCGGCGGCCAGCTCCTTGAGCCGCTCCTCCTGCCCGCGCCGGGTTGCCTCCTGGGCCTTCTTCTCCTCGGCCAGCCGGGAGTGCTGCTGTTCCAGCTTCTCGCGGGTGCGCTCTGCGGCGGCCCGCTCCGTCTGCAGCTGGGTGCGCAGCTCCTCCAGATCCGCCTCCACCTTGCGGGAGGACCGCCGCGCCTCGGAGTCGGACTTCTGCAGCGACTCCAGCTTCCCTTCCAGCTCCTTGCGGGAGGCGTCCCGCTGCTTGCGCTCTTCGGAGAGCTTCCCCTCCAGCTGGGCCAGCTTCTCGTCCAGCTTCTGGGCGCGGGTCCGCTCCGCCTCCAGCTCGGCGCGGACCTCGGCCACCGCGGCCTCTGCCTTCCGGGTCAGCTTGCGGGCCTCGGCCTCCGACCCCTGGGCCTCCAGCACCGCCGCTTCGAGATCCTTGCGCAGCAGCTCACGCTGCTGTCGCTCCTCCTTGACCTTGTCCTGGTACTCCTCCAGGCGGCCCTTGAGCTTCTCGGACTGGCCCTGGCTCTCCGCGGCGGCGCCCCGGGCGGCCTCCGCCTCCGCCAGGGCCTTGCGGACCGCCTTCTTGGCCTCCGCCTCCGCGCGCTGCGCCTCCTGCAGTTGGGTCTGGAAGTCCTTCTCCAGCTCCGATAGCCGCTGGGCAAGGGCCTCCTTGGCGCGGGCCTCCGCCTCCTGGTTCAGCTTGTCCCGCAGCTTCTGGAGCTTCTCCTCCTGCGCCCGGCGCTCGGCGTCCGCGGTGCGCTGGGCCTCCTCCTGCTTGCGCCGCTGGATCTCCTTGCGGGCGGCGGCCACTGTGGCCTCCACCGCGGCGACCCGCTTGCTCTTGCCCAGCGGCTTGGAGGCGTCCACCACCGAGGCGATCTCGTCCAGGGCGCGCTCCCCCGCCTCCCCGGCGCGGGCAGCGTCCAACAGCGCCTCGGCGCACTCCTCGTAGGCCTCCAGGCTTCCGGCGTTGGCTACGATCGCCTTGCGCCACAGGTCGGCCACTTCGCCCAGCCGCTCCACCTCGCGGTAGTAGCGGGACAGCTCCAGGATCTTGTCCAGCGAGCGGGGGGAGCGGGTGATCGCCTCCTCCAGCTTGCGGACGAACTGGGTCTCCAGATAGGCGCGGACCTTCTCGATCCCCTCCTCCTGCCCGGCGGAGAAGAGCACCCGCAGCCCGTCGTCCTCGGTGGCGGCGTCCACCTCCTGGACCACGCCGTGGAGGATCAGCGGGTTGTCCTTGGAGAGCCCGACCTTGAAGTCCACCTCGTCGCCGGGGCCCAGGTGGGTGGTCCGCAGCCGCAGATCCACGGCGCTGAGCTTGGAGGTGTAGGCGAAGGTGGTCCGACCTCCCGCTGGGAAGTCCACACGGACCATCGCCGGGAAGCGCACCGGCTCCCGGGGACGTGAGTCCTCGCCTACCCGCTTGTCCTTGGCGCCCCTGGTCACCGTCGACCCGGAAGGATAGTCGACTTGGCGATGTAGGCGCGATTGTTCGCTGCGCCGTACCGTGGGGACGGAACGCCGCCTAGAAGGCCAGGCGGTAGTGCAGCGCCTTGGGACGGGTCAAGGCGTCGAAGCCCAGCGCGCTGAGGGTCACCCCCCGGCCGGAGTCCTTGACCCCGCTCCAGGGAAGGGCCGGGTCCAGCGAGTCGCAGCGGTTCATGTACACCGTCCCGCACTCCAGCCGCCGGGCCAGGCGATCCGCGCGATCGCGATCCTTCGTCCAGACGCTGGCGGTCAGCCCCAGCCGGGAGGCGTTCATCCGCTCCAGCGCCTCCTCATCGGAGTCCACCGGGGAGATCGGCAGCAGCGGACCGAAGGACTCCTCGGACATCACCCTCGCCTCGGCGGCCACGCCGGTGAGCAGCGTGGGCTGGAAGAAGCGGCCCCGGCCCTCCACCTGGGTGGCGCGCCCCCCGGTCACCACCTGGGCGCCGCGGCGGGCGGCGTCCGCCACCAGGGCCTCCAGCTGGGCCGGATGCCAGCTCTGGGCAATCGGTCCCAGGGTGGTGGACTCCGCCTCCGGGTTCCCCAGCACGTAGCCGCGGACCAGCGGCTCCACCGCGTCGATGAACTTCGAATACAGCGAGCGGTGGACGTAGACACGCTCCACCGCGCAGCAGCTCTGCCCGGCGTTGTAGAGGGCGCCGTCAACGATGTTCTCAACCGTGGGGCCCAGGTCGCAATCCTCGGCGACGTAGGCCGGATCGCAGCCCCCCAGCTCCAGCCCCACGTGGAGGAAGCGATCCTTGGCCGCGGCCTGGATCTTGTGTCCGCCCAACACCGAGCCGGTGAAGAGCACATGGTCGATGCGAGGATCGCCGACCAGCTTCTCGGTGCCCGTGTAGTCCAGGAAGATCGCCTGCACCGTGCCCTCGGGGGCGCCAGCCTCGACGAACGCCCGCTCGAAGTGCCCGGCGCACAGCGGGGTGCGCGGGGAGTGCTTGAGTACCACCGCGTTGCCGGCCAACACGGCGGGGACCACCGCGTTGACCGCGGTGAGCAGCGGGTAGTTCCAGGCGGGGAGATCCAACACCACCCCCAGCGGCTCCTTGGCGATCCGCCGCTCGAACTTGTCCTTGGGCGGCAGCACCACGTCCGCCAGCGCCTCCTCGGCGATGGAGGCCATGTGCCGCAGCCGGCCGGCCATCCCCCCCACTTCCCCGCGGGCCTGGGTGAGCGGCTTGCCCATCTGCCGGGTGATGTCCAAGGCGATCTCTTCGGTCCGCCGCTCCATCGCCTCGCAGGCGCGCAGCACCAACCGCACCCGCTGGGGGACGGTCATCGCCCGAAGCGCGCGGTGCGCGGCGCGGGCCTTGTCCAGCACCGCGTCCAGCTGGGCCGGGGTGGTGGTTTCAACCGAGGCGGCCAGATCCCCGGTGTACGGATTGTCGACGGTGTGGGCGGTCATGGAAGGCGGTCAGAAGGTGTATTTCACCCGCGGAAAGATGGCCACGGTGGGGATGTTGGCCCCCAGCACGTAGCGGCCCAGCACGTCCGCGCCGACGCTGAAGTGATCCATGGCGGTGGCGTACTCCACCCCGATCCCCGCGCCCAGGTTGAACCCCTGGGACTGGCCGGAGACCGGCTCCGGATCGAGCAGGGTGTAGCCGGCCACCACCTTGGGGGTCAGATAGAAGCGGTTCCCCAGCCTGTGCAGGTAGGTCAAGGAGGCGTCAAAGAAGGTCACTGTGAAGGCGTCGCTGCGGGCGCAGGCGCCGCCGACCCGTCCGGCGAAGCAGTTGAAGGCGTTGGAGCCGAAGGCCACATGGGCGCCCACCGCCAGAAAGTCGAACAGGTCGTAGCCCAGCCCCAGCTGCACGTAGCTCTGGGCGTTGGAGTACTGATCGTTCCCCCCCAGGGTGAAGAAGGTCCCCAGGTTGGTGTCGGTGAAGAAGCCGCGGCGGACCACCAGCGGCCGCCCCTGGGTGGGGCCGCGCGCCGTCACCGCCTGGGGCGCTCCCCCCAGTTGGGCCGACTCCGCCTCCGGAGCCAGCTCCGGAGGAGGCGCCACCGCCAGTGCGTCCCCGCTGGGGTCCGCCTCCGGGGCCACCTGCTCCACCGGGGCCACCTGCGCCACCGGGGCCGGAGACGACTCCTCCCCCGCCGGCAGGGACTGCGCGCCCGCGCTCATCGAAAGGACCAGCGCCGAGATCTTCAAAACGTTGCTTCGCACACCCGCCTCCAGATTTCCTGCCCGCCTGCCTCAACAGACACGGCGGCGCGAGTGCCCTCCGCGCCGCCGCCCAAGTTATGCCTGCCCCGCGCGGCGACCAGCCCCCCGGCCGATTCTCCGCGCGGGATTGAACGTCTAGTTCCCGGCCTTCTTGAACACCCAGGGGAAGGTGACGTTGACCACGCCGCCGCCCGGGACCTCGGGGAACTTCCAGCGCATGATCCGGCTGAGCATGCACTGCTCCGCGGGAGGGCTGCCCAGGGTGCTCTCGGTCACCTTGTTCTCGGTGACGCTGCCGTCGGGTCCGATCACCCAGGAGACTGCCACCTTGCCGGCCAGGCCGGGGGTGCGGTTGAGCTCCGACTCGTAGCAGTACTTGATCTCCTGCTGGTGCTGCCGGATGATCCGGGCGATCACCTCCTTGGAGAGGCCGCCCACCACGGTGGTCTTTCCGGGGACCACAGTCACCGTCTGGTGTCCCTTGCCGCCCAGATCCAGCCCGCTGCCACCGGC
>JALYOC010000127.1 GCA_030857095.1 Myxococcota bacterium | reverse complement strand
GCTGCGTTCGGTGGACCCGGACAGCCGCGCTCACGCGCAGTCATCTCGGATCCCTCAATGAAATTGCGAGTTACCGCAATATTCAACTTGGGCTTGCTATTTGGTTTTCAAAGACCGAGCGACCGACGGCTGTCGCTTCACTGCTTGCTGCTGTCTGGAACCCCGTTTCCAACCCGGGGGCCGAAGCTTCTATTCGAAGTTCGTTTCGATGTCAAGGCTACCAGCACCTCGACTTCGCCGCGCCCACCGTAAGTGGACGCCGGATGAAGGGGGCGGCTTCTACCTCTGCCCTGTCTTCGAAGTCAACCACCTTCGAAGCTCCCTTCATTTCGCCGCCGCCGGGTTTCAACCAAACCCTGCGCCGCTCTCCCGGTTGCACTGAGGCTTCCGTTTGATGGGGGGCGGCTTCTACCTCCGCCTCCTGCCCGAGATCAACAACCTTTCTCGGCCCCCGCGAACCATCTGGACCTGCGCCTCAACCGCCGGGACCAGACGTCCTACTCCGTGACCTGGACTTCAGGAACGACCCATTGGTCGCCCGGACTGCAGGCGACGGAGCTTACTTATTAAGTTGTCGGTTGAAGCACTGCGCTCCGCGCCTGCCCTTACCCCATGGCTCCGGTCTCCAACGAGACCAGCTCCCGCTCCAACCCCTATGCCGTCCGCCGGGTGCGCCGTGAAGCGCTCGGTGACGCGGTGTTTCCTCAAGTACCGGCCCGGGCCGCGTGAGTCAAACGATCTGTCGCGTTCCGATCACAACTTTCTTCAACCCCTTGTCTGCTTGCCCTCCGATCAGCCGCGATCCAGATGCACCCGGGAGATGTCCACCCTCCCCCGCCGGGCGCGCTCGGCCACCACCACCGATCGCAGCTGGTCGTAGGCGTGGTCGAAGGAATCGTTGACGATGATGTAGTCGTAGGCGGCCACGCCGCGCTCGATCTCCGAGCGGGCCGCAAGCAGCCGTCGCTGGATGGTGTCCTCGGCGTCGGTTCCCCGACCCCGCAGCCTCCGCTCCAGCTCCTGCATCGAAGGGGGGAGGATGAACACCAGCACCGCCTCGGGGTGCTTGCGCTGGATCGCCATCCCCCCCTGCACGTCGATGTCGAAGATCGCCACCCCACCCTGGGCCATGGCCTGATCCACCACCGACTGGGGGCTGCCGTAGAAGTGGCCATGGACCTCGGCCCACTCCACGAACTCGTTGCGCTCGATCTTCCCCTTGAAGGTGAGGACGTCCATGAAGTGGTAGTCCACCCCGTCCCGCTCGGCGCCGCGCGGCTGGCGGGTGGTGTAGCTGATCGAGAAGGCCGACTCGGGGGTGTCCTTCATCACCCGATGGGCGAGGGTGGTCTTCCCCGCACCGGAGGGGGCGGAGAGGACCAGCAGCAGTCCGGGGCTCTGGGCGGGGGCGCTCATTCGACGTTCTGGACCTGCTCGCGGATCCGCTCGAGCTCTGCCTTGAGGGCCACCACCCGGGAGGCGATGGCGGGGTGCTGGCTCTTGGAGCCGGTGGTGTTCACCTCCCGGTGCATCTCCTGAACCAAAAAATCCATCTTCCGACCGGAGGGCTCGCCGGAGTCCAGCAGCTCCCCGAACTGGGCCAGGTGCGAGGACAGACGGGTCATCTCCTCCGCCACGTCGGTGCGCTCGGCGAAGATCGCCACCTCCTGGACCAGCCGGGCCGGCTCCACCGCCACGTTGCGGGTCAGCTCCGCCACCCGCTCGGAGAGGCGCTTTTGGTACTCCTCCACCGCCGCGGGGGCCAGCTCCCGCAGCTCGCCGGCCACCCTGGACACCAGACCCAGCCGGGAGGACAGATCGGCCCGGATCGCCGCCCCCTCGGTCTCGCGCATCCGGGTCAGGGCGCCCAGTCCCTGCTCCACCGCGGCGGAGGCGGCGGCAGACGCCCGCTCCACGTCCACCCCTCGCTCCTCCAACCGCAACACCCCCGGCTGGAAGGCCACGTCCTGCACCCTCAGCTCGGTGACCAGCTTCAGGGCCGTCCCCAACTCGGTGAGCACCCGCTGGTACTCGCGGGCCAGCGCCACATCCACGGTGGGGACCGAGTCGCTGCCGGCCGAGGAGCTGCGCTTGACGGTGACCTCCACCGCCCCGCGCGAGATCCGCTCCTTGATCAGCTTGGTCAAGGGCAGCTCCAGCGAGGCCAGCTCGCGTGGAAGTCGCAGCTTCACCTCACAGAACTTGTGGTTGAGCGACTTGAGCTCAACCGACAATTCCTCGTCGCCTACCTTGGCGCGCCCGGCGCCGAACCCGGTCATGCTCCGCAGCATCCTTGGGTGCGTAGGGGCTTTCCTTGCCCCCGTCAAGGAGCGAGGAGGCGCGGCGCGGGGCCTCCCGGGACCAGCACCACCACCGCCGGACGGGAGCGCCGGCCCTACCGGGGCTCCGAGCCGTCCAGGGGCCGCGCCTCGGCGATCAGCATGTTGGGCACGTCCTCCTCGATGGCGTAGCAAAGCTGGCAGGCTTTGCAGTGGATCTGGGCGCGCTCCTCCAGGAAGAGCAGCTCGCCTTTGCACTTCGGACAGACCAGCAGTTCCTTGAGGATCGCGGGCAGCGCCATGGTCAACCGCCTAGCACCGGGCGGGTGCGACCCTCAAGCGCCGCGCTTGTCCAGCCGGGCGGCCAGCGCGGTGGTGCTGTGATCCTTGGGATCGCCGGCCACCGCCACCCGGCCTCCATAGGCCTGGACCTCGTCCCGCTCCGGAATCCCCTCGGGGGTGTAGTCGGTGCCCTTGACGTGCACCTCCGGGCGCAGGGCGCGGATCACCCCGCGGACGTCCGGCTCATCGAACACCAGCACCAGGTCCACGCAGGCCAGCCCGGCCAGGATCTCCGCCCGCTCTCCCTGGGGGACGATCGGGCGATCCGGTCCCTTGGAGCGCCGGGTGGAGAGATCGGAGTTCACCGCCACCACCAACAGATCGGCCAGCTGTCGGGCGCCCTGCAGGTAGCGCAGGTGGCCGACGTGGAACAGATCGAACACCCCGTTGGCCAGGGCCACCGACTTCCCGGCGGCGCGCGCTTGGGCCACATTGGACGCCACCTCCTCCAGGGTGCCCAGCTTGGAGAGGCTCACGCTTCCAGCTCGCCCAGCAGCTCGACGCGGCTGACGGTAGCGGTGCCCGGCTTCATCACCGCCAGGGCGCCGGCCACGTTGGCGATCCGCGCGGCCTCCACCGTGGAGGCGCCGGTGGCCATCCCCAGGGTGAAGGCGGCCATCACCGTGTCTCCGGCGCCGGTCACGTCCACCGCCTCGTGGGAACCGTGGACCGCGATCCGCTCCACTGCGCCGCTGCGATCGATCACCCACATCCCCAGCCGCCCCCGGGTCACCAGCAGGGCCTGACACTCCAGCTCCGTCAGCAGCGCCCGGCCCGCCTCCAGCAGCTCGCCCTCGGTGCGCAGCGGCCGGCCCACCAGGGCCGCCAACTCCGGTTCGTTGGGCTTGCAGACCGTCACCCCGCGAAAGCTGTGCAGGGCGTAACGCGAATCCACGCACACCGGCAGCCCGGCCCGGGCCAGCTTGCGCAGCGCCCCCCGCGCCTCCTCCGGCACCGCCCCGGCGCCGTAATCGGAGACCACCACCGCATCCACCTTCCGGGCCTCTTCGCTGATCAGCGCGGTCAGGGCCTGGCGGACCTTGAGCGGCAGCGGGTCGGTCCGGGTGCGATCCAACCGCAGCATCTGCTGACGGGTGGTGCTCACCCCTCCGGCCAGGATGCGGGTCTTGGTCTCGGTGGCCAGTCCCGGGGCGCTGACCGCCTGGACCCTGATCCCCGCCCCCTTGAGCTGGGCCCGCAGCGCGCGCCCCATCTCGTCCTTCCCCAGCAGGCCGACGGCGGTGACCTGACCGCCCAGACTGCGCACGTTGGCCGCCGCGTTGGCGCCCGCGCCGGCCTTCACCTCCGCGGACTCATAGCGGACGATCAACACCGGCGCCTCGCGGCTGACCCGCTCGGTCTGACCGTAGATGTAGTGGTCCGCCACCAGATCGCCCACCACCAACACCCGGCGCTGGGGGAAGGAGCGGGCCAGGGGGGCCAGGGTCTGGAGCGGAGGGTGTTTGGCCGGGCGGCGCATCGCGCGCGTTGTCCCACAGCGGCCCGATCGTCTCAAGCCGGGGCAGGTCCACTTCCGTGCCGCGCACCGGGTGCCAGCGCTCGCTCCAGCAACTCGGCGCCCTCTTCGATGCGCAGTTCCATCCGCAGGGCCCAGGCTGGAAAGCCGGAGGGCAGGCGGAGCCGATCCTTCTCGGTGGTCACGATCACCCGACCGGCCGCGGCGGCGCGGGCCGCCTCCAGCTCCGCCTCGGTGAACGGGTGGTGATCCGGATAGGAGATCAACTGCTCCACCCGGAGGCCGGCACCCACCAGGGTCGACTGGAAGGCGGAGGGCCGAGCGATGGCAGTCAGCGCCACCACCCCGCCGCCCGTCAGCGCGGCCAGTGGCAGGCTCCGCCCCTGCTCATCCCGCCAGCCACCGGGGAGATACCGGGCCACGAAGTACGGAATGGGCAGCTCCAGCCGGGGGACCTCCACGCCCTGGGAGACTCGCAGGCAGGCCAGGCTGGCCCGGGAGAGCGCGGCCAGCGGTTCGCGCAGCGGGCCCCGCGGCATCAGGTGGCCATTGCCGAACCGGGCCGAGGCGTCGATCACCACCACGTCCAGATCGCGCGCCAGCCGACGGTGCTGCAGCCCGTCGTCCAGCAGCAGGACACTCGCCCGGTGTCGCGCCACCGCCTCGCCGGCCAGGGCCACCCGGTTGCTGCCCACCAGCACCGGGACCCCCGGACAGGAATCGGCGATCAGCAGCGGCTCGTCCCCCGCCTCTCCGACCGTTGGTCTCGGAACGTGCGCGGAGATCTCCACCGGGACCTGGCTGGTCCGCCCATAGCCCCGGGTGAGCACCACCACCCGCTCGCCCTGCTGCTGCAGCCGGTTCGCCAGATGGATGGTCAGCGGCGTCTTGCCTGCCCCGCCCACGTTGAGGTTCCCCACCGAGACGATCCGCGGCCCCTCCGGGCGGTGGCTCTTGAGCAGGCCGCGGTCGTAGAGGGCGCCCCGCAACCCCACCCCTGCGCGGAAGGCACCCTCCGCCAGCAGCAATGGGGAGAGCGCCAGCTTCCGGGACCAGGACTCGGCGGAGTCCGGGTACCACAGCCGCTCCAGCAGGGTGCTCATCGCCGCACCCCGGCCTGCTGGTAGAGGGCCAGCACCGCTTGGGCCACCGCGCCGGGTGTTGGCACCTCCAGCTGCCGACGCCTTCCCTCCAGCGAGGCTGCCACCACCGCGTCCGCGCTCAACTGCGGAACCACCGCGTCCGCGTAGTCCGGCAGCGCCCCCTCCGCGGCGGCGACCACCCGCACCCCACACCGGCGCGCCTGGGCGGCGGCACGGGCGCTGTAGTCATTGCCCAGCCCCAGGATCCACACCTCGTCCAGCGCCGAGAGCCAGCGCACGAAGGCACCGCCCTGCTGATAGCCGGTGAAGGTCACTGCCTGCTCCAGCCCTGCCTCCGCCACCTGGGCCCGAAGCTGCGCCTCCAACCGCCCGTCCCCCACCAGCACCAGCCGCGCCGAGGGGTGCTGGGCCCGCAGCCGGGCAAAGGCCTCGATCCCCAAGCCATGGCGCCGGGAGGGTTGGAAGGTGGAGACCATTCCGATCAGGGGTGACCCCTCCAGCGCCAGCTGGGCGCGGGCGTTCGGCACCCGCTGGAACTCCGCGCCCACCAGGGGCGGCAAGACCGTCCGCGCGCTGTGCTCCGGGAGCCGCCAAAGCCAGTCGCCCACCGGCACGGTGTAGCCGTCCGCAGCCGGCAGCGACCAGCGCAGCGAACGCGCCGCGTGAATCGAACGGATCCGGGTCGCGCCCCGGGGCCGCGCCAGCCGCAGCAACAGGTGGTCGTGGCTGAAGTGCGAATGGACAACGTCCACCTGGCGGCGGTGGAGGTTCCGCAGGTCGCGCAGCACCTGCGCCGGAGTGGACTTCACCGACAGCTCCAGTCCTCCCGGGTCCAGCAGGCCCAGCTGCTGCAGCCTGGGCTGCGCCAGCTCCTCGGCCGGGGTCTCCCGTCGGCGGGCATCCACGGCCACCGAGACCTGGTGCCCCAGCTCCCGCTGGGCCAGGGCCAGCTCGGTGACCAGCTGGGCGGGGCCGCTGAAGAAGGGACTGGCCAGCAGGTGGAGGATCCTCACTGCGCGCTCCAGGCAGCCTGGTAGGCGGCGATCAGCGCACCCGCCTCGTGCTCCACCCCGAAGCGCTCCTGGGCCTCGGCGGCGGCGGCCCGTCCCACCTCTTCAATCCGACGCGGACTGGCCAGCAGCTCCCGGAGGATCGCTCGCAGCCCCTCCACGTCTCCGGGCGGGAAGAGAAAGCCGGTGCGGCCGTGATCGATCACCTGCTCCATCGGCGGCAGCCGCGAGGCCACCACGCAGCAGCCGCTGGCCATCGCCTCCAGCAGCGCCATCGAATAGGCCTCCCGGTGCGAGGGATGGACGAAGAGAGTCAGCCCCCGGTACCAGCGCCCGATCTCCGACTGCTCGCCAGGCAGGAGCAGGGAGGGAAGCTGACGCCGCAGCCTTTCCGCGAAGGGACGGTCCCCGGGCTGCACGGTCCCCACCAGCACCGGGGTCCACTCCGGGTGTTGCGCCAGCAGCGGGGCGATTGCCGCCACGAAGTCGCCCTGCCCCTTCTCTGCTCGGATCCGGCCAATCACCCCGACCCCTCTCTCCCCGGGCAGCCCCAGCGCGCGCCAGGCCTCGGACCGGTCGGTAGGCGGCGTGAAGTCCGCCAACTCCACCCCGTGGGGGACGATCCGCGAGGGCAGCCCCAGCGACCGTTGCACCTCGGGGGTCAGGGCCAGCAGCAGATCCGCCCGTCGCGCCAGCCACCGGGTGTACCGCCCGGGGCGACTGGTGGAATGCCGGGTGAGCAGCACCTTCAGCCGCGGGGCAAAGAGTCGCAGCAGCAGCCCCACCAGCAGCTCGTTGTTGCGGTGGGCGTGCCACACCACCTCGCCGGAGCGGGCCCGCCGCAACAGTCGGCGAAGGCCGATCCGCGGCAGCGACCGGGAGATCCCATACCCAAGGGTGACCGCCTCCATCCTCCGCCCCAGCGCGGGCAGCACCGTCTCCACATGGCGGGTGACGCCGGTGCGGCGGGGATGGAAGTGCGGGTGGACGACCAGGGGCATCTAGACGCTCTTACCCAAGGGGCGCGCCGGGGCACGCGGCTCCAGCAGCCGCTCGATGTGCTCGATGTTGCGGACGCTGGCTCCTGAAATCTGCCGCACCGCCGCGCTGGCCAGCTGCCCCAGTGAGGCCACGGTCTCCGGCCGGGAGAGCAGGTCCCCCAGCACCCGGTACAGCTGGTCCGGATCGTTGACCTGGATCCCTCCCCGCCCCACCAGCACCTGCACGCTGTCGTGGAAGTTCTCCATGTGCGGACCAAAGAGCACCGGCCGCCCCTGGGCCGCGGGCTCGAGGATGTTCTGTCCGCCCCGGGAGGTGAACGACCCGCCCACGAAGACCAGGGTGGCCAGCCGGTAGGCGCGGGCCAACTCGCCGATGGTGTCCAGCACCACCACCCGGCCCTCGGTGCGGTTGTGCTCCGAGCGAAGCCCCACCGAGAGCCCGGCCGCGCGGGCCAGCTCCGCCACCCGGGCCGCCCGGTCGATGTAGCGGGGCGCGATCACCAGCCGCAGATCGGGGTGCTCGCGCAGCAGCCGCCGGTACACCTCCAGGATCAGCTCCTCCTCGCCTTCGTGGGTGCTGCCGGCGATCAGCACCCGGGCTTTGTCTGGCAGTCCCAGGGCGGCGCGCAGCTGGGCGTCATCCCTGGCCTCCGGCGCGGTCAGCGCGTCGAACTTGGTGTTCCCGGTCACCCACACCCGCTCCAGCGGAGCGCCCAGCCCCAGCACCCGCTCCGCCTCGTCGTCCTCGCGCATCAAGAACAGATCGATCCGCCGCAGCGGGTTGCCGATCACCGAGAACAGCGCCCGGTAGCTGCGAAGGTGACGGGGCGAGAAGCGCCCGTTGGTCAGCACCACCCGGGCCCCCGCCTTGTGGGCGGCGCGGATCAGGTTGGGCCAGATCTCGGTGTACTCCAGGATCAGCACGTCCGGGCCGATCGCCCTCACCGCCCGACGGGTGGCGCCCCACAGATCGTAGGGCGCGTAGACCACCGCGTCGATCTGCTTGCCCAGCCGTTCGCGGGCCATCAGGTAGCCGGTGTTGGTGACGGTGGTCATCACCACCTGGCACCCGGGGAAGCGCGCGCGCAGGTGGGGGATCATCGGCGAGAGGGAGAGCAGGTCCCCGGCCGAGGCCCCGTGCATCCACACCCGGGGCCCGGTGTGCGGCGGCAGCACCTCCGGCGGGTAGAAGCCCATCCGCTGCAGCAACCCGTTGCGGGTCTTGCGGTGCAGCGCCAGCACCGGGAACAGCAGCGCAAACAAAAGGTAGCTGGCGACCACGTAGAGGAGGTGCATCGGATCAGGCGCGCAGGCGGCGCAGGGTACGCTCGTACAGCGCCGCGGATTCGCTGTCGAACACGCAGGCGGTGATCGGGTCGAACCGGGATTCGTGATCCCGCATCACCTCCAGGGCGATCTGGCACGCAGGCCCCTTCGGAGACCCGGAGACGATCCGGATCACTGGACGCGCACCGGGCTGGGGACGATCCACGGCTTCCACTCCGAGCCCAGGAAGCGGCCGGGGGCGCGGCGCCACAGTTCGATGTGGACGACGCCGGGACCGGTGGTGCGCACCGTCCACTTGTCCACCAGCTCGCCGCTGCCGGAGACCTGGACCTTCACCGAGTCCGGGGTGTTGCGCGGAGGGATCACCCGCAGCCGGACGTCGGTCCCCACGGTGCGGGCGCCCCCGGTCAGGCCGTCGATCCGGAAGCCCTCTGGATCTCCCAGCGCCCGGAAGCCGCACACCGCCCTCCCCGAGGTCAGGGTCTGCAGCACCCAGCGCTCCGCCTGGACCGGATCCTCCGGCAGCACGAAGCCGTCTGGGGTGGGCAGGTACATCGCCAGCGCCCGGAACACCTCTTCGTAGTCCGGCAGCCCGTGGGCGTCGTGGGCGCACAGCGCCACCCCGGGCCGTTCTCCTCCCAGTTGCAGCAGCCGGCGGGTGGTCTCCGGCTGCTCCCCCACCAGCGAGTACAGCGCGTGGGTGGTGTTGGTCAGATACGCGCCCGCCGCCGGGACCAGCCGGGTGATCGGCGCGGCCAGCGCGTCCCGCAGCATGGTGTCCGCGGAGTACAGCTCCAACCCTGCCACCTCCGGCAGCGGCTCCCAGGAGCGCCAGGGGTTCTTCTCCTGGACCGGATGGGCCAGGAACAGCTGCGCCCCCAGGGCGTTGGCCACCTCCACCGGAGCGGTGTTCCGCTCTTCGGTGGTCAGCGCCCGGGGAAGGGACAGCGCCACCAGGTGGCCGTGCTGGGTGGAGAGCTCCACCGCGTGGACCAGCAACACCCCGGAGACGAACCGCGGCGGGGAGGGGGCCACGTTGTGATCGGTCAGCACCACGAAGGAGAGCCCGGCGGCGCGGGCGGCCTCGGCGATCTCCTCCTCGGTGCCCCGCCCATCCGAGGCCAATGAGTGGACGTGGTAGGCGCCGGAGATGAAGCCGCGGGAGATGGCGGCCAGCCGGCGCTCGTTGGGGTACGCCTCCGACCAGGCCTTGAAGCCGAACACCAACAGCACGGCCAGCACCAGGGCCACCACCCCCAGCACCAGCTTCAACACGGTGCCCACCAGCCGCCGCAGAGCCCTCATCCGATGCTCCTCCTGTTCATGCCGCGCCCCCCTGCTCGCCGGGCTGCTCCTGCAGGGACCACAGCCGCGCGTAGCTTCCCGTGCGCGCCAACAGCTCCGGGTGGGTGCCACTCTCCACCACCCGGCCCGCCTCCATCACGTAGATCAGATCCGCGTCCCGCACCGTGGAGAGCCGGTGCGCGATCACCAGCGCGGTGCGGTCCTTCAACAGCACCGCCAGCGCCCGCTGTACCTCGCGCTCGCTCTCCGGATCCAGGTTGCTGGTGGCCTCGTCCAAAAGCAGCACCGGGGCGCCGCTGAGCACCGCCCGGGCCAGGGCCAGCCGCTGCCGCTGGCCACCGGAGAGGACCACCCCCCGCTCGCCGATGGGGGTGGCGTACCCCTTGGGAAGCGCGTGGATGAAGCGATCTGCCGCCGCCACCCGGGCCGCCGCCTCCGCCTCCGCCAAGGTGGCGTCGGGGCGTCCCAGCCTCAGGTTGTCCAGCACCGAGCCGGAGAACAGCTGGGCGTCCTGGGTCACCAGTCCAAACTGCCGGCGGAGGCTGTGCTGGGTGTAGCCGTCGGCGGGTTCGCCGTCGATCAACAGGGCCCCCTGCTGCGGGAGTTCAAAGCGCAGCAGCAGGGACACCAGGGTGCTCTTTCCGCTCCCGCTGGGGCCCACCACCGCCACCACCTTGCCGATCGGCAGGGTCAGGCTGACTCCGTCCAGCGCCGGGCGGTCGCCGTAGCCGAACACCACCTCCCGCAGCGCGATCTCCCTTCGGATCGAGATCAGCTCTCGGGCGTCCGGCCGGTCGGTCACCGCCGGCACCGAGTCCAGCACCTCCAGCACCCGCTCACCGGCCACCGTGGCCAGGACGCCGTACTGGGTCACCCGGCCCAGATCCTTGGCCGGCTGATAGACCAGGATCAGCGCGGTGAGCACCGACACCAGCTCCTCGGGGGGAATGGACCGGGTGGAGATGGCGAAGGACAAGGTTGCGGCGATGGCTCCGGCGGCCAGCAGCTCCATCAGGCCGGGCACTGCCCCGCGGGACCAGCCGGCGCGGATCAACGCCTGGCGCTGGAGGGTGGCGTTCTCCTCGAAGCGCCTCCGCTCCGCCTCCTGGCCGTTGAAGGCCTGGATGGTGCGCAGGCCCCCCAGCGACTCGGACAGCTGCGCGGCCAGCGCCCCCAGCCGGGACTGCCCCACCCGCAGCCGCTTGATCACTGACCGGGTCAGCCGCGCCGCCGGCACCACCGCCAGGGGCAGCACCACCAGTGTGGCCAGCGCCACCTTCCAGTTCAGCCACAGCGCCACGCCCACCAGCACGATGATCTGCAGCGTGTCCCGGACGTAGGAGCCCAGGGTGTAGAAGGCGGCGAACTCCACCGCGCCCACGTCGTTGGTGAACCGGGCCAGCAGGTCCCCCGCCCGCTGCGCGGGGAGCCGGGTGGGCGAGATGCGGGCCAGCGCCTCGAACACCGCGCGCCGCAGATCCGCCCCCACCCGCTGGGCAAACCAGCCCATGAAGTAGAACTGCCCCAGGTAGGCGAAGCCCTTCACCACCCCCACCGCCACGATTGTCACCGGCAGCGCCCAGAGGGCAAAGGCGCGATCCACGCGCACCCCGTCCCCCAGCAGCCAGCGCACCTTGTCCAATCCCTCCTCGCCGCCGGTGAGCAGAAAGCGCAGCGCCGGCCCCATCAGGAAGGCGTACATCCCGGTGGTCAGCCCCAGCACCGCCATGCAGACGAACGCCATCGCCGCCGCACGCCAGCGGCGCTGGGCGAACCTCAACAGCCTGGACACCACCGGACGGGAACTCACCGGCCCAGCTTGCGCAGCGCCGCCTTGGCCAGGTGCGCGTGGGGGTTCTGCTCCAGGACCTTGAGCAGCTTCTTGCGGGCCACCGAGGCGTCGCCGGTCTCGCCCTCGATGATCGCGGAGATGATGATTGCCCGCTCCAGGGTGGGGTTGAGCCCCAGCGCCTTCTTGAGCAGCTTCTGCGCCGCCTTGGCCCGCTCCACCGCCGCGGTGCCGCGGGAGGCGCCCAGGTAGGTGGCCCAGGCCAGATACGAGTAGTACTCCGGCTCGCGCGGGTTCACCGAGACCGCCTCCTCGAAGGCCCGCACCGCGCCGCTGAAGTCCTTGCGCTTGAGCGCCGCGGTCCCCCGGTGGAGCGCGATCTCCGCGTCCACGCTGACCTCCGCGGACCGGCCCACGTCCAGCCGCGAGAACAGGTACTGCACGTAGGCTTTGCGCTTCTCCTCCACCGACAGCACCCGGTAGGAGGCGGACAGCTTGTCCATCACCGAGTCCATCAGGTCCTGGATCTCCGAGGTGTCGAACTCGGAGTAGTTGTCCGCGTGAAAGCGCCGCGCCACCTCGTGGTACGCCTCTTCCACCTGTTCGGTGTCGGCGGTGATGTCCAGCCCCAGCACCCGGAAGTAGCTGCCGGTGATGATCTTCACCGCCGAGTCCCGTAGTTGGTTGGCCAGCTCCGCCGGCAGCGGCTTGCGGCGCTTGGGGGCGATCTTGTCCGAGCCGGCGTAGGGCTGCGCCTCGGTGGAGGCCAGCGGGGTCTTGGAGAAGCGCAGATCGCCGGTCAGGTTCAGGAACCACACCAGGCTGTAGGTGCTGCGCAGCTCTCCGCGCCCATGAGCCAGGATGTCGTGCATCGGGATCCGGCCGTTCATCTGCATGGCGATCTTCAGATCGTCGGTGTCCAGCCCCAGCTCGGGAAGGTCCGGACCGAACTCTGCGGTGCGCTGCGGGAACTCATGCAACCGTCCGCGCAGCGCCGCGCCGAACACCTTCACCGGGAAGGTCCGCCGCGCCCCCTCCAGGATCGCGGCCAGGGCGGGGATCTCCATCGCCGCCACCTCCTGGGTGAACTCGGTGCCAGCGTAGAAGGCGTACCGGCCCTCTCGCATCCCCACCAGCTGGGCCACCTTCTCCCGGGTGTAGTCCCGCAGCCGCTGCAGCAGCTCCTCCCCCTCCAGGGCCACCCCGGCCTCGGCCAGGGCGGTGCCGATCCGCAGCCCGCTGGCCAGGGCCTTGAGCACCGCCTCGCTCTGGGACTCGGTCAGCTCCTTGCGTTCCACCAGCCAATTGGCGAACGCGTCCTGCCGGGCGGTGGAGTCGTAGTTCGCCGGACGGCCGCGCACGAAGTACACCCGGCGGGTCAGGTCGCGGAAGGCGACCACCAGCACCCCGTCCCGGTGCAGCCGGTAGAAGGAGTTGAACAGGGCCGGCAGCGGGAAGCCCTTGAGTTCACCGGAGGCCACCGGCGGCCGGGCCAGCACCGCGCCCACCCCGGTGGTGCCTCCCCCCTTGGCCGAGGGGGAGGACTCCAGGAGCGGCTTGAGCTTGGCCAGCAGCTCCGGGACCTTGGTGGGATCGGGCACGTAGCCGTTGGCCTTGAGGTCCAGGATCGCGCTCACTCCCCGCGCCCGGCCCAGGTGCCCCTTGTCGATCACCAACAGCGGGATCCGCGCCCCCTGATCGCTGGCCCGGATCAGCTGCGCCAGGTGCTGCTGATCCAGCTTCGGGAAGTCCACCGCCACCAGCACCACGTCCGGGCGGTCAGAGGCGAAGTGCTCCAGCGCCTTGCCCGGCTCGGTCACCGCGCGCACGGTGTAGCCGGCCTGGGTGAGCACCCCACGGAGGTGCTCGAGCGTGGCGGGGTGGCTCTCAGCCAGAAGGAGGGTCTTCAAGGCGGTTCGTTATACATTGCACCCCCTGTCAATGGGGCTTCGGAACGTCATGGTGGTCACGGGGGAGGCGTCCGGAGACGGGCACGCCGCGGACCTGGTGGGCGAGCTGCTCCGGCGGGACCCTTCCTTGCGCTTCTTCGGCATGGGGGGATCCAAGCTGGCAGCGCTGGGTGTGGATCTGGTTCACGGAGCGCACGAGGTCTCGGTGATGGGGCTGGTGGAGGTCCTGCCCAAGGTCCGGAGGATCCTCCACGTCCTGGACCGGCTGGAGGCGGTGGCCAGACGCCGCCGCCCCAAGCTGGCCATCCTGGTGGACATCCCGGACTTCAACCTCCGGCTGGCCCGGCGGCTCAAGGCGATGGGGATCCCGGTCGCCTACTACATCAGTCCCACGGTGTGGGCGTGGCGGCAGGGCCGGGTCAAGGCCATTGCCCGGGACGTGGACCGGATGCTGTGCATCCTCCCCTTCGAGGAGGACTTCTACCGCCAGCGCGGGGTGGCGGCCCGCTACGTGGGCAGCCCGGTGGTGGAGCAGGTCCCTCCCCCGGCCCCAATGGCGCAGTTCCGCGCGCAGCTGGGCCTGGCGCCGGACCGTCCGGTGCTGGCGCTGCTGCCCGGCAGCCGGATGGGCGAGCTGACCCGCATCCTCCCCACCCTGGTGGAGGCGGCGCGGCTGCTGTTGCGCGAACGACCGGAGCTGCAGCTGGTGGTGCCGGTGGCGCACACCCTCTCCCGGGAGGTGGTGGCCGCGCCCTTCGGAGAGCTGAAGCCGATCCTGATCGACGGCCGCGCCGCGGAGGTGGTGGGCGCCAGCGACGTGGCGGTGGTGGCCTCCGGGACCGCCACCCTGGAGGCGGCGCTGATGCAGCGGCCGATGATCGTGGTGTACCGGATGTCGCCGCTGACCTTCGCCATTGGCCGCCGGCTGGTGAAGCTGGAGCACGTCTCCCTGCCCAATTTGCTGCTGGGGCGACGGGTGGTGCCAGAGCTGCTGCAGGAGGCGTTCACCCCCCAGGCGGTGGCGGCCGAGGTCCGCCGGCTTTGGTCGCCCGGCCTGGATCAGCAGACGATGCTGGCCGGCCTGGCGGAGGTGCGGGCGCGGATCGGCGAGAAGGGCGCGTCCGGGCGGGCGGCGGACTCGGTGCAAGAGCTGTTGCAGAAGTCCTGACCGCGGCGTGCCGCTCTGCTATGTGGCCGGCGGTATGGCGAACCCGGCGTTGGTCTGCATCCCCACCTACAACGAGCGCGAGAATCTGGAGCCGATCACCCGCTCGGTGTTGGCGGCGGATCCCCGCGTGGATGTGCTGGTGATCGACGACAACAGCCCCGACGGCACCGGCCAGTTGGCGGACCGGCTGGCGGCGGAGGACCCCCGGGTCCACGTACTGCACCGGCAGAAGAAGGAGGGGCTGGGGCGCGCCTATCTGGCCGCCTTCGGCTGGGCGCTCTCCCACGGCTACCGTTACGTGATCGAGATGGACGCCGACTTCAGCCACGACCCGGCCTACGTGCCGCGGTTGCTGGACCAGGCGCGGACCACCGACCTGGTGCTGGGCTCCCGCTACGTGGAGGGCGGCGGCACCCTCAACTGGGGCCGGGGACGCCGGGCGATCAGCATGGGCGGATCGCTGTACGCGCGGTCGATCCTGGGGGTGGAGATCCGGGACCTGACCGGCGGCTTCAAGTGCTTCAACCGCCGGGTGCTGGAGGGGATCGACCTGCCGGCGGTGAAGAGCACCGGCTACGCCTTCCAGATCGAGCTGACCTACCGGGCCTTGAAGAAGGGCTTTACGGTCAAGGAGATCCCGATCATCTTCGAGGACCGGCGGGTGGGGCAGTCCAAGATGAGCCGGAAGATCTTCCTGGAAGCGCTGGGCATGGTCTGGAAGCTGCGGCTGACGGTGTGACCCGTTGAGCGACTACCTCTCAGAGTTCCTGGTGGCCCTCTCCGCGGTGTTCTTCGTGGTGGATCCGCCCGGGGTGGTGCCGATCTTCCTGGCGATGACCCGGGGGGACTCCCCGGAGAAGATCCGCAGCATGGCGAAGCGGGCCTGTCTGGTCGGCGGGCTGCTGCTGGTGTTCTTCGCCCTCTTCGGCGCCTTTCTGTTCCAGGTGCTGGGAGTGACCATGGGCGCCTTCCGGATCGCCGGAGGGATCCTGTTGTTGATCACCGCCCTGGACATGATCCGCGCCAAGCCGGCCGCCACCCGGACCTCTCCGGAGGAGACCGCCGAGGGCCTGGCCAAGGAGGACATCGCCCTGGTCCCGCTGGCCATTCCGCTGCTGGCCGGTCCCGGCGCCATCGCCACGGTGATGGTGCTGATGGCCCGGGGAAAGACCCCCCTCCACGCGGTCCCGGTGCTGATCGCGATCGCGCTGACCTTCGTGGGCTCGTATCTGCTGCTGCGCGGGGCCAGCGTGGTGCAGAAGGTCCTGGGCGCCTCGGGCCTGCTGGTGCTGGAGCGGGTGATGGGGTTGATCCTAGCGGCGATCTCCGTGCAGTTCGTGGCCGACGGAATGAAGGACCTGGTCCAAGCGGCGATCTAGCGCCGCACCGCCTGACAGCGGGCGTGGGCGGTGCGCGCCAGGTCCTCCGCCACCGCTTGCAGCAGGGTCTGCGAGACGTCGTCCTCCCCTTGGCGCCCATGTCCGGCCAGCCAGGCGGCGACCTTGCCCAGGCTCTGGGGGGTGACCACCCGCAAGGAGACCTTCACCTCCACCTGGTACAGGCCCCCCTCCTCCAGCCCGTCCACCGGCCGCAGCGCGATCCTGGCCAGGGAGAGGCGGAGCGGATCCTCCACCTCCCGGTCCCCGTCCAGCAGGAAGCCCCCCGGGTCGGGGTGGTAGCGGAGCACAGTCTCCCGGGTGGTCCGCTCCTGCGCCTCGTCGAACCAGAAGGGCCGCTGGCGGTACAGCACCAGCTCCAGCTGGATCCGCCCCGCCAGCCCCAACCGGATCAGCTTGGCCAACCGGGGATCGATAAACCGCGAGAGCTGAATGTCCACCAGCGCCCGGTCCTGGGCCAGCAGCGCGCGGCAGCTGGCGGAGGGCGGGTCGGCGGCCAGCGCGGTGCCTGCGGCCAGGGTGCACGCGGTGGCCAGGATGGCGACCGCCTGCGTCCACTCGCCCTTCTTTCTTGGATGTTCGAGCATGGGCATGGGCTCAGAACGTCCGGTTGAGCACCGCCTTGAACTCCGGAAGGAGCCGGGCGCGTTCGTCGGTCCGCCACGCCGCAGCCACCTGGAAGTGCGAGCCCAGGTTGATCGCCGCGCCCAGCCCCACCTTGGGGGCCAGCCACCCCGCCACTCCCTGCACCGTGCCCCCGTCGGCAAACGCGGAGAAGAAACCGAAGTGGTACTCGACCATCGCCAGCACCGAGAGGTCGCCTTCGAACTCCTTGAAGTCGTAGCCGCGCAGCGCATTCCAGCCGCCCAGCGCCTCCCGCTTCTGCGCCGGGAGATCCCGTCCTCCCGCGGCGCGCACCCGCAGCCGCAGTCCCTGAACGTCCCCGGTGCGCAGGTGGAAGCCGTTGTCGGAGACCACCCGGACGTAGCGGAAGGTCCCGCCCAGGCGGGGATCGGCGAACTCGGCGGTGTTCACCGTCTGGAAGCCGGGCTCCAGCTCGCCGTACCAGTCGCGCTCCACCAAGGACAGCTCCGGGGCCCGCTGCCTGCCGCCCACCTGGTCCAGCCCCACCTGGCGGGTGGACCACTCGGCGCGCAGCACCATCGACCCCATCCGCCCCGCGTCCACCGCCGGGTTGAAGTGCGCGGCCTGGGCCAGGAAGGTGGGGCCGACCACGGTGTCCATCGACGCGTGCAGATCGTTGCGGTACTCGGCGCCGACTGTGAACTGCCGCGCCAGGTGCGCGGTGATGAACGCGCTGACCCCGGTGCGCCGGTAGTAGTCGGCGTGGGGGTGGCTGACGATCATCGAGTGCAGGTAGGAGTCGATCCGGCTCACCCGCCAGCGATCGGAGGTCTCGGTCCGCGCGTAGATCTGAGCTCCCAGCTCGGCGATGGAGAGGGCCGGGATCTGGATTTTGGGGCCGACCAGGAAGTCCACCGGCTGGGCGGAGCGGCTGGTGTTCAGCGACAGCGAGGCATCCACCCCCAGGTGGGCGCGGTTCTGCGGATCGTACAGCCAGCCGGTCAGCCCCAATCCGGGGGCAAACCCGGTCACCGGGGTATGGCGCAACAGCTCCAGCCAGTCGGTGTCCAGATCGGTGCGGTTTTGATCGAAGTACAGCCGGGCCTTGCGCCCTTCCACCTGCACCGCGTCCGACGAGGAGTGGCTCCAGTCCAGCGGGATTCCGAACGGCAGCGAGAACTCCTCGTCCTGCTCCGAGTCCACCTGGATGGTCACCCGGTGCCGCCTGGAGCGACGCTCGCCCTCCTCCAACCGGTAGGTCTGCTGTCCATCCCGCTGAGCCTCCACCACCTTGCGGCGCGCCGGCCCGCGCGCGCCCGCAGCCTCTCCCTCCTCCAGGAACGGGAAGCGACGGGTCACCCGCCGCAGCGCGGCCTCCACGTCCGCCTCGGTGAACACCCGGCCCGGCTCCAGATCCAGCTCGGCCAGCACCTGGGCCTTCATCCCCTCCGGGACCCCGTGCAGCTCCAGCGATTCCAGCCGCCCCTCGTCGATCTCCAGCAGCAGCACCCCGTCGGGGGACAGCTGGGCCTGGAGCGAGGCCATCAAGTAGCCATCGTCATCCAAGGCGTCCATCACCCGGGTCAGCGCCGCGGGCACGCCCTTCCAGAGGAGGCCCGGCTCGATCTGGTCCCCAATGCGGCGGGCCAGCAGCTGGCGGGGAGGAAGCGGCGGCGGGCAGCGGGAGACGCCATCCTTCCCACGGTCCTCGTCGTCTTCCCGCGGGCCCCGCAGCAGCGCGTCCAGCACCCGGGCTTCGCTGACCTCGGTCAGCCCCCGGAGCTGGACCTGCTCCAGCCGCGGGAACTCCTCCAGCAGCAGCTCCAGGGTGGCCCCGTCGTCGGTCTCCACGTGCAGCCGCGGCTCCACCCGGCGGAACAGCCCGCTCTGCGCCACCCGCACCACCACCATCGCCGCCTGCTCGGTGGTCAAGGGCCCCGGGGGCCGCCGGCCGATCAGCCGCCAAACCCGGGCCTCGTCCAGCGAGCGCAGCCCGCTCAGACGCACCTCCCGCACCTCCCGGATGCTGCCCCCGCTGGTGATCTGCAGCCGGGTCAACGCCTCCAGGGCGGCGTTGGAGTCCTCGTCCAATTCCAGGCAGGGATCCTGGGGCTGGGGATCGACCGCCGCCGCGTTCAACGGCGTCAGCAAGAGGGTGGCCAGGACCACGAACAGCAGCTGCCGGAGCAGCGGGAAGCGGGTGGGGAGGATGTCCATGGGTTCTTCCTTGAGCAGCTTTCGTACCGCGCCCCCCGCCGGGGGAAGCCCCAGGTTTTCCGCACCCTTGGCGGTCCGGGCGGCTACGTCGGATCCACATCGGATGTCGCGGCCGGATGTGGAATGCACATCCACTACTCCTCGCCGCTGGTGGGGATCCCCAGCGACTTGATACGCCGGTAGAGGTTGCCCCGGTCCAGCTTCAGCATCCGCGCCGCCGCGGCGATGTTCCGCCCCGAGGCGCCCAGCGCGCTCTCGATGATCGCCCGCTCGAAGTCCTCCACCAGCTCGCGGTAACCCTTCTCCCCCAACTGGACCCCGATCACCCCTTCGCCCGCCGCCGCGCCGCGGGCAGGGTTCAGTGGGGCCACCTCCTCGGGCCCGATCCGCAGTGCCCCGGGAGGCTGCAGCAGCAAGGAGCGTTCGACGAAGTTGCGCAGCTCTCGGACGTTGCCGGGCCAGGGGTAGGCGCGCAGGGCGGCCTCCGCCTCCGCGGTCAGCTCCACCCGGGTGTCTGCGCCCCGCAGCTCGGCGGCGAAGGCCCGGACCAGCGGCACCAGATCGTCGGGGCGCTCGCGCAGCGGGGGGATGGAGATCGGGAACACGTTGAGCCGGTAGAACAGGTCCTGGCGGAAGCGCCCCTGGGCGATGGCGGTGGGCAGATCCCGGTGGGTGGCGGCCACGATCCGCACGTCCACCGGGGTGGGCCGGGTGGCGCCCAGCCGTTCGATCTCCTTGCCCTCCAGCACCCGCAGCAGCTTGGCCTGCAGCTCCAGCGGCATGTCCCCGATCTCGTCCAGCAGCAGGGTTCCCAAGTCGGCCTGCTCGAACCGCCCCAGGTGTCGGGCGGTGGCGCCGGTGAACGCCCCCCGCTCGTGGCCGAACAGCTCGCTCTCCAGCAGGGTGGCGGGGATGGCCGCGCAGTTGATCGCCACCAGCCGGCCGCGGCGGCCCGAGGCGTGGTGCAGCGCCCGCGCCACCCGCTCCTTCCCGGTGCCGGTCTCGCCGGTGATCAGCACCACCGCGTCTTTGGGCCCGACCTGCGCCACCAGCTCGCGGACCTTGCCCAGCGCCGCGCTCTCCCCCACCAGGCTTCCGGGCCGCGCCAGCTCCAGGCGCAGCCGCTGGCTCTCTTCGGACAGCGCGCGCAGGGCCAGCGCGTTCTTCACAGCGATCAGCAGCCGCTCGGGGGTGGGCGGCTTCTCCACGAAGTCGGTGGCCCCCAGCTTCAGCGCCTGCGCCGCCTCGCCGGCCGAGGCCTCCCCGGACATCACCACCACCGGCCACGGGGCGGGCTGGGGAAGCCGTGCCAGGAACTCCAGCCCGCTCTCTCCCGGCATCCGGATGTCCAGCACCATCATCGCCGGGGGATCTGGATCCTCCAGCGCGGCCCGGGCCTCGGCGGTGTTGCGGGCCTCCAGGATCCGGTAGCCTTCGTCACGCAGAAGGCCGCCCACCCCGCGCAGCACCAGCGGGTCGTCGTCCACCAGCAGGATCTTCGGCGATTGGGGCATCACAGCCTCCCTCCCGGCAGCCGGATCACCGCGCGGGTGCCGCCCCCCTCGGCCGCAGTCAGGGCCAGGGTTCCGCCGTGCTCGTGGATGATCTTCTGGGTGATCGGCAGCCCCAGGCCCGATCCCCCCGGCTTGTCCGACCGTCCCAGCTCCAGCGGACCCGCCACCCCCACCCCGTGATCCCGCACCGTGATCCTCAGCTCCTGGTCCTGCTGCGCCACCTCCACCTCCACCGCGGCCGCCCCCGGGGGAGAGGCTTCCAGCGCGTTCTTGATCAGGTTGGAGACCGCGCGGCGGAGCAGATCCCCGTCCAGCCGCGCGTGCACCTCTGGTCCGGGGGCCAACAGCACCGAGCAGTCTGGGCGCTGGGCGGCATAGAGGAGGGCCACCTCGGAGACCAGCGCGCGCAGCGGCAGCTCCACCGGGACGGCGGCGGGCAGCCGGGCGAACTCCGAGAAGCTCTGCGTCATCCGCATCAGCGCGTCGACCTGATCCTCCAGCAGGGACACCGACTCGGCCAGCCGCACCGGATCCGGCGCCTGGGGGTCCACCCGGGCGATACGCCCCAGCGCCATCCTCATTGCCGTCAGCGGGTTCCTCAGCTCATGGGCCATGGCGCGGGCCACCTCCTGCCACGCCGCCAGCCGCTGGGTCACCTCCAGGCGGTCGCGCTGCTCCACCAGCTGTCCGGTCATCTGGTTGAACTGCTGGACCACGAAGGCCAGCTCGTCCGCCTCCGGGTGGGGCAGCGGTGGCACCCAGGCCCGAAGATTTCCCTGCGCCACCTGGGCCATCGCCTCCGACAGCGAGGTCACCGGCCGGGCGAAGGCCCGCCCCAGCAACAGCGCGGCGGTGGCGGCGCCCACCGCGGCCACCAGGACCAACGCCAGGAACCAGCCCACGGTCAGCCGGCGCAACGACTCGCGGGCCAGCTCCGCCTGCGCCACCAGCAGCCGCGCGTCCCGCAGCGCCCCGGAGTCCGGCTGGCCGGCGCGGACCAGCGAGGCGTCGGCCTCGTCCAGCACCGACTCCACCGGGGAGAGGGACAGCGCCAGCACCTGATCCAGCACCCGCGCGCCCAGGGCACCCACCGCCAGCGCCGGCACCAGCGCCCCCAGCAGCAGACTCCACAGCAGGCGGCGGCGGAAGCGACGGGGGACCGCCCTCACCCCTGGTCCTCAAACGCGCTGTCCCGCCGACTTCCCCCCGGCAGCGGGGCCAGCCGCGGCAGGGCCACCGCGGTGATCCGCCGGAAGATCTTGTCGCTGAAGTTCAGCTCACTGCGGTGGAGCAGGTCCCCCTCGTTGGCCCACACCACCTCCTGGGAGACCGGATCGTAGAGCTGGTAGGCGCGGTTCTTCCCCGAGGTCTGCAGCTGCAGCACCAGGGCATAGCGGCGGTAGTCGCCCACCTTGTTGCCCAGGATCACCGGCACCGGGATCCCCCGTCCCAGGGCCTCGGCCATCACCGGCACCGCCCGCTCCAGGGTCAGCCCGCCCTCGTCCACCGCCAGCTCGGTGAACTTCACCTCCAGCGGCCTGCCGGCGGCGTTGAACAGGTCTTCGCTGAACTTCCCCTTGGCGGCGGTGGGACCGGGAGGCTCCTTGCTGCGGCCCAGGTCGTTGGCGTCCGGCCGGCGGGCGTCGGTGTCCGCCTCCGCAACGAAGGCCCCCTTCTCCCCCGAGCGCCCCGGCACATAGGTCTTCTCCGAGAACAGCTCCGCCGGCAGACGCGCCGCCGGCGGGGGCGCCGATTTGCCAGCCCGGCCCCCGCCATGGCCATTGAGCCGGAAGGCGGCCAGCGGATCGGCCTGGGCGACCAACAGGGTGGCCAGCGGGTGTCCCGAGCGCGGCGGGGTGCACTCCTTGAACACCGCCTCATCGGCCAGGGGGCGGATCGCGTCGGCGAAGGCGTGCAGCGCGGGGGCGTCATGTCCGGCGGCCAGACCGCGGTGGAGCAGCTCTCGCTGCAGATCGCTCTGCGCGTCCTCCAACAACTCCGCGAACAGCGCCTGGTCCTCCTCGCTCCAGTCGTCCAGCAGGTCCTCGGCGGTGACGAACGGACGGGGGGCCACCACCGCCGCGGTCTCCCCTAAGGGGGTGCGGCGGCCCTTGTGGGGGGGACTCATGCCTCCCCCTTGGGCAGCCGGCCCGCGCCCCGGTACAAGGCAGAGATCAAGGACGAGGTCAGCGCCAGCCGTTCGAAGTGGCCACACAGCGCGCCCACGTCCGCCGGGCTGCGCACCTTGGCCGCCCAGCGCACCAGCATTCCGGAGAGCTCCGGCTGGGCGCCGAAGCGGGACTGGCCCAGCTGCTTGAACCGGGAGGCCAGCTCCGCGGGCGGGGTCCCCTTGAGGGCCCGGACCGCCAGCGCGCAGTCATCCAACAGGCGCTGGGGCACGGCCGACTGCCGGAGCGCCTTGAGCTCCTCCAGCAACGTCTCTCCGTTGAACTCCCGGTGCGCGAAGGGCGGGGAAAGACCGGCGGACATTGGTGCGACCTTAGACGATCTCCACGCACTCCACCGAGATGCCCAACACCTCCGCCCTGCGGATGAAGGCGGCGGGGTCCAGCACCACCGTCCGCCCCGCCTCCAGCACCAGGGCACAGAGGCCGGCCTCGCTCATCACCTCCAAGGTCCGCTCCCCCACCGCCGGGAGATCGAAGCGCTGGTCCTGGCCGGGCTTGCAGCGCTTGACCACCACCGCGCCCTTGCCGTTCAACATCCCGGCCCGACGCAGGGTGGCGTCGGTGCCCTCCACCGCCTCCACCGCCAGCACCGTCCCGCTCTTGACCACCACCGTCTGGCCCACGTCGGCCTTGCCCAGGTGGGCGGCCACCTCCAGGCCCAGGGCCATGTCCTGCTTCTGGGCCAGGGTCAACGGAGGGCCGGCCAGGTGGCCTGCAGGGGGCAGCACATCTGGGAGCAGCTCGGTGGCGGAGATGATCAGCACCCCGCCGTCCTCGAAGAAGCCGGCCACCGCGCGCAGCAGACCATCATCCCCCAGGGTGCGAATCCGGGAGAGGATCCGCAGCGCGCCCAGGTCCGGGCGGGCCTCGGTAAACGCGCGGACCTTGCCCAGCCCGCCGGCCATCATCGCCCGCTGCACCGACCAGCCGCGCAGGGTGCGCAGGACCCGGTTCACCTGGCCCAGCCGCACCCAGGCGAAGTGGTCACACAGGGCCTCCAGCGCCGGGTCGGTCTCGCCCCGGTGGGCCACGCAGCACACAGTCAGGCCCTTGCGCCGGGCCGCCTCCGCGATCAGGAAGGGAAGGCGGCCATTGCCGGCGATGAGGCCGATCCGCTCCATCCCGCCCTAGCGGGTGACGCCGCGGGTGGAGCTGGTCATGAACTCCAGCAGGTGATCGATCTCCGGCTGGCCGCCGAACTGGGCGCGGACCTTGGAGACCGCCTCGTTGAGCCCCAGCTTGGAGCGGAACAGGGTCTTGTAGGCTTCCTTCACCCGGGTGATCTGATCGGGGGAATAGCCCGCGCGGGCCAGCCCCACGGTGTTCAGCCCGGCCAGCTCCGCGCGGTCCCCCTGCGCGGTGCAGTAGGGAGGCACGTCCATGGTGACCATCGACCCGCCGGAGATGAAGGCCAGCTTCCCGATGCGGGTGAACTGGTGCACCGCCGCCAGGCCGGTGACGATGGCGTGGTCGCCGAGGCTGACGTGGCCGGCCAGATTCGCGCTGTTGGCCAGGATGCAGCCGTTGCCCACCACGCAGTCATGGGCCACGTGGCTGTAGGCCATCAGGAGGTTCTTGTTCCCCACCCGGGTGACCATCCCCCCGCCCTCGGTGCCGATGTGCAGGGTGGCGAACTCGCGGATCTGGTTGTCGTCCCCGATGATCAGCTCGCCGTCCTCCCCGTGGAACTTGAGATCCTGGGGGATCGCCCCCAGGGCGGCGAACTGGAAGATCCGGTTGCGCTGGCCGATGGTGGTCCGGCCCTCGATCACCGTGTGCGGACCGATGGTGGTGCCGGCGCCGATCTTCACCTTGGGGCCAATCACCGCGTAGGGACCCACCTCCACCGTCTCGTGGAGCTGCGCGTCGGCGTGGATGATGGCGGTGGGGTGGCGGCTCAAGGCTGCGCCTCCGGGGCCAGCTTTGCCTTGTCCACCACCGTGGCCAAAAACTCGCCTTCGGCGACCTTCACCCCGTCCACGGTGGCGATCCCCTTCTGCTTCCAGATCGCGCCCTTGTGGCGGATGACCTCGATCTCCAGCTGCAGCCGGTCCCCGGGCACCACCGGCTTGCGGAAGCGGGCCCCGTCGATCCCCATCAGGTAGGTGACCAGCCGCTGGGGATCCAGGCCCTCGGTCTTGTAGGCCAGGATGGCGCACGCCTGGGCCAGCGCCTCCAGGATCAACACCCCCGGCATCACCGGGTGGCCGGGGAAGTGGCCGTTGAAGAAGGGCTCGTTGAAGGTCACGTTCTTGTAGGCGATCAGCTTCTGCCCGGACACGAACTCGGTCACCCGGTCCACCAGCAGGAACGGATAGCGGTGCGGCAGCAGCTTGAGGATCTCCAGATGATCGATCACGCGCGCTCCTTCGAAGCGTCCGACTGGGGGTTCTGCTGCAGGGCTTCGACCTTCTTCTTCAGCGCCCGGACTTCCTTGATCAGGTCCGCCATCTGCCCATACGCGGCGGAGGCCTTGAGCCACTGCTTGTGATCCATGGCCGGCGCGCCAGAGACGGTGGCGCCGTCGGGGACGTCATGGGCCACGCCCGACCCCGCGCCCACCCGGGCCAGGTCTCCGACCCGGATGTGCCCCACCACCCCCACCTGGCCGGCCAGGATCGCCCCGGTGCCGATCTGGGTGGAGCCGGAGACTCCGGCCTGGGCGCAGATCAACGCCAGTGGTCCCACCCGGACGTTGTGGGCCAGCTGCACCAGGTTGTCGATCTTGGTGCCCTGGCCGATCACCGTCTCGCCCAGGGTGGCCCGGTCGATGGTGGTGCAGGCCCCAATCTCCACGTCGTCCTCCACCCGGACCACGCCCGCCTGGGGAATCTTGAAGTGCTGGGGCTGCTCCGGATCGAAGGCAAAGCCGAACCCATCCGCGCCGATTACCGCGCAGGGATGGACGATCACCCGCGCCCCGATGCGGCAGCCCTCGCGGAGCACCGCGTTGGGGTAGAGGATGGAGTCCTCCCCCACCGAGGCGTCCTCGCCCACATACGCGCCGGGGTGCAGCACCGCGCGAGGACCGATGGTGGCGTGACGATCCACGAACGCCCCCGGCAGCACCGCGGCGGAGGGATCCACCTGGGCGTCGGGGTGGACATGGGCGCCGGGCCGCACCCCGGGGCTGACCGGACGGACCGGGTGGAACAAGGCGGAGAGCCGGGCAAAGGCCAGATGCGGGTTGGGTACCCGGACCAGCGACAGCCCGTCCCGGGCGGGCGCATCCTGGTTCACCAGCACCGCGGAGGCGCGGGTGGCCAGGTAGTCCTTGCGGTACCGGGTGTTCCCATAGAACGAGATCTCCGACGGTCCGGCCTCGGTCAGGCCATTGACCCCGGAGATCTCCAGCGAAGCCTGCCCCTCGAGCTGTCCCCCTACGAAGGAGGCCAGCTCGCCGAGCGTTCTGATCACTGCGGAGGCCAAGGGCGCTGCTACTTCTTCTTCGGCGCCGCAGCGACCTTGTGCTGGCTGTTGTAGACGCGCACCAGCTCGTTGGTCAGGTCCAGGCTGGCCGGGGCGTAGACGATGCCCGAGTCACCCTTCTCCAGCACCATGGTGAAGCCCTCGCGCTTGGCGATGGTCTCGATGATCGGAGTCATCTTGCCGAAGATGGCCTTCAGCTCCTTCTGCTCGGTCTGCGCCATCTCCGCGCGGCCCTTCTCCCACTTCTGGGAGAGCTCCATCAGCTTCTTCTGCAGCTCGATCTGCTTCTGGCGCAGCGAGTCCTCGCTCATCGCGGAGGCCTGCTTCTGGAGCAGCTCGCTCTCCTTGCGCAGCGCCTCCTGCTCCTTGTCGATCTCCTTCTGCTTGGCGGAGAGCAGCCCCTGCAGCTTGCCCTGGGCGGCGCGACCCTCGTCGACCTCACCCAGCGCGCGCTGTAGATCGACGTAGGCCATCTTGGTCTCGGCCTGCGCCATCACCACGGGAGACGACACGGCAGCCACCACGAGGGCGGCAAGAACGGTGCTTCGGGACATGGTTACGTAGCTCCTGGACAAGGTCACTGTCGCGAGGACGGACCGGTTCGTTCGGATGTTCAACCGCCAGCTCGAACGAAATTTCCCGGCCCGACAGCTCACCTGTGATTGGAAAAAATCGGGCGCACCCTAGGGGGATAAGACCGACAGGTCAAGGGACGCCCGGGGCCCGATCTGGAGCAGAACTGCTCCAGATCAGAACGAGTTGCCGATGTTGAACTCGAAGTTGATCGGCTCGTCGCGGGGTCGCTTGGTGAGCGGGATGCCCCACTCGAAGCGCAGCGGACCGATGGGCGAGAACCAGCGGAAGCCGAAGCCCACCGAGTGGAACATGCCCAAGAAGAGGTTCTGATCCTGGCGATCCTGGAAGAAGCGTTCGTTGGGCGCGTAGGCGTTACCGGCGTCGTAGAAGAGGACCCCTCGGACCCCTGCTCCCTGGATCAGCGGGAACTCCAGCTCCAGGTTGAAGATCACCTGCTTGTTACCACCCACGTCGAAGGGCGAGGTGCTGGCGTCGGGCCGGGAGTCGGTGGCCACCAGCACCGTGGGGCTGATGGTGCGCAGCCGGAAGCCGCGCAGGGTCTGGATGCCGCCCAGGTAGTAGAGTTCGGAAACCGGCAGCGGAGACTCGTTGGAGAGCGGCTGGATGTAGCCCACGGTGGCGTTGGTCTTGAACACCATTCCCAGCGGGAGCGGGAAGTACAGGCGCGAGTACGCCGTGTACCGCATGAACTGGAAGCTGCCGCCCAGGAACCCCGGGGCCGCCTCCACCGAGGCGAAGTGCATGAAGCCGGCGGTGGGGAACAACCGGTTGTCGCGGCGATCCCAGGTGGCCGAGGTGCGCAGGGCGCTGGTGGTGCCGCTGCGGAACCGATCAGCCAGCAGCACAGAGCCGGCCCCGCCGGAGGCCTCCACCCGGACCCGCTCGTAGGTGTAGCCGACGTTGGCCATCACGTCCTCGAAGAGGTGATAGCCGAGGTTCAAGGTCCCGCCCTGGGAGGCGCGGACGAACTGATCGTAGGCGGTCTCGATGATGTAGGCGTCGATCGAGAAGATGAAGTTGGTGTCCAGGAAGTACGGATCGAAGAAGGACAACTGCGCCAGGTTGCGCAACCCCGACCACTGGATCGAGGCGGACACAGTCCACCCCCACCCCAGGAAGTTGTTCTGCGAGATCTGCCCGGTGAGGATGAAGCTCTCCACGTTGGAGAAGCCGAACCCCAGCTGGAAGGTCCCAGTGGGCTTCTCCGCCACCGTCACCTGGACCACCACCCGGGTGTCGCTGCTGCCCGGCTTGTGGGTGACCTCCACCGTCTCGAAGAAGCCCAGGGCTGTGACCCGCTCCTTGCTGCGGCGCAGCGCGGTGCCGGAGAACAGCTCGCCCTCGGCGATCCGCAGCTCGCGGCGGATCACCTTGTCGCGGGTCTTGGTGTTCCCCACGATCTCGACCCGCTCCACGTAGACCTGGTTCCCCTTCTGGATGTCGAAGGTCAGATCCAGCTTCTTGTCCTCGGGGTGGATCTGGGTCAGCGGGCTGATGTTCGCGTAGGCGTACCCCTTGTCGTAGTAGAGGTCGGTCAGCGTCTGGATGTCGGTGCCCAGCTTGGAGCGGTTGAAGGTCTCGCCATCCTTGGCGGTCATCTTCCTGGCCAGGTCCGCTTCCGGGAACAGCAGATCCCCGGAGAAGCCCAGCTTGCCGATGTCGTACTGCTCGCCCTCGGTGATCCGCAGGGTGATGTAGATGAAGCGCTTGTCCGCGGAGAGCGAGATGGACGGCTTGTCCACCGCCACGTTCACGTAGCCGTTGTCGTAGTAGACGGCCTGGATCACCTGCAGATCCCGCTGGAACAGCTCCTCGCGGTAGGTGCCCTCGCCGGAGATGAAGGAGAGCAGGTTGCCCTCCTTGGTGGCCATCACCGCCTTCAGATCGGCGACCTCCACGTTCTGCACGCCCAAAAAGCGGATCTCCTTCACCAGCACCTTGGCGCGCTCGCGGATGACGATCACCACGTCCACGTCGGCGCCCTCCGGCACCGGGTCCAGGCGGTACTCCACCTCGGCCAGGAAGAAGCCCTTCTCGATGTACTTGTCCTGGACCGCCTTGACGTTCTTGCGGACCGCCTCCAGGTCCAGGATGGTGCCCGGCTTGAGGTCCAGCGTCTCCTTGAAGTCCTCGGTGGAGAGCTCCTCGTTGCCCTGCAGCTTCACCTCGCGGACCGCCGGGCGCTCCTCCACGGTGACCACGTAGGCCAGGCCACCTTGGGGCAGCCGCTGCACCAGCAGGCGCACGTCGGAGAAGAGGTTCATCGCCCACAGGGCGCGGATGTCTTCCCGGGTCAGCTCCGGCCGGAAGGGCTGGCCCTTCTGGTTCCGCAGGGCGCGGCGGACGGCCTCCGCCTCCACCCGGCGGTTGCCCACCACCCGGACCTCCTCGATCTTCTCGCCGGTCGTGTCCTCCGAGAGGGGGGTGTCATCGGGCGCAGCCTCGCTGGCCTCCACGCCCGGGATCTCCGGTCGCTCCTGGGCGGCGGACGGCAGACCGACCACCAGCGCGGCGGCAAGAGCGACTGCAAAGAGCGGGCGAAAGGGGAACCTCACGAGATCAGATCGGGCGTTACGAAAAAGGCGGCGCAAGATAACCGAAGTCGGCCCCACAGCAAGGACCGCTTTCGGCTACGGCCGGAGGGCGGGGGCGATTGCAGTCCGGCTACATCCCGGAGGCCGGCGGAGGGACCAGGTCCGGTGCCGGCTCGGGAGCAGGGTCCGCGGAGATCACGCTGCCGTGGGCCAGCCGCAGCCGCCGGGGCATGGATTGGGCCAGCTGCTCGTTGTGGGTCACCACCACCGCGGTGATCCCCAGATCGCGGTTCACTTCCCGCAGCAACTGATGGATTCCCTCGCCGGTGGAGGGGTCCAGGTTGCCGGTGGGTTCGTCCGCCAGCAGCAGGGTGGGCTTGAGCACCAGGGCCCGGGCCAGCGCCACCCGCTGGGCCTCGCCGCCGGACAGCTCGCCGGGGCGGTGGTCCACCCGCGATCCCAGCCCCACCCGCTCCAGCAGCTCCCGCGCGTACTGCAAGGAGGCCGTCTTGTCCTGTCGCTGGATCAGCGCCGGCATCGCCACGTTCTCCAGCGCCGAGAACTCAGGGAGCAGGTAGTGGCTCTGGAACACGAAGCCGATGCTGCGGTTGCGGAACTCGGCCACCTCGGCGTCGTTCATGGCCAGCACGTCGCGGCCGTTGAAGAAGATCTGCCCGGCGGCGGGCGCGTCCAGGGTGCCCAGCACGTGGAGGAAGGTGCTCTTCCCCGCCCCCGACGCGCCGATCAGCGAAAGCATCTCGCCCGGCTGGATGTCCAGCGACACCCCGCGCAGCACGTCGATCCGCTTGCCGTGCAGGTAGTAGCTCTTGAAGACGTTCCGGATCTCGACCAGCGCCATCGTCACTCCGCCTTCAGCCCTTCCACCGGCTCCACCCGCGAGGCATTGAGCGCCGGGTAGATCGAGCCCAGGTAGGTGACCAGGATCGCGATCAGCACCGCGATCGCCGTCTGCACCGGTTCGATCTTCACCGGCAGCGCCGGGATGTAATAGACCTCCGGGTCCAACTTGATGCCCACTCTTTCGATGAAGTAGCACCAACTGAGTCCGGCGATCAGCCCCAGCCCGCCGCCGGCGATGCCGATCTGCAGGCCTTCGATCAGGAAGATCTTCACGATCCCGCCGTCGGGGACGCCCAGCGCCTTGAGCACCGCGATCTCCTTGCGCTTCTCCAGCACCAGCATGATCACCGTGGCCACGATCAGCCCGGCGGCCACGATCACGATGATCGAGAGGATGATCCCCATCACCAGCTTCTCCAGCCGCAGCGCGGAGAACAGGTTCTTGTTCATCTCCCCCCAGTCGCGGGCGCGGTAGGGGTAGCCGCCCAGCTTGGCCAGCACCGTCTTGGCCAGCCGGCGGGCGTCGTCCACGTCCTTGAACTTCAGCTCGATCCCGGTGGCGCCCTCCAGCCCGAAGAACCTCTTGGCCTCGTCCAGCTGGATGTAGACGAACTTGGAGTCGTACTCGAACATCCCCGAATAGAAGATCCCCGCCACCCGGAACGGGCGGGCCTTGGGCAGCGGGCCCTGGGGACCCAGCTCCCCGCCCACCGGGGAGACGATGTTCACCCGGTCTCCCACCGAGACCCTCAACGACTGCGCCAGCTCCCGGCCGATGATCAGCCCCGGCAACACCTGGGCTCCGGCTTGACCCTTGGGCAACTGGATCAGCGGGTCCTCCTCCTCATCCAGCAGACTGGAGTCGGAGGGCTCCCGGGCGGTGATCCGCTCGGGGTGATCCAGGAAGGTGATGTCTCCGGGGGGGAGGATGTTCTTGGGCAGATCGGTGACCGTCCCCACCGAGGAGGGTTCAATCCCCTTGATGATCGTCCCGGAGATGTTGCCCTCCGAGGAGATCATCACCTCGTTCATGATGAACGGGGTCTGGCCGATCACTCCCTGGACCTTGGACACCTTCTCCATGATCAGCGCGTACTCCGGCATCGAGTCCGCGTACTTCATCACCACCGCGTGGGCGTTGGTGCCCAGGATCTTCTGCTGCAGATCCGCCTCGAAGCCGCTCATCACCGACAGCACGATGATCAGCGCCATCACCCCCACGCCCACCCCACCCACCGACAGCGCGGTCATCATCGAGGTGGGGGACTGCTCCTTGAGCCTGGCCTGGTGCAGGGCCTCGGTCGCCCGCAGGGGATCGATCAGCCCCAACTTGCGGATCCGGGTCCGCTCCACCGCCGCGGAGGCGGCCCGGACGATCCCGAAGATGATGATCGGCGGGATGATCCCGAACATCAGCACCGCCAGGGTGCCTAGGACCAGCTTGGGTCGGAACACGGTGACGTGCCGGTTGGCGACGTAGGTCTCAAAGCCGGTGCGCAGGTCCACCCGGCCGGTGCCGGTGGCCACAAAGCCGGTGGTGATCCCCAGGATCATCACCAGCACCAGCAGGCCAAACACCACCCAGAAGCCGACCTCCGGGCGCCCCAGCAAGGACGCCAGATACAGCACCTCCCGCAGGCGGTAGCCCAGGGTCAGCTGCAGCTGGGGCACCAGGCCGATCGCGGTCAGCAGGATCGGGATCGGCAGCCCGAAGTAGAAGATCCCGATCGTAGCCTCGGGCAGGGAGATCCGCCGCGACCGGGCCGCGCCCAACGCCCCGGCCACGAACGCGATCACGCAGGCCAGCACCAGCGCCACGGTGAAGGCCGCGGTGGGCGCCAGCTGGGTTCCGCTCCGGGCGGCCCCCTCCCCCTCCACCGGCACCCCGCTGGAGAGCAGGGTGTGGACGAAGATCAGGACCAGCTCCGCCAGCAGCATCCCGCCGCCATAGGCCAGCAGGGTCCGCCAGTAGAAGTCACGGTAGTTGGCCAGCGCCGGGTGAAGCGGGGCCCCAGCCGCGGGGCTGGGCTCACCGTCGTGGGCGGGCACAGATCGCAGCCCGGAGGCCACCACCGCCCACCCCAACAGCCACACCGCCACCCCGGCCAGCAGCCAGCCTGCGTGCGCGGAGGGGAGGCCACCGGGCAGCTGGGCGGCCAGCGCCTGCAGCCCGGTCAGCGCGCCCTTGGCCACCATCACCAGTGGGCCCCAGCCAAAGGCGCCCACCACCAGGTCGGAGGCGACCAGCGCCCACAGCTCGGCGCGGCTGACCGCGATGGAGAGCAGCGCGCCGCCCACCAACGCCAGGATCGCGCCAAGCCAGAGCGCCGCGGGCTTCAACCGCGTCTGCGATTCGGGTGCCACGGTGCGTGACCTCTAGACGATCGGCTTGAGCAGCGGGAAGAGGATCACGTCCCGGATGGAGGGCGCGTCGGTGAACAACATCGCCAGCCGATCGATGCCGATGCCCTCCCCGGCGGTGGGCGGCATCCCGTGCTCTAGCGCGCGGATGTAGTCCTCGTCGTAGTCCATCGTCTCCTGCTGGCCGCGCTCCTTGGCCTTCTGCTGGGCCTCGAAGCGTCCCTTCTGATCGACGGGATCGTTGAGCTCGGAGAACGCGTTGGCGATCTCCCGGCCCGCCACGTACAGCTCGAAGCGATCGACAAACTCGGGCGAGGAATCGTTCCGCCGCGCCAGCGGGCTGAGCGCGGTCGGAAACTGGGTGATGAACGTGGGATGGGTCAGGGTGTGCTCCACGTGCTGTTCGAACAGCGCCCCCACCAATTCCCCGTGGGACATCTGATCGATCGCCCGGCGCTCGGCGTCCGAATGCGGGGTGTTGAGCAGCTCGGTCCGCAGCCGGTCCGCGTCCGACATGTCCTTGTCGGACAGCCCGGGGACCGCCTCGCGGATGGCCTCGGTCATCGGGATCCGCTTCCAGCCCTTGCCGAAGTCCAGCGCGTGGCCCTGGTAGGTCAGCTGGGTCTTCCCGGTCACCGCCTGGGCCGCCCCGGAGATCATCTCCTCGGTGAGGTCCATCAGGTCCTCGAAGGTGGCGTAGGCCTGGTAGAACTCCAGCATCGTGAACTCGGGGTTGTGCCGGGTGGACAGCCCCTCGTTCCGGAAGTTGCGGTTGATCTCGTAGACCCGGTCGAACCCGCCCACCACCAGCCGCTTCAGATACAGCTCGGGGGCGATCCGCATGAACAGATCGAGGTCCAGGGCGTTGTGGTGGGTCTTGAAGGGCCGCGCCGCCGCACCCGAGACCAGCGGGTGCATCATCGGGGTCTCCACCTCCAGATAGCCGCGGTCGTCCAGGAAGCGGCGCAGGTAGCGGGTCAGCTCGCTGCGCTTCTTGAACACCTCCCGGACCTGGTCGTTGGAGACCAGATCCAGGTAGCGCTGCCGGTAGCGGATCTCCACGTCGGTCAGCCCGTGCCACTTCTCCGGCATCGGACGCAGGGACTTGGTCAGCGGCTGGAAGCGGGAGGCGGCCAGGGTCAATTCCCCGGTCTTGCTGCGGAACAGCACCCCGGTCACGCCTACGAAGTCGCCCACGTCGCACAGCTTGTAGAGGTCGAACTGGGGGCCCAGCACGTCCTTCTTCACGTGGACCTGCAGTTCCCCGCTGCGGTCGCGCAGCTTGAGGAAGGCCGCCTTGCCAAAGGAGCGCTCGGCCACGATCCGGCCGGCGATGGTGTAGGGCGCAGGCGGGTTGGCCTCCAGCGCCTCGTTCGAGTCTCCCTGGTGCTTGGCGGCGATCTCCCCCGCCAGGTGCTCCGGCCGAAAGCCGTTGCCAAACGGGTTCGCGCCCAGCTCACGCCACTTGGCCGCCTTCTCCAGGCGCTGTTCGAAGATCTCCTGCTCCTTGGAGTGGTCGCGGGGTTCGTTGGGCGGGTTCGGGTTCTGCTCGCTCATGGGTCGTTTCAGAGGGGAAAAAGGCCGGCCACCCTAGCGGCGGGGGTAGGTGAACGCAACGAGTGCCTTCGGCGCGGGAAGCGCGGGTCGGCGCTCTAGTCCGCTTCGGGGATGGTGAACTCGACCCGGCGGTTTGCGGCGCGGCCACGCGGCATCAGGTTGGGCATGATCGGCCGGGTGTGACCGTAGCCCTTGGCCTCCAGGCGCGAGGAACTGACGCCCTGGAGCACCAGGTAGCGGCGGACCGAGTCGGCGCGCTGCTGGGACAGCCGCAGGTTCTTGAGCGCGTTGCCCACGTTGTCGGTGTGCCCCTCCACCACCACCTTGCGGATCTCCGGGTGGTCCTTGATCACCCGCGCCACCTGCTTGAGCAGCAGGAAGGACTTGGGCAGCACCCGCGCGCTGTTGGTGGCGAAGTGCACGGTGTCGGTGATCACCAGCTTCTCGCGCGTGATGTACACCAGCTGCTTCTGGGCGGGCGCACAGCCGCGGTTCTTGGCGGTCCCCGCCTCGGTGGGGCAGTTGTCCTGGTGATCAGGGACCTTGTCCCCGTCGGTGTCCTTGACCGGACAGCCGCGGGCCTCCAGCGGCCCCTTGTCGGAGGGACAGCCGTCGGCGGAGTCCAGGATCCCGTCCCCGTCGGTGTCGGACAGCGGGCACCCCTTGCGGTCCGCCGGTCCGGCGATCTTCGGGCAGTCGTCCAAGGAGTCCTCCACCCCGTCCTTGTCCTCGTCCGGCAGCGGACAGCCTTCGCGGTCCACCGGCCCCGCCTCGTTCGGACACTTGTCCTGGGCATCGGGCACGGTGTCCGCGTCGTTGTCCGGGTCCGGGCAGCCGTCCGCGTCCTGGAACCCGTCCTTGTCCTCGGCGGCGCCAGGACAGGTGTCGGCGGAGTTCTTGATGCCGTCGTTGTCCAGGTCCAGATCGGGACAGGCCTTGGGATCGTGGGATTGGCCGGCCACGCAGGGGGACGGCTTCTTGTCCTCCGGCTTGGCGTCGACCTTGGCCACCGGCGCAGTGGTGTCGGCAGGGAGCTGCACCAGCTGCGGGCGGGTCGCGGGGCGGTTCAGGTCCTGGAACTTGGTGCCCTCCAGGAAGCTGGCGCCAAACAGAACCCGGAACAGCGGGGTGCCGGGGGTACGCAGCAGGCCTGCCGAGGCGACGGTGGTCAGCTCGATCCGGTCGGTGAGCGCGTAGCGGACTCCGGCCAGGACCTCCACCGAGCTGGGCGCCTTCTCAAAGTAGTACCCGGACCGCAGCGCCAACTCTCCCCGCAACGCTCCGGTGAGGGAGGAGACGGCCGCGTTGGCGCTGAGCTCGTTGTGGATGCCTTCGTCCCCCAGCGTCACCGGCGGCCGAAGCAGGCCACCGAACTCGCCGGAGACCATCACCCAGTCCAGCAGCCGGCGGCTGAGCAGCAACCGGGGCGCGAAGGTCAGCCCCGGGTTGCGGGCAAACGCATTCGGGTTTCCAAACGGCAAGGCGGTGGAGACCTGCAGCGCGGCGTCCAGCGGCCAGCCATCCATGCTCCGCAGCAGCGCCACCCGGGCGCTGAGGACGGGACTGGCCAAGCCACCGGTGGCGATCTGCTCGGGAACTCCCGGGTACTGCAGCCGGTCTCCCGCCTGGAACACCACGATGGGAAGGATGAGGGCGAACTCCACCCGCTGGGCCAGCGAGTACTGGCGCATCAGGTGGAGCGTCAGCCGCTCCTGGACCAGCTTCCCCTGGCGCTGGCCATTGGCCATCAGCAGCAGAGGTTCGTTCTCGTAGTGGGCGATGACGGCGGACCGGAAGCTGGAGGCCGGGAGCAGCTCGCCTGCGCCCACCACGAGCGAGCCAAGTCCGGACGGGTTCAGCTCCAGTCGCTCCAGGTCGAACGTGGACGGGGACGCCGCCACCTGGGCCTGCGCCATCACAGGCGCCCAGAGGAGGAACGCCACCATCAATGTGCCGGATTGGCGGCTCACGTCCCTCTCTCCTACTCCGCTTCCCAGGCGCGACCAAATTTCATCACCGCACCCAGACACACACAATTACCGAAAGAGGGGTGGGTCTTTTGCGACAACCCTGTAGCAGCGCCAGGGCCGGTAGATCGGCCTCCGCCAGAGGGAGATGGACCTACAATTGATCACTCCGGGTCAGTTGCACCTCAGTTGACAGATTTGACCCACGTGGGAGTATTCCACCTGCTCGAACGCTGACGAGCGGTTGCGCACGGGGGAAGCCGGCACCGGGGCGCAGGATCAGCGACCGATTCTGTTACAAGAAAATGGAGTGACACCGAATGACTCGTAAGCTCTTTGTTGCAATCGCGGCACTGGTCAGCAGCGCGGCGATGGCCCAGACCAACACCGGCAGTGTCCAGATCACCGGCAGCATCAACGACGCGGTGGCCATGTCCAACGCGGTGCTGACCACCGGAGCGGGTGGCGCCGAGGTCAATAACGGAGGCACCACCGCCTTCAACCGGACCTACAACTTCGGAAACATCAACCTCCTCACCCCGTCCGATCCGGATGGGTTCGTCCGGCTACTGCTCAGCTTCGACATGCGGTCCAACATCGCCTACCGCGTGACCGCCCAGGCCTCCGATGACCTGGCTCCCTCCGCGTTGACCCCTGCCCAGATCGGCTTCGCGGTGAAGGCGATCACTGAGTCCACCCCGAACTCCCAAGTTTTCAACGCCGGCTCCCGGACCGACGCCGCGGTCGCCCCGTTCGACTCCACCGCCACCACCAACGGCACCTACGTGCTGGCCACCGACACCGTGACCTACAACAGCTCCCTGGCGGACGCGGCCGCTGCGACCAACATCCTCACCGGCGAGCGGATCTCGGTGCGCGGCTCACTGAACAGCCCCAACAACTACATCACCGTGCAGAGCGAGTTCGCCTTCCGGCCCGAGCTCTTCCTCGCGGCGGGTAACTTCTCGCACACCGTGGTCTTTACCGCCTTCCCGGTGCCGTAGTCGGAACCCACTTGTTCATGCGCCGTTCGCCGCTCGTCACGATGTCTGCTGTGGTGCTGGCCGTTTGCGCGCAAACCGCGTGGGCCCAGCGCTCCGATCCGGGAACCGTTACCCTCCAGGCAACGGTCTCTGGCTATGTGGACATCGCGGCGGGTGGCGCGGCGGCGCTGAGCGGGGGGTCCGGAGGAACGATCACCGGCAACCCGAACAAGGGCAATCCGCTCTCGGGGCTGACCATCTCCTTCGGGGACGTCTCTCCGCTCAACACCAACGCCTTCGTGAAGGCGACGGTGCCGCTGCGGCTGCGCTCCAACATCGGCTACGTGCTGACGGTCACCACCTCCTCCAGTTCCAGCACCGATCCGCTGGCGCTGCAGTTGAGCGACGTGGGTTTCGGGATCGTCCCGCCCTCCCGCGCCGACAATGGCGTTTATGCCGCCGGGGTGGATTCCCCGGCCGCGGCCTCGCTGGGAGATCCCTCCCTGGATCCGGATCAGGATCCGGCCACTCCCCGCTGGGACTTCAAGCCCGAGAAGTCGCTGGGCAACTACCTGAGCTCCAACACGGTGCTCACCGGTGAGCGGATCATGACCGTGGTGCCGGGCTCCTTCATTGGCGGCCTGATGCTGAACACCTTCTTCGTGATCAAGCCCCAGTTCTTCAGCCCGGGCTCCTTCACCACCACCGTCACCTACACCATCAGCACCCCCTGACCCCGCCGATGAGGGCTCGAGGTACGAGGTCGCTTTGGTGGGGGGCGGTGCTGCTGGCCTCGGTAGCCCAGGCCCAGAACTTCCAGGTTCGCAACGGCGAGACGCCTGCCATCACCGGGGCGCTGAACGGAACGGTGCTGGTCCAGGGAGGCGCCGGGCAGGCCCTCCAGGTCACTGTGAACTTCGGGGACGTCTCCCCGTTGAACCGCAGCGCGATCGTCCGGGTGATGATTCCGGTCCTGCTGAGGTCGGAGTCCTCCTATCAACTCACCGCCTCGGTGCCGACCTCCACCATGGGCGGCGATCCGGACGGGATCCGGCTGGGAGACGTAGGGTTGGGGCTGATCAATGTCCGCCGGCTCGACAACGGCAGGGTGTGTCCCCAGCCCCACCAGGTCGTCCCGCCCTTCAATACCGACCCCGCGCAGACGGTGATCAAGTCCGGGCGCGCCACCTATCCCGCCACCGCGGCCACCGTTCAATTCCCGGTGGTGGTGATGAGCGGGCCGCGGTTGAGCTCCCGGAACGTGAATCCCGGCGGCGGTGCCCCGTTCCTAACCGACGGATGGGCCGTCGACCTGATCCTGACCATCGTGCCGCAGTTCTTCGTTCCAGGGACCTCCTCCCTGACCTTGCTCCTCTCCTTGTCCTCCGGGCCGAACCTTCCTTGTCCATGATCCCAGCCAGCCCCCGACTCCTCCTTGCTCTCCTGGCTAGCTTCCCGTTGGCGACCCTGGCGCAAGAGGCGCCGCCTCCTCCGCCCCTGGCCGGAGAGGTGGCGCTGGCTCCTTCCCGTCTGGAGTTGCCGCTGGCGCCCGGTCAGTCGCGGACCGAGGTGGTGAACGTGATCTCCAGCGGCAGTGGTGGAGGCAAGGTCCGGCTGTTGGCCTCGCTGGGTGACTGGACCCTCAACTCCGCCGGCGACATCAAGTTCGGGCGCGCCGGGACCACCCCCCGCTCCGCCACCGAGTGGATGATCTACAGCCCGGTGGAGTTCACCGTGGCCGCCGGAGAGGTCCACCCGATCCGGGTGACGGTGGACGTCCCCAAGGACACCGCCCCTGGCGACTACACCGCGGTGCTGTTCGTGGAGGAGCGACCCCAGGACATCAAGACCCAGGCCGATCGGAAGCAGATCCGCTTCCACTTCCGTCTGGCGGCGATTTTCTACGTGATGGTCACCCCGCTGACCAAGCAGGGCTCTCTCCAGGGGCTGGAGGTGACCACCTCCACGCCAAACCTGATGGTCGTCCCCAAGCTGAAGAACCAAGGCAACTCTCACGTGCGACCGGTGCACTCACTGGAGATCCTGGACAAGGCGGGCAAGCGGGTGGCGGAGGTCGCAGAGGCCGCGCCCGGCCCGGTGCTGGGCGGCGCGGAGTTCCTTCCCTCCATCGCGGTGCCCGCCTCCCTGCCCCCCGGCGAGTACACCCTCAAATACCGGGTGGACTTCAAGGATGGCGGCAAGGTGGTGGAGGGCCGCAAGGCCTTCGTCATTCCTCCCCGGGGCTAGAGTCTAGAACTCGCGGATCTCGATCTCCCTGGGCCGGGGATGGATCGGGAACAGCACGTTCCGCGTCTCCTTGGGCGGGGTGACCACCACCTCCCGCGGCCGGACGATCCCCCGCAGCTCTTCGGGCAGGGTCTTCTCGTCCACGGTCACCATGTGGGCCCCCTGGGGCAGGTCCCCGAGCACGAAGTCCCCCAGCGCGTTGGTGAGCGTGTCCCGCTGACCGGCGACGACCCGGACGTCGGCCAGCGGGGTCTCCTCGTCGTCAATCTCCCCATCCCCGTCTGCATCCAGCCAGACCACGCCGGAGATGCGCCCGGTCCGGACCAGCCGGAAGTCCACCACCGCCTCCCGCTCCGCGCCGATCTCCACCTCCTGCCTGGCCGCGGCCAGCAGGGAGAGGTCCGCGCGCACGGTCAGCAGGTTCAGCCGGACGGTGTGACGGCCGGCGGCGAGGTTGCCCACCCGGTACTGCCCGTCCGGATCGGTCTGGACCAGGTTGTTGCCATTGACCAGCACTTGCACGCCCGGAAGTGGCCGGTCCTCGGAGGGGTCGTAGCGGCCGTTGAGGTTCACGTCCTGGAACACCCGGCCGGTGAAGACCCCCAGGGCCGGAGGCAGCTCAGTGGCGTTGCGGCCCAGCGGCGCGGGCGCCGGGCGGTCCCAGAAGAACCCGGAGATGTCCAGGTAGGCATTGGCGCCCAGCTGCGACTGGTTCACGCTCAAGGACAGCTGGTGCTTGCCCGGAAGCGCCGCCCGGACCGACAGCCGCGCGGTGGGCACCAGGCGGGTGCCGTCCCACTGATAGCCGGCCCCCACCCCCACGCTGACCTGCTGGGTGAAGAAGGAGGCCAAGGACAGGTCCACATTGCCCCCCAGTGCGCCCCGGTCGCTGATGGACTGGCTGGCGCCGATGAAGACGGTGGGCGCCAGCTGGTGGGCTCCGCCCACCGACAAGGTCAGCTGCGGCCCGGCGGTGCCCAGATCGGTGCGGGTGCCGCTGAGGAACAGGTCACTGCTTCCCCAACGCTGGGTGAGGTTGGCCACCGTCAGCATCCGGGGGCCCAGGAGCGAGCTTTGCCCGTCACTGTGGGTGACCACCAGGGTCGGCCACCCTCCTCCGGGGGCGACGGAGGTGGTCGCGCTCAGGTCGTAGTCCACCGGGCGATCCGGGTGCTCGAGGTGTTCCTGGTGGCGGGCGCCTATGGAGAAGGTCAGCCAGGGCGCGGCCCGCCAGCGCATTGCCCCGCTGAGCAGGTTCATCGGGCGCAGCCCACCGGTCCCGTTGATGGAGAGGAAGTTCTCGGAGATGTGGGAGAAGCCCGCCACCAGGGTCAGCGCCTCCACCGGGGTCAGGGTCTCGGTGGTCTGGAAGAGGAGGCCAAACCGACGGGAGAGGGTGCCGTCCAGAAGACGCTGTTCGAAGGTGCCGGCGCCCAGCTCCGCCTGGAAGGAGTGGATCCGGGTCGAGTAGCGCACGCTGGTGCTGACGATGCCGGCATTGGCACGGGGGCCGTTGAACCACATCAGGCCCCCGGAGCTGGTCAGCTGGTGTTCCTGCCCCTGGGCGGCCTGCCTGCCCAGGGTGAAGTAGGTGCCCACTGCCGGGGTATCGAAGTTGAGTCCGGGCCGGGCATCCGGGTTGGTGGCGTCGGGAAGGAGCCCGGAGCGCGCCCCCCCGGCGAAGGTGGTCACGTCCATCACGCCAAAGGGCTGCCGATACCAGGCCCCGCGCAGTGAGAGGGAGAGGAACGAGAGATCTCCACCGGTGCTCAGGTCCCCCAGCACGAAGCGCTGGCCATTGGGGCGCTGGAAGGCGAACAGCCACTGCTGGAGATCGGCGATCGCGCCGGTGGCGGCGCCGGCGAGGGTGACCACCCCGGAGAGTTCTCCGTCATGGAGCCGACCTCCGGCGCTCAGCTGGAGGCTGTGGTTGAAGGCGTTGTCCGAGACGTTGGCCAGGTAGGCGTAGCGGGACTGGTGGAGGTCTACGAAGCCAATCGCCGCCCCCTGCGACACGCTGACCTGCGGCAGGTCGCGGGAGACGGTCACCGCGGTGGTGGCCGGATCAACGACGATGGAGGCGTCCAGCAGCGCGGTGGCCAGCTCCACCGGAACCATCACCGCGCGGGGATCGGCCGGGATCAGGGGCGTGCCCTGGGAGGCCGAGAGCATCACCGGCGTCCCGTTCTCCAGGATCTGACCGGAGTCCAACTGCAGAACGGCGATCACCCCGGTGCGCCGGCGGACGGTGACGGTCCGGGCCACCGCGTCCACGCTGACCCCGTCGCCCAGGGCCTCGGCAATGGGGACGATGGGCAGCACCAACCGCCCCTCGTGACGTGCGGCAAACGCATTGGGACCAACCAGGGTCCGCCCATCCACCAGGATCGACGCTGTCGGAAGCTGTGCCGCCGCGCTCAAGCCGAGCATCCAGACGAGCCCCACCAGGGCGGTGGGAAGCTTCGACCGGGACATCCGCACGGGCCGAAGTCTACAGAACGACAGAAGGCACCGCCAAAAGAGTAGCCACCGATGGGAACTCTTGGGGAACCGGGGGGTCGCTGGCTACCCCCAACCTGAACCCCACCCGGCGGCGCCCTTCCGCAAGGGTCCGGAATCCATCGCCTTTCGGTGTGGTACGGCCGTTGCTCAAGGGTCCTGCATGTCTCGCTGGATCTTCCTCACCCTGCTCCTGACCGCCTCGCCCTCCTGGGCCCAGGCCACCGGTTCGGTCCGGATCGTGGGGACGGTGCAGGAGATGGTCTCGGTGCGGTTCCACAGTGACTCCACCTCCGGAGCGGGAGTCCAGGGTTCCAACACCGCCTCGTCGAACTCCGACCTGGATTACACCCTGGACCTGGGCAACGTCAGCGTCGTGCCGGGACGGGACAATGGCATCCGGGGCGGCCGGGTGGATCTGATCCTGCGCGCCAACACCTCCTACGTGCTGACCGCGTCCGTCCAGGGACAGGGTTTTGGCACCCACCCCGACGAGTTCCGGCTCTCCGACATCGGCTTTGGCCTCCCCTCCTCCTCGATCACCGCCTCGGGGGCACGGGCCCGGAGCGAGGGCACCTTGGTGATGGACTCCCGCTTCGATAGCGATCCGCTGGGGGCCCCGGTGGCCAATGGCGCGGCGGCCTTCACTGCGACCCTGCAAGACCTGGAAGGTGGGGTTCCGGTGCTGCGTGGGGAGCGGATCTCCTACGGCGGCTCGCTCAACTCGCCCAACAATGGGTTGGTGGTCTCCACACGCTACGCGGTGGTTCCCCAGTACTTCCGGGGTGACACCAGGTTTGAGGCGACCATCGTCTACACGATCTCGTCTCCCTGAACAGGCACCCGACGACCGCGCCGACGTCGCTCAGGTGATCAACATCACCATCAGGGCGGCGATCACCGCGGCCAGAAGGATGGGGAGGATGATCTCGTACGGCATCCGGTAGTTCTCGTGGGCCCGGACGATGGCACGCAGCCCGTGACGCCGCTTGCGGGTGCGGTGGAGGATCATCGTCGCCAGCGCGTCCGGCGCCTTCTCCCGCTGCAGCCCGCGGACCTTCTCCACCGCCCGCTCGTACTTCAAGAAGCCCTGGCGGCAAGGCGGGCACTCCACCAGATGGCCCCGGACCTTCGCCTCGGCGGCGGGGTCCAGCTCCTGGTCGATCAGCGCCGGGAAGTACTCCCTGGCGGCGGTATGGCTCAGCGATGCGTTCACGGCGACCACCTCGGATGCTTGCTCATTCGTCACCTTCCCCCAGCAGCTCCGCCAGCCGCTCGCGCGCGCGGTGCAGCCTGCTCTTCACCGTGCCCACCGGGAGTTCGGTGATCTCCACAATCTCTTCGTAGGACAGCCCTTCGATGTCTCGCAGCGCGACCAGCAGCCGCTGCTCCGGTTCCAGTTGGGCGATGGCGGCCTGCACCTGGTTCTTCTCCGCCTCCGCCACCAGACCGCGGTCCGGCGAGGGCGGGGGCTCCAGCGCGCCGGCCAGCCGCGACTCGTCCACCAGGTCGAAGTCCTCCCGGCGGCGGGAGCCCCTCCGGGCCAGGTACTTGATCCGGTTCAGGCAGTGGTTCTTGCTGATCCGGAAGATCCAGGTGGTCAGCTTGGCGTCACGCCGGAAGCCGGCCAGGTTCTGGTGCACGGAGATGAAGACGTCCTGCGCGATGTCGTTGGCCTCCTCCCGGTCCCCCAACATCCGGTAGCAGAAGTCGAACACCCGGTGCTGGTGGCTGCGGACCAGCTGCTCGAAGGCGCGCGCGTCCCCCCGCTGCAGCCGCTCCATGAGCGCCGTCTCGGCGCTGTGCGCCTCGGGGCCCATCGTCATCGGGTAGGTGCCGTCCGCCATCGGTTCGCCGTCCCCATCCGACACCCCGGGTCCGGGCTGGTTCCCCAGCATTCCAGATTCCGGCCCGAAAGCTTCCCTACAGAGACGGACACCCCCCCTCGGGGGCTAGACCCTTCTGGGCGGAGGGCACGCGTTTGCGGATCGAAATACGCAAACGCAGAGGGGTCAGCCCCGGGGTCCGGCCAACCCGGGCTATTGGCGGGCGGACTGGCGAGGTTGATAGGCACCGGACCGGGGGTCGATGGCTACCCGCGGAGGCCGGCGCGTGGCCTCGAAGGCCTGGAAGCCGGGGCCCAGCTCCCGCCAGAAGCTGCGCAGCTCCGGCGGCAGCGAGGGATCCGCCTCCAGCGCCGCCAGCCGGGCCGCCTCCAACCGGGTGGGAAAGAGGTGGACTTCAATCCCCCGCTGGCCGTTGGCGCGGGCGTCGGTGGCGATCACGTACAGCTGCTCAATCGGTCCGTTCCCCAGCGGCAGACAGCCGATGGTGGCGCAGCCTCCGTGGATGAAGATGTCTCCGCCGGGACTGGGGCCCGTCTTGCGCAGCCGGTCGCTGGAGTTGGGATAGTCGATCCCCAAGGAGAGGTGGAAGGCGCTCTGGGGATTGAACCGGTCCACCCGGTAGAAGCCCTCCGGGACCTGCCCGTCCCCCTGCTCCCGCTTGGGCCCCGGCTGCCCCGAGCGCATGCAGATCCGGAAGGTCTTGACCCGGGTCATCGGCCGGCCGCGGACGGAGGCCGCCCACAGCTCCAGCACGTCCTCGTCCTTGATCGCGCGCAGGAAGATTTCCGCCGGCGGATAGCTGACCTGGGCCCGCCGGAAGGTCTCCCGGATGTCCGCCTCGGCGTTCTTCCGGGCCTGGACCAGCCGCGCCGGCTCCCCCTTCCTCGATGAAGAGCCGACCGGATCCCCCTGGGCCCGGGCCGTGGCGGCGAGGAACAAGACGGTCAGCAAGCCCCGGATGGTGATCACCGCAGCAGGACGCTGGCCGCCGCGGAAGGGTTCCAAGCCCGCCGGTCCCTGCCTTCCCTACTCCGCCCCGGAGCTGCGGTTGGGGTTCTTCACCCCCAACAACTGGGCGGTGATGAAGTCTTCAATGTCCCCGTCCAGCACCGCGTCGGTGTTGCCCTTCTCCACCCCGGTGCGCATGTCCTTCACCATCCGGTAGGGGGCCAGCACGTAGCTGCGGATCTGCGAGCCGAAGCTCACGTCCATCTTCCCCGCCTCCACCGCGTCGCGCACCGCCTCGCGCTTCTTCACCTCCGCCTCGTACAGGCGGGAGCGCAAGATCTTCCAGGCGGTGTTGCGGTTGGCGTGCTGGGACCGCTCGTTCTGTACCGCCACGGTGATCCCGGTGGGCTCGTGGGTCAGCCGCACCGCGGAGGAGGTCTTGTTCACCTTCTGGCCGCCGGCGCCGGAGGACCGGTAGACGTCCTCGCGGACGTCCTTCTCGGTGACGTCCACCACGATGCTGTCCTCCACCTCCGGGTAGACGAACACCGAGGTGAAGGCGGTCTGCCGGCGCGCGTTGCCGTCAAAGGGGCTGATCCGCACCAGCCGGTGCACCCCGTTCTCCGCCTTGAGGAAGCCAAACGCGTAGTCGCCCTGGATGTAGAGGGAGGCGTTCTTCACCCCCGCCTCCTCTCCGGCGACGAAGTCGTTCATCTCCACCTTCCAGCCCTTGGACTCCGCGTAGCGCGTGTACATGCGCATCAGCATCGAAGCCCAATCCATGGCGTCGGTGCCGCCGGCCCCGGCGTTGATCTCCATGTAGCAGTTGGCCTTGTCGTTCTCGCCCGACAGCATCCGGGCCAGCTCGAACCGGGAGACCTCCGCCTCCAGCGACGGGATCGAACCCTCCACCTCCGCGGCGGTCGCCGAATCGGCCTCCTCGGCCGCCATCTGGTACAGCTCCAGCGCGTCGGCCACGCCCTGGTAGGCGCGCTCGAAGGTGTTCACCGCCGCCTCCAGGCCGGACTTCTCCTTGAGCAGCGCCTGCGCCTTGACGTTGTCGTCCCAGAAGCCCTGCTGGGCGGAGTCCCGATCAATCAGCGCGATCCGTGACCGCTTGCGATCCAAGTCAAAGATGCCCCCGGAGCGCATCGAGGCGGGACTTCAGGTCGCCTAACTGGGGGGTGATGTCTGCCATCTGGGTGTCCTCGAGAAGGTGAACAGCGCTAGGGAGTGTGGGTCTTCCGCGCGGCCTGCATCCTGACCACTCCCAGGAAGAAGGCGCCCACGGTGAAGAGCGCGGCAAGGTAGGCGGGAAGATCCCCGACCACAACGTACGGGGACCAGGCCTTGGCCAGCTTGATCGGCTCCATCCGCCACTCGGAGGGCACCCGCAAGGTCGCGTCCACCCGGTTGGATTCGGACTTCACCAGGCCAATCGGGGTGGGCTGGCTGATCCGCCCCACCGGATCCACAAACGCGCTGATCCCGGTGTTGGCGGCCCGGGCGGTGGGCAGCCCGGTCTCCACCGAGCGCATCGCCACCATCCGCAGGAACTGGAAGGGCGCGGAGGAGAAGCCGTACCAGGCGTCGTTGGTGAGGTTGATCAACACCTGCGCCCCCTTGCTGGCAAACGTCCGGCTGATCTCCGGGAAGATGGCGTCAAAGCAGATCTGGGGCGCCACCCGGAAGGTGCCCTGGCCGTTGCGCAGCGGCACGTCCATCGGCTCCAGCGAGGTGCCGGGCTTGAAGGTGCCGGGCACCAGGTTGTCGATGGGCAGGTACTTGTCCAGGTCGAAGAGCACGTACTCGCCGAACGGGACCAGGTGGTACTTGGTGTACTGGCCCAGCACGCTTCGGTCCGGCCCCACCAGGTAGGAGGCGTTCTCGTTCCCGTGCCGGTAGTCCCGGGGATCGAACACGTCCACCCCCAACAACAGATGTGCGCCGTAGCGGTCCTGGCTCAGCCCGGCGGCCTGGGGCATCTCCGCGGTGCTGGGGACCTTGGTGCTGCCCTTGGGGAAGGCCAACGGGAACGAGGCCTCCGGCCAGGCGATCAGATCCGCCCCCGCCGCGTCCGCCGCCGAGGTGGGCGGGTTGTAGGCCTCCAGGATGTTGCGGGCCATCCGCCCCTGGGCGTTCTTCAGCCGCTGGTCGATGTTCCCCTGCACCACCGCCACGTTCACCGTGGCCGCGTCCTTCGCCGCCCGATCATAGGCGGAGACTCGCAGCGCGCCGTAGAGGTGGCCCAACACCAGCAACGCGGCGGCCACCGCGATCAACCGGCGGGGGGCCGCCCGCTCCCGGTACCGCTTCCAACGCAAAAGTTCGAACAGCGCGCCGTTGATCAGTGCGATCAGGAAGGCCACTCCGTACACCCCGGCCAGGCTGCCGGTCTGCGACAGCCACAGGTTGCGCATCTGGCTGTAGCCGAGGTTGGCCCAGGGGAAGCCGGAGCAGAAGTAGTTGCGCATCAGCTCGCTGGCCATCCACACCGGAGCCAGGGTCAGCCCCATCGGCCAGCCCAGCCGCTTCTCCAGATGCCGGGTGACCCCGAAGGCCAGGCCCCAGTGGAGCGCGCACCACGCGGCCAGCATCAGCAGCGCGGGGATGCTCAGGAAGTGCGGCATCCCCCCGAAGGTGGTCATGGCCACGTTGACCCACCAGAAAGCGCCGGTGAAGAAGACCTCGCCGGCCACGAAGCCCCAGAACATGGCCTTGCGCGCCCCCAGCCCGCGGATGGCGACCAGGGTGGGGATCAGACAGACGAAGGCCAGCGGTTCCAGGATCCCGGAGGCGAACAGCTCCCGGCGCTCACCGATCGGAAACGCCAGGGGGAAGGCCAGCGCCCCCAGCACCCCGGAGAGCGCGGCCAGACCCAGGCGGCCGCGGATGAGCGCGGCGCGGGACCTGGGGGTGGCGGAGGAGACTTCGGCGGCCTGGGCCACGGCGGGAGGCATCCGGTTTCAGTAGCACGGAGCCACCGGGCGGGCACGCGCCACGATGCGCCTGGGGATCCGCGGGGCCTGCTGCCCGGGCAACCGGGCGGGGCCCAGCAGTCCTACCGTCCGAACCAGCCGCGCTCGGCCGGCTCGTCCTCGGACTTCTTGGGCTTGAGGGTGACCGCGGCGGCGGCCTCCTCCGGGGAGACGTCCTCGGAGACCACCGAGCGGTCCACCACCACCGAGGGGATCAGCGCCTTGAGCGCGCCGGGCCCGGCGATCACCTGGGGCGGGATCACCATCTGCTGGGTGGCCTTGAGGTCCGGAGGCAGCGCCCCCGGATGGGTGATGGTCACCGCCGGGAGCTCCGGATCGGTGGGCTTCTTGCCGTGCCGCTCCGGCGGGCGGGGCGCTGCAGCCGGCGCGGAGTCCCGGGCGGGCATGGAGGCGAAGCCGAGGTAGTCGGAGATCGCCTCGCGGATCAGGCCCCCCGCGGTCCGGCCCTGGCGGCCGGCGGCCTGGTTGATCGCGTCCGCCATGTCCGGGGTGATCTTGAACGCCACCGTCCGCAACCCGGTCAGGGTGAGGGTCAGCTCCTCCAGCGCGGCGCTGGGCCGGCCGACCGCGAAGTCCCCCGCGTCCAGCATGCTCTTGATCCGGCGGGCCAGCTCATCGCGGGTGTACCAGGTCCCCTCGTACTGGATGGACTCGGTGTCGAGGTCGATTGGCCATTGGCTCATGCGGCCTAGATTCCCGCCCCGGTGTCGGGTGAGTCAAGCCGGCGGCCGGCGTCTCTTCGGTACTGGGCGGATCCCCTCATTGGTGTGAAGCATTCCCTGCGCCCCCAGCAGCCGGTTCTCGGCGGCGGCCATCTTGCGGGCCTCCCCCGGCTGGTGGTGGTCGTGCCCCAGCAGGTGCAGCAGCCCATGGGCCAGGTAGCGCGCCACCTCCGCCTCCACCGTCCGCCCCCCCTCCCCGGCCACCCGCTCCGCGGTGTCCACCGAGATGATCACGTCCCCCAACTGCCGCGGACCGGGCGCGCCCGGGGGCGCCTCGCCGCCGGGAAAGCTGAGCACATCGGTGGGCTGATCCTTCTGCCGCCAGGTGCGGTTGATCCGCCGGATGGCCCGGTCCCCCACCAGGGAGATCGACACCTCGCAGTCCTCCAGCCCCAGCGCGTCCAGGAAGCCCAGGGCCAGCGTCTCCACCTGGGCGGCCAGATGCTTGCCCCGGCCGTGTCCCACCGTCATCGAGATCAGGTTCCGGGGCGGCGGCTGCTCCATGTGCGCCAGCGCCGGGCGGAAGCCGGGGGCACAGACCGAGAGGTACTCACAGGCGCGGGCGCCGTCGTTGCGGTACTGCACCCGCTTCCCGGCCGGGACCAGCCCGGTCTCCCCCGCGGAGATGGTCTCGATTCTCTTGCCGATCTGCAGGGTCAGCGCGCCCCGGGAGACGACCACCACCTCGTCGAACTCCGGGGTCTGGTAGGGCTCGGTCCAGCCGGGGGGGGCCCTCATCTTGGCCACCGACACCGAGGAGGTCCCGGTGGTGGCCAGCCCCACCACCTCTTCGATCCGCTTTCCGTCATCCCGGGGGATCAGCTTCCCACGCACGATTCGCATCGGGACGGGTTGTAACCTATGCGGACCCGGTCGTCCTTCGGGGTTCGGGGTTGGTGGTGCCCATCACCTCCCCCTGCCGCCCCACCATCAGCGCGCCGGGCGGATACTCCGGACGGGTGTGGTAGATGCCCTCCAGGGTGTGGAGGAAGGACCGGGCCACCAGGGTCAGATCCCGTAGGGTCAGATCGCACTCGTCCAGCTGCCCCTCGGAGAAGATCAGGTTGATGATCTTCTGCACCTGGGCCTGCATCTTGGCGCTGGAGGGATCGGGCATCGCCCGGGTGGAGGCCTCCACCGCGTCGGCGATCATCACCAGCGCCGCCTCCTGGAACTGCGGCTTGGGGCCGGGGTAGCGGAAGATGCTCTCGTCGATCGGCAGGGGGTTCTCCTTCCCCTCCTGGTCCTTGACCGCCTTGTGGAAGAAGTACCCCACCAGCCGGGTGCCGTGGTGCTGGGGGATGGCGTCCGCCACCAGCTTGGGCAGCCGGTACTGGCGGGCCATCTCCATTCCCTCGGTGACGTGGCGCTTGATGATCACCGCGCTCATCGAGGGGGCCAGCGCGTCGTGGCGGTTCTCCCCCTTCTGGTTCTCCCCGAAGAACAGCGGGTTCCGGCCCTTGCCGATGTCGTGGTAGTAGGCGCAGGTCCGCGCCAGCAGCGGGTTGGCCCCGATCGACTCGGCGGCGTTCTCCACCAGCGACCCGATGATGATCGAGTGGTGGTAGGTGCCCGGGGCCTGGACGATCAGCTCCTTGAGCGCCGGGTGGTTGAGGTTGGCCAGCTCCAGCAGCTTGATGTCCGAGGCGTAGCCGAAGGCCACCTCCACCAGCGGGGTCAGCGCCATCACCGTCACCGGCACGAACAGCGCGGTGCCCAGGAACGCGAAGGCGGAGGTGAGCAGCGTCTCGCTGGTCAGCCCCTTGCCCGCCGCCAGGGCCAGGGCCAGCACCGCGAACAGGTTCACCACCCCCGCCGCCAACCCGGCCTTGAAGATCCCCACCCGGTCCTTGGCCCGGGTGATCCGGTCCGCAGCCACCAGCGAGCCGATCAGGGTGAACACGGTGAAGGACAGCGAGTTGCCCAACATCACCCCGGCCAGCGCGGAGAAGACGATGGCGAAGAACAGCGCCAGCTCCTGGGCCAGGATGAAGCGCACCAGCATCGCGCCCGCCGCCACCGGCACCGCGTAGTAGAGGGCCTCGGAGGGGATGCCGCTGTAGCGGTCGTGGATCGCGTCCGAGATGCTGATCCACAGCTGGAGGAAGCCCAGCAGCAGCAGCAGCAGGCTGCCCAGCAGCACCGCGTCCTTGCGGGTGGGCTTGAAGCGGCGGAAGGCGGCCCGGTGGAAGACGTAGGCCGCGGCGATCAGCAGGCCTATCATCCCCGCCCCGCCCACCTGGATCTGGAACAGGTCCAGCCGGCGGGTCTGGGCGCGGATCCCGTGGACGATCACCAGGTGGGACTCGTTGATCAGCTCCCCATCCCCGATCACCTTCTGGCCCTTCTTGACGGAGACCACCGCCGGCTTCACCCCGTCAATGGCCCGCTTCCTCCGGGCCTCGGTCTCGGCGATGTTCACCGTGACGTTGGGGCGCAGCAGCCGCTTGGCGGTCCGCAGCGCGGCGCGGCGCAAGGTGGCGGGGTGATCCGGCAGCAGGTTGCCCGGCACCGAGGCGAAGCGGTCCAGCTCGCCGTGGGCCTCCTTCAGATCCAGCACCGAGGGGGCCACCACGCTGCGCTGCTGTTCGGTCTGGGCCTTGAGGTCCCGGACCGTGATCAGCAAGGTCCCATCCCGCTCCAGCTCGTCCCGGCCGGCGACGATCTGGAAGGCGTAGCCGCGCTCTAGCAGCAGCCGCACCCCCTGCTCCACGCTGGGGGAGAAGCGCGCGGCGGCCATCGCCTGGAAGTCCTCGGCCTCCAGCACCCCCTCCACCCCGGCGCCGAACAGCCGCTGTTCAAAATCCTGGCGGGCCTCCAGCAGCCGCTGATCCAACAACTGCTTCTGCTCCTCGGCAGAGAGCGGGGGAGGGGCCGCCAGCTTGGGCCCGCGCTTTCCCGGCGGGGGGGTCTCCACCACCTCCGGCTCCGGCGGTTCCACCGGGGTGGCGGAGATCTCCCTCATCCGGGTGAACGCGGAGACCACCGCCAGATCCAGCTGGGACCGCACCGCGGGGTTGAGGTCGTACACCGGCCGGATCGCCGCCCTCGCCTCCTTCTGGCGCTGGGCGGTCATCGACTGGTTCTCGATCTCGTAGTCCCGGTCCGCCTTGAACCCCGACGCGGAGCTGGCCCGGTAGGGCTTGCCCACATCCTCCACCGAAAGCTCGGGGACGTTCTGGCCGTAGAGCCCCGGGGAGAGCACGAAGGCGGCGGCCACCGAGATCACCGCCAGCATGACCAGGTTGCCAAGCCGGGCGGTCACCCCCACCGGGAACTTCAGCCGCTCCAGGAGCGCATCGAGCGGGGTGCGCTGCTGCGGCGGGCCGCCCTCTGGGTTCCTGGGTTCAGTCATCGAAGTGGGGCACCCTAAAGGCCGGGGACTGTCCTTTCAAGCCGCGCGCGGCGGCGACCCGGTCTACGACCCGGTGGCGGAGGGGGTGCCCGCCAGTTTGGCGGCCTCGGCGCGCTCGTAGGCCTTGATCACCTCTTGCACCAGCGGGTGACGGACCACGTCCACGTCGGTGAAGTTCACGAACTCCAGCCCCTCCACGTCCTGGAGGATGGTCCGCGCGTGGTGCAGGCCGGACATCTTGCCCATCGGCAGGTCCACCTGGGTCACGTCCCCGGTGACCACCGCCTTGCTGTTGTAGCCGAGGCGGGTGAGGAACATCTTCATCTGCTCCACGGTGGTGTTCTGGGCCTCGTCCAGGATCACGAAGGCGTCGTTGAGGGTCCGGCCGCGCATGAAGGCCAGCGGGGCCACCTCCACCGTCCCGGACTCGATCAGCGACTCGGCCCGCTCGGTGTCCATCATGTCGTGGAGCGCGTCGTAAAGCGGCCGCAGGTAGGGGTTGACCTTCTCCGCCAGATCGCCGGGAAGGAAGCCCAGCTTCTCCCCCGCCTCCACCGCCGGGCGGCAGAGGATGATCCGCTTCACCTTCTTGTCCTGCAGGAAGGACACCGCCATCGCCATTGCCAGGTAGGTCTTGCCTGTCCCGGCCGGCCCCACCCCGAACACGATGTCGTGGTTGCGGATCGAGTCCACGTAGCGCTTCTGGTTGAGGCTCTTGGGGGCGATGTTCCTGCGCGAGCCGCGCAGCACCGCCCCCATGAACACGTCCTTGAGGTTCTCCACGCCCCCGCGCCCCAGGACCTTGATCGCCTGCTCTACGTCGTCCTTGTAGACGGACTTACCCGCCCGCAAGATCTCCTCCAGCTGCTCCAGCAGCCGGGTGGCGAAGGCCACCGCGTCGGAGGGACCGGAGACATGCAGCTCCGTCCCCCGCTGGCCGATCCGGACCCCCAGCCGGCGCTCGATCAACCGCAAATGCTCGTTCTGTCCGCCATACAGCGACTGGGCGATCTCGTTGTCACGCACGTCCAACTTGGCGGTAGCGACGTCCTGGGTCTCAGCGGTGGTCGGTGGCAATCGTGGTCTCTTCCTCGCTTGTGTGGGACGCCCCCCTACCATTCGTCCGGCGACGGCGAATGCAAGGATCCACTGTCCCCTCGCCTGCTGGGCGGACGGACAGGAGCCTAACGCTGTGGGACGGCGCAGTCAGCGCAGCGGCGCCAGCAGCACGAACTTCGCCGGCGAGACCCGCCGGTAATAGTAGGGCTCGCGCCAGGGGTAACGCAGGTCCTCGCGGGACAGCAGCCCGGTCTCCACCAACGCCTCCAGCTTGTCCGGGGTCTCGCCCTTCTCCAGCCGGTACACCTCCAACGCCGCCTGGATCCGGCTGACCTGCGCCCGCGAGATGAAGTGCTGGGTGGCCGGATCCGCGTACCCGGACGAGGGAGCGCTGCTGAAGCTGACCGACTCGAAGTCCACCCGGGAGATGACAAAGCCAAGCGCCAGCAGCACCACCATGCTGACCACCAACCGCCCCACCGCGCCGGCCACCCGCTCCAGCAGCGGGGTGGCGCCATCCAGTGAGGCGGCCCTCCCTTCCGGATACACCGCCCGCAGGTACTCCAGATTGACCAGGTTGCACAGCGCCTTGCAGGTCTCGAACTCGCCCAGGCAGGAGAGGTCCGCCAGCTTGCGCACGTCCAGCCCGGGGCGGACCAGGTTGAACACCACCCGCTCGTTGTCGGAGATGGAGCGGAACTCTCCTTTGTTCTCGTCCTTCTTCTTCTCCTTGATCGGCCCCTCCAGCGGCGCGTCGCCGAAGACGTCGTCCAGCGCGGAGTCGAAAGCGTCCTTCTGGGCCCGGGGCGGCGGCAGGTCCTTCTGGCGCTCGAAGGTCATGTCGTAGCGGCTGATCGTCTTCTTGATCACCGGCCACTCGTCGACGATCCGGAAGCCCTCCATCAGCACCGACTCGGCGCGCAGGGGGGTGATGGTGTCCCCCTCCACCTCCACCGTGCCCTGCTCGAACTCGTAGGTGCCGGACTTCCAGGAGAACAGCCGGTACAGGGTCTCGGTGGCCTGCAGCTGGATCATCTCCCGGAAGCGCTCGGGGGTGATCATCTTGGAGGTGACCAGCACATCTCCCAGCCGCTTGAGCGTGCGCCGCTGGGCGTCCAGCGCGCCGTTGAGCTGGGCCTCGGTGATCACCTCCGCCCGCACCAGCATGTTGCCGATCAGGTCCTTCTTCTTTCGGGTGGTGCTCTCCGCCTTGACGATGCTGCCGTCCTTGAAGCCGACCTGGACCTCCTGCTCCTTGGCGCGCAGGAAGAGGATGCCGGTCTTCTGCTGCTGACCGATCAGCTGCAGGATGTCGGCGATTCCGAAGTCCTTGAGGGTGCCTTTGAGGGCCATGGCCGCGTTACTCGGTCTGGCGCTTGTACAAGCCGCGCAGGGACAAAAGGTAGAGGAGCAGGAACGCCAAGCCGACCGGCGCCAGCCGCATCAACATCGGCAGCGACCCAAACGGTGGGCGGACGATCCCCATCCGGAAGAAGAAGTTGAACACCAGGAAGAGGAAACCGAACACGTACAGCGCGCCGCGGACCGGCAGCCCGCTGAACAGGTGTCCGGCGCCCGAACAGACAAGCCCGAACAGATAGGAGAGGCGGTTCATCCGTCCCTGGTAGCGGTCCACCTCCAGCTGCTTGCGGACCTTCACCGCGGGAGGCACCACCCCCTTGCGGGCAAAGACGTTCACGCACTGGTTGCACAGCTGGCTGCCCATCCCCAGCTCCGGGTCGCAGCGACGGCAGACCGCCCGACCGCACTTCTCGCAGGCCCGGGAAGAGCCCAGCCGCGCGGCGGTCAGCCCCAGCCCCAGCAAGAGCAGCGCGCCCAGCGCCGGATACACGCTGGCCACCGGATCCTCGGCGGTCCCCACCAACGCCAGCGCCAGCTGGGCCCGCACCCGGTCGCCCCGCTCCGGGCTGACCGCCAGCGAGGTCAGGTCGGAGGGAGGCAGGGGCGGGCTGATCAACAGCCGGTTGTGCAGCAGGTTCTCCTCCGGCGGCTCCTTGCGGGTGAGCAGGGCTTCGTCCAGCTTCTGGGCGGTGGTGATCGCCGTCAGCGCCTTGTCCAGCTCCCCGCCCACCTGCTCGTCGGGGGCGGTGGCCGCGCGCCGGTTGTAGAGCCGGGAGATGTTGTACAGCGGGGCGGCCAGGGTGGGATCCGCCTGGGTCGCCGACTTGTACATCTCGGCGGCGCCCTCGGGGTCCCCCTGGGCCATCATCGCATTGCCCAGGTTGGTGAGCAGCCGCGCGTCATTGGTGCGCAGGGCGGCCGCGGCCTTGAAGTGGGTCACCGCCGCGTCCAGCTTCCCGCGCCGCAGCTCATAGCGGGCCAGTGCGAACAGCTCGGGGAAGCGGGGCTGTTCCTTGAGGTGGCGCCGGGTCAGCCGCGCCGCCGCCTCTTCCGCGGCGTCTCCGCCCCGCTCCAGCCGTTGGAGATCCTCGGCCACGGTGCCGGCGAACGCGGTCTGCTCCACCGCCACCCCGGCCAACAGGGGCAGCCCGCCCAGCAGGGCGATCAGCGCCGCGGCCACGATCCGCTCGGGCACCGAGAGGTACAGCACCACCGAGGCGAACCCCACCAGCAGGATCGGGGTCAGCCCCAGCCGGAAGACGATCGGCAAGGACAGCAACAGCACTGCGATGGCCAGCGACTGCCAGCGGGCAGCGGACCGCGGAAACAGGTGGTGGAAGTCGTGGAGGAAGTAGCGGACTTTGCGCAGGAACAGCACCCCGGTCACCGCCAGAGCGGTGGCCAGCAGGGCGAAGATCACCGCCGAGGCCAGGTCCGCCAGCACCGGGCGCTGGTAGCGGGGATCCCGCAGCATCGCGGCCAGCCCGTTCTGGACCGAACCGGCGTACTCACCGAAGGCGGCAGCGTCCACCGCGAACTGGGCCTTGGCCAGCGCCAGGTGCGAGCTGGGAAGATCCGGGGCCAGCTTCACCGCGGCCTGCGCCAGCGACAGGGAGGCCATCGGATCGTTGGCCAACAGCTTGACCTCGGAGGCCCGGGCAAAGGCGAAGGAGAAGGTCTCCAGATCCTCGATCCCCAGATCCTCCTTGAGGGTGATCAGCTCCTCCTGGGCGGCCTCCGCCGTCTTCAGATCCAGATCCGCCCAGGCCTTGCGCCAACGATCCCAGGTAGCCAGCAAGGTGGCATCCGAGGCGGCGGGCAGCAGGATCGGCTTGGGGGGGACCCGTGCGGCCACGACCGGGGCAGGCTGCTCCGGGGTCTTCTGGGCTGCCTTGACCGGGGCAATCTCGGGCGTCCTGGCCGTCGTCGGCCGGGACTCGGGGACCGGCGGGGCGGCGCGCACCGGGCGGGAGGGGACCTCTTCGCGGATCGCCTCCTCCTCCGGCTGCTCCGCCTCCTCTTCGTAGGACCCGCTGTTGGGTTCCAGATCGATGGGCTGGGGGGCCCGGTCGATCTGCGCGGACGCAGGGGTGCCCCCCAGCAGGAGGATCGCGAGGGACAGGCAGCGGAGTCGATCGAGGCGCATTTCCGGGTCCGGATGATAGGCCACCCCCTCCCTGCCCCCAAGCAACCCGACGCGCTCGGCGGCACGCCTGGTGAGCGGGGCGTGCTAATCGGGCGCCATGTCAGCGACCGTGGGTGCGCAGCTGGAGCGGCTGGTGGGGATCATGGCGCGGCTGCGGGCCGAGGGGGGCTGCCCCTGGGACCGCGCCCAGGACCTGCGGTCCCTGCGGCCGTTTCTAATGGAGGAGTCCTTCGAGGTGCTCGATGAGATGGACCGGGTGGCCTACGGAGGCGCCTGGAGGCCGTTCTGCGAGGAGCTGGGGGATCTGCTGTTCCAGATCGTCTTCCACGCCCAGCTGGCGAACGAGCTGGGCGAGTTCTCCATGGCCTCGGTGTGCCAGGCGATCAGCGACAAGATCGAGAGCCGCCATCCGCACGTCTTCGGCGACGCCCAGGGCAGCCTCACCGGCGCGGAGGAGGTGCTGGACAACTGGGCCCGGCTCAAGGCTGCGGAGAGGAAGAAGAAGCACGGCCATGAAGGGTCGGTCCTGGACGGGGTCCCCAGCGCCGCCCCCAGCCTGCTCCGGGCGGAGCGGCTGACCGAGAAGGCCTCCCGCATCGGCTTCGACTGGCCGGACCTGGCCGGGGTGCGCGCCAAGCTGGAAGAAGAGCTGCGGGAGCTGGACGAGGCGATCTTGGGCGGCAACCGCGATCACCTGGAGCACGAGCTGGGGGACGTGCTGTTCTCCCTGGCCAACCTCTCCCGCTTCATCAACACCCCACCGGAGGACGCGCTGAGGCAGGCCAACCGCCGCTTCACCCTGCGCTTCCAGCGGATGGAGACCCGGCTGAGGGAGCAGGGCATCCCCTTCGGCGGCGCCACCCTGGAGACGATGGACGCGCTGTGGAACGAGGCCAAGGCGGAGGAGAAGCGCCTGCCCCCGGCGCGGGAACCTCCCCGGGCCGCGCTGACCCGGCTGCGGCTTCCCATCCTCCGCGCACAGGCCCAGCGGCAGTTCTGGGACGCGCTTGCCCCCCGGATTGGCTGGACGGCGGTGCGGGGCGCCGCCGAGTTGGCCTACACCGACCGGACGCTGGAATTGGTGTTCGTCTCCGCTCCCGAGGGGATCGCGCCGGCGCTGGCGCTGGAGTTGGAGGCTCCGTCGCGTTCCACCGTGGACGCCCTGGCGGCCTTTCTGGGCGCGACTCCAGGCGAGGAGGCCGGCGCCTATGGGATCTCCTTCACCGACCCCGGAGGGATCCGCTGGCGCTACCGGTTGCCCTGATCGTCCACCTTTCCACAGCGATTGTGGCCAAGGTGGGGACAACTCTGTGGAGAGCTGTGGGTTTGTCTCGGAGGGGTGACGAAAAACACCGCGTGCTGCGAGTTTCCGCACGGCCGCATTTCCGCTGTACCGCGCGCGGTTACACGCTTCGGGGGCCGACCTTCTCCACAGATGCTCACGATTGCATTGCCAGCCTTGACCTGTCGCCAGGGTCGCTGTAGGTAGCCGACCCCTTTTTCAGATTTCCGATTCAAAAGAGAGGCCACCGTGGCCAACACGAAGTCCGCAGAGAAGAGGAACCGTCAGGCGCAGAAGCGTCGCGCCCGGAATGTTGCCGTTCGCACCACCGTGAAGAACGCGGTGAAGAAGGCCCGGGAGGCGATTGCCACCAAGGACCCGGCGAAGGCCAAGGAGGCGCTCGTCGAGGCCAGCCGCACCATCAACAAGGCGGCCAGCAAGGGCGTCTTGCACGCCAAGAACGCCTCGCGCCGCATCTCGCGCCTGGCGAAGGCCGTCGCCGCTCCCAAGGCGTAGTTTCAGCCTCGGCGGTGAAACGAAAGCTCATCACCTGCCCTACCAGGCGGTGGTGAGCTTTTCGTATGCCTCGCGGGCCAACGCGTCTGAGAGTCTCCGGAGCGCGGCCTGGCGGTTGGCCTCCACCCGCAACACGTCCTGCTGGGTCTCGGCGGAGGGGAGGTAGTCCTCCCAGCCGGTGACCTCGGTCTGCGCCAGCAGCTTGTCGGCCTTGGTCAGCCGCAGCTGGACCCGCGCGAAGATCCGGTAGCTGGCCAGCACCCCGCGGTTGGTGATCACGGTGGGGCCGCCCCAGACCGCCACCACCTCCCCGTTGAGCTGCGCCTGGCAGTCGCTGCCCAGGGTTCCGGCCCGGATCAGGTGGGCGCGCAGCGACTCGGTGAACACCAGCTCCAACCCGGCCTCGGCGGTGCGGTTGACGTACAGCGGCGCGCAGACCTTCCGCACCCCTTCTGGGAGATCCGCTCCCCCGGCGGTGAACCGGTAGCCACAAGAGCAGGCCAGCAGCGACAGCAGCAAGACAAAGGGGCGGATCACGACAACACCTCCACCCCGCGCGCGGCCAGCCCGGCCCCCAGCTGTTCGAAGCCCTGTTGCAGCCGGCGGTCGTCCGCCGCGCCTCGCCGGGCCAACGTCCCCAGGGAGAGGATCGGCAGCCGGGCGTTGACGGTGAGGATCCGGCAGCGGTAGCGGCGGTAGGAGACGGTGAGGATCAGGGAGAGCACCAGCAGCAGGCCGAAGGTCATGCGCAGCAAGGGAGAATGCCCCAAGGCCAGGGCCACCGCGAAAAGTGCCGCGCCCCCCAAGCCCTCCCACGCTCTTCGGGAGATCAGCTGGACCCCGCGCAGCTCGGAGAGCGCCAGCACCCGGGCGTCCGGGACGCCCTCCAACGAGAGGCGATCCCCCTGAAGGGTGAGGGTGCGCCCGGCCAGGGTCACCGACACCGGGGCCTCCTGGAGGGGACGGTTCTGGGGCTGGGTGGCGGAGACGGGCGCGGGCAGCGCCGCCCCGCAAGCCACACACTGGGCGGAGATCTCCTGCGGGTGACCGCAGGAGGGACACATCACCAGCTCGACGGTGGGCACCTGGGGGGCGCCCTAGCCCACGACGAAGTTGATCAGCCGCTTGGGGACGAACACCACCTTGCGCAGCTGCTTGTCGGCCATCGCCGCCTTGACCCGCTCGTCGGCCTCCGCCAGGGCCCGGATCTCCGCCTCCACCGCCGCGGCGGGGACCTTCAGCTCCGCGCGCAGCTTGCCGTTCACCTGCACCGCGTAGGGCAGCATGTCGTCCACCACCAGGGCAGGATCGAACTTCGGCCACTCCGCCTCGGCCAGCAGCTGCTGCTCGCCATACTCGGAGGCGATCTCCTCGCAGATGTGCGGGGCGAACGGGGTCAGGATCAGCGACAGCAGCCGGATCGCCTCGGCCATCGCCGCGCGCTCCGCCGGGGTCTGCAGCTTCTCCGCCGCGTAGAGTGAGTTGAGGAACTCCATGATCCCGGCGATGGCTGTGTTGTAGGACAGCCGTTCAATGGCCTCGGTGACCCGCTTGACCGCCTTGTGCGCGGCCTTGCGGATCTCCAGCGCCTTTCCCTCGTAGGGGCCGGCGTGGGTGGCGCCGGCCACCTCGCGGTGGGTGGCGGCCAGCACCCACACCCGCTTGAGGAAGCGGTGGGCGCCCTCCACCTGCTCGTCGGACCAGTCGAAGTCACGCTCCGGCGGCCCGGCGAACAGCACGTACACCCGGGCGGTGTCCGCGCCGTAGCGGCCGACGATGGAGGAGGGGGCCACCACGTTGCCCCAGCGCTTGGACATCTTGCGCCCATCGGGACCGTTGACGATCCCCTGGGTGACCAGCCGGGTGACCGGCTCGTCCACCGGCGAGAGCCCCAGCTCCTTCATCACCCGGGTCCAGAAGCGAAAATACAGCAGGTGCATCACCGCGTGCTCGGGGCCGCCCACGTAGACATCCACCGGCAGCCAGCGCTTGGCCTCCGCGGGATCGAACGGCGCCTGGTCGTAGTCCGGCGACAGGTAGCGCGCGAAGTACCAACAGGAGTCGACGAAGGTGTCCATCGTCTCCGTCTCGCGACGGGCCGGTCCCCCGCAGCGGGGACAGCGGGTGTTCACGAAGGAGGCCACCTTGGCCAGCGGGGGCTCGCCCTTGCCGGTCAGCACCGCCTGGGTGTCGATCTCCGGCAGCTTCACCGGCAGCTGGTCTTCGGGGACCGGGATCCCATGGCGCTGGGGATCGCACTTTTCGCAGTAGACGATCGGGATTGGGGTGCCCCAGTAGCGCTGGCGGGAGAAGCCCCAGTCGCGCTGCCGGTAGGTGATGGTGGCCTTCCCCTTCCCTTCCTTCTCCAGATGGGCGGCCATCTCCCGGCGCGCCTCAACGGACCGCTTGCCGGAGAAGGCGCCGGAGTTGGCCAGCACCCCGTCCTCGGTGAACGCAGCCTCCAGCGGTTCGGCCAGCGGGTCCTTGCCCTCCGGCTGGATCACCGTCCGCAGCGGCAGCGAGTACTTCCTGGCGAACTCGAAGTCCCGCTGGTCATGGGCAGGCACGCTCATCACCGCGCCGGTGCCGTAGTCGGCCAGCACGAAGTTGGCCACCCACACCGGGACGTCCTCGCCGGTGAGCGGGTTGACCGCGTACGCGCCGGTGAACGCCCCCTCCTTGGTGGCGCCCTCCGCGGTGCGGTCCTCCTTGCCCATCACCGCCATGCGGGTGGCGAACGCCGACACCTCCGCGCGCCGGTCGGGGGTGGTGATCGCCTGGACCAGCTTGTGGTCCGGGGCCAGCACCACGTAGGTGCAGCCGTAGAGGGTGTCGATGCGGGTGGTGAAGATCCGGATCTTCTGGTCCGAACCCTTCACCGGGAACCCGGCCTCCGCGCCCTCGGAGCGGCCGATCCAGTTGCGCTGCATGGAGGTGATCCGGTCCGGCCACTGGGTCAGGGTGTCCAGGCCCTCCAGCAAGGCGTCGGAGTAGCGGGTGATCCGGAACGCCCACTCGGGCATCTCCTTGTCCAGCACCTGCGACTCACAGCGCTCGCAGACCCCGTCCTTGACCTGCTCGTTGGCGATGACAGTCATGCAGCCGGTGCACCAGTTCACCTTGGAGAAGCGGCGGTAGACCAGGCCGCGCTCCAGCATCTTGAGGAAGAACCACTGGTTCCACCGGTAGTAGCGGGGATCGGAGGTGCTGATCTCCCGGGTCCAGTCGTAGGAGTAGCCCAGCGAGCGGATCTCCTTCACGAAGGAGGCGATGTTCTCGGCGGTGCGCACCGCGGGGTGGACGCCATCCTTGATGGCCGCGTTCTCCGCCGGCAGTCCGAAGGAGTCCCAGCCCATCGGATGCAGCACATCAAAGCCCTGCATCTGGAAGAAGCGGGCATAGACGTCGCCCAGCAGGTAATTGCGCACGTGCCCCATGTGCATCTTGCCGCTGGGGTACGGCAGCATCTCCAGTATGTACTTCTTGGGGGCTTGGGGGCGGCGGTTGGCCCGGTACACGCCCGCCTGCTCCCAACGGTCCTGCCACTTCGTCTCGATGGACTTCGGTTCGTACCGCTCGTTCATGGCCAGCCCCGTTTAGGAGACGCCCTCCGGGAAGGCAACCTGACTGTGGTGGAGGCCTCGTCTACCGACCCCCTGCCCCCCTGCCTGGTGGGTCTTGCCCCGGGGAACAGGCCAGTTCGCGGAGCCGTTGAGCCATCCGAAAAGCTGCAAAGCCACCCGAACCCAGGGACGAACTCGATGACCCAACGCCTCCTTACCCTCGCACTCGCACTCGCTGTGACGGTGCCGTTGTCCGCCAGCGCCAAGGTGCTGTGGCGCGCGGACTACGAGACGGGTGACATCTCTCAGTGGACCAAGGCCCAGCAGGTCTCGGCGGACCGGCTGCAGGTGCAGACCGACCGGGTGAAGGAGGGGAAGTACGCCCTCCGCGCTACCGTGAAACAGGGCGACAACCCGATCAACGCCAGCGGCAACCGCAACGAGCTGGTGGACGTGACCTACCAGCCGGAGGGCGCCGAGCGCTGGTACAAGTGGTCCACCTACTTCGACCCCGGCTACCCCTCCTCTCCCAAGTGGCAGGTCTTCACCCAGTGGCACCAGTTCGAGGACTACGGCTCTCCCCCGATCGAGTTCGACGTCAAGGGCGAGGAGATCCACCTCACCAACTGGACCAAGACGATCTGGACCACCCCGCTGCGCCGCGGAGAGTGGCTGGATTTCCTCTTCCACGTGAAGTGGTCCAAGGACCCCAAGGTGGGCTTCGTGGAGCTCTGGTACAACGGCGAGAAGGTCATGGAGAAGACCTTCCTCAAGACCGACTCCAGGGTGTACCTCAAGCAGGGCCTGTACCGGCACGCCGACATCTCCGCGGTGGGCGTGGTGGTGCACGACGGGATGCTGGTCGGCGAGACCCGCGAGGACGTGGAGCCCACGCCCCCCGCGGAGGAGCCGGACGCCGGGAGCGGGACTGCGCCCCCCGAGGGGACGCCTGACGCCGGCACCGGCACCACCACGACCACCACCAGCCAACCCAGTCCGTACAGCACCGGCGGAGGGTCCCCGGCCAACGAGTTTGATCAGCAGAGCGCCGGCTGCTCCGCCACCGGGGGGGTCGCCTTCCCGCTGGCCGCCCTGGCCCTGGGGTTGCTGTTCCGCCGCCGCCGCGCCCGGTAGGGGCCCCAACAGCAAGACCGAAGAGAGGATTCCCCGGGGCCAGAAGGTTCCGGGGCGTTCGTCTTTTCGTGATAAGGGCGCGCCCATGTCAGCACCAGTCGCGCGCATCGGAGAGATTGCGAAGTTCGAAGGCCAGGAAGTCGAACTTCGCGGGTGGCTCTACAACAAGCGGTCCAGCGGGAAGCTGCACTTCCTGCAGATTCGCGATGGCTCCGGAGTGATCCAGGCGGTCGTCTTCAAGGGCGACGTGGAGCCGGAGACCTTCACCCGGGCGGACCACCTGGGCCAGGAGACAGCGATCAAGGTCCGCGGGCTGGTCAAGGCGGACAAGCGCAGCCCGATCGGCTTCGAGCTGGGCGTCAAGGGCCTGGAGGTGGTCAGCGAGTCCCGCGACTACCCGATCACCCCCAAGGAGCACGGGGTGAACTACCTGATGGAGAACCGGCACCTGTGGCTGCGCAGCCAGCGGCAGCACGCGATCCTGCGGGTCCGCCACACGGTGGAGAAGGCGATCCGCGACTTCTTCGACCAGCGGGACTTCACCCTGGTGGACGCGCCGATCTTCACCCCCGCCGCCAGCGAGGGCACCAGCACCCTGTTCGAGGTCCCGTACTTCGATCTGGGCAAGGTGTACCTGACCCAGTCCGGCCAGCTGTACATGGAGGCCGCGGCGATGGCCTTTGGCAAGGTGTACTGCTTTGGCCCCACCTTCCGCGCCGAGAAGAGCAAGACCCGCCGCCACCTCACCGAGTTCTGGATGGTGGAGCCGGAGGTGGCCTACATGACCCTGGAAGAGGACATGGAGCTGGCGGAGCAGATGGTCAGCTTCATCGTCCAGCGCTGCCTGGAGAAGCACGAGAAGGAGCTCAAGGAGGTGCTGGAGCGGGACATCACCAAGCTGCAGAACGTCCAGGCCCCCTTCCCCCGCATCACCTACGACGAGGCGATTGAGCGGCTTCAGAAGGCCGGGCACCCCGCCAAGTGGGGCGACGACTTCGGCGGCGACGAGGAGACTGTGCTGGCCAACCAGTTCGACCGGCCGGTGATCGTCCACCGCTACCCGTCGGACATGAAGGCCTTCTACTTCAAGCGCGATCCCAACAACCCCAAGGTGGCGCTGGGGATGGACATCCTCGCCCCCGAGGGCTACGGCGAGATCATCGGCGGCGGGCAGCGCGAGGAGGATCTGGCCACCCTGGAGAGCCGGATCGAGGAGCACAAGCTCCCCAAGGAGGCCTTCAGCTGGTACCTGGATCTGCGCCGGTACGGCAGCGTCCCCCACGCCGGCTTCGGGCTGGGCGTGGAGCGCACCGTGGCCTGGGTGTGCGGCCTGCACCACGTCCGGGAGACGATCCCGTTCGCGCGGATGATGGAGCGGGTCACCCCGTAGGAATGGCGTTCTCCCTCTCCGAGGAGCTGGTGCGGAAGCTGGAGGCCCTGGACCCCAAGGTGTCCAGGACCGGGGTGCCGGATGCGGCGTTCGCCCTGGACGCCTTGATCGAGGCGGAAGAGGCCCGGCGCGGGTATCCGGACCGGATCTCCGGCGCCTTCCACGCCATGGCCCTGACCCAGGGAGCGCTGATCAAGGCGGAGTACGATCTCTCCACCCACGCCCACCACGACGCCTGGGAGATCGGCGCGGTGGTGGTGGACCTGCAGCGGACCATCGCGCTGAACATGCGCTACGGGTTCGAGGTCGGGGACCAGGCGCTGCGGGCCATCGTCCACGGGCTGCAGACCCTGTTCCCCACCGGGAAGACGGTCCGGATCCACACCGACGCCTTCGCGGTGCTGCTGCCGCCATCCGCGGAGCGCCCGGTGACCGAGGTGGCGCGCACCCTGGTGGAGTCCAACCTCCCCGGGGCGGTGCGTTCGGTTCTGCCCGACGACGGCGATCCTCCCGAGCCGCTGAACTTCACCGTGGCCCTGCTGCGGTTGAGGATCCGCTCCCCCTCCCATTGGCAGGTGCTGGGCCCCATCGTCTGGGCGGAGTGCGAGCGGGTGCTCACCGAGACCCGCCTGGGCCGGACGGGGATCGCCACCCGACTGATCCCGCTGGATGGTCAGGTCGTCGACGAGCGGTAGTCACCGCGGGTCGCGGTCCTCGGGTGCGCCGGGGGGCGCTGGCGCGCCTTGACTTCGTGTGCCTTCGACACTATTTATATTTCGTGTCTAAGTAACACTAAGTCGAACGGTGCCCATGCCCCTCCCACTTCAGATCGCCGCTGGCAGCGTCGTCGGCAGGACCCACAGCCTGGCGGGAAGGAACAACCAGGACGCCTTTGCCTGGCGGACTGGAGCCAGGGGACTCGTGGCCGCGGTGGCGGATGGATGTTCCAGTGGCGCCTTCACCGAGCTTGGCGCGCGAGTGGGCGTGGAGCTCTTCGTCCAGCGGGTGTGGTTGGGCCTGGAGAAGGACCCGCCCCGCCCCGCTGACCTGCTGGCGCGCGCCGCCGAGGAGGTGGTCGCCCACCTGGACCAGCTGACCCATCTGATGGGCGGAGCCCGCGCCGAGCGGGTCGAGTCCTGCTTCCTGTTCACCCTGGTCGGCGCGTTCCTGCTCCCCGAAGAGGGCTGGCTCTTCTCGGTGGGTGACGGGGTGGTGGGGATCAACGGCCAGCTTCGGTCGCTGGGGCCCTTTGCCCACAACGCCCCGCCCTACCTGGGCTACCGGCTCCTGGGCGCCCGGGTGCCGCTGAGGATCGAGCCGCTTCCACTCAATGGTCTGCAGTCCCTGCTGCTGGGCACCGATGGGGTGCTGGATCTGCCGGACGTGGCTTCACTGGTCGACGACCGGGTCTTCACCAACCGGGACATGCTCCGTCGCAGGCTGACCGTCGTCTCCAGGCAGACCGGCCGGCTCCTGGACGACACCACGCTGGTAGCGATCCGCCGCGCGCCCGGGGAGGCCTGAGATGGACGTCTACGTGGACGGCCGGCGGGTTCCCCTGGATCCCGCCACCCTGGTGGGCAAGGGCGGGGAGGCGGAGATCTTCCCCTTCGGTCCCGACCAGGTGATCAAGGTCTTCAAGACGCCGGACCACCCGGATCTCCATGGTCTCAAGACGGAGCAGGAGACGGCGCGCGACCGGCTGGAGGAGCAGCAGCGGAAGCTGCCCGCCTTCCCGACCGGGCTCCCGGCCACGGTGGTCTGTCCCTCCAGGCTGGCAACCGACAAGCGCGGGCGGCGGGTGCTTGGCTACACCATGCGGCGGATCGACCAGGCCGAGCCGCTGCTGCGGCTGTCGGATCCGGTCTTCCGGCGCGCCTTTCCCTCCGGCTCGGTGGTGGAGGTGTTCCGCGGGCTTCACCAGACGGTGGAGGCCTTGCATCAGCGCAGCGTGGTGATCGGTGACTTCAACGACCTCAATGTCCTGATCCAGGGATCCGCGGTTCACCTGATCGATGCGGACAGCTTCCAGTTCGGTCCTTTCCTCAGCCGGGTCTTCACCGACCGCTTCCTGGACCCGCTGTTGACGGACGGAAAGCAGCCGGTGCTCCATCGGCCCTATCAACCGTCGGCGGACTGGTTCGCCTTCGCCGCGCTGCTGATGCAGAGCCTGCTGCTGGTCGGGCCCTGGGGAGGAATCCACCGGCCGCAAGGAGGGGCGCCGCGGATTCCTCCCGGTCAACGCGCCCTGCGCCGGCTGTCGGTCTTCTCCTCTCAGATCCAGTACCCACGGCCGGCGCGTCCGGTGAACTCGCTCCCGGACGAGCTGCTGGCTGTCCTGCAGGGGATCTTCGAACGCGATGAGCGAAGTCCCTTCCCTCGAACGCTGCTGGACTCGCTGACCTTCAAGCGGTGTCGCTCCTGCGGCCTGGAGCACGCCAGGACTGGCTGCCCCTCCTGTCAGCCGCATGCGCAGCTCCAGGTACGGCCGGCGATCACCGTCCGCGGCAACGTGGTGGCGCGCACCGTCTTCTCCACGGAGGGAGTCATCCTCTCCGCCGTCATCCGCGGGGGAAGGCTTTACTGCGTCTCACACCAGGGGACCGGCTACCTGGACCAGGCCGGGACTGTCCTCCGAACAGGGCCCCTCGCATCCGGGCTGCGCTTCGTTCGCGCCGCTCGCCAGTGGTGGGGGGTGAACCAGGCCAGCGCCCGCGCTGTCCCCCTCTCCGGCACACAGCTACCTCCTACCGCCACTTCCCCTCCCCCGTGCGCTGGCTGCGGTCACGACGAGCACCGCTCCGGCTCCGGCTCCGGCTCCGGCTCCGGCTCCGGCTCCGGCTCCGGCTCCGGCTCCGGCTCCGGCTCCGGGCAATATTATTATGATCATAATAATCTGCGCCCCCCTGGGCCCCGGCCGGACGCTGAATCGGCCCTGTCCGCGGACCAGCTCGCAGCGAACGACCGGCATCTGTACTGGCTGGCCGCCGGTGGCCTGTACCGCGACGGCACCTTGGGTCCGGAGCGGGTGGGCGCCGTGCTGGAGGGGCAGACCCGCTTTGCCGTGGGCGACCGCTTCGGGGCCGGCTTCTACCGAGCCGGGAACTTCACCACCCTGTTCACCTTCGACGTCCAGCGGGTCGGGCTGAGGGAAGACCCGTCTGCCCTTTCGCTGACGGGGACCCTGCTTGGCGCCCGCTTCGCGATCAGTGACACCCATGCTTGGATCTTCACCACCGTCCGGGATCGCGCGCAGGTCCGGCACTCCCTGCTGGTGGTGGACGCAGCCGGCAAGCTCCTGGGACGACTGGATGGGCCCCCGGAGTGGCTCACCACCTTGCAGGCAGATCCGGTGGCGGTGGGCCCTCTGCTCTTCGTCCCCACCGACCGGGGAGTGGTTCGGGTCGAGTTGGTCGGAGGCGTCCCCACCGTCACCCGCGAGTTCCCGGACACCGAGCCCTTCGTCGACTCCGCCACGCCGCTGCTGTTTGACGGCCGGGGGCTGATCGCTGTCCGGACCCAACAGGTGCTTGTGCTGCAGATGTCGTAACCCCGAAAGGAGCAGTGCCATGGCGTCGATCCGAAGTGAGCTGCCGGTCCCCTCGCTGTACTCGCCGGCCAACGCGGAGAGGTTCCACTACGGCCCCGATCAGCAGCGGATCTTCACCGAGGCCTCCTCCTGGCGGAAGAAGCACTCCGTTCCCGCCTCCGCGGCGGACAAGCTGAACCTCCACCTGCTGCTGATCGACGTGCAGCGGGATTTCTGCTTCCCCGAAGGATCGCTCTACGTGGGCGGGCGCAGCGGACAGGGCGCCATCGACGACAACCGGCGCATCGCCCAGTTCATCTACAAGAACCTCCCCAACCTCACCCACATCACCGCGACGATGGACACCCACTTCGCGTACCAGATCTTCTTCCCCTCCTTCTGGGTAGACGCATCCGACCAGCCGCTGGCCCCCTACCGCGAGCTGACCCTGGCGGAGATCGACTCCGGGCAGGTGCGCCCCAACCCGGCGATGGTCGGCTGGCTGTGCAACGGGAACTATCCATGGCTACTCAAGCAGGTGCAGCACTACTGCGCGGAGCTGGAGAAGGCCGGCAAGTACAAGCTGTACCTGTGGCCGCCCCACTGCGTGCTGGGCAGTGACGGCCACGCGCTGGCCGGGGTGATCCACGAGGCCCGGATGTTCCACTCCTTCGCCCGCGGGGTGCAGAGCTGGGTGGAGGTCAAGGGCGGCAACCCGCTGACCGAGAACTACTCGGTGCTGCGGCCAGAGGTGCTCTCGCGCTTCGACGGCCAGCCGCTGGCGCAGCGAAACACCCAGTTCCTCAAGACCCTGATCTCCTCCGACGCGGTGATCATCGCCGGGCAGGCGGCCAGCCACTGCGTCAAGAGCACCATCGACGATCTGCTCACCGAGATCGTGGCCCAGGATCCGGCGCTGGCAAAGAAGGTGTTCATCCTCACCGACTGCATGTCCTCGGTCACCGTGCCCGACGGCAAGGGTGGCTTCGCCGCCGACTTCACCGCCCAGGCGGACGACGCGCTGCAGCGGTTCGCGCGCGCCGGAATGCACCTGGTCAAGTCCACCGACCCCCTCACCCACTGGAGCCTGTAACCATGAGCCGCTCATCGAAGACCGTGCAGACGTTGCTGGAGTCGGCGCAGGCCGACGGAGTCCTCTCCCCCGGGTCGATGCAGACCCTGACCGTGGTGGACCTGGGCGCGCAGATCCAGGCGGGCCTGGGGATCTGCGTGGACGACGTCCAGGCCAGCGAGGTGGTGCTGGTCACGGTGATGCCCGACGACTCCGGCTCCATGCAGTCCGGGGGCAACGCGGAGCTGGTGCGGCAGGGACACAACCTGGTGGTCAACGCCCTGGTGGCCTCCAGGCAGAAGGACGCCATCTTGTTCCACACCCGCTTCCTCAACGGGGAGGTGCTCAACCCGTTCCGGCCGGTGACCTCCGCCACCCTGCTGGACGCCACCAACTACGATCCCCAGCAGGGCACCCCGCTCTATGACCAGTCGGTGGTCCTGCTGGGCACGGTGCTGGCCAAGGCCCAGGAGTTCGCCCAGAACGGGGTGATGGCCCGCACCGTGACCCTGCTGATCACCGACGGCGCGGATCTCCACTCCTGCCGCCACACCGCCAGGGACGTGGCCGGGCTGGTGGAGGACCTGAAGAAGTCCGAGCTGCACATCGTGGCGGCGATGGGGATCGCCGATGGCCAGACCTCCTTCCGCCAGGTGTTCCGGCAGATGGGGATCGACGACAAGTGGATCCTCACCCCGGGCAACTCGGCGGCGGAGATCCGCGGGGCCTTCCAGATGTTCTCCCAGTCCGCCGTCCGCGCCAGCCAGAGCGCCGCCGCCTTCGGCACCGGGGCGCTGGGCGGATTCGGCGCGCCGTAGTCGGGCAGCCCCGACTCTAAGGCGGCGAGCAGAAACAAGCTGCCCCGTTGATACCTGCTCGGGATGGGCTGGTGGGGATCGACGGTGATCGCGAGGCGTGATCTACGGGCAGGGTGACGACGGAAGACGAGATCCGAAAGAAGT
>JALYOC010000119.1 GCA_030857095.1 Myxococcota bacterium | reverse complement strand
TTGCCTCCGAGGTCACCGCCCGCAAGCGCAAGGAGCTGTACCAGGCCTTCCTGGCCACCATGGGGTCGGTGCTGCTGCGCGAGACAGACCTGCGGCAGCTGTGCACCCGGGTGGCGGATCTGGTGGTGGCGCAGTTGGGGGACCTGTGTGTCCTGGAGGCCCTGGACGGCGAAGGGGTGCTGCGGCGGTTCGCGGTCAGCGGCAGGGACCCGGGGCTGGTGGCAGCGCTGACCCGGGATCCGGACCGGCTGCGGCCGCACCTGCTCTCCGAGGTGGAGCGCACCGGGGAGACCCAGCTGCTGGAGGAGCTTCCCCCCGATTGGGCCTCGCGGATCGCGCAGGACGAGGAGGAGGCCCGGGCCTGGAGCCGGGCCCGCACCCAGAGCGTGGTCCTGCTGCCGCTGGTCGCCCGCGGGCATCAGGTGGGCGCGCTGGCGGTGGCCACCCTGGAGGGGGTGCGGCGCGTTCGGCCCTACGACCGGTCCTTCTTCGAGGAGCTGGCCGCCCGGGCGGCGCTGACCCTGGACAACGCTCTGCTGTACAGCGCCGCCTCCCGCGCGGTGGCCGACCGGGACGAGGTGGCGGGGATCGTGGCCCACGACCTGCGCGGGCCGCTCAACGTGATTGTCGCGGCGATGCAGTTGTTGCTCAAGGACCATTCCCACGAGGCGTCGGCGGGCAAGGTGAGGGTGGCGCTGCGCAGCGCCCCCCGGATGAAGCGGCTGATCGACGACCTGCTGGACATGACCCGGCTGGAGGGCGGAAAGCTGGTGGTCCGCCGGGAGGTCATCTCACTGGCCGCGGTGGTGCGGGAGGTGGGCGAGGCCCAGCTCCCGGCCTTCGCCAAGGAGGGGCGGAACCTGACCCTGCAGCTGGACGACGGGGACCTGTGGCTGTGGGGCGACGCGGATCGGCTGGTCCAGGTGCTGGAGAACCTGCTCTCCAACGCGCTGAAGTTCACCCCTCCGGGGGGGACCATCACCCTCGCCGCCCGGCAGGAGACCGGCTGCGCCCTGGTCTCGGTCGCCGACACCGGGGTGGGCATCCCCCGGGAGAACCTGCGCCATGTCTTCAACCGCTTCTGGCAGGCCTCCCGGACCGACCGCCGGGGGGCGGGGTTGGGGCTGGCCATCGCCGAGGGGCTGGTGCTGGCGCACGACGGGAGGATCTGGGCGGAGAGCACCCCGGGAGCGGGGACCACCATCCGCTTCCTCCTACCGCTGCACCCCGGGGACCAGCCCACCGCGGACGACCCCTCCGCCGCCCGGCACTGACGGTGGCCCTCAAGCCTGGGGGACGGTGCAGCCGAACAGGTCCTGCAGCACCTTCTTGGCCTCCGCCACCAACTGCGGACCTCGTACCCCCTCGCCGATGCGGGCCACCAGCTTCATGTCTGGGGTCAGCCGGTAGAAGCCCTTGGATCGCTGCACCAGGGCGGCCACCTTCATCGGCTCCAGCAGTGCCTCGGTGCCCAGGGTCACCACCAGCCGGGCCGGGCCCGCCTCCAGCCCGCGCAGCCGCAGCTCGCGCAGCTGAAGCTTGAGCAGGGTCAGCTCGGAGAGGTTGTCCACCTCGTCCGGGGCCTCTCCGTAGCGGTCCACCAATTCGGCGCGCAGGTCGGAGACCTCGTCCGGGTGGCCCACCTGGGCGAAGCGCTTGTAGAGCACCAGCCGCTGCTGCACGTCGGGCACGTAGTCGTCGGGGATCACCGCCGGGATGGGCAGGTTCAGCTCCGGTTCGATCTCCAGCCGCGGCGGCTCGCCGCGCAGCTCGCCCACCGCCTCCTCCAGCAGCTGGGTGTAGAGGTCAAAGCCAATCTCGGCGATCGCCCCGGACTGGGACTCTCCCAGCAGGCTGCCGGCGCCGCGGATCTCCAGGTCGTGGGAGGCGATGGAGAAGCCGGCTCCCAGCTCGGTGAACTGCTGCAGCACCTCCAGCCGCCGCTGGGCGTCCCTGGTCACCGGCCGGCGGGCGGGGACCATCAGGTAGGCAAAGGCGCGCTCCTTGGACCGGCCCACCCGGCCCCGCAGCTGGTACAGCTGGGCCAGCCCGAACTGGTCGGCGCGGTTGACGATCATCGTGTTGGCGGACGAGATGTCGATCCCGCTCTCGATGATCGAGGTGCACAGCAGCACCTGGTACTTCTTCTCCACAAACGCGGTCATCACCCGCTCCAGCTCGCCGTCCCGCATCTGTCCGTGGGCCACCCCCACCGCGACCTCCGGGAGCAGCTCCCGGAGCAGCTTCTCCATGGAGTGGATGGACTGGACGCGGTTGTGGACGAAGAACACCTGACCCCCGCGCTGCAGCTCACGGGTGATGGCGTCCTTGATCAACGTCGGATCGAACTTCACCACGAAGGTGCGGATGGCCCGGCGATCCTGCGGCGGGGTGGCTATGATGCTCATGTCCCGCAGCCCGGACATGGCGAAGTTCAGGGTGCGGGGGATGGGGGTGGCGGTGAGGGTGAGCACGTCCACCTGGGTCTTGAGCCGCTTGATCTGCTCCTTCTGCTTGACCCCGAAGCGCTGCTCCTCGTCGATGATCAACAGGCCCAGATCGCGAAAGCCGATCTCGCCCCCCAGCAGCTTGTGGGTGCCGATCAGGATGTCGACCTTCCCCTCCTTGACCCGCTTGAGGATCTCCCGCACCTCCGGCGCCTTGCGCAGAGAGGACACCACCTCCAGGGTCACCGGGTAGTTGGTGAAGCGCTTCTGGAAGGAGTGGAAGTGCTGGTGGGCCAGCACCGTGGTGGGGACCAGCACCGCCACCTGCTTGCGGTCCAGGGTGGCCTTGAAGGCGGCCCGCATCGCCACCTCGGTCTTGCCGTAGCCCACGTCGCCGCAGACCAGCCGGTCCATCGGCTCGGGCTTCTGCATGTCGGCGATCACGTCCTCGATCGCCTTGGCCTGATCCGGCGTCTCCTCGAACTCGAAGTCCTCCTCGAACTGGCGGAAGTAGCGGTCCGGCGGGGAGAAGGAGCTGCCCGGGTGGGCCCGGCGGGCGGCGTACAGCTGCAGCAGCTCCGCCGCCATCTTGAGCAGGTTCTCCTTGATCCGCCGCTTGGTCCTCTCCCAGGAGGTGCCGCCCAGCTTGTCCAGCGCAACCTTGGAGGCGTCGCCCCCGGTGAACTTCTGGATCAGCCGCATCCGGCTGACCGGCAGGTAGACCTTGTCCCGGCCGGCGTACTCCAGCACCAGGAAGTCCCCCGGGATCCCCCGGACCTCCATCTTCACCAGCCCGGTGTAGCGGCCGATGCCGAAGTCGGTGTGGACGATCAGGTCCCCGTCCTTGAGCTCCTTGAAGCCGGCCGCGAACGGGTTCTCCGCCTTGCGGGCGCGGGTCCGCCGTCGGGCCCGGACCCCGAAGATCTCCTCGTCGGAGAGCACCGCCAGCCCGCCGGCGCCGTCCACGAAGCCGTGGGACAGCTCGCCCACGAACAGGTGGGCGGCCAGGGTGGGCTCGGCCAGGGCCAGCGGATCTCCCAGCGCTCCTGCGTGCATCCGGGCCACCACCCCCCGGTCCACCAGCAACCGCTTGAGCCGGTCCGCCTGGCCGGCGCTGCCGCAGGCCACCACCGGGGCGATCCGGAGATCTCGCCAGCGCTCCAGCCGCTCCAACAGCGGAGTCAGCGCGCCGTCGTCTCCGTGGTGCGCGACAATCGCCTCCCGCAGGTCGTGGGTGCTGCCGTAGGAGAAGCGGATCGGGGCCTGCTCCTCCTGGCCCAGGGACAGCCCGCCGCCTTCGATCACCCGCAGTCGGCCCAGCCGTTGCTCCAGCTCCTCCGGCTCCAGGTAGTGCTCGGCGGGCGGCAGCGCCAGGTCGTGGCGGCGCTCCATCTCCACAAAGCCGTGCTCCACCTCCGCGTGCAGTTCGCCGGCGGCGCGATCAATGGAGAGGGGATCATCCAGGTACACCAGCGGCTGCGGTGCCCAGAAGGGCAGGTAGTCGAACAGCGACCGCAGCCCGCCTGCGAAGAAGCCGGGGAGCAGCGCTTCCATCCCCAAAACCTGATGGCCCTCCTTGAGCTGGTCCAGCCGTTCGCGCAGGCGGGTGCTGGGGAGGTTGATCCGCTCCGCCGCCGCGCGGGCCGCGGCCTCCGCCGCCTTGAGGGTGCGCTGGCCCAACAGCACCTCCCGGGCAGGCAGCAGCCGGACCGCGGGGAGGGGGTCGGTGGTCCGCTGGGTGTCCGGATCGAACGCCCGGATGGATTCGATGGTGTCCCCGAAGAACTCGATCCGCACCGGCCGGGGGTAGAGCGGGGAGAACACATCCAGGATCCCGCCCCGCACCGCGAAGGTCCCCGGATCCTCCACCAGCGGGACCGAGGCGTAGCCCATCTCGGTCAGCCGGGCGGCCAGCCCCATCGGCTCGTGGTCCTCGCCGGTGGAGATCAGCGCCGAGAGCTCGTGGAGGACGTCGGGGGGAAGCACCTTGCGGTACAGCGCCCGGATCGACACCACCAGGGCAGGGAAGCGGGTGCCGGAGCGCAGGTGGTACAGCGCGCCCAGCCGCTCGCTGACTGTGACCGCGTCCGGGGACAGCTCCTCGAAGGGGGTGACCTCGTCGGCGGGCAGCCGCAGCACCCGGGGCTCAAGCAGGGTGCCCCTGCCCCCCAGGAAGAACGACAGGTCGCCTGCCAAATGGTCGGCCGAGTCTTCGTCGGCGGTGACGCACAACAGCGGGGTGTCCAGCTGGCGGGAGAGGCGGGCCAGCACGTAGCCGCGCGCGGCGTCCTTGAGGTTCTGGGTGCGGATCCGCCCGGGGCGGGTCAGCAGGGGCAGCAGCCGCTGCACCGGATCACCTCCGGTGACCAGTTCGCTGCGTCCCAGCTGGGATCCCAGGAGGTGGGTGCTGCCGTCGGACATGGGTCCGACGGCATTTAAGAGCGGGGGAGGGGGAGGTCAACGTCCGATGGACGCCTGCAGAGGAATCAGGCGCGATCCTCTTCGTCGTCCTCGTCGTCGTCCTCATCGTCGTCGCCGACGTCTGCCAGCGCGTCGCCGCGGTCCGGCTGAAGCGCCGGGGCGTCGGGAAGGCGGGCGGTCAGAGAGAGGAGGACCAGGGCCAGGGCGATCAGGAGCTTGTGCATGGAATTTTGGACGCCCAACCCCGGTGAATCATTCAGCCGGGCCACAACAGTGGCCATCCGGCTGATCTTCCAGGGGCCTCAGTGGTTCGGCTTCAGGTCCCGGATGAAGCCCACCAGTAGGTCGATCTGCTCCGGGGTGAGCCGATCCTTGTACGCCTTCATCTTCCGGTTCTCCGAAGAGCCCTCTTCGATCACCTTCCGGATGTCGGCGTCGGTGCGCTTCTTCTGCCACTGGGGGGCGGAGATGTCGGCCACCTTCTCCTTCCTCCCGGTCTTGGTGTCGGCCCGGCCATCCTCGCCGTGGCAGTTCTTGCACTTGTCCATCCACAGGTCGCGGGTCTCGTCGGCGAAGGCCGGGACGGAGAGCAGCGAGAGGACAACCAGGGGCCAGCGGATCATGTCGGACTTCTCCGGAAGGGGTGTTTCGGAGCCGGAAGCTACCTGCCGGTCGCCAGTCGTGCACGCGTGGACGACCGGCCGGGGGCGGGGATTCAACCCAGGCGCCTCGCCCCCACCCGCCCATCCCCGGCGAAGCGGTAGTCCAGCGTCAGGGCGCTGGTGCCGGGTGCCGCGGCCACAGGTCCAGGGTGCGACCGGGCGGGGTCAGCCACACCGAGCGCAGGTGGTTCTGGGCGCCCAGATCCCCGGGGGTATTCCCGCCCACCGTGGCAAGCACCCCGAACCAGATCAGCCCCAGGATCGTGGCGGCCGCGAACCGGGGCCAGCCCGGCCCCCGGGAGTCGCGGGTGATCAAGAACACCACCGCCAGCGCCGCCGCCAGCAGCGCCAGGACCAGCACCCAGCCGGAGAGCGGGTTGGCGACCGCCAGCGCCAGCAGCGAGGGCGGCAGGTAGCCTTGGCGCAGCAGCGGCCAGGCCAGCCCGGCCACCGCGGTGGTCACGCTGTCCGGCACGTAGTTCACGAAGCTGACCACCCCGGTGATCAGGATAGAAGCCCCGCAGCCCGCCGCCGCCACCACCCGCCAGGCGCCGTGTCTGCCCCAGGTCCACTCCAGGGACAGCGCCGCGGGCAGCATTAGGAAGGGAACCCAGGCGGTGAGGTGCCGCGGCCCGGTGGTCCAGCCCCAGGACTCGTAGCTGAAAGACGAGGTGAAGTACGCGTAGCCCACCGTCAGCGCGACCACGGTCCAGAAGAGGGGCCGGTCGGTGCGCCGCAGCCTGCCCAGCCCGGTGAAGGCCAGCAGCAGGAAGGGGGAGAGGACGAACAGGCCACGGAGGGGAGAGAAGAAGGAGAGGGCGAAGGCGCGTGGATCCGGGAAGCGGATGCCCAGAAGGCCGCCCACGTGCCACGGCTGGTAGGCTGCGTCCGCCAGGTACAGGTAGCCACTGTGCAGCGGGTGGCCGAAGGCGGCCTGGTGGTAGGCCAGCAGCGGGACCACGAAGGGCAGCGACCCCACCAGCGCCAGGCCGAACCCGCGCGCGATCTGCCGGACCCGCGGCGCGGGGGCGGAGAGCACCCCGTACAGCAGCACTCCCAGGATGGGCAGGGCGGCAGTGTACTCCGCCATCAGCGCCGCTCCGGCGGCGGCGCCCGCCAGCAGGTAGGCCCGGTCCCCCCACTCTCCGCGGGCCCGACGCCAGAGCAGGAAGAAGGCGCAGAAGACCAGCACCGCCGAGGGCTGGTGGCTCATGAAGAGCAGCGAGTAGCTGAACGCCAGCGAGCCCAGCCCGTAGGTCACGGTGACCGCGTCCGCCAGCGCCGGGGCCACATAGGCGCCCAGGAAGCGTCGCAGCAGCACCAGCAACAGCAGGGTGGGCAGCACGGTGAAGAACAGCCGGGAGAAGAACACCAGCGCCAGCTCCGGGACCGCGTAGCGGTAGTCGCCGCCCAGCACCCGCAGGACCTTGTAGAGGGGGACCGCGGCGAAGGAGAGCAGCGGCGCCTTGGAGGGGTAGTAGCGCAGGTCCTTCACCGACAGATCGCCCACATACCCGTAGTCGCGGATCGCCTGATTGAGGCTCAGCTCGCCGTACTCGACGATGGCGCGGGTCTGCCACAGCCGGCACAGCTCATTGGGAGAGCGCAGTCCCGGGTGGTAGGGGAACGCCAGCAGATACAGCCCCAGCAGGCAGCCCCAGGCGATCCGCCGGGGCGCTGGGGAGGTGGGTTCGGGGAGGGGGTCGGTCACGGTGGCCGCGGGTTCGCTCGCCCGCGCGGTGCTACCACAGCGGTCCGGTGGCTGGTATCAGCCTCGACTCCATGAGCGTCCCGTTGCTGGAGCTGTTCCGTGTGCTCTCCTCGTTCGACCCCAAGCGCCAGTCGCTGAAGGACGCGCCCTGGGAGGAGTACGTCGACTGGGCCATCGCCCATGGGCTGGCCCCGCTGGCCGCCTACAACCTGGAGTACCGGCTGACCGGGGCCGGCGCCCCCACCTGGGCCCGGGAGCGGCTGCTCTCGGTCTACCAGGGCACCCTCAACGACAACGTGCTCAAGCTGGTGAACCTCAAGCGGGCGCTGGATGAGCTGGAGGGACGGCAGGTGGTGATGTTCGGGGCCGCCTCCACCGCGGAGGCGCTGTACCCCCATGTGGCCTTCCGCCCGGTGATTGACATCGAATTGTGGGTCCGGCCCGAGGAGGTGGAGGCCTTCGCCAACTTCCTGCGCGGGCACGAGTTCAAGCCCTCCGAGTTGGCGGGTCCGCCGGGGGTGGGCAAGGTGCTCAGCGACGAGCGGACCACCCTCTATCTGTACGCGGATCTGCTGGGGCCCCGGCGCAAGGAACACCAGCAGGCGCTGCTTGCCCGGGCCCTGCCGCTGAAGGTCTACGGGGCCTCGGTGTTCCGTCCGGACCTGGAGGACGCCATCCTGCTCACCGCGCTGCTCCAGGCCCGGGAGGGCTACGAGGTCCCGGTGATCAGCTTCGTGGACCTGCGCGAGCTGCTGCTGGGTTCTCCCTCCACCGGCAACGCCTATTCGCGGCCGGTGGACTTCGAGGTGCTGCTGGGCAGGGCCCGGGAGTGGCGGGTGGAGCGGGCGCTGTACGCCTCGGTGAGCATCGTGGAGCGGTTGTTCCCCTGGACGGCGGAGGCCGCGCTGCGCGCCCGGCCGCCCCTGCCCCGGGCCACCCGGGCGATCCTGGGCCGGGTGGTGGTGGATCCCTGGTCCCGGTTGGGTGCCATGCAACAGGTGCGGGGATCCGACCGGCTTCGTCGACTACTGACCGGAGGCGGGTAGAAATCTTGTGGATCCCCCGGTGGCACACGGCCCCCGGCTACTTATATAGCGGCCACCAACATGAAGATTTCGATTATTGGCTCGGGATACGTGGGTCTCGTCGCCGGGACCTGCTTCGCGGACTCCGGCAACGACGTGGCCTGCGTCGACGTGGACGCGAACAAGATCAAGCGGCTCAATGAGGGGATCCTCCCCATCTACGAGCCAGGTCTGGAAGAGCTGGTGGAGCGCAACGTCCGCGAGAAGCGGCTGACCTTCACCACCGACCTGGCCGCCGCGGTGGGCAGCTCCCAGGTGGTGTTCATCGCCGTGGGCACCCCGGAGGGGGAGTCCGGCGACGCCGACCTCAAGTACGTGCTGGCCGCCGCCAAGCAGATCGGCGCGGCCCTGAAGGGCTACGCGGTGATCGTAGACAAGAGCACCGTCCCGGTGGGAACCGCGGATCAGGTCCAGGCGGCGGTGGCCTCCCAGACCCAGCACCCCTTCGACGTGGTCTCCAACCCGGAGTTCCTCAAGGAGGGCGCCGCGCTGGACGACTTCCTCAAGCCGGACCGGGTGGTGATCGGCACCGAGTCCGACCGTGCGAAGAAGGTCATGACCGAGCTGTACTCGCCGTTCGTCCGCACCGAGAACCCGCTGATCTTCATGGACACCCGTTCGGCGGAGCTGACCAAGTACGCCGCCAACGCCATGCTGGCCACCCGCATCTCGTTCATGAACGACATCGCCGCGCTGTGCGAGCGGGTGGGCGCGGACGTGGACTTCGTGCGCAAGGGGATGGGCGCCGACAAGCGGATCGGCTACCCGTTCCTGTTCCCGGGGGTGGGCTACGGCGGCTCGTGCTTCCCCAAGGACGTCAAGGCGCTGGTGGCCACCGCCCGCGACGAGGGGATCGAGTTCGACCTGCTGCGCGCGGTGGAGCGCACCAACGAGCGGCAGAAGAAGGCGCTGGTCGCCAAGGCGGTCAAGCACTACGGCAGCCTGGAGGGGAAGAAGTTCGCGGTGTGGGGCCTGGCCTTCAAGCCGCGCACCGACGACATGCGCGAGGCCCCGGCGGTGGAGATCATCGAGGGGCTGCTGGGCAAGGGCGCCAGCGTGTCCTGCCATGATCCGGTGGCCCACGAGACCGCCAAGCGGGTGCTGGGAGACCGGGTCCGCTTCTGCCAGAGCCACTACGAGGCCCTGGAGGGCGCGGACGGCCTGTTCGTGGTCACCGAGTGGAACGAGTTCCGCCACCCGGACTTCGAGAAGATGCTGGCCCTGCTCAAGTCCCCCATCGTCTTCGACGGGCGGAACATCTACGATCCTGTCCGGATGAGGGAGAAGGGCTTCACCTACTTCGGGATCGGTCGGCGGTAGTGACCGCGGCGCTCCAGCGCGTGGACTCCGCGCCAGCGCCGACCCCTCCCCCCTCGCTGGCGGGGGCCATCCTCCGCCAGCTGCGGCCCCGGCAGTGGACCAAGAACCTGGCGCTGTACGCGCCGCTGCTGTTCGCCAAGAAGGTGCTGGACCCCGCCGCGGTGGTCCAGGCCACCTGGGCGGTGCTGGCCTTCTGCTTTCTGGCCAGCGGGGTGTACGTGGTCAACGACTGGCTGGACCGGGAGAAGGACCGGGTCCATCCAGAGAAGCGCCAACGCCCCATCGCCTCGGGGCTGATCGGGGGCCGGCTGGCGGTAGCCATGGTGGTGGGCTGCTGGGCCCTGGCCTTCACCCTGGCCGCCTGGGTGGGACCCGCCTTCGTGGGGCTGGCCGCAGGCTACGTCGCGATGCAGCTCGCCTACTCGCTGGTGCTCAAGCACCAGGTGATCCTGGACGTGCTGGTGATCGCCCTGGGGTTCGTGCTGCGGGTGATCGGCGGCGGGGTGGCGATCGACGTCCCGGTGTCCAACTGGCTGTACCTGTGTACCCTCCTGCTGGCGGTGTTCCTGGGGTTCGCCAAGCGGAGGCAAGAGCTGGGCTCACTGGCGGCCGACGCGTCGGGGCACCGGGCCAGCCTCTCGGAGTACACCCTGCCGATGCTGGACCAGATGATCACCGTGGTGGCCGCCTCCTGCGTGCTGGCCTACGCGCTGTACACGGTCTCCCCGGACACGGTGCAGCACGTGGGCTCGGACGGGCTGAAGTACACGGTGCCCTTCGTGCTGTACGGGATCTTCCGGTACCTGTTCCTGGTCCACAAGAAGGGCCTGGGCGGGTCTCCTGAGAAGATCCTGCTGTCCGACCCGCCGATGATCGCCAACCTGGTGCTGTACCTGGGGATCGCCGGCTGGGCGCTCTACCGCTGATCACCGCCAATCCTCCCCCGGCATGATTCGCTTCATGAACTTGTCGAAGAGAGGAACGGTGAACGCGGTGTCTCCGTGACTTGGACTCCAGATCATCCCCTTGGCAATGATCCCATTCCGCCGCGGAGCTACCGACTCGACCTTGCGCTCGAGTTCGGCGGCGATGTCGCCCGATCGGTGAGGGCCAGGGCCAATTTCTGCCATCGCTCGGAGGTACTTCTTTTCCCCGGGGGTGAGCCGGTCGAAGCGGACCCGGAAGAAGCTCTCGTCGAGAGCGGCAATTGCTGCCTGCGATGCGACTCCGACGTCGGCAAGCGTGATCGGGGATGCCGTCGCGACATCCCAGACATGCTTCCCCCACTCTTGGAGAAAGTACGGATATCCCTGTGTCTCGTTGAGGATTCGCTGCATGGCGTCGACGTTGAACTGCACCTGAGCGTCCATGGCGGGCTTACATAGAGCAACCTCTGCGTCCGTTTCGGTGAGAGGGCCAATTTCAGGGAACTCGAAGAGGCGCTCGGCGTAGGACTTGGCCTTTCCCATCCGCCCCCGAAGTTGAGGTAGTCCGGCTCCTACCAAGACCACCGGAAGTTGTTGCTGCGAAATCCGATGCAGCGACGTGATCAGCGCTGCGAGTTCCGCTTCCGCGACGTACTGAAGCTCGTCGATGAACATCACCAGTGCGGTATTCGCGGCCTTTGCGCTCGCTCCGACCGCAGCCATGAGGTCTTGGAGGTCGTGCTCCAGGTCTCCGTTATCCGCCAGACCCGGCTCGGGGTCGAAGTCGAGGCCGACTTCGATGTCCGTGTATTTGACCTTGAGGGCGCCGGCGAAGCCGGCCAGCGCGCGCAGTGCCCGCGTCGCCAAGTTCTTGGCCTGCTCGATTCGGGAGAGTCGGATGAGCGCCTGTCGAAGCTGCGGTAGCAATAGAGCGGGGAGGGATCGGTTTTCCGGGGCCTCGACTCGCATTGTGTGCATCCCGGCCTTCTCGGCATCGTCCCTCAAGCGGTCGAGGAGCACGGTCTTTCCAACGCCACGAAGCCCAACCATTAGGACGCTCTTCGCCGGCTTGCCGCGCCGGATCCGTTCGAGAGCTACCCGAACGGTTTCACGGACCTCATCTCGTCCAGCAAGTTCTGGAGGGGGGGAGCCTGCTCCGGGAGAGTAGGGGTTTGTGATCGGATCCATACCGAAACCATAGGCATCTTATCCGAGCTTATCAAACTGGCATAAGATTGGATAAGGTTGATCAAGATAGGTACGCCTTCTCACTGCTCAGCGGGGAACCGCGGTGGGGTCCGGGTTGCGCTGATCCGGTTGGCGGCCGGACGGGTCGGACTGATCCGGATCCAGGCTTCCGCACTGGCAGACCCGGCAGCCACGTTCCTGATTCATCGAGCACTCCGGCGCGCCCACGCAGCGCAGGTCCCGGTACTCCGGACAGACCGTGCGATCGTTCTTGAGATGGGAGCAGCCTGCCACCGTGGTGGCGAGGAAAAACGCGCTCAGCACCAGGTTCCGCATGGCAATCCTCCAGGGAGGATCATCCGCCCGAAACAGTCAGCGCGCCAGCCCGCAGGCCTGCTTGGCCTCCAGCGAGTCGAGGTTGTGGCAGTCGCACTGGTTGGCGGTCAAGAGCGCCTGACACGTCGCCTGCTGCTCGTCGGAGGGCCGCACCCGCGCCTCCTCCTGACCGGCGGCGGTGCGGCAGGAGTCCCGCACCACGGTGTTGGGCGCGCAGTCGCACAGCTTCTCCGACAGCTGGCGGCAGGGGCTCTTGCACGCGAGCAGGGTGAGCGAGGTGACGGCGAGCAGGGACAGGAGACGGCGCATGAGGCGGCGGAAGATGCCGGGACCGGGCGGCGGAGGCAAGCGCCAGTCCCGTTTGCGGGTCGGTCGGGGCCCCCGGGAGTCACCGCCGCTGCCTGCTTCGTCAGCCCGCTTCCGGCAGCGGGGCCGCGTGGGTGGCCAACCAACCGGAGTACTGCGCCGCCGAGAGTTCGCCCCGCGAGAGCTGCTCCACCATCTGGCGGGGGTCCACCGCCACCTCCCCCCGGAGCACCTCAAGCCCCTCTCCCGGCTGCATCCGCACCTCAAAGCCGCGCTGCACCAGCGCCACCAGCAACCAGTCGCCCAGCAGCTGGGTGGCCCGGCGCCGCCCAACGTGCCCGGGTTGATCACCGACTTCTCCAGCGCCTCGGCGATGCCGGGGAAGATCACCTTCTGGGCCAGCTGGTCCCAGCCCACGGCGTTGAGGGGCGCATCGAAGGTCAGCGAGTACCAGGCCTCCTCCGCCGCGGCCTCGCCGCCCAGCAGCGTCAGTGAGTTCGCACCGTCGGACAGGTCCTCAGGCGTCTGTGCGGAGAGCCCCAGCGCCGCCAGCCGCTCGGCGAAGGCGGGGTGCGTGTCCCATTCGGAGGAAGGTCGGGACGCCCGCTCATCGATGGACCGCTGAACCTCCGGTCGCCGGCGCCGGGTGGCCAGGAAGCGACGGAAGCCCTCCAGCAGGGCGACGCGGGTTCCGGACGCGAGGTGCGGGAGCACGTCGTGCTCCTGGTAGGACTCCCACCGAGGTGCCAGCGCCTCCACCTTCCGCAGCGCCGCGGCGAAGACCTCCGCGCCGCGGGTCCTGGCCGCCAGTGCATCCGCCGCCAACTCCTGCTGCCGAGACCAGGCCCGGGAGGTGCGCAGGAACATCTGGCCGTACGCCCGGAACGGGACGTCCAGCAGGAAGGCGGAGTCATCCAGCCCCTCCAGCGCGGCGGCGATGGCCAACCGGGTGCGGTACATCCAGGCGCCGAAGCGGGTGTCCCCGCCGAGGTGGTGCCCGTATTCGTGGGCCAGCACCGCCGCGAGTTCATCGGGGGAAAGGAAGGCCAGCAGCGGAAGGCCCAGGCCCACCGTGGGCCGGCGGCGCAGGCTCCAGGAGGTCCGCTGCTCGGAGGCGAAGGCGGAGGCCTCCAGTGTGAGGTTCACAGCCTGGGGCCGGCGCGCCCCCACCTGGTCGGCGATGGTGTTGACGAACTCCAACAGCGGGCCGTGGGCCTCGGGGGAGAGCGCCGGCGGCCGAGGACCTTCGCGCACGAACCACCAGCGGGGAAGCAGCGACCAGCCGACCACCAGCGCCAACAGGCCACAGAACACCCCGGCCACCCCGACGCTCCCGGTGAAGTGGGTCTCCAGGATCCCGACCGACAGCAGCGCGCAAAGGATCAGCAGCCCCACGATCCAGAAGCCAAGCCAGAGGCCGACGATCCCCAGGACCCGGCGGCTGGGCGCAGGACCGGCTACGGCAGCCATGCGCTGACCGCGTCTGGATGGGTCAGCAGCAGCGGGGCCCGGGCCCGGGCGTCAGTCAAAAGCGTCTGGCGCTCCTTCTCGCTCAGCTGGGGATTCCGGGCCCGGATCACGCAGCCGGCCGCGTAGATGGCGTCGTCCAACCCGTCCTTCGCCAGCTCCGCCTTCTCGCCCCGGACCAGGGCTTCGAACAACGCTGCCTCCGACGGGCTCAGGTAGGGCACCTTGCGCATCGCCTCGGCGGCCGGTCCGGCGCCGGTGCGGACCGCCTCACCATAGACCAGGGCCCAGGGCGTGGGCCCCAGTTTGAAGAACTCCGCGCTCGAGACCAGGGAGGCGGAGGCCACCGCCTTCGCCGGATCGGTCCGTAGGTACCCGGCCAGGCGCTGCAGGGGCGTCTTGGGCCCGCCCTCCAGCCCCGCCAGGGCGCGCAGCGGCCAGACCTTCTCTCCGCCCGCCTCCAGCTTCTCGATCAGCTCCTCGGGCCGGGAGGTGGGCACGTGGCCGGCGACGCGATCACCGCTGCGGCCACTTCGGGATCGACCTCCTCCAGCCGGGCCCAGATCTCCAGAAGCTCCGCCCACCGCAGCTCATGCTGAAGGGCGATCAGGCGCGCCCGCAGCAGGTCCGGATGCTTGGGAAACCGCGCCAGCAGCTCGGCGCTGTGGCGCGCGAACGACTGGCCACTGGACAGCCGGAGCTGGAGGTACTGCAGGTCGGCACGCTCCGGCTGGGCCTCCGCCAGGGTCCGATACTCCTCCCGACGTGGCTCCTGGTCGCCGCCCGCCTGTCGGACCGCCTCCTGGTAGTAGCGGTGCAGGGCGACGGAGCCGGGATGGGCGTCCCTTGCCTTCCGGGTGAGGGCGACTGCCTGCGGATCCTTCCCCAGGTAGGCGATCTGCGCCACGCGCTGGGCGTCCTCCTCCGCCCAGCCGGTGATCCCGGCCTGCGCCACCAAGAAGGAAAGCGTCTCGCCCAGGCGGTCCTTCATGCTCAGGAAGCCGAGGCAGACCCCGCGGGGGTCGGTTGCCTCGGGGTCCAGCCGGACGAAGGTGCGCCTGACCTCGTCCACCCCCTTGGGGATCGAGACCGTATTGGGAGGCGGGCCCATCAGGGCGACCTCGAAGCGCAGTTCCTCCACCACCACCTCACCGACGGTGGCCCGGCCCGGGTACGCCCCCAGCGGCAGACTCACCACCCGGAAGGAGTGGGGAGGCACCTCGCCCTGGAACTCGCCCAGCTTCACCGTCACCGGAACGTCGAAGCCGTTGACCAGGTGGACATCGCCGAAGCGCGAGCCATACATGGCGCCCACGCTGGTGAAGGCCAGCCCGAGCACCAGACCTGCCGCCACCGCCCCGCGGAACAACCAGGCGGAGAGGGACAACGGCACCCGGGCGAAGATCTCCCAGGAGGAGCTGAGGGCATTGCTCTCCCCCTTGCGGACCAGGTACGCGCCCAGCGGCATGACCGGGATGACGAACATCATCACCAGCGAATGAACCGCGATGCGGGTGTCGTCCTGGGAATCGACCTCCGAGGAGCCGAGGAAGCTGGCCCCAAAGCCGTTGAACGTCCCCAGATAGGGGCTGCGCTTGAAGGGTTTGGCGAAGGGTCGTCGCCGTGCCAGCAGCGCGGCCAGCGTCTCCCGCTGCTGCTTTAAGCGACCCGTCAGCCGGGCTCAGCGCAGGACCCGGTACACCTTGAACGGGTCTCCGGCCTCCACGGCGGCGCGGACGCGCGCGTCCTGACAGAGGGGCTCGAGTTCCGGAAGGCGTTCCAGCAGTCCGGCGGGGTCCTGAATCATGGGGGAGTCGCTCCAGCGTGGCCTGGATGGCCAAACCCAGCTTAGCGGGTCAGTCTGGCGAAAGTCCCTCCCCTCGGAAGGTGTCGCCGGGGACCCTGGCGCCTACCGCTGGAAGTCGTACACGTTCCCCAGCTTGAGGATCCGCGTCAGCCCGTCCAGCGCCTCCATCGACTCGCGGGCAAGCGCGGGGTCGCGCAGGTCATTGGCGGTCAGCGCGTCGCGGTAGTGGGACTTCACCCAGGAGGCCAGCGCCTCATGCAGGGCGGGGGTGTAGAAGACGTTGGCACCCACTGCCGCCCGCTCCTCGTCGGTCAGTGAAATTCGCTGACGCAGGCAGGCCGGTCCGCCGCCGTTGTGCATCGACTGGCGCAGGTCCAGGTAGTGGACCGCCTGGACCGGGTTCTCCTCCGCCACCACCCGCTCCAGGAAGCGTCGGGCCGGCGCCTGCTCCTGGCTCTCGATGGGGGCGATGATCGCCATCTTCCCGTCAGGCAGGGTCACCACCTGGGAGTTGAACGGATAGGCCGCCACCGCCACCTGGGCAGGCAGCTCCTCCTGGTTGGCCAGCACGAAGGAGAAGCCGTCCCCCAGCTTCTTCTTCAAGGTGGCCAGCAGCTGCGTCGGATCCAGGAACGCCCACTCGTGCAGCATCAGGAAGTCCTGGTTGCCCACCGCCAACACGTCGGTGTGGAACGCCCCCGCGTCGATGCCCACCGGCGCCTGATGCGGGAACAGACACTGCGCCGGATCCAACCGGTGCAGCCGGGCTAGGGCCTCGCTGGCCTCCAGGGTCTGCCGGGCGGGGTACTTCTTCGGCGCCGGCAGGTCGCGGTACACGCTGCGGCCCCAGGCGAACAGATGCACCGCCGGATGCCCCGGGGTCACCAGCCGGGTGTGGTTGGCCGCGCCCTCATCCGCCAACTGTCCGCCGCCGGGGAGCGGGGCGTGGATCTGGAACTTCGTGGGGTCGGAGAAGATGGCCCCGAACACCCGGTAGGTGGTCTCCGCCTCGATCGCCCGGTGGAACATCTGCTGCAGGTTGGCGGGGGTGGCGTGCAGCCGTCCGTCGGCGGTGTCGGTGGACGGCGCCACCGTGGCCGCGTTCGCGGTCCACATCGACGAGGCGCTGGAGACCAGCCGCAGCCAGTGCTCGCCTCCCAACGCTGCGGAGGTGATCACCTCCGCGTCGCTGCCGGTGAAGCCCAGTCGCCGCAGGGTGGAAAGCGACGGCCGGTCCTGCGGCGGGAGCACCGCCTGTCCCACCCCCAGGGAGGAGACGAAGCGCATCTTCTCCAGGCCTTGCAAGGCCGCCTCCCGCGGGTTGGAGACCTTCCCCCCGTGGGTCAGCGAGGCCACGTTCCCCGGGGAGAGCCCGCCGTAGTTGTGGGTGGGGCCAACGAGGCCATCGAAGTTGTACTCGCGCATTGGCATATAAGTCCCCGGCGTGGAGCGACCCCCTCTACCTAAGCGCGTGAAGCGGTTCACGCGCTACCTGCTTGTCCGCTTCGGGCTGGCCTTCGCCGGCGCCCTGCCGCTGCGTCTGGCCGCCTGGTTGGGTGAAGGCTTCGGGGCCGTGGCCTTCCGGCTGGCGGGAGGCGAACGCGACAAGGCGCTGGCCTCGCTGGAGCGCGCCTTCCCCCGGGCCTCCCCCCACGAGCGTTGGACGCTGGCCCAGCAGAGCTTCCGCCACCTGGGCCGGGCGGCCTTCGAGGTCGCCTGCATCCAGCAGATCGACCGTGACTTCGAACGCTGGGTGCAGTGGCCGCCGGAGGTCCGCGCGGTGTTGGACCGGGCGCTGGCCCGGGGGAAGGGCGTGGTGTTCGTCTCCGGGCACGTGGGCAACTGGGAGCTTCTGGCGCGCCGGGTGGCGCTGGCCGGCTATCCCTGCCAGACGATCGCCAAGGAGACCACCGACCCCAAGCTGACCGCGCTGGTGGAGCGGTTCCGCGCCCAGGGGAAGCTGCGCAGCATCTGGCGTGGGCAGGACGGGGCGGCCAAGCAGATGCTGCGGGCGCTGCGGGCAGGAGAGATCCTGGGGCTGCTGATCGACCAGGACACCCGGGTGCAGAGCCTGTTCGTGCCCTTCTTCGGCCACCCCGCCTCCACCCCCCGGGCGGCGGCGGACCTGGCGCTGCGCACCGGGGCCGCGGTGGTGATGGGCTTCTGCCAGCGGGGCCCGGACGGCCGCTACCAAATCAGCATGAAGGAGGTGCCCGCCGTCCGGGGCGCGGACCTGGAGGCGGACGCGGTGGCGCTGACCGCCCGGATGACGTCTGAGATTGAACAGGCGATCCGCCGGGAACCGGCGCAGTGGGTGTGGATGCACCGCCGCTGGAAGACCCAGCCATGATACGCAGCGCGGCCATGTCTCCCCACAGGACACTCGCCTGGGTGGTGCTGCTGGGGCTGTCCGGGTGCTCGGTGTCCGTCCCGCCCCCGGAGAGCACCGCGCCGCCCGCGCCGCTGGTGACCCTGTTCGGGGTGCGGATGCAGGTGTACCGCGGCAACGAGCTGAGCCTGGTGGGCCGCGCCGCCAAGGTCGCCTACCACCGGCAGGCGGCGGAGATGGTGGCGGACGAGGCGCTGCTGCGCTTCCCCAGCCGCCGCACCGGACCCCGCGCGCCCGGGAATGCGGTCGCCGGCCTGGAGGTTCGCGCTCCCCGGGTGGTCGGCAACCTGTACAGCCGCCAGGCGGAAGCCCAGGGCGGGGTGGTCCTGCGCACCGCCAGCGGGATGGTGGGGCAGACCCAGCGGGCGCAGTTCGACGGGGCGACGATGAAGGTCCACGGGCCCGCTCCCGTCGAGCTGACCGGGCCTGTCTTCAGCCTGCAGGCCCAGGGGTTCGACTTCGCCTTCGAGGACGAGCTCTTCGTCTTCCAGGGAGAGACCACCACGGTGCTCAGGCCGGACGGAGGCAAGAAGAAGTGATCGCACTGATCCTCGCGGCGCTGATCGGACAGACCCCGGGCAAGCCACCGCCCACCGCCCCCAGGCCGACGGCGCAGCAGCTGCGGTCGGGCAGCCAGCAGATCGACATCAAGGCGGACCGGCTGGAGATCCAGGGGCGGGCGAACCAGGCGGTGTGGGTGGGCCGGGTCCGCGCCAAGCGGGGGAACACCGACCTCTCCTGTGATCGGCTGGTGGCCTACTACACCCCGGATCAGCAGATCTCGAAGATCGAGTGCACCGGGTCGGTGGAGATGCACGACGGCGACCGCTGGGCCAAGGGCGAGCGCGCCGAGTTCGACAACGCTCGCGGGGTGCTGATCGTCACCGGCTCTCCGGAGGCCCAGCAGGGGCCGAACCACATGCGGGGCACCAAGGTGACCTTCCACATGGAGAAGGACCTGGTCCAGGTGGAGAACCCGGTGGTGGTGATCAAGCCGGGGTCGCTGCCGGGCGGAGCCAAGAAGGCGCCATGACGGAAGGGTCGGTGCTGCGCGCGCAGGGGCTGGTGAAGAGCTACCGCAAGCGCCGGGTGGTGGACGGGGTGGACTTCCACGTCCGCCAGGGCGAGGTGGTGGGCCTGCTGGGTCCCAACGGGGCGGGGAAGACCACCAGCTTCAACATGGTGGTGGGGATGGTGGTCCCGGAGGCCGGCGCGGTCCGCCTGGACGACACCGAGCTGACCCGCCTGCCGATGCACAAGCGCGCCCGCCAGGGCGTGGGCTACCTCCCCCAGGAGGCCTCCATCTTCCGCAAGCTGACGGTGCGGCAGAGCTTCCTGGCGGTGCTGGAGCTGCAGAAGCTGGATCGGGCCGCAAGACACGCCCGCTCGGAGGCGCTGATCGCCGAGTTCCACCTGGAAAAGGTAGCGGACAGCCTGGGGGAGACCCTCTCCGGGGGTGAACGCCGCCGGGCGGAGATCGCCCGCAGCCTGATCCCCGGCCCCCGCTTCATCCTCTTTGACGAGCCCTTCGCCGGGGTGGATCCGATCAACGTCTCCGAGCTGCAGAAGGAGATCGTCCAGCTCAAGTCGCGCGGGCTGGGGATTTTGATCACCGACCACAACGTGCAGGACACGCTGCGGATCTGCGACCGGGCCTACATCATCGCCGCCGGAGCGATCCTGGAGGAGGGCACCCCCACCCAGATCGCCTCCTCCGAACGTGCCCGCGCCGTCTACCTGGGCCAGCACTTCCGTCTCGATCCAGTGACCCCATGAGGCTGGCCAGCTTCCGCGTCGGCGAAGGCGCCTCCCCGGTGGTGCTGCTGCACGGCTACCTGGGGTCGGGGAGGAACCTGAGGACCCTGGCCACCCAGTGGTCGCAGCGGGACCCTGACCTGACCTTCCTGCTGCCGGATCTGACCGGGCACGGAGAATCTCCCCCCTTCCCTCCGGACCCCACCCTGGAATCGGTGGCCAGGGACGTGCTGGAGACCGCGGACGCCGAGGGGCTGACCGGAAGGCTGCGCTGGGTGGGACACTCCTTTGGGGGGAGGGTCTGCCTGGCCGCGGCCCGCCTCGCCCCGGACCGGGTGAGCCGGGTGGACCTGCTGGACATCTCCCCCGGCGCCATCCCCGCGGCGCAGTCGGAGAGCGGGGCCGTGCTGGACCTGCTGGTCTCCATGCCCGAGCGGGAGGAGGACCGGGCCACCATGCAGCGCCGGATGACGGATGCCGGCCTCAGCACCCACCTGGCTGCCTGGCTGGCGACCAATCTGATCCCCGACCCTGCGGGTGGAGTGAAGTGGCGCTTCGACCGTGCGGGGCTCCAGCGGGCCCACCTGCCGGTGCTGGCGGAGGACCTGTGGGACGTGGTGGAGGCCAAGGCGGTGCCCCTCCGCCTCGCGAAGGGGAACCGGTCGGCCTACGTCCCCGCCGCGGACGTGGCTCGGATGCGGGACCTGGGCGTGGAGGTGGTGGAGCTGGAGTCCGGCCACTTCGTCCACGTCAGCGCGCTGGACGCGCTGGTGGAGTGGCTGGACGCGGTCTGAGGTCTTTCGCGCCCGTTTACACGCCTCCCTGGTTGGTGCTCCAGCGAACAGGTGACGGCCCGGCCGGTCCCCTAAATGCCCGAGAGGACGGGGAAATTCATGCTACTGAGCAATGTTTGTGCCGGGGAGTGGGCGCGGCACGATTTTGCCGGGGGCCCCAGTAGACGAATCCGGGTCATGGATCTACCTTGGCACGGTCCTTGATGGCGGGTTGGTGGAGACCTTCGAATGGGTATGGAACTCAAGCAGCACCTGAAGCTCTCGCAGCAGCTGGTGATGACCCCCCAGCTGCAGCAGGCGATCAAGCTGCTGCAACTCTCCCGGATGGAGCTGCTGGAGCAGGTCCGGGAGGAGATGGATCAGAACCCGCTGCTGGAGCAGCCGGACGACATCCAGGGGGACCTCTCCGACAAGGAGCCGGGCGAGGCCAGCCTGGAGGCCGACAACCTGGAGGTGCCCCAGCTGTCCGGGGACGCCCCGGCGCTCAACGACAGCCCCAGCACCCAGGAGGCGAAGGGGGACGAGGCGCCGGAGATTGACTGGGACGCCTACCTCAACAGCTACCAGTTCAACGAGCCGACCACCGCCTCCAACAAGGGGAACGTCGACTCCGATGACATGCCCTCCTTCGAGGCCAACCTGGTCCGCAAGGAGGACCTGTACACCCACCTGATGTCCCAGCTGGGGATGCTGAAGACCAACGACGCCGAGCAGCGGGTGGCCTCGCTGATCATCGGCAACCTGGACGACGACGGCTACCTCAAGCTGCCGGATGTGGAGGGGGATCCGCTGATCCGCCTCTGCAACGAGGCGGACGTCTCGGTGGTCCTGGCCGAGCGGACCCTGCGGAAGATCCAGCAACTGGACCCCAAGGGGTGCGGGGCCCGTGACCTGCAGGAGTGTTTGCTGATCCAGGTCAGCGCGCTTCGGAACCACTCCGCCCCGCTGCTGGGGATGATGATCAAGCGCCACATGCGCCTGCTGGAGAGCAAGAACCTCCCGGCGATCGCCAGGGAGATGAAGGTCACCCTGGAGGAGGTGGTGGAGGCCTCCAAGCTGCTGCCCAAGCTGGACCCCAAGCCGGGCCGGAACTTCTCGGGCGAAGACGTCCAGTACGTGGCGCCGGACGTGTTCGTCTACAAGGTCGGCGACGACTACCACGTGGTGCTCAACGACGACGGCCTCTCCAAGCTGCGGATCTCCAACGGGTACCGCAACGCGCTGAAGAACGGGGCGATCTCCCCGGGGCAGACCAAGGAGTTCGTGCAGGAGAAGATGCGCAGCGCGATGTGGCTGATCCGCTCCATCCACCAGCGGCAGCGGACGATCTTCAAGGTCACCGAGTCGATCGTGAAGTTCCAGCGCGAGTTCTTCGACAAGGGGATCGCGTATCTCAAGCCGCTGATCCTGCGCGACGTGGCCGAGGACATCGGGATGCACGAGTCCACCGTGTCCCGCGTGACCACCAGCAAGTACGTCCACACCCCGCAGGGGATCTTCGAGCTGAAGTACTTCTTCAACTCCTCCATCGGCCGCACCAGCGGGGAGGACATCGCGTCGGAGGCGGTGAAGAACCACATCAAGCAGCTGGTCTCCGCCGAGGACGCGAAGAACCCGTACTCGGACCAGAAGATCGTGGAGCTGCTGAGAAGCCAGGGGATCGAGATCGCCCGCCGCACCGTCGCCAAGTACCGCGAGGTGCTGGGGGTGCTGCCCTCCAGCAAGCGGAAGCGGTACTACTGAGGGCCGGCGCCGCTGTCCTTGCGGCGCGTGGAACTCCGCTGCGGAGCAATCTACCTTCGGGCCGAGGATGCACCGGGAAGGGGGCCCGGGAACCGCTTCGCGAAGCCCTGCTGCTTCGCGTAAGGGTCGAACGAGGCCGCGATCTCCACCGGCAGGTAGGCGCGCCGTAGGGCGTCTCTTCAGGCGGATGCACGCCGCCCGCCATTTTCGGTGGTCTGCAGTGCAGGTCTCTTTGGGGACCTCCCCTGCCGCCCCTTGCGCCTCACCGCCCCCCGCCGCGTGAGGTGAGCGCCCTTGCGATGGACCGCCGAACGCCACTGAAGAAGTCCTCACAGAACATGGCGTAGGTGATCTGGACCACCTGCCAGCCGAGCTCAATCAGCCGACCCGCACGCCGTGCATCTTCGTTGAACGACTCGTCGGTCTTTCGGGTCCCGTAACCCATGGTCTCCACCGCGACCTTCTGCTCTGGCCAAGCGAAGTCGACGTACATCCGGCCGCGCTTGTCCCGGACCTCGAACTGGGGCGTGGGACTGGGCAGCCCGGTGAATGGCCACCGATGCCAGAACTGGAGTTCAAAGGGACTGTCCATGGGGCGGGGGCGGCGATCGCAATCTGCCAGCAGCCCGTGGAAGGTCCGCTGCAGGTTTGAGCTCAGGACCGACCCGGGGAGGCGCTCCCTCAACGTCGAGACAAGGGTCCGGTCCCTTCGCCGGGCTGCTTCGAGCATGATGGCCAGGTGGACCGGATCGAGCTTGGGAGCGAGGTCGAGCAGGGTTCTGGCGGGAGTCGTTAACCGGAGGCCTCGGACCAGGCAGGTATCGCCCGTGGGCACCTCCCCTCTGTGCGCCACGACTTGAGGGGGCACCGCGACCACGCGGCCGGGGAGCGTGAGCTCCAGAGGGAAGCCGTCCACACCCCAGAAGCGATGAAGTCTCGCCGCGGTCCGATGCGAGATCACCGCTTTGTCGCCACACAGCAACAAGGCTGAGTAGACGTCCCGGGGTTGTTGCTCGTCTTCGGGAGAGCGGACCTGGTAGAGCCCACGATGGATTTGGGTCACCGTCCGGGAGTTCACAAGCCGGAACCAGGCGTTCTCGCCGTAGCCCGCCGCCAGTCCCTGCTCACGTGTCACCAGCCCGCTTTGCCTCCCCGCGAGCGCCGCTACTGCTTCCCATCTGGCGTCAACCATTGCCCCGCCACGATGCACACCGGATGCCTCGATGATTCTCGAGGAGCGGGAACTGTCTTTGAGTGCAGCTTCACTCGCAATTCCCAGCGGGTTGGCGAGTGAAGCTGTAATGGAATGCAGAGTCACTCTGTGGGCGCCCGTCCGGCGCGACTCGACAGCGTCTCCGAACCTGGACGGTCAAGCGGGGTGAGGTCTCGGGCCTTCCCCGCCTTGGCGCAAGGCCGGCGCTTCGAGGTCTGACCCGCTGAAGGTCTGACTCCCCCAGCATGGAGAGCAGGGTGGGGCGCGCCTGGGTCCCACCGACCGCGGGATCGTGGTCTGATGTTCGCGAATGGATGCTCCCGGAAGGCGCCTGCAATGCCCTGGCTGTGACAGCGCGATGCAGCGCTTCCTGGTGGAGGAGGTGGAGCTGGACCGCTGCCCCTTCTGCGGTGGGCTGTGGTTCGACCGCGGTGAGCTGGAGTCCATCGCCCGCCGCACGCTGGCGCTGGAGCCGCTGGCCGGGCACACCACGCGTCGCTGCGCCTACTGCGGGACCACCCTGGGCACCACGCTGCTGGAGGCCACCCCGGCGGAGGTGTGCCGCTCCTGTCTGGGCACCTACCTGGACGACGGTGAGCTGGAAGAGCTGGCCAAGCGCAAGGTTCCGTTCCCGCGCGGTGACGCCGCCCAGGCAGCGCGACGCGAGGCGGTCCAGGTCCAGTGCTGTGGCTGCGGCAAGGGCTTGTCGCTCAGCGAGGGGCTGGCCACACCCCGCGGCCTCAGCTGCGCCGGCTGCTACGGCAGCATGGACTATGGGGGAGGCGCGCCGCTGGGAGTCGGACACAGCCTCCGGATCGACAACTCCGACGGGGCCTGGCTGGTGGCGGAGGCATTCTGGGCGCTGTTCGACTGATCAGCCGGGCGGCGGGTGCGCGGTCAGGTGCGACGGGTGAGCGCGTACCGCAGCTCCACCACGCTTCGGGGGAAGCGGGTCACCAGCTGCAGCTCCATCGGCTCGAGCATCGCCATGGGGAGCAGCGGCGCTCCTTCGCCGAGCGTCACCGGGATCAACGAGAGGTGGAGCTCATCGAGGAGGCCGCGCTGCACGAACTGCGCGACCAGCTTTCCTCCTCCGACCAGCCACACGTTCTTCCCGTTGGCCGCCTTCACCATCTCGGCGTGGACTACCCCCACCTCAGCCTGGGTGAACCGGATGTCGGCGCCCTCCACCGGCTGGAGCTTCCGGTGCGTGAACACCCACGTCGGTGTGCCCACGTATCGCGGCCCGAGGCAGTGCCCGCCCTTCCGGAGGTGGCAGAGGCCGTCTGGAGCGGCCGGCGGCTGACGATGCGCTACGGACAGCCCGCGGTGACGCGGACGGTGGATCCGCTGGGGCTCGTGCTCAAGGCGGGGGCCTGGTACCTGGTGGCGCGGCGCCGGGGCGAGACCCGCACCTGCCGGGTGGCGAAGATCCACACGGCGCGCGCGCTGGCGGCTGGGTTCGACCGGCCCGGAGACTTCAACCTCGCCGCCTGGTGGGCCGAGTCGTCTGCGCAGTTTGATGCGGTACCGCTGCAGGCTGCGGTTGTCACCGCGGGCGCTGCGCCTGTTTCCCTCGGTGGTCCCCAGCGAAGCGGTGGGAGCAATGCTGGCCGGCGCCGACGCTCCGGACCGCGAGGGATGGCGCGAGGTGGAGCTGCAGCTGGAGAGCGAAGAGGTGGCGGCCGAGCAGCTCACCGCGCTCGGGGCAGGCGTGGAGGTGCTGGAACCTGCCCCGCTGCGCCGAAGGCTGCACGAAGTCGGCCGCTTGCTGGCGGCGCGCAATGCCAGATCGCGTCCCCGCCGACCGTGACGTACGGCGCCCCGATTCTTTCAACCCCTTCAACAGGGGAATGCTCCCCCTATCCGGGGAGGCAAGAATGAGGCGGCCGGATGACGGCAGCGTACGATGGGCGCCCATGGCCCCACCGCGACCGCCCGTCCTCCCCTCCGTCACTGCCGCGCAGGAGCGGTACCACGCTGATCTGGTCGACGAGGTGGCGAAGGTGGTCGCCGCGCACGAGGTGGTGGTGGTCGGGGTCAGCGGCCTGCAGCCGGGAAGGCGGGCGCGGAGGCTGCTGGAAGCGGAGAACATCCCGCACCGGTACCTGCAATATGGCAGCTACCTCCGGGGCTGGAGGCGCCGGCTGGCGCTCAAGCTCTGGGTGGGATGGCCCACCTTCCCGCTGATCTTCGTGAAGGGCACCTTCATCGGCGGCGCCAGCGATCTCCGACGGCTGAGTCAGACCGGCGAGCTGAAGAAGATGCTCGCCAACTCTGGCGGGTAGGGGCGCGCCCCCCCCAGCTCAGGTGTTGCCGGAGTGGGCCAGCGTCGTCGCGCGGTACCTCAGCCACCAGGCCCAGCCGCGGACCCCACCCCGGCGCCGGGCGAGCACCCACAGGGTCTCGTTGAACACCCGCTGCCAGAGCGGGTCGGTCAGCGCCAGGCCCAGCAGCATCCCGAACGCGCTCTCCACCTTCTTCATCGCGTCCTCGACCGGGTCGGTGGTCAGCGCCTCGGCCAGCTGCTTGAGGAAGCGCAGCAGCTTCTGGTCCTCCGCCAGGACCACGTCCGCCAGCAGCGCCTGCGCGTCCGCGTTCCTCCCTTCCAGCGCGAGGTGGTGCGCAAGCCAGCCCCGGTGGTCCAAGGAACGGTGGTCCGGGGGCAGCTTCAACGCCGTCTCGGACAGCGCCGCCGCCAGCGGGCGCCGGCCCAGCCGCCGGGCGGAGAGCACCAGGTTCGACAACATCCAGGGCTGCAGGCCCTCCATCAGGCGCCAGTCGCGGCAGACGCTGAGCACCTGCGCGTACCTGCGGAGGTGGACCAGCGCGTAGGTGACGGCGCCGAACACCACGGCGAAGCGGAGCAGGTCGCCGAGGCGGAAGCGCAGGTACAGACGCACCGTCCAGCCCGCGCCGCGCTCGGCGAGGTGTTCGAGGTACGCGGCGACGGCGGCCGGCCCCAGGCCCTCCAGGCCGCGCAGCCGGTCCAGCTTGCGCCACGCCCGCGGCGTCCAGGCGTGCTTGGCCAGAAAAAGCCCCCAGTGCTGCCCCAGCGTTGCGGACGGCCTGGCGGCCATCGCCTCCTCCAGGGCCTCGCGCAGCAGGTCGGTCCGGGAGGCCCTCGCCAGGGCCTCGATCGCCGTCGCGTGCAGCGAGGTCTCGTTGGGAGAGTCGACCAGCAGCTGGACCAGCGAGTCCTTGGCGGCGGTCCAGTCGCCGACGGTGCAGGACAGCTGCGCCCGCCGGGCGCGCAGGATCGCCGCGTCCACGTGACCCTCCGACCGCTGCAGCAGCGCGCGGGCCTCGTCCCAGCGCTCCAGCTCCAAATACAGGTCCAGCAGCGACTGGACGGCGAAGAGGTACCCGGGCGCGATCCGCACCGCCTCGGTGAAGGCCTCGACGGCGCCGACGCGGTCGTTCCCCAGCCTCCGGGCGTCTGCGAGGTACGCGTGACTGCGAGCCTGCAGGGGCTCGAGTTCCACCAGGCGCGCCGCGGCCGCCAGCGCCTCTTCGGTCCGGCCCAGGCTGTGCGTCCACTCCGCGCGCAACGACGCCGCCCACGCGAAGGTCGGGTCCGCCTGGGTCAGCGCGGTGATCGCCGTCAGCGCCTCCTCCTGCTCGCCCCGCTGCCACCGGATCCACGCCGCGCGCGCCAGCAGCTCGCGCGGGGGCCTGTCCCCGAACACCGCCGGCCGGCACGCGGCCAGCGCCTCCTCGAACCTCCGGCTCTCCGCCAGCCACACCGCGCGCGTGTCGAGCAGATCGCTGGAGCGGGGCGCGCGGGTGATCGCCTCTTCCAGCGCCGCCATCCGCTCGGCGATGCGGCTGTCCGGGAGGACGTACGCGAGCGCGAACCAGCCGTGAGGCGAGGCGGGGAGATCGGCGATCACCTGCCGCGCCAGCCGCTCAGAGCGCGTGGTGTCCCCGTGCTCGGTGGCCCAGGTGTCCAGGCGGCTCCAGGCCTGGCGCTGCGACGGATCCGCGCGCAGCGCGCGCTCGACCCGCTCCAGCGCCTCGTCGCGCCGCCCGCGGAACCACAGCAGCTCGGCCAGCTCGGAGTGCACCGCGCCATCGTCGGCGGCGTAGCGGGAGGCGCGCTCCAGCACCTGCTCCGCGCCCCCGAAGTCGCCCTGGCGCTTGAGCAGCCGCGCCAGCAACCACGAGGTGGTCCCCCACTCCGGGTTCAGCTCCAGCGCGCGGCGCAGCGCCTGCTCCTCCCCCGGAACGTCTTGCAGCACCCGGTGCGCGTAGGCCAGCAGGAGCCAGGAGCCGGGGAGCAACGGGAAGCGCTCCACCAGGACCTTCGAGACCGCCAGCGACTCGTCGTACTTCCGCGCCTCCACCAGCTGGCGCGCGAGCGCGGTGCACGCCGCCCACGAGCCCGGCTTGGTCTGCATCCATCCGCGCAGCCGCGCCAGCAGCGGCTCGTTGTCGCTGACGCCCTCGGCCCGCTCCTGATACGCCAGCGCGCCCTCGCCGTTGTGGAGCGGGCTGCGGTCCAGCTCGCCGCCGATGAAGTCGAGGGCGGCACGGCGCTCCTCCAGCGTCGGGGCCAGCTGCACCAGCCGGTGGATGGACGACGGTTCATCCGGCTCAAGCCGCAGCGCCTCCCGGCACAGCTCGCGGGCGCGGTCCAGGTCGCCGGAGAGCTCGCGCAGGGACGCGTGCACCGAGTAGCTGGCCGGGTTGACGGGCTCCACCTGCCGCGCGGTCTCCAGCTCGGCGAAGGCCTCGTCGAAGCGGCGCTGGCGCGCCAGGCAGATTCCCAGCTCCCGGCGGGTCCAGCCGTCCGTGGGGTTCAGCGTCAGCAGCCGGCGGGCGATTGGAGGCCGGCCAGCCGCAGGTCCCCATCGTCGCGCGCGCGCTGCAGCCCCAGCTCGAGGACGTTCAGCGCGTCCCCGGTCCGATCCATGTCGGTGAGCGCGGAGATCAACGTCTCGCAGGCGGCGCCAGACTTGTGGCCAAAGCGCTGGAACCGGTCGTCCAAGAACGCCAGCGCCTCGTCCACCCGGCCCAGCGCCTGGGCTTCGGCGAAGTACTGGTAGGCGTAGCGCTCGTTCTTGTGGGCGAGGCAGGCCGCGGCGCGGCGGAGCACCAGCGCCTCCTCCCGGCGCCCCTGGGCGTGGCGAACCCGCGCCAGCGTGGCGTAGCCCTGCGCGGACTCGGGTGACTTGCGCACCCCGCGCCGCAGCAGGAAGTCCGCCTCCGGAAGCCTGCGCGCATCGCCGCTCAGCTCGGTCGCGTACGCCAGGAGCACGTCCGGGTCCGCCTTCGGCTTGAGCGCCAGCGCCTCCAGCTCGGCGACCCGGTCGGGCTCGGAGACCAGGTCCTGCGAGTAGGACGACTTCATCAGCGCCAGCCGCGGGACGTCCGGGTACCGGGCCACCAGCTGCTCGGCGCAGCGCAGGCGGGCGCGGCGATCGGCGTCGTAGCCGGCCAAAGACAGCATCGCGTCGATGGTGAGCCGGTGGTCGGGGGCGCTGGCTGCCATCCGCGCCTGGAGCTCGCCCGCGCGGGCCCGGTCATGCGCTTCAAGCGCCATCTGGATCGCGAACAGGTCGTCGTACAGCGCCGCATCGGGGAGGGAGATCCCCACCAACCGCGCGGCCTCCAGGAGCGGCAGCAGCACCATCCCGCGGGGTCCGGTGGAGACGTAGCGCTCGAACATCGCGTCCGCGTCCGCCTCCGCGAGGAAGCGATTGGACGGGTCGCGGATCAGGAACGTCCGGCGCGACGCATCGAACCCGACAATGGCCTGCAGGTGCGCGGTCGAGGTCTCGGTGGTGGTGAGGGTGAACGGGATGCCCCGCCCCAGCAGGGCCACCGCCGAGTCCCAGTCGACGGTGAACTCGAGGGCGATGAAGCCGTGGTCATTGCCCCACTTGCGCTCGCTGCGCGCCGGGGTCCCGTCGTAGCAGATCTCCTCCGCCACCGAGACGTGGTCGGCCGGCATCCGCCAGAACGCGCTGAGGGCGGCCAGCGTCGCCGGGGCGCAGGTGACGTGGTGCTGGCGCACGAACGGCACCGGCAGCACCACCCGGCGCAGATCGGTGGCGGTGGCCATCCGCGCGGCCACCTTCTTCATCCAGGGGTGGGTGCTCAGCTCCGCCAGCTCCACCGCGCGGGCGCGGTCTCCCAGTTTGTACACCGCGTCGGAGAGCGCGCCGGCGAACCACTCGAAGCCGCGGCGCTCCAGCCCGGGCGACAGCTCCAGCGCGCGCCACAGGCTGTGGATCGCCCCCTCGTCGTCCCCCAGCTCGCCTTGGAGCGCGGAGAGCTGGCCCAGCACCGAGCCGCTCTCGAGCCTCTCGCCGGCCTCCTTCAAGAGCGCCAGCGCCTCATCGTCACGGGACTGCAGTTGCAGCAGGTGCGCCAGCTGCTGCACCGCCGGGCGGTACCAGGGCTGCAGCGACAGCGACTTGCGCGCCCAGGTCTCGGCCTCGGCGAACGCGTCCCCCTGCATCCGCAGGGGGGCGCGCTGGACCCAGAGCCACGGATGGGTCGGGCTCAGCGCCTCGGCGGCGCGCTGCCAGCGCTCGGCCTGCACGAAGTCACGCAGCGCCCCGGACACGTTGGACCGCGTCAGCAGCCAGTCGGCGCGCAGCTCCTCGCTGGCCGTCTCGAAGCTCCCGGCGGCGTCCATGAACTGCATCGCCGCCAAGGGGCCGCGCCGCTGCAGCAGCGTCATCGCGTGGTACTGGCAGGCCTCCGCGTCGGTGGGGTTCTCCTCCCAGGCCCGAAACAGCTCCCGGCGCGATCGGCGGGTGCTGCCGATCTGCATCAGCACCCGGGCTAACAGGATGCGCTCGGTGGCGGAGGTCCAGGCCTCCACGGGGCGCTCGGCCCGCAGGGTGTCCCAGGCGCTGCAGAACTGGCCGGCGTCGTAGAGGGCGCGCACCCGCGCCACGTGGGGCGCGGGCGGCAGGGAAGAGGGCTGGCCGGGGACAGGAGGACGCATGGGGACGATGGGCTCGGTACGCCCGGCGGGCGCTACCGCCGCCGACGGCGCAAGACTCCCAGCAACGCCAGCAGCATCGGCGCGAACGCGCCTGAGGCAGACGAGCAGCCACCGCACCCATTTGTTTCCGGCTGATCGTCAACCGGGGGCACGGCCACTGAGAACGCGCTGGGCGTGGAGTAGGCGCTGCTGCCGCCGCCCGCGACCGCCCGCACGCGCCAGGAGTAGGCGCCATTGGTGAGCGGCTCAGCCGAGACCGCCGCCGTCCCGCCAACCCCAGAGATGACCTTCACCTCCGAGCCACGCGTGAGTTCGACCTGATAGGAGACGGCCTCCCCCTCCGGATCCGTCGCCGCGGCCCAGGTGAAGACCGGCGACGCGGTGGTGACGACGCTCCCGACGGCAGGATTGAACGGTGTCGGCACCGTCGGCGCATCATCCACCGCGGAGACCCGGAAGCACGCCTTCACCCACGCGCTCTGGGTCGCGCCGTTGTCCGACCGCACGCGCCAGCAGTACCGGCCGTCCTCCACGAGCGGCTGCGGCAACGTCACTGCCGTCGCCGTGCTGTCCTCACCCGAGGCGGTCAGCGTCGCGAAGGAATCATCCGAGGCGAGCTGCCAGTCGAAGGGAGACGATCCACCGCTCGGCAGGAACACCAGGGTCGGGCTGAGCGAGTCGACCACGGTCCCGTTCTGCGGCGAGACGATGACCGGCTCGCCCGCCGCGGCGAAGGACGCGCGCACGGTGAACTGCGCGAAGGGGCTCCACGGCCCGCTGCCGCCAGCGCTCGAAGCGCGCGCGCGCCACCGATACGTGTTGCTGTCCAGAAGCGGAGTCGACACCTGCCACGAGGTGACCCCGCTGGTCTGCGCAACGCCGGTCGCCGACGCGGCCACGACCTCCGCGAGGCGCACCTCGAACTCGTAGGTGAGGACATCGCCGTCGGGATCGTTCGCGTTCTGCACCGACAGCGTGGGCTGAAGCGTGGCGACGCTCGCGCCGAGGTCGGGCGAGTCGTGGGCGGGCGCGCAAGGAAGCTCATCCGCGACGTTGACGCGGAGCGCGCAGGCAGGCGCGGTGTAGTTGCCGCTGACATTGGCGTCGCGCGCCTTCGTCCGCCAGAAGTACGAGCGGTTCTCGACGAGCAGCGAGGGCACCTGCCAGCTTGTCGACGTGGTCCCGGCGGCGACGGCGTCATTGGACGCGACGAGCTGGGTGAGGGCCGCGTCGGAGTAGAGTTCGAACGTGTAGAGGAGCGACGCGCCCTGGGGGTCGGTCGCGTTCAAGACGGACAACGTCGGCTGAAGCGAGCTCACGGTCGAGCCGCAGGCGGGAGCCTGCGCGCCGGGTGCGCTGGGGCCATCATAGAGGGTCGGATTGGAGCCAGCGGCGAACTCCACGGCGTTGCTCAGCCCGTCGGAGTCCGGGTCGCCGAACTGGTCCTGCGCGGCGATGGAGGCGAACCACAGCGTCTCCCAGGAGTCGGCGAGGCCATCCCCGTCGGAGTCGAGGAACGAGATCGTCACGCTGAACTGCTGGCAGCTTCTGCCGTCGTCATCGTCGGTGACGCACAGCTCGAAGCGGGCAGGAGCGCCTGCCTGGGCGCTCGTCGGGGTCCAGGTGACGTCGCAGCCGGCGAGCGTCGCGCCCGAGGGCTGCGTCACCGCTGAGCAGGCGTGCGTGTCGGACACGCCCGGATCGACGAAGGTGAGCGAGTACGAGTACGCGCTGCCCTCCGCGGCGCTCGTCGGAGCAGTCGACGTGATCGACGGCGCGACGTTGACCACGGTGATGAGCGCCTCGTCGGTCCCGGCGGCGCCATCGTCATCGGTGGCAGTGAGCGCGGCGATGAACGAGCCGTTGTCCACGTACGTGTGGCTTACCGTCGCCGTCGTACCGTTCGCGGTGCCGTCGCCAAAGACCCACGCGTAGGTGAAGGTGTCGGCGCTGCCGGGGTCGACGACCTG
>JALYOC010000096.1 GCA_030857095.1 Myxococcota bacterium | reverse complement strand
GTTGTCGAGGAAAATTATGCAGTCGGAAAGGTACTCCTCCATGCCGTGACGAGTGTAGGAGCCTTTTCCAGGCTCGCCGGTGACGATCGCCGTTACTTGCTTCTCCTTTAGCCATCGGAAAAGTCTTTTTATCTCTAGACGAAGAACGCCATCATCTGAGATGCCGGCATGGAGAGACTCAATGGAGTCCAAGACAACGCGTTTGGCGCCAACGGCGTCTATCGCATGTTCCAAGCGAACAAAAAGTCCTTCAAGATTGAAGTCGCTCCCTTGGATGTCTCCGCGTTCCAGGAGAATAGACTGAAGCAGAATCTTTTTTGCGGAAACAAGCCCCCGTAAATCCATGTTGAGGCCGGAGACGTCCTTGTAAAGCTCGTCTTCAGTCTCTTCGAACGACACGAAGACGCCAGGCTCGTTATAGTTGACTGCGCCATTGATGATGAAATCAAGCCCCAAAAGGGTTTTTCCGGAGCCAGCGCCTCCACCAATCAGGGTGATCCGGTTTTTCGGAAGCCCGCCGTTCGTGATTTCATCAAAGCCTTTGATGCCGGTTGCGCACTTGTGCAGTTGATTGCGATCGGACGGTTTCGTTTTCTTGGGAGTTTTCTTGAGCTTGTTGGGCATACGAACATCCATTCCCGGGTAGTGGTCGATGCGGAGTCTCGGCGCAGCAGCCGGGTGGCACCGGTTTCGCGGGATCTCGGAGACAGGTGGCAGACGGTTGTCGACGGAAGCGGCGTAGGGACGCGCACAGGTCAGCCCGACACAGTCAAGTGTCGGAAATCTTCCGGCAGGCGGGCCAAAATCCGTGCCGGTGCCTCGAGCCCGTCAGCCGACGCACCGAAGAGGAAGGCAGCAGCCTTCGTCGGCCCTGGCTCTAAGGTGTCGGTCGATTCCCCCACTGAGATAAGCTCCGGTCTGCGCTCGGCGGTAAGGACACGCGAGAGCGCATTCGATAGATGAGGCCTGCCTAAGAACATTGGGCCTCAGCCAGGAACTAGCAAGCCCCGGCATAGGTTGCGCGGTTGCACACCTCTCGACCTGACCCACTCCGTTCTACGCCCGTGGGGTGCGAACCCCGCAACCTGCCCAGAGGTCGGGGTTCTGTTGAACGGTATGCTCGCCCAGAAGGCCCGAAGGATGTTCAGTTGTGTAAATGGCGATGGTGGACTGTCACTCCAGGAGCCCGCTTGACCCTGCCACGACCGAGGCGTAAGCCGCATCTGCTCTGCACTCGGTGACGGCTGACATTTTTTCGCGAGAGGGCAGAGGGCGGATGAATGACAGACAGAAGACGTCACGAGGCAGACGGAACGGGACCTGACGGCCTGGCGGGGTCCTCGCCTCCTCAGAAACCAGAGGTGGCCGTGTCGACATTGCCGGCTCTCACGGCGAGAACAACCGCCGCAGCCGCCCACGCCCGCCCACGCGAGGTCGACGCAGTGAAACTGAACGGAGACGCCATGTCGGAGGAAGGGAGATCCGAATCAGAGTCGACGGACAAGGGCGGGCCGGAGCCCCTGGTGCCCAGCGAAGCCAAAAATGAGGAAGCGAATCAAGGCGGCAACGGCAGCGGTGAAGGCTCTGCGGGTGCGGCGCTCGAAAGGCCTACCCCGAAGGGCGCCGGCAAAGATTCTTCCAGCGGAGAGACCGAAGTACCCGCTCCCAAGTTCTTCATCGTCGGGGTTGGTGCGTCAGCGGGTGGACTCGATGCGCTCGGAGATCTCCTCGCGAGCATCAAGCTCGACGGCATGGCCTTCGTTATCGTCCAGCATCTCGCTCCCGATCACGAGAGCCTCCTGGCGGAGCTACTGTCCCGAACCAGCAAGATCCTCCAGGTGGCGACCGCTACGGACGGGAGGAAGGTCGAGCCCAATCACGTCTACGTGATCCCTCCCAACGCCAATCTCGCCCTCATGCACGGCGTGATCCACCTCGTCGCACCCGTCTCGGACTCCGGTCCGAAGTTGTCCATCGACTTCTTTTTTCGCTCGCTCGCCGACGATCAGGGAGCGTCCGCCATTGGGATCATCCTCTCGGGAACCGGCACCGATGGCACCTTTGGGCTCAAGGCCATCAAAGCCGCCGGCGGCATGACCTTCGTGCAGGAGCCATCCTCCGCCAAGTACGACGGGATGCCGCGAAGCGCTCTCTCCAGCGGCCATGCCGACTTTTGCCTCGCGCCCCACGAAATCGCGCAGGAACTCACTCGAATTAGCAAACGTCCTGCGCTTGCGACTCTGCCGAAACCGCCGACCGTTACGCCTGGCATCCAGGAACACCTCGGCAAGCTCTTCGTTCTCATTCGTTCGGAGTTCGGAATCGACCTTGCCGACTACAAGCCCTCCACCGTCGAGCGTCGCATCGACCGGCGCATGATGATGCACAGGATCGAGACGCTCCAGAACTACGTGAAGTATGTCCAGTCGAATCCCCAGGAGGTCGGGGCTCTGTATAAGGACATGCTCATTGCGGTCACGCAGTTCTTCCGCGACCATGATCCGTTCGAGGCGCTGAAAACCAGGGTGTTCCCGCACCTCGTCGAAAAGAGGGACCCGAATGCGCCGATCCGGGTGTGGGTGCCAGCCTGCGCAACAGGCGAGGAGGCGTACTCGATCGCGATCTGTCTCACCGAGTTCCTCGAAGAGAGGGGCGCTGGCACTCGAATTCAGATCTTCGGCACCGACATCGATGTTGAGTCGATCCAATACGCGCGGCGGGGGGTGTATCCGCAGAACATCGCCCTCGACGTAACCCCGGATCGGCTGAGCCGCTTCTTCGTGAAGAAGGACGACGAGTACCAGGTGAGTCGACGCGTCCGAGACATGGTGGTGTTTTCCAATCAGAACATCCTGAAGGATGCGCCATTTTCGCGGCTGGACTTGGTGAGCTGCCGAAACCTTCTCATCTATCTCCAGCCGCCTGCGCAGAAGAAGGTGCTCAGAACGCTGCACTATTCCCTGAATCCGCTCGGACTCCTGCTACTGGGGACGTCGGAGACGGTGGGGGACTCTCCGGATCTCTTCTCGCTCGTGGATCGCAAGATCAAGCTCTACACGAAGAAGCACTTCGCATCCGTCTCGGCACCCGACATCGGCCTTGGTGTTCCAGCAACTCCGGACGTCATTCGACCCGCCGCCCCCACCCGGCCGACCACTAATCTAGCGGGCCTTGCTGAACGCAAAGTCCTTGAGATGTACGGACCACCCGGAGTGGTCGTCAACGAGCAATTCGACATTTTGCATTTTCGCGGGCACACGGGGCCCTATCTCGATCCAGCTCCCGGCGCCGCCAGCCTCAACATCCTGCGGGTCGCCCGCGCCGAGCTGCACATCGAACTCAAGCGAGCTCTTCAGCGATGCCTCTCGGAGCAGGTTCGCGTGACAGCCGAGGTCCCATTCCATGACGAAGGCAAGGCGGGTGCCGTCCAGCTCGATGTCGTTCCCATCCAGGAACCGGAGACGAAGACCCGGTGCCTCCTTGTCCTGTTTCACAAAATGACTTCCCCAAAAGTAGTGCCGGTCGCAACGGCAGACGGCGACGCCAAGCCGGCACTCGCAGCGCTCGCAGCGCTCGCGCAAAGTAACCAGGAGCTTGAGCGGGAGCTGGCGATCACGAAGGAATACTTGCAGGAGACGATCGGAGAAAAGGAAACCGCCAACGAGGAGCTCAAGTCGGCCAACGAAGAGCTCCAGTCTTCCAACGAAGAACTGCAGAGCGCGAACGAGGAGCTCGAGACCTCCCAGGAGGAGATGCAGTCCACCAACGAAGAGCTTACGACCGTCAACGACGAGCTTCAGAGCAGGATGGCCGAGCTCAGCCGGACCAGCGACGACCTCCACAATATTCTGAGCGGGATAGACAATGCCGTCATCATCGTAGGGATGGATTTCCGCATTCGCCGGTACACCACTGCGGCGGAGAAGCTTCTGAATCTCGTGCCCGGCGATGTCGGCCGGTCCATCAGCCACATCGACGCATTTGTTGGTGGAATCACCATCGAGCAAAAGGTGTCCGGCGTTATCGAGAGTCTCGCCCCGGTGGAAGAGGAGATTCTCTGCGCCAATCATCGGTTTTACGCACTCCGCATCGCGCCCTACAGGACGCTCGACCATTCGATTCGCGGCGCCATCGTCAACCTCGTCGATATCGACGTTCGAAAGAAGGCCGCCGAGCTTACCCATGATGTCGGCCAGTACGCAGAGAGGTTCCTCGGTGCGATTGGCCATCCGCTCCTTATTCTCGACGCGAAACTGCGGATCCTCTGGGCCAACGATCTCTACTACAAGACTTTTCAGGTCACGATCGAGGAGACCATTGGCAGCACCATCTCGAACGTCCGAGAGCAGCAGTGGACTGACCCTTCGCTGCGCGAGGCGCTCGAACGGGCCCTGCGCGAAGGAACGTCCTTCCGGGATCTCCGAGTCCGACATCGCTTCCAGCAGGGCCGAGAAAGAACCCTGAGGATCGGCGGAAGCCGGATCCCAATGGTCACCGAAGCATCATTGGTTCTCGTCTCCATCGAAGATGATCACTCTCGGGCACAAGGAACGAAAGAGAAGGGGTGACGGCATGGGCGACCAAGATCTAGAGAAGATGTCCAAGCCGGAACTTGTTCGGGAGCTACGCAAGCTTCGAACCGCAGAGGGGCGGCTCCAGGAGGTCGACGAGACCGATCCCAGGCGGTTGATTCAGGAGCTTCACGTACACCAGGTTCAGCTGGAAATGCAGAATCAGGAGCTCCGGGAGGCCCAGGGACTCCTCGAGGACTCGCGGAGTCGCTACGCGGACCTCTACGATTTTGCTCCGATCGGCTACTGCACCCTTGATGAGAAGGGACGCATCCAGGAGATCAACCTGACTGGGGCAGCCCTCTTTGGCATTTCAAGGGAGCAGCTCATCGGGAGACCTGTCAGCTCTCTCGCATCGATCGTGGGAAAGGAGGTGTTCCAGAGCCACGTGAAGAGGTGCTTTCAGGAAAAGGCGCGGGCGACGGGCGAAGTTACCCTTTCCGTGAAAGGGCGCAGCTCCGTTGTCGTGCAACTGGTGAGTGCTCCGGCGCTCGACACAGGCGGCGCCGTCACCGGCTGCAGAACGGCGATCACGGACATCTCGGTGCTCAAGCACCTTGAAGCCAGGCTTCGCTTTCTCGCCGATGTCGGCGAGGTCGTGTCCTCTCCGGGGGATTACCGGGGAACGGTCGTCGCAGTAGCACGACTCGCGGTGCCCTTTCTCGCCGATCTCTGTGTCGTGGACCTTCTCGAGGATGACGGGTCGCTGCGTCGTTTCGAGGTTGCGTTCGCAGATGCGAAGAAGCAAGCAGAGTTGGCCGAGAGCGTGAGGCACCTGCCACCTGGCCCCGGGCGTCGGACGCCTCATGAGAGGGTCATCGAATCGGGCGAGCCTCTGCTTTACGAGGAGATCCAGGGCTCGGCGCTCGAAGAGGTTGAGCAAGACGCGGAGTTTGCGAGGGCGATGCGTGCAGTCGGTGTCAAGTCGAAGATGGTTGTGCCGCTCATTGCGCGTGGTCGCATTCTCGGCGCGCTGACCTTCGCAGCGGCCGAATCGGATCGACGGTATTCCGCCGCCGACCTCGCGTTTGCCGAAGAGATTGCGCGGCGCGCGGCGATGGCGATGGATAACGCCCGGCTCTACGCGCTGGAGCAGCGAGGCGCGCGCGCCCGGGAGGATTTGCTCGCCATCGTTTCTCACGACTTAAAGAACCCGCTGAGCTCGATCCTCATGAGCGTCGAACTTCTTCTGAGAGAGCCGGCCACGCACGACGAGCGGAGAAAGCACGGCCGGAAGGAGCTCAAACGGCTCAAGAGCGCGGCTGACCGCATGAATGGTCTGATTCAGGATCTCCTGGACACCGCAAGCATCGCGGCTGGACGCATCTCGGTGGAGAGGGTCAGCGTCGCGCCGGTTCCCGTCATCTCCGAATCACTCGAGGCGCTCGCGCCCCTGGCTGCACCCAAGTCGCTGCGTCTTGAAAGCGCGTTTCCTGCCGACCTTCCCGCGGTTTTCGCAGACCCTGCACGTCTTCAGCAGGTCTTCGCGAATCTACTGGGCAACGCGATCAAGTTCACGCCGGATGGAGGAACCGTCACCGTCCGCGCGGACACGTCTGGCGACGCGGTCCGGTTCTCTGTCTCGGACACGGGGCCCGGGATTTCGCACGAGGACATGTCGCATCTTTTCGATCGGTTCTGGCAGGCCCAACGGAAGGCCCGAGTGGGTACTGGGCTCGGCTTGTTCATCGTCAAGGGCATCGTGGACGCACACGGCGGCCGAATCTGGATAGACAGCGAAGTCGGCGTGGGCAGCACCTTCTTTTTCACACTGCCTGTGGCTGTTCAGTCGCCTCGACCCGATGAGAGGCCCAATCCCAACGGTCAGCAAGCGGGCCCCGCGGTGGCCAACTCACCCGACACCGACGTGTTCAAGGAGGGACGAAAGAGTTACCCGGCTCAGCGCGACCCTTCGAACCTGACGCGAGTGGCTCACGAGTCAGTCGGTGTCGTGCCTGAGGTCGCCAAGCGGGAGGATCCATTCCCCTGGGACGTCTTGGCGCGCGTTTCCCACGAGCTCCGCGGACCCCTCACAGCCCTTGAGCTCCAGCTTGAGCGGCTGCAGCGAGATCGGGAGAACCCGCCGAGCTCGCGGCAGCAGCCGAGCATCCAAAGGATGTTCGCGGCCGTTGCCCGCATGACGGCCACGATTGAGTCTCTGCTGCAGTATGCGCTCCTTGAGAGTGGCCGGCTCACGACCCAGAACGAAACCTTCGATGTGCAGGCAGTCGCGGCCAGGGTGGCCGAGGAGCTGCGTCCCTACGCGGAAGGTAAAGGTCTCGACGTCCGGTTGACGATTCGATCGAAGGAGTCGAGCCTGACGAGCGATCCCGCGCTCACGCGGATGATTCTTCTGAACCTCGTCGAGAATGCTCTCAAGTTCACCGAGCATGGCACCGTGGAGATCTCGATCGACTGCACCGCCGCCGGCTGCCGTCTTGTCGTCCGGGATTCCGGTCCCGGGATCCGAGCCGACGATCGAGCCCGTATCTTCAAAGCGTTCGCGCAGCTGGAGGAGCTGCCGAGGCTGAAGGATGCTCCCGGGTTGGGCCTGGGACTGACGATCGTCCAGGACGTCACAGCTGCCCTCGGGGGCCACGTCGAACTCGAATCGGAGATTGGGCACGGAAGTACCTTCACCGTCATCCTTCCTTCCAAGCCGGAGGCACCGAAGGATCAGCACGGGCCGCTGCTTGCCGTTGCACCAGATTGGAAGTCCGGAAAGGGTAATTGGCGATGATCCTGATCGTGGAAGATGACGCGGAGCTTCGCGAGCCTCTCGCCGACATCCTTCGAGACGAGGGATACGAAGTCGAGACCGCCGCCAACGGCCTCGAGGCCACTACCCGGCTCCGGAATCCCGGGACAGTGCCGAACCTAATCTTGCTGGACTTGATGATGCCGGTCATGGATGGCTGGCATTTTCGTGCAGAGCAACTCAAGCATCCTGCACTTGCCAGCATCCCGGTGGTCGTCCTGTCCGGCACAGCCGACGTGCGGAGGGAGGCCACTGCGCTCGGTGCCGTTGGCTACGTGAGCAAGCCCTACAAACTGGACGTGCTGCTCAGCGTCGTTCGGAGGTCCAGCCCGGCCCCTCTCGCGCGCGCTTCTGATGAAGTCCTGCAGAGGGGTCCTGGCGCGAAGAAGGAACCCAGAGTCGAGAGGGATGACACTGACAAGAGCCTTCGCGTCGAGAGGATGAAGGTGGACGCTGAACTCGCTCAGAGACGTATTTCCGTCGAAGAGGATTCCGACGCGGTGGTCCAGCTGGCGCGGGACAAGGCCGATGGAGTGCTCCGGACGGCGAGGGGTCAGGCGGACCAGCGGACCCTGGAAAGCAACCAGCCTTCCGTGCGCATCCGGGAAGATGTTTCCCGAAAACGGGGAAAGGAAGATGAGATTCTTGAGGGTGAGCGAGCTGTCGCGGACGGACTACTGGAGAGGGAGCGTGACGAGCGCACCAAGGCCCTGAAGGAGCTCCATCGCCTTGAACGGGAGGCCACAGACGAGCATCTCGTAGTTGAGAGGGCACGTTCAGATGCGGCGCTTATCTCTCGTGATGATTTCCTGGCAATGGTCAGTCACGAGTTGCGGAACATGCTCGGTGGAATTGCCCTTAGCGCGGCAATGATTGTGAAACAGACGTCGGGGCATGATGGCGCCAAGACAATTCTGCGGAACGCGGAGGGCATCCAGCGCTTCACTGCGAGAATGAACAGACTCATTGGGGATCTGGTCGACGTTGCAAGCATCGACGCGGGCGCGCTTAGGGTAGCAGCGGAGCTTGGCGATGCGTCTGGGCTCGTCGGTGAGAGTGTAGAAGCGTTCCAGCAATCGGCTGCGGCGAAGGGAGTGTCTCTCAACGTAGAGGTTGCGAAGGATTCGCTGTTGGCAAGGTTTGACCATGAGCGAGTCCTTCAGGTCTTGGCGAACCTGTTGAGCAACGCTATCAAGTTTACGCCGAAGGGAGGACACATCTCACTTCGCCTCGACCGCATTGATGGCCGGGTACGCTTTACAGTTTCCGATACCGGGTCGGGGATTGACCCGGCAAAACATGAAGCGGTGTTCATCCGATTCTGGCAAGCCGATATGCGCGACCGACGAGGGATGGGGCTTGGCCTCTACATCTCCAAGTGCATCGTGGAAGCGCATGGCGGCACCATCTGGGCAGAGAGCAAATTGGGTCAGGGAAGCACCTTCTGCTTCACCCTTCCTGCCGCATGACCTGCACGACCTCCCCAGGGTCAGGCTGGAGCGGGCGTTGTTCGGGCGCTTCCGGCGAGCGGGGGGTGGATGTTGATGCCGACGGTCCTCCAGCTGTCCGACACTGGACGCACGGAGTTCCAACGAACTCCACGCACCAGCGCCTATTGGTGAGCCGGTGTCCGGAGGGTACAATCGTCCTGGGGCGCGGTTAAGCTCGTCTCATGCCGAGCCGCCCGCGTCCTTCCACGAAGCCTGCCCCGTCCTCCTCTGCCAGGGGGTCCGCGAAGAAGCCGGGAGCCAAGGCAAGGAAGACCGCCGGGGCAGCGAGCAAGGTGGACGCAGCCCGGACCGCGTCGCACAACAGAGCCTCACCTGCCGCGACCTCTCGGGCGGTCCCCGGGAAGAAGGCCCCGCGCCGGTCCAGTACCGGAAAGGGCGCGCGGGAGGAGGCCCCCGGATCCGCATCGTTGAAGCCCACAGGTCGGACCGGTACCCCAAGAACCTCTACCAGCCTCCGGCCGACCGCCGCGAGAGACCAGGCACGGGCCCCCGCCACCTCCAGCGGGCTGACCTTCCCGATCGAGATCGATCCCGAGCGGATCGAGCAGACCCTGCAGAAGATCGGCGAAGAGGTCTCCCACTGGGCCAAGAAGGGCCGCTACACCAAGGTCCGCTTCAAGTTCCGCGGCAAGCAGCTGCTGCCGGATTTGCCCCTGGCGGCGGTGGTGGCCGCGGAGGGGCTGACCTTCTACTGGGGCGGCATCCTGCGGGCTTTGCTGGTGACGGTGGGCGCCAACGCGGTGTTCGGGGTGGAGCTGGTCAACGACTCGGAGAAGAAGGTCCTGGCCGGCAAGGAGAAGCTGCTGCGCGGGGACCTGGAGGAGGCGCTGGCGCTGTTCCGGGAGGCCGCGGACATGGACCGCGACAACCCGCACGTGCACCTGAACATCGGGATCGCGCTCAAGCTGCGCGGAGACCGGGTCGGCGCCCGCGAGGCGCTGCTCAAGGCCCGCCAGCTGGATCCCCAGGGCCCCACCGGCGACGAAGCGGAGAAGGTCCTCTCCACGCTCCCCTCCCAGATGACAGTCACCTCGGTGGTGCAGAACGGCCCCCCGCTGAACCCGGACCGCCCCAGCGGCGCGGTCTGACGCCGCAGGGCAGACGAGCAAGCGGTGGCGATCGGGTTCGGTCTGGCCAAGACCCTTGATAGTGTCCGGGTGCCCGCCGGCACAGCACCCGGCGCGAACCCTTCCATGTCCGCCACCGCCTCCCTGTTGCTCTCGTTGACCCTGGCCCTGTCCCCCGCGGAGGCTGACGCCACCGCGTCGGCCGCGGCCGCCGCACCCCGCTACCTGAAGCTGGCCTCGCCGGGCTTCACCGGAATCGCGGTGCCGGAGAACGTGGCGTCCTTCTTCGCTGACCACTTCTCCCAACAGCTGACCACCCATGGCATCCAAGTGATCACCGCGACCGAGATCAGCGCGCTGATTGGCCTGGAGCGGCAAAAGCAGCTGATGGGCTGCGAGAGTGAGACCAACTGCCTGACCGAGCTTGGCAACGCCCTGGGCGTGGACGGGCTGGTGGTGGGTTCGGTGGCCAAGTTCGGCGGCACCCTGCAGGTGAACATCAAGGTGCTGGACGCCACCAACGGTTCGCCGCTGGCGGTGGTGACCAGCAAGGCGGCCGGGGAGGAGGCGCTGATCGGCGAACTCAACGTCCTGGCCAAGAAGCTGGCGGAGGCCCTGCTGGAGAAGACCGGCAGGCAGGCCGCCGGATCGGCCATCTCCATCTCCCAGGAGACCCAGAAGCAGGGCCCGCAGAACATCCTCTCGGTGGGGCCGCTGGGGTTCGCCATCCTGTTCTTCAACGCCGAGTTTGAACGGGCGGTGCTGCCGGCGCTGAGCGTCTATGCGGGCGCCGAGGTGTTCTCCTACAGCTTTGACGTGGGCTTCGATCCTACGGCCGCCCCGACCGATTCGCGCACCATGGGGGGCTCGGGGTTCGGACTCTCGGTGGGGGTGCGCTGGTTCGCTGCTGGCAACGCGCCGCAGGGGCTGTTCGTAGCGCCGGAGGTGCAGATCAGCTCCGGCAGCTTCGATGGCCTCCAGCAAGACGGCAACCCGTGGCTCGACGCCTCCGGCATCGGGGTCAGGTTGGGGGCGATGGTCGGTTACACCGGGCTGCTGGCCTGGGACCGGCTGGCCCTCTCCGGGGGTCTGGGCCTGGCGTACAGCCCGATCTCGGTGTTGCCGCTGCAGGTGATTCCGCTGGCCCGCTTCAGCGTCGGCTACGCCTTCTAGGCAGCCTTCCCGTCAGGCCCCTCCGAGGCCACCCAATCGCCCGATATCTCAGGCGAATCCGGTGCGACATCCCCGTTGACGCAGCGCCCTCGAATCGCTACGAGGACGCATGGCTGAAGACACCCCGAAGACCCCTCCCGCCGGCTCTGGAAGCGGTGGCAGTGGCGGCATCGGCGAGCTCCTCCCGGTCAGCATCGAAGACGAGATGCGCAGCTCGTACCTGGCGTATTCGATGTCGGTCATCGTCGGCCGCGCGCTGCCGGACGTGCGCGACGGCCTCAAGCCGGTGCACCGCCGCATCCTGTACGCCATGTTCGACGAAGGGCTGCTGCACAACCGCAAGTACAGCAAGTGCGCCGGCGTGGTCGGCGAGGTGCTCAAGAAGTACCACCCGCACGGCGACGCCTCGGTCTACGACGCGCTGGTGCGCCTGGCCCAGCCCTGGAACCTGCGCTACCTGCTGGTGGACGGGCAGGGGAACTTCGGCTCCATCGACGGCGACTCGGCCGCCGCCTACCGGTACACCGAGGCGCGGATGACCGCGCTGGCGGAGTCGCTGCTGGCGGACATCGAGAAGGACACGGTCGACTTCGGGCCGAACTTCGACGACTCCACCACCGAGCCGCTGGTGATGCCCACCCGGTTCCCCAATCTGTTGGTGAACGGGTCCTCTGGCATCGCGGTGGGCATGGCCACCAACATCCCCCCGCACAACATGCGGGAGGTGATTGACGCCACCGTCCACCTGATCGACAACCCCCAGGCCACGGTGCTGGACCTGATGCGGTTCGTCCCCGGCCCGGACTTCCCCACCGGCGGGTTCATCTCCGGGCGGGACGGGATCCGCAAGGCGTACGAGACCGGCCGCGGGCTGCTCTCGATGCGCGCCCGGACCGAGATCGAGGTCGCGCCCAAGACCGAGCGCGAGAGCATCATCGTCACCGAGATCCCCTACCAGGTAAACAAGGCCCGGCTGATCGAGCGGATCGCCGAGCTGGTGCGGGACAAGAAGCTGGAGGGGATCAGCGACATCCGCGACGAGTCCGACCGTCAGGGGATGCGGATGGTGATCGACCTCAAGCGGGACGCGATCTCCGCGGTGGTGCTCAACAACCTCTTCACCCTCACCCCGATGCAGACCACCTTCGGGATGGTGCTGCTCTCCATCGACGGGGGGCAGCCCAAGACCCTCTCGCTCAAGGAGATGCTGGAGCGGTTCATCTCCCACCGCCGGGAGGTGGTGACCCGTCGCAGCCGGTTCGAGTTGCGCAAGGCGGAGGCCCGGCTGCACATCGTGGAGGGCCTGCTGGTCGCGCAGGACATCATCGACCAGGTGATCACCATCATCCGGAGGTCCAACGATCCAGAGCAGGCCAAGTGGGGCCTGATGCACATCCTCTCCGCGTCGCTGTACGAGCACGAGCGCTTCGCCGGGCTGCCACGGCTGGATCTGGCCAAGGCCAAGGAGCAGATGAACGCGCTGGTGGTGCGGGTACAGGGCGAGGTCAAGGAGTTCACCGCCCTGGCCTACGGCTACGCCGCCGGCGGCTTCTCCGACGAGCAGGCCAAGAACATCCTCGACATGCGGCTGCAGCGGTTGACCGGGATGCAACGCGAGGAGCTGTTCCGGGAGATGGTGGAGCTGATCCGGGAGATCGTCCGGCTGCGGGACATCCTCGGCAACGAGTCCACGCTGCTGGACGTGATCAAGGCCGAGCTGGCGGAGATCCGCGAGCGCTTCGGCGACGAGCGCCGGGCGGAGATCGTGGGCGACCAGGGGGAGATCACCAACGAGGATCTGATCGCCGAGGAGGACATGGTGGTCACCCTGTCCCACGCCGGCTACGTCAAGCGCAGCCCGCTGACCGAGTACCGGGCCCAGAAGCGGGGCGGGCGGGGGAAGACCGGGGCCACCACCAAGGAAGATGACTTCGTCACCGACCTGTTCGTGGCCTCCACCCACGCGTACCTGATGCCGATCACCACCGCGGGCAAGCTGTACTGGCTCAAGGTGCACGAGATCCCGGCGGCGGGCCGCAGCGCCCGGGGCAAGGCGATCATCAACCTGGTGCAGCTGGGCCAGGACGAGAAGCTGGCGGCGGTGGTGGTGACCAAGGACTTCCCGGAGAACCGGTTCGTGTTCTTCGTGACCAAGAAGGGGGTGGTCAAGCGCACCGACCTCTCCGCCTTCTCCAACGTCCGCGCCGCCGGGCTGATCGCGCTGGGGATCGAGGAGGGGGACAGCCTGGTGGCGGTGAAGATCACCGACGGCACCAAGGACGTGCTGCTGTCCACCGCCAACGGGATGTGCATCCGCTTCCCCGAGACCGAGGTCCGCTCCATGGGCCGCGGCGCCTACGGGGTGAAGGGGATCACCCTGGAGGAGGGCGACGAGGTGGTGGGCGCGGACGTGTTCGAGAAGGACACCACCTTGCTGACCGTGACCGAGAACGGCTACGGCAAGCGCACCGTGGAGTCCGAGTACCGGGTCCAGGGCCGCGGCGGCAAGGGGCTGATCGACATCAAGACCACCGACCGCAACGGAAAGGTGACCGGGATCGCCCAGGCCAGGGACCAGGACGAGGTGATGCTGGTCACCAACGGCGGGATGCTGATCCGGATGAAGGTCAACGAGATCTCGGTGATCGGCCGGAACACCCAGGGGGTGCGGTTGATCTCCCTGGAGAGCGCCGACGAGAAGGTGACCGGCATCTCCAAGCTGCCGGAGGTCACCGGCGAAGCGACCGGGGACGAGGCGGGCGAGGAGAACCTCCTGGTCGAGCCGGCGGAGTCCACCGAGCCGGAGCCCACCGAGCCGGAGCCCACCGAGCCGGAGCCGGAGCCGGAGCCGGAGCCGACCGAGCCGTAGTCCGTCCTGGGCGCGGGAGATGGCGCCGGCCCGTCCCCACATCCTGGGACTTTGCCAAGCGCATGCCATGGCCGGAGCGCCCGCAAGGTCGCGGAATACGTCCTCCGCCGGACGGAAAGCCGGTACCTTTTGCAGCGGGCCTCCGTAAGAAGGAATGGCTCGCCTGCCGAGGGTCCGACCTTCCAGGGGCTGTGCTTCTCCGGTGAGTGCGGACCTGCCGCTTGGTGAGTCCCCTGCCTCGGGTTACCGGCAACGGCCTTCACCTGCACATTGATCTCACCACTGCTTCCCGGAGAGATCGCATGGAACGCACCCCACTGGATGAAGGCTTTGCCGGACTGGATCGCGAGGATCCGGGCTCCGCGGAGATCCTGCAGGAGACCTACGTGGTGCAGGAACTGATCGACGTGGAGGGGCTGGACGTGGAGTCGCTGGAGGTGGACTTCCGGCCGTCTGCGGCCTTTCGCTGGTTGCTGCTGGGGGGACTGGGACTGGGCGGTGGACTGCTGGCCTACGCACTGCTCAACGGGAGCACCGGACCTCACCGCCGGTTGACGTTGCGCAACCGGTTTGAATGGGCCACCGCTCCCCTCCGCTCCCGAAGAAGCGGGCTGCACGTGCTCTCCCCCCGCACCCGGCCGGACATGGTGGTGGAGGATCGCTCCTAGCTGCGCCGACCTCAGAAGCCCAGACCCAGCTCCACGGCGGCGATGTTCACCGAGTCGCTCAGGTTGAAGATGTTCAGCGCGTGCCGGACCCGGAGGCCAAGGTCCAACGACAGCACGTCTCCGATTGGTAGGGCTACGCCCACTCCGGCGGAGAGACTGGGGACGGGGATGATGATCAGAAACGAGATCCCCAGGTTCACCAGTCCGTAGGGACGCAGGAAGGCGTGCGGCCAGGGGGCGTAACGCAGCCCCAGGTCGCCGGTGAAGATCGGCAGCGCGCCGCTCCCCACCTGCACCCCCAGGATCTCCACCCCCCAGAAGCTGGAGGTGGACGGGGACAGCTCGGTGAAGCCCTGGAAGCCCAACACCCCGCCCTGACCGACCTGGGCTCCGCCCTGCTGCCCCGCCGCCGGCCCCAGGTACAGCCGCGCCCGGGACATCCCTCGGGGCGGCTTGGCCTCCTCGGCGGGCGGGGTCTGGGTGAGCAACAACGCGAGCAGGAGTCCGGGAGAGATCATCCCCGGATGATGGCCGAGCCCTTACCCTGGAGCCAGCGCCCGAAGAGGTCCGGCGACGCGTTCGGGGAAGTACGCCGGGGCGGCAGCGTCGGCGGACTTGCTCTGCCGCGGCGATTCGCAAAGAGTCGAGCGCATGCGTACCCCCGTCCTCCGTCTCGCGTCGCTCCTGGTGCTGGGGCTGCTGTGGTCGTGCGGGGTGGTGGAGGACGACCCGGACGGCGGCAAGCGGCTGTGCAGCCCGGACGACGCCGAGGTGTGCAACTTCGAGGACGACGACTGCGACGGGGAGGTGGACGAGGACTTCAGGGCCGCCGCCGGCGCCTCTCCCGCGCTGGGGGAGCCCTGTGACGGGCTGGACCAGGACCTGTGCCGGGAGGGGGTCTTCACCTGCACCCCTGATGGCCGGGGGGTGGCCTGCTCGGATCTCAGCGCCAACACCGCGGAGCTGTGCAACGCCCTGGACGACGACTGTGACGGCGAGGTGGACGAAGACTTCCAGGTGGGCGTGGGCTGCGACAGCCCGGACGACGACGACCTCTGCGAGGACGACGTCACCGAGTGCAGCACCAGCGGTGGGCGGATCGTCTGTCGCAACGTGGCCAACGATCACAGCGAACGCTGCAACGGCGTGGACGACGACTGCGACGGGGTGACCGACAACGGCTTCAACGTCGGCCAGGCCTGCGATGGCCCGGACACCGACTTCTGCTCCGAGGGGGTGCTGGCCTGCAACGGCGCCGGAGACGGCACCACCTGCAGCGACGCCACCGGCAACACGGTGGAGACCTGCAACGGGCTGGACGACGACTGCGACGGGACGGAGGACGACGGCTTCGACGTGGGCAGCCCCTGCGACGGCGCCGACTCCGATGTCTGCATCGAAGGGGTGAAGATCTGCAGGGGCGATGGCACCGGTACCCAGTGCAACGACACCACCTCCAGCACCCCGGAACTCTGCAACGGGCTGGACGACGACTGCGACGGCCTGGCCGACGAGGACTGGAACATCGGCGACCCCTGCGACGGGCAGGACACCGACTCCTGCCAGGAGGGCGTGTGGAGCTGCAACGGGGCCAGCGCCCGTCAGTGCGCCGAGCCGCCGGGTGACCAGGTGGAGACCTGCAACGGCGGTGACGACGACTGCGACGGGCTGATCGACGAGGACGGCGCCTGCTGCAACGGCGCGGTCTGCAACGACGACCTGGGCGAGACCTGCGCCAATTGCCCCTCCGACTGCGGCGTCTGTCCGTAGGAGAGCGACCATGGGACCGCGCGCCAAGCTCTCCTTGTCCAAGCAGGTGCTGGGCTACCTCCGCGATCCGGCGGTCGCTCTTTGGCGCAAGGGCGCCGGGTTGATGGCGGCGATCTACGTGATCTCCCCAATCGACCTCATCCCCGACATCCTCCCGGTGCTGGGCTGGATGGATGACGTCGGGGTGGCCTCGGCGGTGGCGGCGTTCTTGATCCGCGACATCCGCAAGCACTCCAGGCGGGTGCAGCAGGGTCAGCCGTTCCAAGACCCGCAGCCGCCGGTGGATCCCCGCAAGTAGCGGGTGAGCGCGCAGTGGGCCCAGGGGCCGTCCTCGGCTAGTGTCCGCGCCCCCGTTCCCCTTCGGAGGCCCCTTCCTTGTCCAGCACCTCTCAGTCCGCCCACCGCGCCGCACCCCAGTCGCCCGCGGTGGACGCAGACCTGCCTCCTTCCGGTGACCGGCCGGAGTTCACCCTGCGGGCGGTGCTGATCGGCATCCTGGTCGCGACCTTCATTGGCTTCACCTATCCGCAGATCGTGCTGCGGTTGGGCTTCGGCCCGAACATGTCGGTGGTCAGCGCCTTTCTGGGCTTCATCATCATCAGCATCATCGGGAAGCTGGTGGCCAAGAAGGGCAACCGCTTCGAGTACAACATCGTCCAGACCGCCGGCACCGCGGCCGGGCAGCAGGGCTTCATGGTGATCGTGCTGGCCGCCTTCGACCTGCTGGCCGCCAAGCCGGAGCTGGAAACGAAGATCGAGCTCTCCACCCTGCAGATCTTCCTCTGGCTGACCACCGCCGGCGCCCTGGGCGTGCTGCTGGCGGTGCCGCTGCGCAAGCACTACATCGACGAGGAGAAGCTGACCTTCGCCGACGGCACCGCGGCCGGCGAGACGCTGATCCTGCTGGACACCAACTACCGCGCCGCCAAGCGGGGGATCTGGGCGCTGACCATCGGCGGGCTGGCCGGCTTCTTCCACACCCTCACCTCCCAGGCGGCGCGGTGGCGGATCTTCCCCGAGCAGCGGTCCTTCGGGGAGTGGGGCACCCAGCTGCACCTGGGCACCAGCTGGAGCCTGCTCTCGGTGGCGTCGGGAATGCTGGTCGGGCTGCGGGTCACCGTCTCGATGGGGCTGGGGATGGCAGTGTGGTTCTTCGTCCCCGACATGCTGAGGGACCAGGGGATCATCACCGGGTTCGACTACCGGTCGATGCTGCGGTGGATCATGTGGCCGGCGCTGGGCCTGATGGTCTCCGGCGGGCTGACCGCGCTGGCCCTGAAGTGGAAGCTGATCGTCCGCACCTTCAGGGACATCAAGGTCAGCAGCATCGACAGCACCGACTTTCCGATCAAGTGGGTGGCAATCGGTTCGGTGGTGCTGAGCGTGGCGCTGATCGCGCTGCAGAAGATCTCCCTGGATCAGCCGGTGTGGCTGTCGCTGGCGGCGATCCTGATCTCGATCCCGGTGATGCTGGTGGGCACCCGGGTGCTGGGGGAGACCAACTGGGCCCCGATCTCCACCATGGCCAACATGGTGCAGGTGTTCTTCGCCGGGCTGGCCCCGGGCAACATCGCCGCCAACATGTTCGGCTCGGGCATGTCCGGCACGGTGGCCGCCAACGGCGAGCACCTGATGCAGGACTACAAGGCCGGCAAGCTGATCGGCTCCAACAACCGCTACCTGACCTACATGCAGCTGATCGCCCTGCCCTTCGGCGCGCTGGCGGTGGCCATCGTCTACCCGCTGCTCAAGGCGCAGAAGGGCATCGGTCCGGACCGCTACGGCCTTGCCCCGGAGTACGCCAGCCAGGTGACCGAGGCCGGCCTCAGCGCGCCGGCCAGCGTCCGCTGGGCGGGGATGGCGGAGGCCCTGGCCAAGGGGCTGGACCAGCTGCCGCAGTACGCCTTGTGGGCCTTCGCCGTGGGCTGCGTGCTGGGGATCTTGTTCACCCTGCTGGAGGGCAAGTCGAAGTGGATCCCGTCCGCCACCAGCATGGGGCTGGGGATGCTGATCGAAGGCTATTACGTGCTGGCGATGGTGATCGGCGGGGTGATCCAGCATGTGTGGAGCCGCGCCAACCCCAGGCAGGAGGCAGAGCTGGCGATCCCGCTCTCCTCCGGGGTGATCGTGGGCGAGGCCTTCGCGGTGCTGGCGATCGTGATGCTGACCCTCTTCTCCGGCTTGTTCTCGGGGGTGACCCCGGCGCAGTCGCTGATCTCCACCGACGTGTGGGGCACTGCCTTCTTCCTGATGGTGGCGGTGGCGCTGTGGTTCGCCCGCAAGACCCGGGTCCCCGGTGAGGTGGCCCCGCCGCGGTCCGGCGGTCACTGAGCCAACGTCCGCCCCCGGAGACGGCGCACCGCCGGGGCGGGACGGCCCGCGCAGAAGGTGGCGGTGGAGACCATGGGCTACGAGAGGCGTTCGACCCGCGCGGCCGGGCAACTCAGGCCACCGCGTGCGTCCGCTCCCCGGCCGCGGCGGCCACCTCCACCGGCGCCAAGGCGCGCTTGAGCAGCTCCACCAGGGTGGTGGCGTGCTCCGCCATCCCCTGCTCGTCCAGCAGATCCAGGTTGGACAGCAGCCACTGTTCGGTGGCCTGGTCGATCGCCAGGTACAGGTCGCAGATCAGCTCCAGCGGCAGCTCCCCGCGGACCGCGCCCACCTGCTGGCCGTGCTCCAGGTCCGAGCGCAGCCTCCGCTCCAGCTCTCCGTAGACCGGGGCCAGCGGGCCCTCGCGCAGCTCCGTCGGCATCCGCCACACCGCGCGCGCCAGGCCCCGCATCCACGGGGTGCTCTGCAGTTGGAGGAACTGCTGCCGGTAGCGCTGCTCCAGCCGGGGCCAGAAGTCCTCGCGTCCCGCGGGGGCCTCCTCCTCCGGCGGCCGGCTGGCCTCCAGGAAATACTCCACCACCGTGGCCAACAGATCCGACTTGTCCTCGAAGTAGTAGTAGGCGGCGCCCTTGCTGATCCCCACCGTCTCCAGGATCCGGTTCAGTGACGTGCCCTGGTAACCGTGCTTGCCCACCTCCTGGGCGGCGGTCTCCAGGATGCGCAGGCGGCGCTCCAGCGGGAGCTTGTCGAAGCGGGACAACGGCATTGGCGGGTTCCCCTCAAAGACCCAGGCGTTCGACCGCCAATCAAGACCGGGTGGTCTGACCGCGCAAGTGATTTGTGGCGTGTTATGCGACCGCCCATGTTCAAGCTCTGGGGAGCCTTCCTGGTTGGCGCGCTGTTGCTGGCCGGATGCCTGTGGCGAGGCCGCGGTGGCGAGGCGCCGCTGCCCAAGGACGCGGTGCTGTACGTGGCGGACCGGGTCCGGACCCTGGACGAGGCGGCGCCGCTGGCCCAGGCCTTCGCGGTGGCCAACGGCCGGTTCGTGGCGGTGGGGTCGCAGGAGGAGGTGCGGCGCGCGGTGGGCAAGGAGGCCCGGGAGGTGCAACTGGGCGCGGTCACGGTGATCCCCGGCCTGGAGGACGCGCACGGCCACTTGCTGGGACTGGGCCGAGCGCTGGGCACCATCGACCTCTCCGGGACCCGCTCACTGGCCGAGGCCCAGGAGCGGATCCGCGCCGCGCCTCCCTCCAGCTTCCAGGGGGAGTGGCTGATCGGGCGCGGCTGGGACCAGAACGACTGGGCGGAGCTGGGCGGGCGCTTTCCCGACCGGCAGACGCTGGACGCGCTGTGGCCGGATCGGCCGGTGGCGCTGACCCGGGTGGACGGGCACGCCTACTGGGTGAACTCGGAGGCGCTGCGCCGGGCCAAGCTCACCCGCGAGAGCCCGGAGCCCGAGGGGGGCCGCATCTTGCGCGACGCCCAGGGAGAGCCCACCGGGGTGCTGGTGGACAACGCGATGGAGCGGGTCAACGCGGTGATTCCCCAGCCGGGCGACGAGGACCGCCAGCGCTGGCTGACCGCGGCGATGACCCGCTGCGCCCAGCTGGGGCTGACCGCCGTCCACGACGCCGGGATGGACCTGGCGACGTTCTCCCTGCTGCAGCAGTGGGACGCGCTGGATGCGCTGCCGCTGCGCATCTACGGGATGGTGGACGGGTCCTCTCCGGATGCAGAGCAGCTGCTGGATCGCGGGCCGTTCCAGGGACGGAAGCTGTCGCTGCAGGCGGTGAAGTTCTGGGCGGACGGAGCGTTGGGGTCGCGGGGGGCCGCGCTGCACGCGCCCTACTCGGATGAGCCGGGCCACCACGGGCTGCTGCTGTTGACCCCGGAGGAGTTGGAGGACCGCGCGGCGGCCTTCATGCGCGCCGGCTACCAGGTGGCGATCCACGCCATTGGCGACCGCGCCAATACGCTGGCCATCGACCTGCTGGCCCGGAACGCCGAGGAGACGAACACCCAACACCTGCGGCATAGGATCGAACATCTGCAGATCGTCCGGCCGGAGGACCTTCCCCGGATGAAGGCCGCCGGGCTGATCGCCAGCATGCAGCCCACCCACGCCACCAGCGACATGCCCTGGGCCGAGGCCCGGGTCGGTTCCCAGCGGCTGCCCGGCGCCTACGCCTGGCGCAGCGTTCTGGACGCCGGCATCCCGCTGGCCTTCGGCAGCGACTTTCCGGTCGAGCGGCCGGACCCACTGCACGGGCTTTACGCCGCCCGGACCCGCCAGGACGCCCAGGGTCAACCTCCCGGCGGGTGGCTCCCCGACCAGCGGCTGACCGGAGAGGAGGCCTTGCGCGCCTTCACAGTCGGCTCCGCCTTCGCCGCGCAGGCGGAGACCCGGCGGGGCAGGATCGCCTTGGACCTGGCGGCGGACTTCGTGGTCCTGCCGGTGGACCCGGTGGATGGCCCGCCACTGGAGGTGCGCAACCAGGCGGTATTGCTGACCGTGGTGGCCGGGCAGGTGGTTTTCAGGGCCCCATGACGGGACGCGTCAAGCCGGTTAGACTGGCGAGGCCTTGAAGCAACTTCGTTCTCCCCTCTCCCGGCTGATGGCCGACGCGATCGCCCGAGCGGTCCAGGTCGGCGGCACCTTCGATTCCCACCCGGACGAGCTGCACCGCGTCCCCACTGCCGACGGCGCCAGCATCGCCCTGGCCCGCTACCAGCCGCGAGACGTCCGCCGCTTCGTAGAGCCAGTCATCCTCTGCCACGGGCTGGGGGCGAACCGGCTGATCCTGGATCTGGACGACAAGTACTCGCTGGCCCGCTACCTGGCGAGGGCCGGCTTCGAGACCTGGGTGATGGAGCTGCGCGGCCGCGGGCTGGCCGGTCCGCCGCTGGACGCCACCTTCGACGCGCAGGCTGAGCACGACGTGGGCGCGGCGCTCAAGGCGGTGCTGGCCGCCGGCCACCGGGAGGTGACCTGGGTGGGTCACTCCAAGGGCGGGCTGGTGCTGTACGCGCACCTGGCGAAGTTCCCCAAAGCTCCGGTGAAGGCGGCGGTGATCATGGGCAGCCCGGCGACCTTCGCGGTGCAGCCGGGGCTCAAGCGCTTCGTGCGCACCCTGGGCCCACTGTTGAAGATGGCCTCGGTGCCGGCCTCCCGGCTGGGGGCGCTGTCGTTGATCGGCGGGCCGCCCCCTGGGCCGATCACCAAGTATCTAATCCGCGAGGAGAACGTGGACGTGGAGGTGGCCCGGCGCACCCTGGCCGCGGTGGCCTCGGACATCCCGGGCGGGGTGGCCCGCCAGTTCGCCGACTGGGTGAACACCGGCCGCTTCTGCACCGTGGACGGGGGCTACGACTACCGGCTGGGGATGGAGGGGATCCGGATCCCGATGCTGCTGATGGCCGGGTCGCAGGACTACCTGGCCCCGCCGCTGGCTGTGGCCCGGGCCAAGGACCACCTCAAAGGGCCGATCAAGTGGGTGGTGGCGGGCAAGGCACACGGCTTTGCCGAAGACTACGGCCACAGCGACCTGGTGATCGGCCGCAAGGCGCCGGAGGAGATCTTCCCCCTGGTGGCCTCCTACCTGGCCGCCCAGTCCACCGCGGTGGGCCGGCCCAGCGGCGTGCTCCTGTCCACCGGCTAAAGTTCTCGGGTACTGGTACCGGATGCACTCTTTGATGGTGTTGGCGGAATCGGCCCCGAGCCGCGGCGCGCGCGGTAGAGGCGTGGCCACGGCGGCCGGCATGATAGCTAGCCTCTGGCAATGAACTCCCGCACCCTCCTCCTCTGCGCGCTGACTGCCGTGGTCGCCCTCGGCGCCGGCTTCCTGCTCGGCCGGGGCACCCGGGCTTCCTCCGGGATGGAGCTGCGCCATAACCCGGACGGAGCAGGCACCCCGGTGGCGACCTTCGCGCAAGACTCGGTGTCGGTGGAGGAGCTGACCCGCCGCTTCGCGGAGATGACCCCCGCGGCGCGCGCCCGCTACCAGACGCTGGAGCAGAAGCGCGAGTACCTGGAGGGCCTGGTCCGCTTCGAGCTTTTGGCCCACGAGGCCCAGGCCCGCGGGCTGACCGGGGACGCCGACGTGCGCGAGACCACCAAGAAGGTGATGGTCCAGCGGCTGCTGCAGCAGGAGCTGGACGAGAAGGTCTCCCAGCCTTCCGAAGAGGAGCTGGCCGCCTACTATCAGCGCCACCTGGCGGACTACGTCCGGCCGGAGCAGCTTCGCCTCTCCCACATCTTCCTGGCCGCCCCGCGCGGAGACGCGGCCCGGGTGGCGCAGCAGCGGGAGCAGGCCCAGAGGCTGCTGGCGGAGGCCGGCGCCCTGGCCCCCCAGGACTTCCGCGGCTTCGGTGCCCTGGCGGTGAAGCACTCCGAGGAGCCGCGGACCCGCGCCCTGGAGGGTGATTTGCGCTACCTCTCCGCCCAGCAGCTGACCGAAGGCTACGGCGCGCAGCTGGCCCAGGCCGCCGCCGGGCTGTCCGCCCCCGGGCAGCTGGCCCCGCTGGTGCAGACCGACGCCGGCTTCCACGTGCTCAAGCTGCGCACCCGCGAGCCGGCCCAGAACCAGGACCTGGACACCGTCCGGCCCCAGCTGATCTCCCGGATCTCCTATGAGCGCCGCACCCAGCGTTACGACGCCTTCTTGGAATCGCTGCGGAACAAGTGGAAGTTGCAGATCGACAACACCCGCCTGGCCCAGGTCCCGGTGGATCCGCAGGCCCCGGCGCTGCCGCCCAGCGGTCCCACCCCCGGGTTCATCCCGCCTCCCTCCCGCTCGGGAGGCGCTCCGGCGCAATCCCGCGGCCCGCCCAGCGTTGTTCCGCAGCCCACTTCGGGGCGCGTGGCCCCTTCCGGGCCTTGATCCCTCCCTCCGGATCGTTATGGATGCATTGATGAGAACGCCCAGGGTCGTCGTCGCGCTCGCGCTGCTGGGACTGGTCGCGTGCACCGAAAAGCAGAAGGACGGGCTGGGGCCCGACGTGGTCGCCAGCGTCAACGGCGAGCCGGTGTCCCGCGCCGAGTTCGAGGGCGAGCTCGCCCGCTCGGTGGAGGGCGGGGAGAAGTCGGTGGAGCAGCTGGAGCCGCTCAAGCGCGCCACCCTGGAGTCGATGGTGGAGCGGGTGCTGCTGCTACAGACCGCCAAGCAGCTGGCGGTGGCCGCCACCGACGCCGAGGTGGACCGCGAGGTGCTGCGCGTCTCCAGCGACTACCCCGCCGCCGCCTTCGACGCCGAGCTGGCCAAGCGGCAGCTGACCATGGCCGAGTTCAAGCAGAAGGAGGCGGCCAGGCTGACGGTCGAGAAGTTGTTCAAGGAGCACGTGTACCCGCGGGTGGCGCTGACCGAGGAGGAGATCCGCCACTACTACGAAGAGCACTCGGACGAGTTCAACGAGCCCGAGCAGGTCCGCGCGGCGCAGATCGTGGTCAAGGGCCTGGACGAGGCCCGGCGCATCCAGCAGCAGCTGCGCAGTGGGAAGAGGTTTGCCGACCTGGCGCGCAGGTACTCGCTGTCGGCGGACGCCAAGGTGGGCGGGGACCTGGGCTTCTTCGCCCGCGGGGTGATGCCCCCCAAGTTCGACGAGGTGGCGTTCAAGCTGGCCACCAACCAGATCTCGGACGTGGTGGAGACCGAGTACGGCTTCCACCTGTTCAGGATTCTGGAGAAGCGCCCGGCCAAGAAGCGCGAGCTGGTGGACGTCCGGCGCGAGGTGGAGGCCAAGCTGCTGGAGGAGAAGCGGGTCCTGGCCCAGGAGTCCTTCTTGAAAGCGCTGCGGGAGAAGGCACAGATTGTGGTCAATGAGCAGGCGTTGCTGGCGGTCACCGTCAAGGGCGGCCCGGCTGCGGAGAGCAAGGAATGATGATCGCAGGCAAGAGGCGTTGGATGACCCCCGCGGCCCTGGTGGCCCTGGTGCTGCCCCTGGCAGTGCAGGCGGAGCTGGTGGACCGGGTGGCGGCTGTGGTGAACAACGAGGTGATCACCCTCTCCGAGGTCGAGGAGCGCGCCGCCCCTGAGCTGACCCGGCTCAACGTCCCCCGCGCCGAGCGCGCGGAGGCGGTGGAGAAGCTGCGCAAACAGGCCCTGGACACGCTGATCGGCGAGAAGCTGCTGGGGTCGCAGGTCAAGGAGCTGGGGATCGAGGTCACCTCCCAGGAGATCGACGCCGGTCTGGAGGACGTGATCCGTCAGAACGGGATGACCCAGGAGCAGTTCAACCAGGAGCTGACCCGCTCGGGGTACTCGATCAACAGCTACCGGGACTTCATGAAGTCGCACATGGCCCGGATGAAGCTGATCCAGATGAAGGTCCGTCAGAAGGTGAAGGTCACCGACGAGGACCTCAAGGCGGAGTACGCCAACTACGCCAAGCAGGGCTCCTCCAACTTCGAGGTCCACGCCCGCCACATCCTGATCACCGTGGGCGCCAAGGCCTCCGACGCCGAGGTAGAGAAGGCGAAGGCCAAGGCGGAGGCCGTGGCCGCCGAGGCCAAGAAGGCGGGCACCGACTTCGCCGAGCTGGCCAAGAAGCGCGGAGAGGGCGCGTCGGCCGCCGAGGGGGGCGACCTGGGCTTCTTCCGCAAGGGAGTGATGGTGCCTGCGTTCGATACGGTGGCCTTCACCCTCAAGCCGGGCCAGGTCTCGGCGCCGGTCCGCTCCCCGCTGGGCTTTCACATCATCAAGGTGGAGGAGCGCCGAGCGCTGGGCGCGGAGGGCTTCGAGGAGGTGAAGGAGCAGCTGCGCGCCGAGATGTACCAGTCGCAGATGGAGCGCCAGACCGAGCAGTACGTGAAGGAGCTCCGGCTGGCGGCCGCGGTGGAAGTGAAGCTGTAGCGGTGGCCAGGACCAGCCTTCGGGCCAAAGCAACGGCGACGGCGGCGGCGAGAGGTCTCCGGAAGTTGCCGCGTCGAGCGCCCGTCCTGGCCAGGAGTCCGGAGGAGATCGCCGCAGAGCGACCGCTGGTGGGGATCTCTCTGGGTGATCCGTCAGGCATCGGGCCGGAGGTGCTGAACAAGGCGCTGAAGGATCCTCGGGTTCGGGCCGCGCTGGTTCCGGTGGTGTTCGGCGACGCCTCGTTCAAGGCGCTGGGGCTCAGGCGGATGGACGTGGCGCTGCGACAACGCCCGGAGGCGGCGTGCGTGGTGCCGATCTCCCAGCTGGCGGAGCGCGATCGCCAGCCTGGTCGTCCTTCGCTCCGGGGCGGGCGGGCGCAACTGGACTACGTGGAAGCGGTGATCATCGCCGCCAAGACCGGGCGGGTGGATGCGATCTGCACCGCGCCGGTGTCCAAGGAGCAGATCACCCGCGCCGGAGTTCCGTTCGTCGGTCACACCGAATTGCTGGCCGAGGCCTTCGACGCCGAGGTGCTGATGTTGATGGATGGCCCGCGGCTGAAGGTGGCGCTGGCCACCAACCACCTGCCCATCTCCAGGTTGTCCAAGGCGATCACCGTTCCTCTGTTGCTGCGTCGGCTGCGGTTGCTCAACAGTGGCCTGACCCCGACCCTGGGTCGGCCGCCGCGGCTGGCGGTGTGCGGACTCAACCCGCACGCGGGTGAGGGCGGCACCATCGGGCTGGAGGAACAGCAGGTCATCCTCCCGGCGATCCAGAAGGCCCGTCAGTTGGGCCTGGATGTGGAGGGGCCCTTCGCCGCCGACGGGCTGTTCGCCAAGGCCGGACGACTCCCCTACGACGCGGTGCTGGCCATGTTCCACGACCAGGGCCTGGTGGCCACCAAGGTCCTGGACTTCGACGCCACCGTGAACGTGACGCTGGGGCTGCCGGTGCCGCGCACTTCGCCAGACCACGGCGTGGCCTATGACCTGGCAGGGAAGGGCAAGGCCAATCCGGAGCCGATGATCGCCGCGCTGCTGAAGGCGGCGGCGATGGCCCGGGCGCTGAGGTAGGCAGCCATGGGACTGGATGTCGTCGAGTTCGTGATGGAGGTCGAGAAGGTCTTCTGCATCGACGTTGCCGACGACGAGTGGTTGGCGCTCCGCACCCTTGGAGAGGTCCATTCGGCGGGTGCTGGTTTCGGAGAAGTCGCGAGCGTTCTGGTTGGGTACCCTGGGCTCTCGATCACCCGGTCCTTCGCAACCGTCTGCCGAGGGTCGGCGCTTGTAGCGACGGGGCCAGTGCGTCGAGCGCACCCTGCTATTCTGCGACAACTCGCTGGTTGTCGGTCAGTCTGTGCAACTGTCCAGAGTTCAAGGCCTTTGCCGCGAAGCACCGACAAGACCCCGCGCGTCGCAGCGTTTGCTTTCTCAGCCAGACGGAAGTTCCTCCGCCCTTAGGATGCGGAACCCACGTGTTCCCACGACAAGCCACCGCTTGTCGGTTCTTTGGGTCTAAGTGCTCGAATCTCGAGGCCCTCTTCGGTTCCGAACGACAACGCGAGAGTTGTCGCAGAATAGGGGGGTCTGACCGAAGACTCGTCCGGGTGATGCCGTTCGGGCGAGCCTGGGTTCCGATCAACCCGAGGTCCTGGCTCGAAGTCCCCAACCAGGGGCGCCTGGGTGGTCAGGCCAGGCTGGAGTGGCGGTCCTGACACCCGAGTCGCTAACCAATAGGCGTCACAGCACCGGTTGCCGCTGGCGCCCAGTCTCACAAGGCTGAGCGATGTGGCGCAGGGGGCGACTTCTCGACGCCCGCGCGGGAGGTACTGGTACGGCACCCCGGACCGGCCGGTGTGAGTCGCAGCGTCCATGGTCCAGATGGCTGCCCCGAGCTTCCGGAGACGAAGCCGGGGGATGAGGTCCCCCGGCGCACCCGAATCGATGAGGACGGTAGCTGCTCGTTTTCGGCACCGGAGGTGTTTGAGCCCTGCGGTCGTAAGGAAGGACTTCACGGCCGATAGGTCGGTTCTGAAGCGCTGGTCGCCACGAAACCTCCTCAGGCTGCTGCGGCCGAGGAAGGCTCTTCGAAGCGCCCTGCGAACGTCCAGCGAAAGGGGTGTGCGTCAGCGCGGTTCCAGTGCGCGATGAAGCCCAGAACCTCGGACCGCAAGGACGTCCATCCGGAGAAGCTGCCGTGTCGCAGAAGTCGCCGCTGGAGAATCGAGAACCAGACACCGCTGCGCACGTCGAGACCGGCCAGGAGGCAGCACGTACCGTCAGCCACACCGACGGCAGCCCGGCGTTCGAGCCGCGCGCGTGGCAGACCCCACCGAGCGCCGCCCCGGACGGACTCTCCTTCAAGACGTAATCGTCGTAGTCCCCCATGGAGACCGGCTCCGCGGCGAAGCCAGCCACCTGCTGGTAGAAGTCGCGAACGGCGGTAGCGTTCTCCACCGTCAGGTCCAGCCACATCGCGGGGGTCTGCCCAGACATTCGAGGCTCCTGGAAGGGCGGAGATCTGACCACGATTCCGGGCGGAGGGGACCGCCGAAACCGCTTCGACGATCCCGCTCAGCACCGGCCCGCGCGACTCAGGCGCTCACCAGGGTCAACTCGGCGATCTCCGGCGAGGGACCGATCCTCAGCGGGGGACCCCAGTAGCCGGTCCCGCGGTGGGTGTAGAGCCAGAAGCCGTGGAGCTTCTGCAGTCCGCTGACGGTGGGTTGCTGCAGCTTCACGAAGAACATGAACGGGAAGATCTGCCCGCCGTGGGTGTGCCCGGAGAGCTGGAGGTCCACCCCGTGGCCCCTGGCCATCGCCGCTTGCCGGGGCTGGTGGGCCAGCAGCACCCGGGGGACATCGGTGGGCGCTCCGGCCAGTGCGCGGCCCACGTCGGGCGCATGTTCGGGGCCCACGTGGCCCCCGTCGTGATCGGTCACGCCGGCGATCACCACCTTCCCTCCCCGGTGTTCAATCACCTGGTGGGAGTTGTGCAGCACGGTCACGCCCAGTCGCCCCACCGCCTCCTCCCAGGCCGGACCCCCATGGTAATACTCGTGGTTCCCGGTCACGTAGAAGACGCCGTAGAGGGCGCGCAGGTCGGCCAGCGGCTTCATCTCCTCCCGCAGCCGGGCCACCGAGCCGTCCACCAGATCTCCGGTGATCGCCACCACGTCCGGGTTCAGCGCGTTCACCTGATCCACGATCCGCCGGAGGAACCTCCCGTCCAGGGTCTCTCCGATGTGCACGTCGCTGATCTGGACGATCCGCAGCCCCTCGGCGTTCGGGGCCAGCGACGCAATCGGCACCCGGATCCGCTCCACCGTGGGCTTCCCCCGCGCCACCCGGAAGCCGTACAACGCCGCGGTCGCCACCGCGCCCAGGACCGCGGTCGCCTGCACCGGCCCCACCCAGGCCGGCAGCGCGCGGCCGACGATCCACTCGGAGATCACCCGCACCAGATCCACCACCGAGACCACGGTCAGCAGCAGGCCGAAGATCCCGAACCACAAATGCGACACCCAGTAGAGCGGCAAGGCGATTACCCGGGGAAAAATCCGGGTGGCCATGAACGCCAGCGGCACACACGCGAACAGGGTCCAAAGCAGCGACCAGGCCAGGACGGCGACCCCTCCGGTCAGCCCCGACGCGCCGATCAACCGGTGACCGATGTAGTAGTGGAGCGCGAACACCGCCCCCAGCAGCAGCACGAAGAGCAGCAGTCCGCTCAGCAGGGCACGGACCGAGTCACTGTGTGGGGGGCTCACCATCCGCGATTCGCTCAACTCTGCCATCCGCCACGATAATCGGGGTCCGCTCCCCCTGCCCGCGATCCGTCGGGTGTTCTCTGGGTCGCGTTCACGACCCTCCGCCGCGGAGCGACCCGCTCAGCCCTCGCCGCGGATCGGCGGCAGCGGCTTGTCGGAACCGGTGGTCCCCGGCGCGGGCCAGATCAGGCTGGCCACCTTGAAGCGCTCGCGGTCGAAGCCATCAAAGCTGGGGGCGGCCTCCGCCTCCAGCCGGGCCTCGTCGGAGTCGCCCAGGGCGGCGAACAGGTCCTCGCCCACCATCGACTCCAATTGGTCCACGGTGACCCGGCTCTGCTGCAGCAGCAGCGCCTGATCGTTGGCGGTCTCGGCCCGGGGCAGGTCCTTGCTGTTGGGGAGCAGGTACGCGTACGCCTTCTGCGTCCCGTCCGGCAGCTTCACCAGCACCGCCTTGAAGAAGTGGGTGGGGACGGCGACGAACTTCTTGCCGTCCTTGCCGATCCACTGCTTCTGGTCCTCGGGCAGCGGCTTGCCCTCCTTGTCCAGGAACAGCCCGCCGGTGAAGATCGTGCTCTTGCCGCCGGTGGCCTGGGTCAGCTCCCAGGTCGCCTGCTCCAGCATCTCCCAGGAAGACTGGTTCAGCTCCGGGGTCTGGGGAGAGATGTTGGAGAGCAGCATCGACTCGTCCATCGCCTCCTGGTTCACCGAGTCCCGCGCCGGCTTGTGGTGCCCGCGGTCGAACCCGCTGCCGCTGTAGTCGCGGTCAAAGGCGCCCAGGTCGCCCAGCTCCGGGTCGGTCTTGAAGCCGCTGGGGCGCACCACGCCTACCGGCCGCTCGGCCACGTCGGCGGCGGAGAGCTGGTAGGAGACCCAGTTCGGCACCCGGTTCGGGCTGCCGGACGAGATGCGCATGTAATCCTTGGTCAGCAGCAGGCTCTGGTCCGGCAGGCCCCCGGTGCTGAGCAGGTCTCCTTCGCCGGTGTGGTCGGCGATCCGGCTGGCAAACGGCGCCGCCTTCTGGTCCGGCATCCACAGGGTCTGGGCGCTGGCCGAGCCGGCCTTCACGGTGGTCAGGTAGGCGTTGAGCTCGACTCCGCCCAGCTGGCCGTCCCCGTCCGCGTCCGCCCGCGTCGCCAGGTCCTTCTGCCATCCGTCCTCAAAGGAGGAGACGGCCTTCACCCCGCCCGCGGCCTTCACCGCGTTGCGCTGCACCTGCATCGCCGAGCTGGTCAGGAACGCGAGGTCAAGCGGATCCGCCAGGTAACCATCCAGCTCGGCGACGGTAACCTTCCCGTCCGGAGCGCCGGTCTTGGCGTCCGCCGCCGCCAGCAGCTGGGTCTGCCACTCGCCCTGCTTCCACCCGAAGCGGGAGGCCAGGTCGGAGATCGCCACCGGCTGTCCGTTGGGGACGGGGCGGGCCTTGGTCTTGCCGCTGACCGCCACCGCCCAGGTGTCCAGCATTCCCTCGGCGTGGGGGCCCGCGTTCTCGACGGTGATCGTCCACTCGCCGCGGGGATCCTCACCGGCGAACGCCAAGGAGAGATCGAACGGGCCGGTGAGGTTGGGGACTCCGCCGCCCTCGCGGTTGGAGACGGTGACCGTCTTGCCCGAGGGGCTGCTCAGCTTGACGACCAGATCCCCGCGATCCGGATGCTTGAGGTCCAGGTCCAGCACCACCCCGGTCAGATCGAGATCCGCGCCGATGGCGACCTTGGCGGAGATGCTGGTCTCCGACCCGAACTTGATCATCGGCTTGGCGAAGATCCGCTGCGTCAGCGGCAACACGCCCGCCTGGGAGTCGGAGACCGCCTGGAAGGTGTCCGCGACCGCGGGAGGAACCACGCCGTTGGTCACCGACGCGCTTGGCGGGACGCTGCTCGTCTCCGTCTGCCGCGAGGGAGTCAGCGGCCGGGAGAGTGGGCTGTCGAGGCGGAGGGTCACAGGTGGTCCTGCCAGATTATCGCGGATCGAGAGAGCCCGGTTGCCTACCTCCTCCTCCATTTCCGCACCGGACGTGATTCCAGGGGGTTGCGCCAGGACCTGGGCTTGGTTTGGATGGGCCCGGTGAACCCCAACCCTCCGCCGCCCCTCTCGTTTGACGCCCCCTCCGAGACCACCACCTGGTGGCAGCGGAACAAGAAGTGGGCCATTCCCGTGGGTTGTCTGGGGCTGGCGGTAGTCGCCGGCTGCTGCGGCCTGGCCGGAGCGCTGGGCATGGGATTCACCAAGCTGGCCTCGTTCGGCAAGGAGCAGATGGCGACCATCCAGCTCATCCACGCCCAGGCCACCGCCCGGGTCGAGGACAGCCAGGCGGTCCGGGATCAGGTGGGCGAGCCGATCTCGGTGGGCGGGGTCCAGTCCCCCAACTACCGCGCGGTCAACGGCCAGGTCAGCTACTCGTTCGAGATCCCGGTCACCGGCCCCAAGGGAGAGCTGACCGTGGAGGGACGGGCCACCGCCGAGGGCTCGGGTCAGCCGCTGCAGTTGCGCTCGCTGGCCTTCGACAACGGCACCAATAACGTCGAGCTGCTTGACGACGAGGAGTGACCTCTGCGCACCGTGTCGATAAAGGGGACAGGCTACATTTCAGCCGCGCTGCGTCGCAAATGTAGCCTGTCCCCTTTATTGGAATGGTGCGTCAATCGCGCTCACCTAGCAGCGACCTCAGCTGGCGTTCGTTCTGGGGGGCGAAGAAGCGTTCCCGTAGCAGCCCGGGCAGCAACTGCTTCCCCACGCACCACAGCTGCTGGGCGTCGTCCCGGTCTCCCAGGTCCACCACCGCGCGGGCCGCCGGGTCGTCCCGGAACAGGTCATTGAGGTTGTGCACCAGGGCGCGGACGTCGGGGACGCTCCAGCGCTCGGTGGTGCCGCTTCCGAAGCGGACCAGCAGCTCCGGTTCGGGGCGGTCTCGCACGTCCTCCACCCGCAGCCTCTTCGCTCCACCGCTGATCGCCAGGCACAACGCGCCAATCGCCTCGTCCGGCCGCACATCCAGGGCCACCGAGAGCCCTCCTTCCAGGGCCCCCAGCTCGCACAGCAGCGGCAGCACGTTCTCCGGACGCGCGCCCTCCACCTTCTCCAGGAGAGGGGCGAGGCTTCCCACCAGCAGCCCCCACCCGCTCAGCCGATCGAGGATCCGGCTCACACGTTGAAGCGGAAGTGCATGCAGTCGCCGTCCTGGACGACGTACTCCTTGCCCTCGATCCGCAGCAGCCCCTTGTCGCGGCAGGCGGACTCGGAGCCCAGCCGGATCAGGTCCCCATAGGCCATCACCTCGGCCTTGATGAACCCGCGCTCGAAGTCGGTGTGGATCACCCCGGCCGCGGCCGGCGCCTTCCAGCCCTTCTTGATCGTCCAGGCCCGGCACTCCTGCTCGCCCACCGTGAAGTAGGTCTGCAGCCCCAGCAGCTTGTAGCCGGCGCGCACCACCTTGTTCAGGCCCGGCTCGCTGAGGCCCACGCTCTCCAGGAAGCCGGCGCGGTCCCCTTCCGCCAGGGCCTGGATCTCCGACTCGATCCCGGCGCACAGGGCCACCACCCCCGCGCCCTCTTCCTCGGCCAGCTTCTTCACCGCCTGCACGTGCGGGTCCTGGTCCTCCTTGCCCATCTGCCCCTCCCCGATGTTGGCGACGTAGAGCACCGGCTTGTCGGTGAGCAGGAACAGCTCGCGGATGATCTCGTGCTCGTCCTCGGTCAGCTTTTGCGCCTTGGCGCGGATCCCGGCGTCCAGCCCGGCCTTGACCTTCTCCAGCACCGCCAGCTCGGCCTTGGCCTCTTCCCCGGCCTTGCCCGGCATCTTCACATTGCGCTGGGTCTTCTCCAGCCGCTTCTCCACCGTCTCCAGGTCCTTGAGACACAGCTCGGTGTCCACGGTCTCCTTGTCCCGGCGGGGGTTCACGCTGCCCTCCACGTGGACCACGTTGGAGTCCTCGAAGCAGCGAAGCACGTGGAGGATGGCGTCCACCTGGCGGATGTTCCCCAGGAACTGGTTGCCCAGGCCTTCACCCTTGGAGGCGCCGCGGACCAGCCCGGCGATGTCCACGAACTCCAGGCTGGTGGGGATCTTCTTGAGCGGCTTGATCAGCGCGGTCAGCTTCTCCAGCCGGTCGTCGGGGACCGGGACCACGCCCACGTTGGGCTCGATGGTGCAGAACGGGTAGTTGGCCGCCTGCGCACCGGCGGCGGAGACGGCGTTGAACAGGGTCGACTTCCCCACGTTGGGGAGGCCCACGATTCCAATGGAAAGTGCCACGGTGGTGCTACCTCTTTGGCCAAAAAATAGGTTCCCGCACGGCGAAGGCCGGAGACTGCTTCTAGTCCCCGGCCTCCCGTCCTGCATGGCGCCCGCTCGGACGCCGTGCGGTCAAAACTAGACGCGCGCCGCGCCGCTGCCCTTGGGCAGGCCGTCGATGAACTGGGTGGCCAGCTGCCGGTGCTTGGCGTCGTCCAGACGCTCACCCAGCAGCTTCTCGGCGGCGGCCAGGGCCAGGTCCACCGCGGAGGTCTTCACCTCGGCCAGGGCCTTGAGCTTCTCTTCGTTGATCTGCCGGCGGGCGTTGACGATCTCCTCGTCCGCCTTCTTGCGCGCGTCCGCCATCACCTGCTCGCGGAACTTTTCCAGGTCCGCCTGGCTCTTGCGCATCATGTCCGCGGCCTCGCGGCGGGCGTCGGCGATGGCGGTGCGCTGCTCGGCCAGCAGCCGCTCGGCCTCGGCGCGCTCGCGCTTGGCGGACTCCACAGCGTTGGTGATCTGCTTCTCGCGCTCTTCGACCAGGCTGAGCACCGGTCCCCACGCCTTCCAGCGCAGGACCACGGCGACCAGGATGAAGGTCACGAGCGTCCAGAAGATGAGGCCGGGGCGAATCTCGGTCAGCGAGGAAGCGAGCAGGAGATACGACATGGTGAACCCTCTACGTGAGACGAAAACGGGTGTGAGGAAGGGCCCGCGCCGCCCCTGTCATCAAAGGGTGAGACGCGGACCCGCCCGAAGACCGCTCCTTACGCCTTGTTGGCGAGGAGGATGCAGATGACGAGGCCGAACAGGGCCGCGCCTTCGATCATCGCCGCGGCGATGATCATGGTGGTCCGGATGTCACCACCGGAGGCCGGCTGACGGGCAGTGCCGTCCATGGCGGCGGCGGCCAGACGGCCGATGCCGTAGCCAGCACCGATGACGGCCAGACCGGCGCCAAGGCCGGCAGCGAGGAACGCGAGAGCGAGGTTGGTCATGGGAGTTTCTGCAGCTTTCTGAAGTTGGACCCGCTTGTCCGGGGGGGTCGTGGATGCCCATCGGGTGTTACCTCCGGCGGCCTTTCGAACCGCCGGGTCCTGTCGGAAGAACTACGCGTGCGCCTTGCCGTGATCGTGGCTGTGGGCGCCTTCCTTGTGGTGGTCCGCATGGCCGTCCTGCGCGCCATGCCCGTGGTCGTCGTGATGCGCCACGGCCACGCCCATTCCGATGAACAGCGCGGAGAGCATGGTGAAGATGTAGGCCTGGACGAAGGCGACGAACAGCTCCAGGAAGTAGATGGCCAGGGCCAGCGGCACCGAGATGATCGCCACCGCCGGGTGCTGGAGGATGAAGATCAGCCCCAGCAGGAAGAAGATCACCACGTGGCCGGCCAGCATGTTGGCGAAGAGCCGGACGGTGAGCGCGAAGGGCTTGGTGAACAGGCCCAGGATCTCCACCGGGATCATGATCGGCCACAGCGCAAAGTGCACCCCGCCGGTGAGGTGCTTGAGGTAGGCGCCGATCCCCGCCGCCTTGATGCTGGCGTACTGGGTAAGGAAGAAGGTGCACAGCGCCATCGCCAGGGTGACCGCCAGATTCGCGGTGGCGGTGGCCATCCAGGGGAACAGCCCCAGCAGGTTCATGAAGAGGATGAAGAAGAACGCGCTGAGCAGGTACGGGGTGTAGCGGGGCCCGTACTCCTTGCCGATGTTCTTGATCGCGATCTCATCGCGCACGAACACCACCAGCAGCTCAATGAAGTTGGCCGCCTTGCCCTTGGCGACCAGCTCCTTCTTGTTGCGGTGGGGGAAGAGGAACATCACCAGCAACAGCAGCGCCGCGGCGATCCACATCATCACCGTGTGCTTGGTGATCGAGAGGTCCAGGCACTCGGTGAGCGGGGCGTGGGCGTGGATGTCCGCGGGGCAGCCGGCGCCGCTGATCGGGATCCGGATCACCGGCAGGTGGATCACCGGGTTGCCGCCAGGACGGCCAAGCGGGATCTCGAACTCGTACTCCGGCGAGTCGCTCACGTGGTGCATGATGTAGCCGGGGACGTCGTCGCCGCCGCCCTCCGCGCCGAAGGCCACCGCGCCCGTCAGCAAGGCCGCCACCGCCACCGCGCCGCGCGCCACCGTCATCGCCATCCCGCGCATCAGACTGCTCCTCCGGAAACGTGCCGCTGCTTGTGGACCGCCAGTGCGTAGCGGATCTCCACGGCCTGCAGCACGAAATACCCACCGAAAAATCCGGCCACCATCGCCACGCCCGACAACCCCGCCGACATCCCCCACAGCATCGCCACCATCAGGGCGACCAGGCGGAGGAAGAACACCGCCACCACCATCAGCAGCGCGAAGTTCAGATCGCGCTCCACCGCGTTGCGCTTGAGCCACAGCGACAAGAACGCGGTCACCACCACCACCGCCACCCCCACCAGCGCCCCACCCCGTGCCTCCGGGGTGCGGGTGAAGTACATCGCCCCCGCCCAACCCAACAGGCCGACCAGCGCCACCACCGCGGCGTACCGGGCCAGCTGTTGCCCTCGTGCGGCCAGCTTCACTTCTTCCTCTCTGCTTCCTTGCCCAGCCGCAGCGCGGTGCGGATGAAGGCGTAGAACCCGACCACGATCCCCAGCACCGACAACCCCACCAGTCCCCACGGCGTGGTCCCGAACTGGCTGTCCACCCACATCCCGCCCAACACGCCCACCACACAACCGCCGATCATCTTCCACACCGCGCCCACCCAGGGCTGGGCGGCGCGCATCTGCCGCGCCATCGAGGAGAGTTCAGCGTCCTCCTCGTCTGGTGTTCGTGGAGCTCGGCCCGGCTTGTCCACGAAAACTCCTTGGAACACGACAACTTCCATCCAAAAGCGGCGGCGTCCTAGCACCCGGGGACGGGGCTCCGCAATCTCCAATCCCCAGGGAGGGACCGGGCCGCGGTTACGGGTGCGTCAACGTTTGGTTGCGGCGGGCCGGGACCTTGGGTCCGCCGGCCGGGCACCGGTCATTCGGGCGCGCTCGGCTCCAGCCACCTGGGCGAGCCAACTGGTTGAAATCATTGTTCTGACAGATCGTAAGGCCCCACCGGGCGGTCGCTGCCGCTACCAATGCCGGAGGTCGACAGCTTCGTGAGAATCAGGCGGCGGCGGTCACCGGCTCTTCGATCATCTGGACCCGCAGCTTGGCCAGCAGCGCCGCCTCCACCTGGCGGACCCGTTCCCCGGAGACCCCGAAGCGCTTGGCCAAGGTGGCCAGGGACAGCGGGTCCTCGTCGGTCATCAACCGGTCCTGGAGCAGCGCCCGCTCGCGGGCATCCAGGCCGTCCCAGGAGGAGGAGAGCACCTCCCGCAGCCGCCGCAACGCCTGGGCCTGGTCCAGAGACTGCTCGGGGGTTGGCCGCTGGCTGGGCAGGGTGTCCAGCACCGCGGCCTCGTCGGTGGGGGCGCTGACCCTCCGCCGGGCCAGGTACCCGCGCACGTAGCTCTTCATCCACAAGGTGGCGTAGACCGCGAACGGTCGGCCCCGGTCCTCGTAGCGCTGGGCCGCCCGCAGCAGCCCCATGGTGGCCTCGCCCTCCAGGTCTTGGATCGGCAGGCCACTGAACCGGTACCGCCTGGCCACCGTCCTGGTCAGGTCCAGGTGTTCCAGCACCCGCGCCCGCGCAGCCTCGTTCAGTCGTCCAAACCCCAGGTCTTGCATTGTTTCCTCCCGGCGCGAGAAACAGCGCCGGGAGAGGAGTAATGCGCCCACTTCTCTTGGAAATGAGGGAGTTTGTGGAGTTCTCTTAGGTTTTCTCTAAGGATGTAGGCATGGCGATCGGCTGGTTGAACTACCACCACCTGCTCTACTTCTGGACCGTGGCCCGGACCGGGTCCCTGGCTCGGGCCGCCGCCGAACTGCATCTGGCCCAGCCCACCATCAGCGCGCAGATCAAGCAGCTGGAGGAGACCCTGGGCTACGCGCTGTTCGAGCGGCAGGGACGGCGGCTGGCGCTGACCGGGGTGGGCCGCACGGTGATGCGCTACGCGGATGAGATCTTCCGCCTGGGGAACGAACTGAAGAGCGTGGTCGCCGGTGCGCCCGCGGGCAGACAGCTGCGGCTGGAGGTGGGGGTGGCGGACGTGGTCCCCAAGGTGGTGGCAGAGGCGCTGATCCGCCCCGCCCTGGACGCCACCTTGCCGTTGCGGCTGGTGTGCCGGGAGGGCCCGGTGAAGCAGCTGTTGGCCTCGCTGGCGCTGCACGAGGTGGACGTGGTGATTGCCGATGCGCCCGCCGGCGAGCAGCTCAGCGTGCGGGTCTTCAACCACCTGCTGGGAAAATCCGGGACCTCGTTCTTCGCCGCCCCGGCGCTGGCCGGACTTGAGGAGAAGTTCCCCCAATCACTCCACGGGGCGCCGCTGCTGGTGCCCTCGGACGCCAGCGCGATCCGGGCCCGGCTGGAGCATTGGTTCGCCCGCCAATCGGTCCACCCGGTGGTGACCGGGGAGTTCGACGACAGCGCCCTGCTCACCGCGTTTGGCCAGCGCGGGTTGGGGGTGTTCGCGATGCCCTCGGTGATCGAGGCGGAGGTGTGCCGCCAATTCCACGTGACAGTGATTGGCCGCACCGAGGAGATAGTCTCCTCCTTCTACGCGGTGTCCGCTGAACGGAAGCTGCGCCACCCCTCGGTGGTGGCCCTGGCTGAGACCGCCCGCCACGAGCTGTTCCGCGAGCCGGCGGGGTGAGTGGGCGGCTGTGGGTGTGACGCCTGCGTAGTCAGGGCGATTTGCGTCTGTCTAGGATGGGCGGCTGGACCCCAAACGTGACCGCCGACCTCCCGACCCGCGTCGTTCCCCGGCTCAAGACGTCGCTGACCTTCCACCTCCCCGACGGTTGGCGCGGCGAGGTGGTGGATCTCTCCGCTACCGGGCTGCGGATCCGCTGCGTAGCGGTGCTGGAGAAGAACCTGGAGTTCGAGGGCACCCTGGTGCTCCAGGACGGCAAGGAGATCCCGCTGCCGGTGCGGGTGGTCTGGATCCGCCTCCCCGACCACGCGGGCTATCTGCCCGGCGAGGTCGGCTTCGAGCTGCTCAACGTCCCCACCGATTACCACTCCGAGCTGGCCCGGCTGTTCGCCGAATCACAGGGAGAGCAGTAGCCCGGCGCTCCTTCCCGCCGACGCCCGGCCGCTTTCGCCGAGCGTCCGACCGCGGGGTTTCCGTCGCACAAGATGGCCGCCACCCGCGCGCCGCTGGACTCCGCAGGGCAGTCCGAGGTCACCGTCCCGGGCGACCGCGAGTACCGCTACAGCGTGGCGAACGCCTCGCGCACCGCCTTCAAAGTGTGCGCAAGCTCTGGCTCCCCGTGGGCCAGGGAGACGAACGCCGCCTCGAACTGGGAGGGCGGCAGGTACACCCCGCGGTCCAGCAGCGCGTGGAAGAAGCGGCCGAACTTCTTCGCGTCCGCCTTCTTGGCGCTGGGGTAGTCGAACACCGGCTCGCCGGTGAAGAACACGGTGAACATGCTGCCCACCCGGTTGATCGTCACCGGCACCCCGGCCGCGCTGGCCTCGGCGGCGATCCCCTCGCACAGCCGGCGGGAGAACTCCTCCAGCTTGGAGTAGGCGTCCGGATGGGCCAGCTCCTGGAGGCAGGCGATCCCCGCCGCCACCGCCAGCGGGTTCCCGGAGAGGGTGCCCGCCTGGTAGATCGGCCCCTCGGGCGCGATCTGCGACATCAGATTTCGGCGGCCACCGTAGGCGCCCACCGGCAGCCCGGCGCCGATCACCTTCCCCATCGTGGTCAGGTCCGGCTGGATTCCGTAAAGCTCCTGGGCCCCGCCGCGGGAGACCCGGAAGCCGGTCATCACCTCGTCGAAGATCACCAGCGCGCCGTGGCGGCGGGCCACCTCCACCACCCCGCGCAAGAAGCCCTCCTGGGGGATGAGCACGCCCATGTTGCCCACCACCGGCTCCAGGATCACGCAGGCGATCTCCTGGCCCCGCTGCTCGAACAGCGCGGTGACCGCCGCCAGATCGTTGAAGGGCGCGGTGAGGGTCAGCGAGGCCAGCGCCGCCGGCACCCCGGGGGAGTCTGGCAGGCCCAGGGTCTCCACCCCGGAGCCGGCCTTGACCAGGAACGAGTCCGCGGCGCCGTGGTAGCAGCCCTCAAACTTGAGGATGCAGTCGCGGCCGGTGGCGCCCCGGGCCAGCCGGATGGCGGCGGCGGTGGCCTCGGTGCCGCTGGAGACCAGCCGGACCTTCTCCACCGTGGGGACCCGCAAGGAGATCAGCTCCGCCAAGGTGACCTCGGCGGGGTGCGGCGCGCCGTAGGAGGTCCCGGTGCGAGCGGCGGCGATGATGGCCTCTGTCACCTGGGGATGGGCGTGGCCGAGGATCAGCGGGCCCCAGGAGCCGACGTAGTCCACGTAGCGGTTCCCATCCACGTCGGTCAGCCACGCGCCCTGCCCGCTCTGGAAGAAGACAGGATCGCCTCCCACTCCGCGGAAGGCCCGCACCGGAGAGTTCACGCCACCGGGCAGCAGCTGCTTTGCCCGCGCGAACAACGCCTCGCTCTTGGATCGATTCATCGACCCGGCAGATACCACCCTTGCCGGGTCATTTCGATGCGAGCACGCTGCGGGACTGCGCGCCCCACACCCGGCGCCACAGCCGCCAGACGAAGAACAGGGCGATGGCGCTGACCAACAGCAGCTGGGTGAAGGTCCCCACGAAGAGGATCCCCCAGCCTCGGAAGCGCGAGAACAGCCACAACACCCCGGCCAGGATCAGCAGCAGCAGGCCCATGTCCGCGACCACCCGGACCGACCCCAGCTCGTTGAGGGGGAAGACCCGGCGGATCCCGAAGATGGAACCTCCCAGGCAGAGAACGGGGGCGATCAGCAGGAGCGGGTTGGCCTCCAGCAGGCCCACCCCGTACTGGGACCGGGCGATGAACAGGAACACCACCTCGGCCAGCACGGCACAGATGGCGGACGCCATCACCGCGCTGGCGATGAAGCGGCCGTCGGCGTCGGTCTTCCCGCCCTTGCCCACCGACGCCAACAACGTCCCCAGCAGCGGCACCCCCACGCTGGCCAGCAGGATCAAGTCGGCGTTCCCGTCCGCCCAGCGGTAGCTGTCGGTCAGCAGCTCGTTGAGGGTCATGGGGTCTCCGCCGCCTTCGGCTCGGCGACCGCAGTCGGCTTCTGAGCTGCGTCCGCTGCGGGAGCAGCCTTCACCGGAGCGGCAGGGGCCGGCTTCTCTGCTGCGACCGCCGCGGGCGCTGGCTTCACCGGCGCGACCGGGGCCGGCTTCTCTGCAGCGACCACGGAGGGAACAGGCTTCACCAGAGCCAGCGGGGGCGCAGCGAGAGCCGCAGAATCCGCGGGGGACGGCTTGGGTGCGGGAGAGCGCACCACCGGAGTGACCGCAGCCGGAGTGACCGCAGCCGGAGTGACCACAGCCGGAGTGACCACAGCCGGAGTGACCGCAGCCGGGGCAACGACAGCCGGGGCAACGGCGGTCGACCCGCCACCGGCGACCCGGGTCACCGGCGGGGCGCTGGCAGAGGCAGGCGCTACCGGCGCCGAGTCGTCCACCCGCTCGCCGTCGGAGTCCTTCAACCGCAGGTTGGCCCGGACCCCCATCGCGTCGTCGGAGCTGGAGTGGTTGACCCTCACCGGCGGGGCGGCCGGCGGCGGGTTGCGGTCCAGCGCCACCATCCTGTTCCCCAGCCCGCGGGGAGTGGTCTTGAGGATCCGCTCACGCACCCGGGTGATTTGCGACTGCACCACCTGGGGCTGCGGGTGCGAGGCCAGCGCCTCCACCCAGTAGACGATGGCCGCCTCGTCCTCTCCCGCCTCGTCGCGCAGCTTGCCCAGCTCGAACAGCGCGTGGGGCGCCAGCCCGGAATCGGGGAAGCGGTGGACGATGTCCTCCAAAACCCGCACCGCCTCCGGACGGCGGGGTTCAATCATCGCCAGCGCCTGGGCCCGCAGCAGCAAGGCGTCATCCACGTAGCCGGAGGTCTCATAGCGGGTCGCGACCCGCTGGGCCTCCAGCTCACACTGCGGGTAGTCCTGCAGCTGGAAGTAGAGCTTGGCCACCCGGTAGTGGAGCTCGGCGCTCTGGGGCGGGTTGCGCTGCAGGGCGGCGGTCAGCTCGGTGATCGCCCCGCGGATGTCGTTGAAGCGCATCTGCAGGATGTCGGCGAGGATCACCCGCGCCTCCAGGGTCTCCGGCGCCTCCGGGCACTGGGCCAGCAGCTCGCGGTACACCGCCACCGCCTGACGCAGGTCCTGCAGTTCGTAGTGGTAGACGTCCGCCGCGCCTCGCAGCGCGCGCGCCTTGAGGACCTCCGACTCCGGGGTGGGCGACTTTTCAATCAGGTCCAACGCCGAGCGGTACAGGCCCAGGGCGTCTTGGGGGCGCTTCTCGTAGGCCGCCATCCGCGCCTTGGACATCAGGTCCGGCGCGGTGTCACGGCAGGCCACCACGCCCAGCAGCAGGGTCGCCAGCAACAGGGTTCGGATCATGAACAGGTCACCGCGGTGATCAGGAAACACTGGGAGGCGGCGGCCCCCACAGTGGGTGGCGCGCAGAGCACGCAGGTCCGCTCGTTGCCGGTGTCCTGGTGGCAGACCCCCACCTCGGCCACAGGGCGGGGGCAGTCTTCGCTGGTCACGCAGCGCTCGCCGGCCAGCTCCGCTCGCTGCTCGCAGAGGCCCCCGGGGGGAGCACAGCCGGCGGCGGACAGCACCAGGGCGATGAAGAGCGAAAGACGCACCGACCCCGGTTCTACCCCGCCGGGGGAGCGCCCACCAATCCTCCCTGTCTGGCCGCCCGCCCGGCGACCGGAGGCCGGCTCCTACTTGGGGGACAGCTCCTTCACAGTGACCGACTTCCGGCCGTCGGAGGCGATGGCGATGATCTCGATCTGCCGCTGCCCCAAGGCTATCGGCACCTCCACCCGGTAGCGGCCCTTGGTGTCCACCGGGACCTCCTGTCCCTCCACCAGCACGGTCGAGCCCACCGGCACCCGGCCCTCCACCACCACCCTCAAGGTGGCCTCGGTGGTGGTGGCGCGGTTGAGCGACACCCGGACCTTGGAGCGGGTCTCATTCCCCGCCTTGTCCCGGGCCACCGCCTCGATCTCGTTGGACCCGTCCGCCAGCCTCAGCTTGGCCAGGAACACGTCTCCCCGGAACCGGTCCGCCTTCACCCCGTTGACCCGGACTTCGTCCACATCCGAGTCCCGCACCTCTACCGCCACCAGTTGGTCCGCCTCGGAGAGCACCCGCTCGTTCTCCGGGTGGACGAAGGAGATCACCGGGGGCTGGTTGTCCAAGGCGGTGTACTTGAGCCTGGAAGTGCGACCCTCGTAGCGGAAGCCGTGGGAGCGGAGCTGGGCGATCTTCGCCGGCAGGTCGCACTCACAGCCGCGGACGTCCAGTTCGAAGGTGGCGACGTTGTTGGCGTAGCTCTTGAGCACCACCTCGCTGAGGTCACCCTGGGCCAGGATCTGCCCCCGGAACGCTTCGGCGTCTGATCGGGACAGCCCGCTGATCACCAGCTCCACGTGGGAGAGGGGATCACTTCCAATCTTCGAGTCCGGACGGGTGCCGGTCCGCGCCGGTCCGTTGCACCCCAGCCCGGCCGTCGCCAGCAGCACCCAAAGCAACCCACGCAGCATGACGGGGAGACTAACCCGGGGATGGCGGAGGCACGACTCCTGGGCCGGGAGGGGGGCCCCGTCGGCGGCCAGCCGGGAACGATCAGTTCCGGGCGCGCCCTCCCGGGGTCCGCCGGGTGGTGCTGGCGGTGACTGTACCCTCGGCGCTGTCCACCCGGGCCACGCGACGGCGACGCAGGGTGCGCGCCTTCTCCTCCATGCTGGCGATCTTCTGCACCATCTGGTCGAAGTGTTCCGTGTGGTTCTTGCAGGCCACCTGGGACACGGTGCGGTGGCGGCGCGCCATCTCGTTCCACAGCGCCAGGTTGGCCTGGTTCCCCAGGAAGCGCTCCTCCAGCCCGTCCACGGCGGCGGTCAGGGTCTCGCCCTCCGCCTTGACCTCTTCCAGCCGGGCCAGCGCCTCGGGCGGAGGGGAGAAGCACCCCGTCCCTCCCAGAAACAGAAATCCACTCACCGCCAGAGCCCGCCCGATCCGCACGCCGCCACCCTCTCTCTGCCGCGATCACTGCAGCGAGGGCCAAAGTAGGAACGCTGGGCGAGCACGACAACCGAGGGCTGGCACGGGTCTTTCGCCAGGGTCCGTCCAAGACGGTTCAAGGCAGCGGCGCGAGGGCCGTTCGGCTCATCCCGGGGGGTTGCGGTGTTTGAGGATGAACTCGCACACCTCCCGCGCGGCCCCGAAGCCGGCGGGTTTCTGGGCCACATAGTGAACAGCAGCCCGCACCTCGTCCGGAGACTCGGGTGGAGCGGCGGAGAAGCCGACCGCGCGCAGCAGCGGCAGGTCCACCGTCTCGTCCCCCATGTAGCCGCAGTCCTCGGCCTTGACCTTGAGCAGGGTCAGCAGCCGCTCGAAGTGGGCGACCTTGTCCTGGCTGCCGAAGTGGACGTGCTTGAGGCCCAGCGACTGCATCCGCATCTGGGCGGAGAGGCTTTCACCTCCGGAGATCACCGCCACCTCCACCCCCACCTCCTGCAGCCGCTTGATCCCCATCCCGTCGCGCACGCTGTACATCTGGGTCCACCCCGAGTTGGGCACCCAGAAGATGCGCCCGTCGGTCAGCGTCCCGTCCACGTCGAAGATCATCACGCTCAGACGCGAGACCCGCTGCTTGAGCTGTTCGAGGTCGTAGTTCATGCGGCCCGCGCTACTTGGGGATGGCCCGCAACACGGCCTTGCCGTCCTTGATCACGATCTTGAACTCCACCGAGGCGGCGCCGGACTTCTTCATCAACTCCGGGACCTGCTTGCGCAGGTTGGCCGCCACCTGCTCGTAGCTGAGCTTGGAGGTGTCCTCCTGGCAGTGCTTCTTGGCGGTGACGTAGGCGTCGAACACCGCCCGCAGCTTGGTGTCGGAGAGCGCCGGAGCCCCTCCGGGAGGCGGCGGGGGACCACCGGCCGGGCGGGCCGCGGCGGGGACGGCGCCCGGGGTCACCC
>JALYOC010000080.1 GCA_030857095.1 Myxococcota bacterium | reverse complement strand
GTCCCACGGCCAACCCGAACTTCGATGAACGCATCGGGGGACTCTGCCACAACGCGGTGCGTCATCAAGGGGCGTGGCGAACTTCAGCGGATACAGGAGCCAAAGCGGATCAGCTGAGAGGGGACGCGGCTGATCGAGGGTGTCGGTTCAGTCCCAGTCGTCATCCTCAATGCGCTCGCCGTCTACGTCAGTGCGTGCGTAGCAATCCGCCTCCCAATGTCCGGCGCGCCCGCAGCGAAAGCAGTCGTCGTCGTCTTCGGTGTCATCTTTGGCGATGTAGGACCGACGAGGGGTGGAGGAAGCCTCCTTCCTCGGCGAAGGCTTCTTCTCATCCGACTTCCGCGCCCGCGCCTCCCCGCTGGAGAGTTCGGTGGTAGAAATTGGAGTCCGACTCGCGACAACCTCACCTTCAACGAAGCGGACCACTTCGTCGTAGTCCGAGGTACCAGCCGGGATCGAGATTCCCGCTTCAATGCTGTTGTTGAAGGACGAGTCGACGAGATTCAGCGAAGTCACGATGGCCACCGACTCGCTCACGTAGACCTTCGCATGGAGGTCTCGGATGCCATACAGTTCCAGGCCGTCCTTCAACAGTGCGTCCACCTCGTCACAGTCATCGGCGTCCCAACGCGAAACACTCCTATCCGGAGTGCGTACGAACATGGAGACCGCGACGCCGCGTTTAAGGGCCTGCCGAATGTAACGGGCAATGTCACGGACCTTACCCAGGCGGACGTACGGGGAAACAAGCGCGACCTGCTTCTTCGCTCCGGTAAGTACCTGATGGACTGCCAAGACGGTTTCACGTTTGCCTAGGAACCGGGGACTGGAATGGTGGTCGGGGTTGCGCATGAACTCGCTCGCAGATGAGGACGGCAAATCATCCTCTCCAAGAAAGGTCGGGGCAAGTAAGCACCTCTACCTCGGGGTTGGGACCCTAGGAGCAAGACTGAAGCTCTCTCACGGTGCCACAAAGCTCGGCGTCTCCCCCTCGTCGTACAGCAGCAGCCTCACCCGCTCCCCCGGGCGTTGCGGCGCCGAGAGGCTGATCGCCAGCCTCGAGTCCGGCCCCGCCGACGGCGCGTACAGCGACAGCGCGCCGGGCTGAAGAGCGGCGGCCAGCGCCCCTCCCGCTCCGTAGAACTTGAAGCCATCCACCGGGTGGAAGGTGGCGTATCCGGCCGCGTCGATCAGCTCCATCGCTGGGCCCTCCGAGCCCACCTCCAGCGCCAGCCTTGCCCGCGACGCATCGCTCAACATCAACCCCGGCTTTCCGGAGAGCAACAGCCTCTGTCCCCCCTCCGCGTCGGTGAAGGCCAGCGAGCCCTGCTGACCCGACAGCCCCAGCGTCGCCCTCGGCGCCTCGTCCGCCGCGAACAACACCAGCCGCGGGCCCTCCTCCTCGGTGGCCAGCGTCGCCCGCGTCCGTCCCAGCCCATCCACCAGGGTCAACCGGGAGGTCTTCAACTCCCGGACCGGCAGGGCACGGGAGGCCATCGCCAGCACCGCCACTGCGATCCCCAGCACAGCTAGCCCCAGGGTGAGCTTTCCCCTTCGGCGCAGCACGGAGAGTTGCCGCTCCAACGCGATGATCCGCTCGTCCGACTCCACGGTGGTCCTCCAGATTCCCCACCCAGCAGACCACCCTCCCGGCGCCTGGGCGAAAAGCGAGCGTACAGAGGATCCATGATAAGACCGCCAGCGAACGATTCCTCCGCGCCGGCGCGCGAGGAGGGGCACAAACGTGGCGAAGGCAGCGACTGAGAGCGACGCGGGGGGCCGCGCCTCGGTGGGGGGAGATCCCCTCGTCGGGAAGGTGCTCGACGGCCGCTTCCGGATCGTGGAGCGGCTGGGCGCCGGCGGCATGGGCACCGTCTACAAGGCGGTGCAGGCCCCCCTGGATCGCATCGTCGCGCTCAAGGTCCTCAACCCCAACTACGACAGCAAGCGGGACCCCGGCTTCCAGCGGCGCTTCTTCCTGGAGGCCTCGGTCACCTCCAAGCTCAAGCACCCCAACACCATCACCGTCATCGACTACGGGAAGACCGACGACGACATCTACTACCTGGCGATGGAGTTCGTGGAGGGAGTCACCCTGGCCCAGGTGCTGGTCTCCGAGGGGCTGATCCCCTGGCAGCGCGCGCTGCACATCACCCAGCAGATCTGCCGCTCGCTGCGCGAGGCGCACCGCTCGGGGATGATCCACCGCGACCTCAAGCCGGCCAACGTGATGGTCTGCAACGAGGAGACCGACAGCGACCTGGTCAAGGTCCTGGACTTCGGGCTGGTGAAGTCCTTCATGCCCGAGGCGCTGGCCCAGGAGCCGGCGGAGCTGACCCAGGCGGGGGTGTTCCTGGGCTCGCCGCAGTACATGGCCCCCGAGCAGGCCCGGAACATCGCCGACCCCCGCAGCGACATCTACTCGGTGGGCGTGGTGCTGTTCCAGATGCTGACCGGCAAGCCTCCCTTCTGGGCCGAGCAGTCCATCGACGTCATCGTCAAGCACATGAAGGAGCCGCCCCCGGCGATGCACTCGGTGCGGCCAGACCTAGAATTGCCCCCCGAGGTGGAGGCGCTGGTCCGCCGGTGCCTGGAGAAGGACCCCGCCCGGCGCTTCCAGACGATGGACGAGATGCTGGAGAGCATCCGGATGCTGGGCAACACCGCCGGGCTCAGCGGGGTGTTCGGCCCCGGCTCGCGCAACCTGCTCCCCAACACCCCCGGGCCGATGCGCCAGCTGACCCAGACCGGCGCCCACCGGGCGGCGCTGATGCCCACCCCGTCGGGGATGCAGCGGATCCCGCCGTCGGGAAACCACTCCGGACCGCGCAGCGCTCCGGGCGCCTTCAAGCAGCCCACCGCCCCGGAGTCGTTGGCGATGGAGATCAGCGTCGAGACCTCCGCGGTGATGTCCGCCGCCCGGCCGGTCCCCAAGAGCCGCAAGGCGCTGCCGCTGGTGATCTTCGGCGGCTCGCTGCTGCTGGGCCTGGCGGTGGTGTTCGTCCTGCTGCGCGCCGCCCCACCCGCTCCAACTCCCGCTCCGATCCCGGTGGCAGCCCCGGTGGTGGTCGCTCCCGCGCCGCCCCCGGTGGTCGAGACCGCCCCCACCCCGGTCACCTTCCGGATCGTCTCCGAGCCCCCCGGCGCGGAGGTGTTCCAGGGAGAGAAGTCGCTGGGGCTCACTCCGCTGGCCCTGCCGCTGCTGCCCGGCGCCGACGGGGTGGCCAGCGCCGCTTTGCGTCTGCAGCTGGAGGGCTACGAGCCGCTGGAGGTCCAGGCCTCCGGCGCCGGTCCGGAGGTGGCGGTGAACCCGCGGCTGCGCAAGCTGCCGGAGGCGCCGACCCCTCGCCCCAAGGCCCCGAAGAAGAAGGTCAATGGCTACAAGGAAGACCCCTACTAGGGAGCCGCCGCGCGTGACCCCTCCCCTCCGAAACCTGGCGCTCTGCCTGGGCCTGCTCTGCTCCACCACCGCGCTGGCGGACGCCCGCATCGAGGCCCGCCGCCACTTCCAGCGCGGGATGGGCCTGATCAACAGCGGCGAGTTCGACCGCGGGGTGGAGGAGCTGAAGGAGGCGTACGCGATCAAGCCGCACCCCAACGTGCTCTACAACATCGCCCGCGCCTACCTGGACGCGGGCCGGGTGGGCGAGGCGCAGGAGTACTACCGCCGCTACCTGAGCTTCAATCCACCGGACTCCGAGCAGGTCCGCGCCACCCTTGCCCGGCTGGACGAGGCCACCGCCCGGAAAGAGCAGGAGGTGGCGGCGGCCACGCCCAAGCCCCGCTCGCTGGAGATGCCACCTCCGCCGGTTACCACCCAGGGCGGCGCCGCGGTGGACGCGGAGTCGGTCAAGAAGCTCAACGCGCTGATGGCCCGGCTGGAGAACGCGGTGGCCAAGGCGGAGCAGCTGGCCACCAGGCCCGAGCCCACCGCCGCCGATCCGGTGCCCGCCCCGCTGATCTCCGCCGGCACCAGCGCCGAGGAGGAGGCGGCGGACGCGGTGCCCTACGAGGAGACGGTGGTCACCGCGTCGCGGCGCGCGCAGACAACCCTGGAGGCGCCCAACGCCAGCACCATCATCACCGGTGAGGAGATCCGCCTCTCCGGCGCCACCACCCTGGTGGAGGTGTTGCGGCGGGTCCCCGGCGCGGAGGTGATGGGCCTGGGGGTGGGCAGCGCCAACGTCTCCCTGCGCGGCTTCAACCAGCGGCTGTCCAACAAGGTGCTGGTGCTTTTGGACGGCCGGACCGAGTACCAGGACTTCCTGGGCCTGACCGTGTGGTCGGCGATCCCGGTGGGCCTGGAGGAGATCGAGCGGATCGAGGTGATCCGCGGCCCCGGCTCGGCCCTGTACGGCGCCAACGCGATGCTGGGGGTGATCAACATCATCACCCGCGCGCCGGGCACCGGCCCCGCCGGCCAGTTCAGCGTCACCGGCGGGATGGGGGATTCGGCCTTCGCGTCCTTCGTGCACTCCGCCTCCAACGGCGGCTTCCGCTACCGGGCCTCGGCGGCGTTCAGCCAGGCGGACAAGTGGAGCCGCGACTTCGACGATCTCCGCCCGGACATCGCCTCCCGGGTGGAGGAGAGCGATCTGGCCCTGCGCTCCGCCCGCGGCAACCTCACCACCCACTACGCCTTCAACCGCGAAGTCAGCGTCTCCGCCGCAGCGGGGGTGAACCGGCTGTTCACCGAGATCTACCCGCTGGGCCTGTTGCGGAACTTCTACTTCGACGGCCTCTCCGCCTACGCCAAGTCGGACCTGGCGGCCGGCCCGGTGCACCTCAAGTTCTTCTGGAACCACCTCTCCACCACCGCCGGTCCGCAATACAGCGCCATCGGCGAGGGGCTGCTGGACAGCGCTCCGGTCTCCAACGTCTTCAACGGCGAGGCGCTGTGGCAGAACTCCTTCGAGCTGGGCGGTCGCCACGAGCTCAACGTCGGGGTGGAGGGGCGCTTCAAGCGCGTCTCCTGGAGCTTCATCGAGGGGCTGCGCGAGGAGCTGCACCTGGCGGCCTTCGCCCAGGATGACTGGAAGATCATCGAGCCCTTCCGGATCGTCGCCTCCTACCGGCTGGACCGGCACCCGCTGCTGGACAACGGACGGCCCGGGCTGGCGCACTCGCCCCGGGTCTCCGCGGTGTGGGTGGCCGCGCCGGGACACGCTTTGCGCGGCTCGTTCGCCACCGCCTTCCGGGAGCCCACCTTCCTGGAGAGCTACACCAGCGTGCGGATCCCGGTCCCCGGGCTGCCTGGCGCCTCCGCGCTCACCGAGGGCAGCACCACGCTGCGCCCGGAGCAGATGGTGGCCTTCGAGCTGGGCTACCGCGGGGAGCTCCCGGAGATCGGCCTGGAGTGGGACCTGACCGGCTACCAGAACGTGGTGCGGGATCTGATCAACCTTTCCGCGGTGGAGCGGGTGCGGCCGGAGGACTCCTTCGATCCGGTCACCAACACCTTCCTGCTGGGACGGTCCTCCTTCCGCAACGAGGCCGGCGCGTTTACCGCCCGCGGGGTGGAGCTTGGCGCGAAGTTCTCCCCGGTGGACGGCCTGTCACTGACCGGGTCCGGCGCCTTCCAGACCATCGGCGCCTCGGAGGTGCCGGAGGATTACGTCTGTGCGCCCTGCACCCAGGCCCCTGCCTTCAAGGCCTTCCTGGGCGCCAACTACCGGACCCAGGTGGGCTTCGACTTCTCGGTGGAGGGCGCCTACAGCTCGCGCACCACCTGGATCGAACGCGAGCCGGCGGCCGCGGATCCCACCCAGATCCAGTTCGTCCCCAACGCGCTGGGCGAACACTTCGTGGTCAACGCCCGAATCGGCTACCGGCTGATGAACGACAAGGTGACTGTGGCCCTGGTGGGCCAGAACCTGGGACCGCGCCACCAGCAGCACCCGTTTGGCAACTTCATCGATCGCCGCTTCTTCGGCACCCTGACGGTGACTCCATGAGCCGCGCCCTCGTCGCCCTCCTGACCCTGGGGCTGCTGCTGTCCGCCTGCGAGCCTCCGCCGGTGATCCCCACCGCGGACCGCCGTCAGCAAGGGGCGAACAGCCGGATCGAAGGGGAGGTGCTGGTCTCCGCCCGCAGTCGCGGGAACGTGGTGCTGTTCCTGTTCGACGTGAACCGCCCGCCGCCGCCCCAGGGCACCGGCCGTCCGGTGGCCTTCACGTTCATTCCGGCCAGCGCGATCTTCGGCGCCCGCATGCAGGACACCGCCGATGCCGGTCCCTTCGTGACGCCCTTCGCTTTTAGCCAGGTGCCCGCCGGGACCTATCTGATCCGCGGCTTCTTGGATGCGTATGGGGGCACCACCACCCCGGAGCGGACCCCGGACTTCATCCCCTGGTACGGGGTGACCAGCGAGGTGAACCGCGGAGACGTGGGCGGGGCGTACGTGGATCCGCTCACCCGCGCGTTCCGCACCGTCACCCTGGCCGAAGACGGCGAGGGCCGGCTGCCTCCGGTCTCCGGGGTGACAGTCACCTTCCAGGAGTCGGCGCAAACGGTGGTACCGGTGGACCGGCCCGCCTTCGAGGTGATCACCGACTCCGCCACCTTCAGTCCGCAATTGGGGAACCCGGAGACCAACAAGGTGGTGCAGCTGAACGTCGCGCCGCTGCAGGCCGGCGTCATCGACCAGCGCGCGCCGGCGTTCCTGCTGCGCTACCAGGACGAGAACCTGGACGGGGTGGTGGATCAGCTCAACGGCGTCCCCCAGCTGTGGCCGAGGGTGATCGTCCGCAAGCTGGCCGACGAGGCGAACCCCGCGCTGCTGGTGGATCAGAACGACCGCGACCGGAACGGGATTTTGGATGCCGAGGGCTTCGTGGACTACCCGCATCTGGATCTGGCCACCAGCACCCCGGTGGCGGCGGACGGCCAGGCGGACCTGGTGGTGCTGGCCGCGGGCTGGAATCCGGCCCAGGTGGCCGCGCAGCTCAATGACTCCGGCGGCGTGCCGCTCACCGAGCCCGACCCCACCCGCCCCGGCTTCACCCGCTTCGTCACCGTGCCGATGACCTCGCTGCAGCTGGTGCTGGGTTCCAGCATGGGTCCGCTGGCCCTGGACGCCTCCAATCCGCTGGCCCCCGCGCCGCTGGCCCTGATTCCTCCCGGCCTGTATTCGATCGTCCTCATCCAACAGACCGGCCAGACCTGGCGGCTGCCCAATGAGCTCAATCCCCCGGTGGCCGCCGAGCTGAACCTGCCCACGGACTTCCCGAGCCAGGGGTTCGTGCTCAACGTCGCGCCGCTGTAGGCCGGCGCGCGGCATGCGCGAGGGCCCCTCTCCGCGGCTCCGCGCCGGACTCATCCACGTCCAGGGTCTCGCCTCAGGCCAAGCCTCCCTCCGGGTTGGCCAACGCCGGCCTCGCGCCCTCCGAAGTTTGGCGGTTCGCGTCGAGGCCGGTGCGGCTGCCTGGGGGAAACTTGTCCTGGGAGACAAGTTCCACGGTGATTTCGGCCGTTTTCAGGGGGTAAACCTGCTCAGGGAGACAAAGTTCCCCCACCTCAAAGGCCACCAGTCCGGGGGGCGGGGCCGCCTATCCAGTGAACCCTTCGCAGGCGACTATTTGGGACCCGCCGGGAAACGAGGTGAATCTCCCGCGCGCCGCGCTCGTCTGCGCCGCGTCATCCACCCTTGGAGGGGTCCTTTGAAAACGCTGATTGGCGCCTTGCTGTGCTGCTCCCTGTTCTCCACCGCCGCCCTGGCGCAAGAGACCGCCGAAGACAACTCGGTGGTGGACGTCCACCGCTGGCTGAGCATCCGCTCCGGACTGCAGTTGGACTTCCGCCCGGGCGATCCGAACGGCTTCGGCTTTGGCGCGGTGGTGGAGCCGATGTTCCGCCCCACCGAGCAGATCTCCGTCGGCCTCCGGGTCGACGCGGCGGTGCTGTTCGCGATCGGGCTGGAGGCCGGCAACGTCTCCGCCGGGATCGGCATCCCGGTCTCCACCCTGGTCAAGTGTGAGTACTCCTTCTCCCCCGAGGGCACCCGCCCGTTCGTGGGCGTGGGCGCCGGGATGTACCTGCTGACCAACGTCGGTGGAGGCACCGGCGGGGCCAGCGCAGCGGTGGGCCGCTACTTCGGCGTCGCGCCCCAGCTGGGCATGGACTTCGGTGGTTTCCGGGTGGCCGCCCTCTACCACCTGATTCTCACCCCTGCTTCGACCGCCGGCAGCTACGCGGCGCTCGAGCTGTCCTGGAAGATCTTCTAGGCAGCCGTCCGGGTTGCACCGGGGAGGCCCCGCACCCAAGTTGTGGGGTCACCCTTGGGGGAACACGACCGCATGGCGCCCAACGAAGTCGAACCGCTGGACACACCGGAGATCCTTCCTCCGTCCTCTGCGCCCGAGGTCAGTCCCACCCCATCACCCAGTTCGTTCCCCCCCGCGGCGCCTGAGGTCACTCCTCCCGGCCGCAGAGAGATCGAACTGCCGCACCCGGGGCCCCGGCAGCCGCCGGAGATCACCCCGCCCAGCGAGCCGACGATCCCCCAGACACCACCCGAGCGACCTGCCCCCTCGCCCCAGGAGCCAGGCGTGGAGCCGCCCAGTCCGCCGGTGAAGGAGCCGCCCGGGGCTCCGAACATTGAGCCACCCAAGCCGTGAGCTGGGTCGCGTCGCCCGCCTCAGCGAACGTCGGCCCTCGCCGCCTCCCGCTCCCTCCGCGCCCGTCGCTTCTTCGCCGCGTCCACCAGCCGGACCACGAACAGCGCCGCCAGCAGAGTGGCGTAGAACAGCGGCTGGGTGAGATCGGCCTTCACCCGCAGGAAGTAGTGCAGCGCGCCCAGTCCGGCGGCCAGGTACACCAGCCGGTGCAGCCGCTTCCAGCGCACATAGCCCAGCCGCTTGACCATCGCGTCGGTGGAGGTGGCTGCTAGCGGGATCAACAGCAGGAACGCGCTGAAGCCGAAGAGGATGAACGGCCGCTGGGTGAGGTCCTCCAGGATGGCGTCCACCGCCAGCGACTGATCCAGCACCGCGTAGGTCAAAAAGTGCAGCAGCACGTAGGTGAAGGCCAGGTTGCCCACCCAGCGGCGGATCCGCGCCGGCCAGCGCCAGCCAAAAAGCAGGTGCAGTGGGGTCAGGGTCAGTGAGCCCAAAAGCAGCACCAGGGCGATCATCCCCAGCCGGTTGAGCACCTCCTCGATCACGTTGGGGCCCAGGGTGCCGCGCAGCCCGGAGATCAGCATCTCCACCAACGGCAGCAGCGAACCGGTGAGCACCGCCGGCTTGAGCCAGGGAAGTGGCGCGGCCATCTAGAAGAACTTTCCCAGGTCCAGGTCACGGTACAGCCCGGCCACCTGTTCCCCGTAGCCATTGAAGGGCAGCGTCGGCCGGCGGCGCAGCTCGCCGATTCGCCGCTCGGTGGCCTGGCTCCAGCGCGGGTGATCCACCTGGGGATTCACGTTCGCGTAGAACCCGTACTCGTTGGGAGCGGCCAGGTTCCAGGTGGTGGGCGGCTCGGCCTCGGTGAAGCGGATCCGGACGATCGACTTGATCCCCTTGAAGCCGTACTTCCAGGGCACCACCAGCCGCAGCGGCGCGCCGTTCTGGTTGGGCAGGGTCCGCCCGTACAGCCCCACCGCCATCAGGGTCAGCGGGTGCATGGCCTCGTCCATCCGCAGCCCCTCGGTGTACGGCCAGTCCAGCACCCCGCGGCGCTGACCGGGCAGCTGCTCCGGATCCAGCAGGGTCTCGAAGGCCACGTACCGGGCGCGGGAGGTCGGCTCCAGGCGACGGAGCAGCGCCGCCAGCGGGAACCCCACCCAGGGGATGACCATCGACCAGGCCTCCACGCAGCGCATCCGGTACACCCGCTCCTCCAGCGGGAACCACCCCAGCAGCGTGTCCACATCCAGCGACTGGGGCCGGTGGGTCTCGCCGTCCACCTGCACCGTCCACGGCCGGGGCCGCAGCGAGTGCCCGTTCCGGGCCGGGTCTCCCTTGTCCAGGCCCAGCTCGTAGAAGTTGTTGTAGGTGGTGGCGGCCGAGTACTCGGTGTGCGGCTCGTCCACCTGGAACTGGGGCGGGCGGGAGGCAATCGACAGCGCGTCTGGCGAAGGTCCACCGTCCATCCCGGCCCTGGCCACCTCCGGGACGACGGGCGGCGATCCCCGCCGAGACAGCGCGATCAACCCGCCCCCCACCGCGGCGGTCACCCCGACGAAGCCGGCGGCACCGCGAATGAACTCCCGGCGCCGCAGGTACAGCGCCTCGGGGGTGATCTCGCTGGAGGGTGGTTCCTTTGGCAGCAGCCCCATGCCTGAACACTACGTGCGAAGGCCCAGGTTCGTTACAAGCCTGGGGCCTGCCCGGCCGACAATTTTGCGCGGGGGAGCCCCCTCCCCGGCAAGCCTTGCCGCCTCCGTCCTTCTGCCGACCCGCCAGGTGCCTTGGCCCGAACGCTGCAAACGATCCCTGCTTGCAGCCCGGTCCCGGGCCATCAACTTGCCCTCCCTGAGACGGGACGGAGGAGTTCTATGTCGAAGCGAGCATGCATCCTGGCGGCGGTCCTCTCTGCCACCAGCCTGGCCCAGGAGCCGGCGCCGGCGCCCAAGCCGCCGCCCTACTCGGTGCCCTGGCAGCTGCGGCCCACCGCGGCCGGGAACGTGATCCGCCTGGACAGCGCACTGGCCAGCCGGGAACTGCCGGATGGAACCGGGGCCTGGACGTCGGCCACCATGCTGTTCGCCTCCTATCAGGTGATCCCCAACCTGGCGCCGTTCGTCCGCCTCGGCTTCGTGGCCGACTTCGCCACCGCCACCAACACCTCCCTGGTGAACCCGGCGGTGGGCGCCACCTGGTCGCTGCCGCTGGGAAACGGGCTGCGGACCGGATTGTTCCTGGGGCTGACCGTCCCGGTGGGGATGGGCGGCGGGAACGAGGGCGATGCCGGCAGCGCCACCGCCGCGCGGGCGGGAATCCAGGCGCGCTCCGCCATGGACAACGCCATGTTCGCCGTCAACGACTTCACCGTGTTCCCGGGGGTGGGGCTCTCCTACGCCGCCGGCGGCTTCACCGCCCAGGTGGAGGCCACCTTGCTGCAGCTGACCCGGGTGCGCGGGGAAGCGGTGCAGCCGGACGCCACCAAGACCAACCTCACCTCCGGGGTCCACCTCGGCTACTTCGTGCACCCCCAGGTCTCCCTGGGCGCCGAGCTGCGCTACCAGCGCTGGCTGGTGCCACCGGCCGCGGTGACCACCGACGCCCAGCGGGACAACCTGACCGCCGCGGCGGGAGTCCGGGCCCACCTCAAGGCCGGCGCGCTGACCTTCCGTCCCGGCGTCTCCTTCACCCTGCCCCTGGACGATCCGATGGGCGCACAGGCCTATCGGATCTTCCAGTTCGACCTCCCGGTCGCCTTCTGACGCGCCGGTCTCAGTGCGCCGTGCCCTGCGGGCGCAGGGTGGCGAACTCGGCTTCGATCTCCTCGGCGGAGACGTAGCGCGGATCGATGTCCACCGGGACGCCCTTGAGGCGATCCAGCACCGCCTGGACCGGGGGCCGGACCACGCCCAGGGTCTTGAGCAGCTGGTCCGCCTTGGCCTTGCTGCCCTCCGCCTGCAGGGTCATGAACTCGGCGGTCAGCGCGCGAACGCCCTCCTTGATCTTGGTGGTGTCCACCGAGAAGGTCCCGTCCTTGTTCACGCGGAACCCTCCCTGATCCAGCAGGTAGTTCACCTGGATCGCGATCCCCTTGCCGTGCGCCTCGTTGAGCCCGAAGCGGATCGACCGGAACGCCGAGGCCAGGAAGGTCACGTACATGGTGTCCTCCAGCTCCTTGGCCAGCACCCCCTTGTCGATCAGGTGCTGCAGCGCGAACAGGCCAGAGATGTCCGCCTTGGCCTCCTCGATCGGGCTGGAGCTGGCCTGCAGCGCCTGGCGCACAGTGGTCTTCTCGCCGTTGACGGTGATGTTGTGCGGCCCCAAGCCGTGCATCAGCTCGTGCATCAGGATGTGGGTGAAGAAGGCATCGAAGTTCACCTTGGCGATGTCGTCCTGGCTCAGCGCCACCTGGGCGATCGGCGTCAGCACGTGCTTGAACTTCGCCTCCTGGATGTTCTTGAGCATCACCCGCTTGGTCCCCATCTCGGCGGCGATCCGCTCGTCGTTGGGGAGGTTGAAGGCCGCGGTCTGCACTCCCCGGCTCGCGTCGCCGGCGGAGAAGATCGAGTTCACCACCCGGATCGGCGCCAGCGCGCCCAGCTTCGGGTTGCGGTACTTGGGATCGATCGGCAGCAGGTTCTCGATCTCCTGCAGCTCGCCGCTGAACTTGGCCAGCTTCTGGGTCTCCTCGTCATCGCGCAGGGTGATGAAGGCCTCGAAGGCCGCCTTGTAGTTGAACCACTCGTCCTCGTAGACCTCGTAGGGCCCCACGGTGGGCTCGATCGGCGCGTCCAGCTTCATCCACGCCACGTCGCTGGCGTAGTAGTCGTTGGACAAGAACGCCTCGGCGCGGGTGTTGAGGAACGCGCGCAGGGTGGCGTTGTCGGTGAGGGTGGCGGCCTCCTTGAGCAGCGCGGCCATCTGGGCCAGTTCGCCCTGGTACTCCAGGCTGTAGGGGACCGAGATGAACTTCCCGTCCGGCCCCTTGCGGAGGGTGGTGAAGAAGCCGGTGGCCCGGGTCTTCTCCGGCGCCGGCAGGCTGGAGATCCACTTCTCCACCTCGGTCTTGGTGGCGCCCGCCGGATAGAAATTGCCGGAGTGCGGCCGGGCCGGCGCGCCGGGGATGATGATCGCGTTCTCGTCCAGCCGCGACCAGGGGCCCTTGTTGAGCAGGAACGCGTGCAGCCGCGCCTCACCCATCGGGGTGTGGCGGTTCTCCAGCAGCGAGAACAGCATCCCTTCGTTGCCGGCCCACACCTGACGCAGGAAGAGGGCGTCGGTGATCCGGGCGGCGCGGATCAGCAGCGCCAGCGCCTTGCGGTCGTTGACCGACAGCTTCTCCAGCGGGGCGGCGATCTCCACCTCCACGAAGCGGCCGCTGCTCTCCTGCAGCTTCTTCAGCTCCTCCGCGGAGTCCGCCAGCGCATGGGACCGGGAGGGCGGAGGAGGCGGAGGAGCCATCGGGTCATCCTTCCGTTCGGCCGCGACGTTGGAGGTGCAACCCGAGGCGACAGCCAGCAAGGCAACCAGAGCGCGTTTCATCCCGCGCTTATCTGGCGGTGGAGGTGCGACCGTCAACCCTGGAGTGAGGGGCAGTGTCCACCCCTGGAGCCACGGTGAGCACCAACGCCAAGGTGGAGCCGATGGCCGCCTCGCACCTGTGCCCACACGACCAAGGTCCGGTTCCGCGCGACAAACGCCGGGCCCCCTCGTCCTAGGAGAGGTTTCGCGGTATCTGCACCGCGCTCCTCCACCTCCCATCATCCGAGTCGACGCCCATGCGCATCTTGCCGAGCGCCCGTGGTCCCGCTGCACTGCTCTGTTCTCTTCTCTCCCTGGCCGCCGTCGCCGGCGACTTCCGGCTGGCGTTCATCGACGTCGGGCAGGGGGACGCCACGGTGGTGATCTCCCCCAGCGGCTGCGCGGCGGTGCTGGATGGCGGGCCGACCGGATCGGGAGTGGAGATCAAGGCCTACCTCAAGTCGCAGGGCATCACCCACGTCGACTTCGCGGTGGTCTCCCACTACCACGCCGACCACCTGGGCGGGATCGACGAGCTGGACGTGGGCACCGACGCGGTCACCGTGGGCGCGGTCTACGACCGGGGCGGCAGCTACTCCTCGGCCACCTACACCGCCTACGCCGAGCACTACGCCGGCAAGCGTCGCACCCTGACCCGCGGCGAGGTGTTCACCCTCTGTTCGGAGGTCACCTTCCGGGTGGAGGCGGTGAACGGCAACGGGATCTCCACCACCAACGAGAACGGCAAGTCGGTGGCGGTGAAGCTGTCCTACGGAAGCTTCGACGCGCTGGTGGGTGGGGATCTCACCTCCGAGGCGCCGAACATCGAGCAGACCCTGGTGGGGCAGACCGGCGAGGTGGAGGTGTACAAGGTCCACCACCATGGCTCCGCCACCTCCTCCGGCGCGGAGCTGCTCAATGAGCTCAAGCCAACCGTCTCGGTGATCTCCTTGGGGATCAGCAACACCTACGGCCACCCCACCGCCGAGGCGCTGGGACGGCTGCAGGCGGTGGGCACCACCCTCTACATGACCGAGGATCCCGCGACCTCCCGGATCCTGGGCAACGTGGTGGTCAGCTCCCCCACCGGCGCCGGCTACATCGTGGCCCAGGGCGGCACCAGCCAGACCTTCGCCTCCAAGGGCGGCGGGCCGGTGGATCTCTCCGCGCCCTCCGCGCCCACCAACCTGGTGGCCAGCGCCTCGGGGACCAACGGCGCCGACCTGACGTGGGCGGCCTCCACCGATGACGTGGGGGTGACCGGCTATCGCGTCTACCGCAGCACCAGCGGCGGGGCCTTCGCCCTGGCCGGGACCACCCCGGTCACCGGCTTCTCCGAGTCCGGGCTCACCCCCGGAGTGGCCTACGCGTACCGGGTCACCGCGGTGGACGGCGCGGGCAACGAGTCTGCGGCCAGCAACACCGCCGGCCTCACCCTGGACACTGGCGCGGACACCCAGGCACCCACCGCCCCCGCCTCCCTCTCGGTCAGCGCCGCCGGAAGCTCCACCCTGGTGTTGACCTGGTCCGGAGCCTCGGACAACGTGGGCGTGACCGGGTACTCGCTGTACCGCAGCCTCGATGGCGTCAGCTTCACCCTCCACGCCAGCACCACCGGCACCGAACACACCGACTCCGGCCTCAACGCCGGCACCACCTACTGGTACCGGGTCCGCGCCGAGGATGGCGCGGGCAATGTCTCCCCCGAGTCGGCCACCGCCAGCGGCACCACCGCGACGGCCAGCCCGGGCAAGGTGATCATCAACGAGGTTTTGGCCAATGAGCCGGGCGCGTCCACCGGAGGGGAGTTCGTGGAGCTGGTGAACGTGGGCGGCACCACCTTCGACCTGGGCGGCTGGACGATCTCCGATGGCAGCGCAGTTCGACACCAGTTCCCCACCGGCACCTGGCTGGCCCCGGGAAAGGCGATCGTGGTGTTTGCCAGTGCCTCCGCCATCCCTGCCGGAACGCCCAACGCGGTGGGGGCCTCCACGGGTCAGCTGAACCTGAACAACACCGGGGAGACAGTCAGCCTCAGCTTCCGCAAGAAGAAGCAGGACTCGGTCAGCATCACCGCCGCGCTGGCCTCCACCGATGGGGTCTCCGCCAATCGCGGTCCGGACGCCACCGCCGGCGCGGGGATGATCCTGCACACCGGACTCTCGGCCCTGGGAGCCTCTCCCGGGACCCGCCCCTCCGGATTGGCCTACTGAGCAGCCTGGCGTTCAAGCGAACCTCCACTGTCGTCCCCCAAGACGATCCCCATCTTGGGGAGGTGACAGTGGGCCCCCCAACCCCGGGAGGCCCGTTCTCCCAAAGGAGCCGAACGATGGGCGCGTTGACTGACAAGGTGAAGGGGAAGGCGAAGGAGATCGGCGGCGTGATTTCCGGCGATCGTGAGCTGGAGGCGGAGGGCAAGAAGGACACCGCCAAGGGCAACATCAAGGAGGGGTTCGAGGAGGTGCGCCACGGCATCAAGGACGCGCTGAATCCGGACCGCCCCACCCGGCGGTAACCTCTCCGGAAGCATGAACGCGGCCCCGTGAGCCCCTGTGGCCCGCGGGGTCGTGGTGTTTCTCCGCCCCGACATGTGGGCCTCCCAGCTGCCGCTTGAGGCGCGGCCGGGGGGCGGCGATGCTCCGCGGCCATGTCGTGGCAGGTCTGGTTGGGCGCGGCGGTCCTCGTCGCGCTGGTGTTGGGAATCGCAGCGCGCTGGCTCTGGGTCCGCCGGGCGGCGCGGCGCCCCCGCGTCCATCGCCCGCCGCGGTTGCGCCATCCGATCGTGCTGGCCCACGGGATCCTCGGCTTCGACGAGGTGAAGCTGGCCGGCCGCCGCCAGGAGTACTTCCGCGGGATCCCGGACCAGCTGCGCAAGCTGGGCACCGAGGTCTACGTGCTCAAGGTCCCGGCGCTGGGCTCGGTAGAGGCGCGGGCCCAGGCCCTGGCCAGCGCGGTGCGGTCGCTGCCCGCGGAGCGGGTGAACATCATCGCCCACAGCATGGGCGGGCTGGACGCGCGCTTCGCCATCTCGCAGCTGGGCCTGGCCGCCAAGGTGGCCTCGCTGACCACCGTGGGCACCCCGCATCACGGGACCCCGCTGGCGGACATCGGCACCCGGGTGCTGGGCGATGGGCTGATGCTCAAGCGGGTGCTGGCCCGACTGGGGGTGGACGTGGAGGCCTTCTACGACCTCACCACCGCGCGGATGAACCGCTTCAACGACGCGGTGCCCAACCACCTCAAGGTCGCCTACGGCAGCTACGTGGCCAGCGTGCCGGGCGCGCCGCGGCTCAACCCGCTGTTGCTGCCGGCCCACCTCTACCTGCGCCAGCGCGCCGGGGACAACGACGGGCTGGTCCCCACCCAGTCGCAGCGCTGGGGAGAACTGCTGGGGCGGGTGGAGGCGGACCACTGGGCGCAGATCGGCTGGTCCGCTGGCCGCTTCGACGTCAGCGACTTCTACGCCAGGGTGGTCCGGGAGCTGATCGGCCGCGGCTTCTAGCTCAGCGCTTCTTGCGCAGCTTGGCCATCTCGTTGGCCAGATCCGCGTACTTGCGCTCGCGCGGGTTGGACTTGAACGCCAGCTTGAAGGACTCCTCCGCCTTCTCGAAGTCCCCCTCCCCCTGGTGGATCTGACCGGCGAAGAGGTGGACCCACTCGCACAGCGGCTCCACCCGGGCCGCCTCGGTCAGCTCCTGCAGCGCCAGCCGGGCGAAGGAGCTGGGATCCAGCAGGTAACGTGCGCGGGCCAGGTGGGCGCGGTACTCGCCCCTGGGTTCGATGTCCGCCGCGTACTGCAGCAGCTCCAGCGCGGCGCGGTACTCGCCCTGCTCCAGCCGCTGCTTGCCCTCCTTGAACTGGGTGGAGGCGTCCAGCAGATCGGTGCGGATCCGGAACTGCTCCGCCGCGGTGGGCCGTCCGGTGGGCACGCTCTTCTTCGCCGCCTCGGCGTTCTTGCGCCGGTTGCGGTGCACAGTCAGCTGCTCCGGATCCGAGAGCCCACCAAAGGCCCGGGCGTAGGCAACCAGCAGGGCCTCCGCCTTCTCCCTCAAATCAGAGGTCTTGAAGCGGACCGGGGAGAACCGGTCGCACCGCCCCAGGAACGATTTGCGCAGCTCCGCGCTGCCTACGTCCATCCCCACCCCCAGCAGATCGAAGGCGTCGCTGCTGCGGATGGTCATGAAGGCCGCCACCAGCGCGTTGCGCAGCGGTTCGTCCTCGTCGGAGTAGGCCACCCCCGGCGACGCGGCAGGTGCGGGCACCGCCTGGCTGGTGTGCCCCTGGAGCAGCACCGGGGCGGCGGGGGCGGACGTGGCAATCGCCCCTCCCACGGTCGCCGCGGCGAAGGCGGCCGGGACAATGGCCGGCACCGCCACCGGGGCCCGAGCAGCACTGGCCACCGGAGCCGCCACCTCCGGGACCGCCTCCGCGAAGGCCACCGCCTGCAGCACGCACAGCGCGTACAACCGCCGCAGCGCCTCCTCGAACTCCAGCCCGCAGCGGGCCAGCAGCTCCGGGAAGGTGGGCCGGGTGCGCAGGGCGGCGATCAGCTTCGCGTCGCGGGTGCTCAGCCGCAGCTCATCCAGCGCCACCTTGGCGTCGGGGACCAGGGCGAAGCGCTGCTCGTCCACGAACATCAGGTGGGTGGTGACCACGTCAAAGGGGAGCACGGTGCTGGCCCCGGTCAGCACCAGCTGCGCGGCGTTCATCCGCACCGGGCTCTCCGGCTGCGGGTCGTCACCGATCACCCGGTAGGACGCGTCCATCCAGCGGAAGGAGTCCAGGATCTTCAGCGCCAGGTTGGCCTGCAGTTGTTTGTAGAGATCGTAGGGGGAGATCAGCTGCTGCTTGATCAGCAGCTCGCCCATCCGCATCCCGGTGTTGACGCTCTCCACCAGCGCCGACTGGTACTGCTCCTCGGTCAGCTTCCCCTTCTGGACCAGGAACTTTCCCAGCGTCTCGTGGAGCAGGTTGGAGGAGCAGGCGACCGGGGCCCCGTCCTCAAACGAGATCCGCTTGATCAGCGCCCGGACCTTCAGCTCCACCGCGCAGGTCCGCTCCTCCACCGCGATGGCGTGCAGCAGCAGGGGCAGCGGGGTCTCGGTGATCGAGCCTTCGCGCTGCTTGAGGATCTCGGAGGAGGTGGGGAACATGGAGGCTAGAGCCACAGGGCGCGGGGGATGGTACGCCACGCCGCCGCCGAAACCGATGGATCCAGCGGGGCCAGCATCGGCAGCGACCCCTCCCGGGCGGCGCGGACCCCCACCCCGGCCAGGGACGGCAGCAGCGGGGTCTCCCACACCCGGACCTTGGCCAGGCCCGCCAGGTGGGCGGCGCCGGCGGCGGCCAGCAGCAACCGCTCTGCGTCCTGCTGCCCCCCAGCGTCGATCAGCAGCACCGCCAGCTCGTTGCTCCTGGGCACCCCCGCCCAGATCGCGGTGCTCTCGCCGATCCGCACCCCGGCGTGCCGCGGCCGGGGACGCTGCAGTGCCTCGGCGTAGAGCCGCTCCCGCTCCAGGTGCCAATCCAGCTGGGGTCCGGTGGGCCAGATCAGGAACGGATCCGCCGGCGGACCCAGCCGCGCCAGCGCCGCTTCCAGGTCGCCCTCGCCCAGCCACTTCACCCCCGCCTCCCGGGGAGAGGGACCGGCCGGGACCACCCAGTCGAAGGCCGGCCGCTCCTGGTAGCCCGCCCGCTGGTAGATCGCCGCCCCCACGTCGCTGAACAGGAACGCCGCGTGGGGGTGCAGCTCCCGGCTTTGCAGCTCCAAGGTCAGCAGCGAGAGCATCGAGGTGGCGTGGCCCCGCCCGCGCAGCGCCGGCTCGGTGTACACGCTGGCCACCCCGTAGGAGCCGCCCGGTCTCCCCTGATGGACCGAGGGCACCCGGAAGGTCTCGCAGGAGGAGAGCACCCGGCCCGACTCGTCCGCCAGCAGCCAGGTGGTCATCCCCTGCTGGGGCCAGCGGTGCGCGCGCAGTCGCCGCTCCCGCTCCACCCAGGCCTCGGGGGTCAACGGCGGGCCCCACGCCTCGTAGCAGGCGCGATCCCGATCCAGCTTCTCCGCCTCGCTGGCGACGCGCAGCCTCACCCCGGGCGCCCTACTAGGCCTTGCGCCGCTCGTCCTGCTCCGGCTTGATCATGTGCTCGATCAGCCCCAGGTGCGCCTCCAGCCGGCGCTCGATGCGGGTGATCGCCGCGCGGGCGATCGCGATCGGATCCTTGTCCTCCAAGGAGATCTGCCGGACGAACTCCAGCAGCGACTCCCCGTGGACCTGCAGCGCGTAGTCCGCGTCCTGGCTGTTGGTGAGGCAGGACTGGAGGATCTCGCACTTCTTGTGCAGGTCCTCGGTGGCCTGGCGGACCCGGACCTCCAGCAGCTTGTTGAACATCTCGATCTCGGTGTGCTGCGCCCGGACCTGCTCGGTCTGACGGGTCAGCTCCGACTCGAAGCTGCGGATCCGCTCGAACAGCGCGTCCCGCTCCGACTCCGCCCTGCGGGCCCGCAGCGACTTCTCGATCTTCTGGACCACCAGATCCAGGTTGTCGAACGGCTTCTCCAGGTAGTCGGTGGCGCCCAGCCGCAGCGCCTCCACCGCCGAGGCGGTGGAGGAGAAGCCGGTCATCATGATGCAGGCGCAGTACGGCTGCAGCTTGCGCGCCTCGCGCATCACCGCGATGCCGTCGATCCCCGGCAGGTTCTTGTCCACCAGCAGGCAGCCGTAGCGCCCGGTGCGCAGCAGCGACAGCGCCTGCTCTCCCGAGGTCGCGGTCTGGACCTTCAGCCCCCGGCGGGGAAGCAGCTTCTGGAACACCGAGAGGACCGAATCCTCGTCGTCCACCACCAGCACGGTCGACGAGTGACCCACCACTTCGAGAGAGGGAGCACCCATTGCGCCGCCAATGTTACCCGAACCCTGGGTGAAATTTGCCGTGGATGGGAGAACCCGAGCCTTTCGCGCTGTCGGGCCGTTCCCTACACGGTCAGCCCGGAGCGCGCCGGGGCTCCTCCTCCAGCGGGATGGAGACCACCACCGGCTCCCCGCGGGTGGTTCCGATGAACTCCGAGAGCAGCTGGATCCCGCGGGTGAACAGGTTCCGCTCCGAGCTGGAGATCATCTCGTGCAGGTCCTCCTCCAGCGGGCGCTCGGGGTCCCACACGAAGTCCGGCTTGAGCCCCTTGAGGAACTCGTTCTGGTCGAACATCGTCTGAAGCGGGTGCTCGCGCAGCCGGTGCAGGCCCCCGGCGGAGAGCCGATCCAACAGACGCACCAGGCCCTCGGTCCGGGCCAGCAACGGATAGAGCGGCCCGTCCGTGATCCCGGTGTGCTCGGCCAGCAGGCTGAGCCGAAGCTGGCGGATCGACTTGCGCAGCGGAGAGAAGCGGGAGCCGGAGACGGTCTCGAAGCTGGCGTTGAGCTCGGTGTCCGCGCCCATGCTGCGGTTGGTGGTGTTGGCTGAACCGATGGTGATGAACCGGTCATCCACGATCAGCACCTTGGAGTGGATGTAGACCGACTTCTCCTCCTCGCCCGGCTCACCCGCCGCGGCGGTGTAGTAGATGCCCAACCGGTGGCCGTGCTCCTCGGCGATCTCCTTGAGCGAGCGCAACAGCTTGGCCTGCTCCAGGCCGTGGGCGAACTGCTCCTTCATCCCCTCCGCGCGCGGCGGGAGCACGAACACGATCTCCAGCTTCTTGCGGTCCGGTTCGCGCAACCGCGCCGCCAGCGCCCGGTAGATGGCCCGGGAGGTGAAGTACTGGTTCTCGATGTAGAGGTGCTCCTCCGCGGCCTCGATCGCCCGTAGGTAGAGGGCGCGGATCTCGGTGACCGGCTCCTGGGGTGGGGTCAGGGTGCGGCCCCGGGTCCGGCTCAGCGCGACCTTGTGTGCCTTCATTGGCAGGGTGGGGGTGATCTTCACGTCCACCGGCTGGGGCTGGGGCAGGGTCAGGGGCGGCGCTCCGGCGGTGGCCCAACGCTCCTCGAAGGTGCGCGCCAGCTCCTGCACCGCCGCGCCGCGCAGGTAGGCCTGTACGTCGTGGTACGGGCCGTGCTGCCGGGTGCCCTCCACCCGGTTCGGCTCCGAGCAGGCGTGGCCGCGGTCGTCCCAGCGGGAGGCGCAGATGTCCATCCCACCCACGAAGCCCAGCGAGCCGTCCACCACCACGAACTTCTGGTGATGCGAGCCCCAGGTGATGTGGCTGGCGTCGAAGTGGAACTTGAGGTTGGGGTGGCTGTTCCAGTTGAAGATCAGCTTCTGCATCCACTCCCGCTCCAGCGCGAAGAGGACGTTGAAGTCCCAGGCCAGCAGGTAGATCCGCAGGTCGGGGTTCGTCTCACAGAGGGATCGCAGGAACGGCAGCATCCGGGTGTCGCAGCCGGCCTGCGCCTTCTCGTCTCCGCGCAGCAGGCATACGTCGCTGTCGAACTGCCAGCCGGCGATGGCGATGTAGTGCTTCGCCGCCCTGGCCGCGTGAAAGAACGCCCGATAGTAGTCCGCCGCATCCACCAACACACCCGCCTCCGACACCGGCTGGACGGTTTGGTATGCGCCTTCTCTAAGGATCCGCCGCAAGGCTGTGCTTCCTCCGTGGCTGAAGCCCGCTCAGCCGTCCGAGACGATGCTCATGACCCCTGGTGCCGGGCAGACTTGACCCGCCAGGCACGGCCGCGACGATGCCCGCTCGCCTGCTTTGCGATCAGTCGCCGGACGTCCCGCCGGGCAGGAACTCCGTCCGGAGGGCGACGCTCTGCTCCGGACTGCGTCTTCCCAAGGGTGCCCAGGTCCCGTCCGCGGTGAGGCGCGCCCGCCTGGCCCGGCCTGGACTAGGGTCTTCCGGTGTCCAAGGCACAACGCGCGCCGCATACCGGAACCTTCCGGGAGGTGGGTCTGTTCCACCCGCCTGGCTTTGCTCCCCGCTCCGTCCGCCTCTATCTGCCTCCCGAGTACGACGGGACCGTGCCCTTCCCCGCCCTGTTCGTGCTCGATGGCCAGGACGTGTTCGACGATGTCCTGGGCAAGACCGGCTGGCAGCTGCACCGGGCGCTGGAGGGGATGGATCGGCGCGCCTTCCAGCCCCCGGTGGTGGTGGCCATTCCCCACGGCGGGGACTGGGCCCGCCGCGAGGCCGAGCTGACCCCCTGGCCGATCGAAGGGCGCGGTGGCCAGGCCTGGGCGTTCCTGGACTGGATCGTCCGGGAGGTGGTGCCCGCCGCAAGGCAACAACTGAACCTGCTGCCGGGCCCGCTGGGGGCCTCGCTGGGCGGAGCCTCCTGGGGCGCGTTGACGGCGCTGATCGGCCACTACCGGCACCCGGATCAGTTCGGCGGGGCGCTGTGCCTCTCCCCGGCGTGCTGGGTGGGGGACTTCGCGATCTTCGATCATCTGGCGCAGCGGCCCACCCCGGGAATCTCCCGCGTCTATCTGGACTGCGGAGCGCTGGAGGCCGAGGGGCGGATGCTGCCTCCCGCCCGCGCGCTGTTCGAACAGTTGCGGCAACGTGGCTACGGCCGCCGGCAGCTGACCTTCCGTGCCGACCTCCGAGGTGACCACACCGAACGGGACTGGCGCCGCCGGCTGCCCCGGGCGGTGCGCTTCCTGTACCGGAAATAGCCCCAACCTTTCCCGGAGGCGGGTCCGCCTCCTCGGTGCTCTACCTCCGGGACTTCCGCGTCCCCTCGATCAACGCAACCTGGGTGGCGAATTGCTCCCGGAACAGCGTCTTGGTCATCGGAATCACGAGCCACCCCAGCGCGCGCTGGCAGCAGGTCCCGATCCTTCTTGCGCGCCGCCTCCAGTGCTCCGGCGAAGGCCACGAAGTCGAGATTGGGGGCAAGATCCCAGAGTGTTCGTCGCACCGTGGTGACCCGAAGTCCACCCCGGACGATCTGGTCAGCGGGCGGCATGGACGCGCGATGGACCGTCAGCCCTGGTACCGGCAGACGCAGACGGCGCGGAACGGTCACCTCGAGCGGGCGTCCATCGACGCCCCACAACCGATGGAACTGCGCTGCGCTGGGTCGCACGCCGGGCCCCGAGCCCGCGGTAGGCAGGGGATGCCGGGTGCGCAAAGCTGGGAGGATGCGTCGATTCCTTCTCCTCGCCCTCCTGGGGTCCTCCTGCGCGGGGATTGAACTCTCACAGCGCGGGGCCCTTGAGGAGCGGGCGCGAGTTCCCCCTTGGCCCGATCAGTCGCCGCAGGTCCTTGAACGTGAGCGGGCGAAGTTCGAGGCGGTGAAGAACCGGATCGCCGCAGGGATCACCGCCGCGAACGCCCAGGGGTTCTTCGACGTCGTCGACGCTGCCTGTGACGTGGGGATCGAGGAGGCCTGCGGAGTTCTCAGCCTGCAGTTTCAGGACTGGAAGACGCCAGACGCCAGGAGGGTCGACACCACGGCGGCGATCGAGGCGAACGCCGCAGGGGTGGTTCAGTTCGAGTGCCGCCTTCTCTCAAGCGGCGTGACCAAGGACTGCCGAGCGGTTCTCGAGATGCCCCAGGGCCATGTCGGGGTAGCGTAGGACGATGCCTACCGCCTCGGCCCTTGAGGTTCAGTTGCTCGCACTGCCCGAGACCGAGCGCCTGCGTCTGGTGGGAGTGCTCCTTCGGAGTCTCGACCCAGAGCCGGCGGACCCGGTGGCCCAGGCCGCCTGGTGGGACGAGATTCAGCGACGGCTTCGGGCTCCGGCCGAGAGCTCCGCCTCACTCCAGGCGATGCGGAAACGCTTCGGCTACCCACAGAAGTAGCCGGCGGTGGAGGCCCGCAGGTGGCCGGTGCATCAGCCCCCAGCTTCGCCCGAAGCCGCGCGGGATCGAGATGCGGGCGGACGGACCTCCAGAGTCGGTCACCGGCGCTCCGAAGCAGGCCGGGGAGGAGGACCCACAGACGCTTGGCGCGATCCGCGCCGCCGACCCACACACTTCCCACCGGGCCACCGCAGCCCCCAACGCAAGAAGGCCCCCCGGCGAACCGGAGAGCCTCCTTGAACCACAAAGTGGAAGGACGGACCGACTACTTGCCAGCGGCGGCCGGGGCCGGAGCGGCCTCGTTCAGCTCGCCGTCGATCTGCAGGGAGATCTCGTCACCGACCAGCACACCGCCGGCCTCCAGGCCCTTGTTCCAGTTCAGGCCGAAGTCCTTGCGGTTCAGCTTGCCGGTGGCGGAGAAGCCGCGGACCGTCTGGCCCCAGGGGTTCTTGATCGGCTTGCTCAGCGACTCCACGTCCAGGGTGACCGGCTTGGTCACCCCGTGCATGGTCAGATCACCGGTGACCTTCAGCTTGCCGCCCTTGCCCTTCTGCACCTTGGTGGAGGCGAAGGTCATGGTGGGGAACTGGGCCACGTCGAAGAAGTCCGCGGAGCGCAGGTGCTCATCGCGCTTCTCCTGACGGGTGTTGATGGAGGCGGGATCAATGGTCACGTTCACCTTGGACTTGGTGACGTCCTTCTCGTCCACGCTGACGGTGCCGCTGACCTTCTGGAACTCGCCGCGAACGGTCGAGACCATCATGTGCTTCACGCTGAACTGCGCGGCGGAGTGGGCGGGATCCAGGGTCCACTCCCCAGCGAACGCACTGGAGGCGAGGACGGCGGCGACGACGAGGGTGCTGCGGCTGAGGAAGTTCATGTGGCCCTATATGCGACTGTCGCATTTGCGGCGCTAGGCGAACTTGCGGGAACTCTGCGTTCCGTTCCTGCAACAGCGGAGAAGGTCGCTATCGCAGGACGCACCCCTGCTGGGCAGGGGGCGGTTCATGGGGACGAGTTAGCATCCGACGGGCAAAACAGTGGAACCCTCCCCCGGGTTGCCCGAAGACTGGGCCGCTGATGCACCACGTCTTCCTCCTCCCAGGCTTCTTCGGCTTCACCCACCTGGGGGAGATCGTCTACTTCGGCCACGTCCGGGAGCAGCTGCTGGCCGAGTTCCGCCGCCGCGGCATCCCCGCCACCGTGGTGGCGATCAAGTCCCACCCCACCGCCTCCATCCGCACCCGCGCCCGTCAGGCGCTGGAGGTGATCGAACAGACGGTAGGCAGCGAAGGGCCGATCCACCTGGTGGGCCACTCCAGCGGCGGGCTGGATGCGCGGCTCTTGCTCTCGCCCGGAGCGGACCTGGACCGCCCCCCGCCCTCCGAGGCCCTGCTCTCCCGGGTGCGCAGCTGCGTGTGCGTCTCCTCGCCCCACCGGGGCACCCCGCTGGCCGGGTTCTTCCTGGGCCTGGCCGGCCGGCAGCTGCTGCAGCTGCTCTCGCTGTTCACCTCCCTGGTGCTGCGCCGGGCCAACCTCCCGCTGCGGCTGATGCTGCGGGTGATGCACGCGGTCACCCGGCTGGATGACGTGGTGCTGCCCCGCTCCGGGGTGGACTCGCTGTTCAACGACCTGCTGGGGGACTTCTCCGAAGAGCGCCGGGCGGCGGTGCTGGAGTTCATGAAGGAGATCGGCGCCGACCAGACCCTGATGGGGCAGCTGACCCCCGACGCGATGGCGGTGTTCGACGGCGCCACCCCTGATCGGCCCGGGGTTCGCTACGGCTGGGTGGGGACCCTGGCGCCCCGCCCCACCCTGCGCTCGCGGCTGGCCTCCGGGTTCAACCCCTACGATCAGGCCACCCACACCCTGTTCAACCTGCTCCACCGCCGGTCCGGCAAGGCGGTCCCCGGCTCACTGCGCTTCCACTCCCCCGTGGAGGAGCGGGCGGTGACCTCCGCGCTGGGCGTCCGGCCCCAGGCGCAGGACAGCGACGGGATCGTCCCCACCCTCTCCCAGCCCCACGGCATCCTGATCGACGCGGTGGTGGGCGATCACCTGGATGCGATCGGCCACTTCGACGCGCCCCAGCACACCCCGCCCCACTACGACTGGCTGACCTCCGGGTCGTCCTTTGACCGAAGGCGCTTCACCGCGCTGTGGAGCAAGGTGGTCGACTTCCAGTCCTCCGGAACCTAGTGCTTGAAGCTGGAGGTGTGGCCCTCCTCCTCCTGCTCGAACGGGTGGGCGAGCACGAAGTGGTAGGCGGTGTACGTCTCCTCCTTGGTCCCCACCACCACCTCGAACAGGGTGGCGCCCTGGGCGCCCTCCGCCTCGTCCGGGCTGGCCTGCACGAACAGCACGTCCCGGACGTCCAGGGCCACCTCGGCCAGCAGCTTCTTACCCTGGATCACCTGCACCACCGGAGCGCGCTTGGCGTCCTCCTCCAGATGCCAGTGCAGATCCTCGTGATCAAACAGCCAGACCTCCTCGGTGCCCGCGCGCAGGATGCAGTTGGTGTGCGCGCGCAGCCACGCCCAGAACTTCTCGAAGGTCAGCGTAGTCCCGGACTCGACGTTGATGCTCACGCGGCGCCACCTATCACCCCCGGGCGGCGGGGACCAAGTTGCGTCGCCACGCCCGAGGGCTACCGCCGCCGGCGCGCCGGCAAGCCAGCCACGCCCGAGGGCTACCGCCGCCGGCGCCGGAGCAGCCCCACCAGCACGAACGCGCCCAGGAAGGAGAAGGCGCTGCCCTGCGAGGTGCCGCAGCCGCAGCCGCCGCCCACGAAGCGCAGGTCCACCCGGATGTTCCACTCGAAGCGGGCCGGGGTGGAGTCGGGGTTGCCGGCCAGGTCCACCGACATCACCTCGAACACGTGGTCCCCCTCGGAGAGATCGGTCAGGGTCAGCGGTGAGGTGCAGGGGGCCCAGTCCGCCGCGTCCAGCCGGCACAGCAGGGTGCTGCCCGGCTCGGTGGATTGAAACTCCCAGCTCGCCTCCCGGTAGCGATCCTGGGCCTCGGGAGTCAGCTCCAGCACCGTGTCCGGCGCCACCGTGTCCACCGTCCAGGTGTGCACCGCCGGCGAGCCGTCGACGTTGCCGGCCGCGTCACGGGCGCGGACCTCCACCCGGTGCGAACCGTCGGCCAGGTCCGAGAGCGCCAGGCTGGCACCGCAGGCCCCGAAGCTGCCGCCATCCACGCTGCACTCGAAGACCGCCGCCGGATCATCGGTCCCAAACTCCAGCTCCGCGGCGCGGGTGTTGACCAGCGCCGCCGGCCCGGAGAGGACCGAGGTGTCCGGCGCGGTGAGGTCCGCGTTCCAGGTGTGGATCGCCGGGGTGGCGTCGGTGTTCCCCACCGCGTCGGTCGCGCGGACCTGCACGGTGTGCTGCCCCTCGCTCAGGCCGGTCAGGCTCAAGGTGGCGTCGCAGGGATCGAAGGTCGAACCATCCACGCTGCACTCGAAGACCACGCCCCCCTCGGTGGCGGTGAACACCAGCTCCGCCGAGGAGCTGGCCAGCTGCGCGGGAGGACCGGCGATCCCGGTGTCCGGCGCGGTGAGGTCGATGGTCCAGGGGTGCTGGGCGGGGATCGCCTCCACGTTGCCCGCCCGGTCTGTGGACCGGACCGCCAGGGTGTGCGCGCCCTCGGAGATGCCGGTGAACGCCACCGGTGAGGCGCAGACCACCCAGCCGGCGCCGTCCAGGCTGCACTCAAAGGTCACCCCGGTCTCGGAAGCGTCGAAGGTGAAGCTGGCGCCGGTGCTGCGGGTGAGCACCGGCGGCCCCACCAGGGTGGTGTCCGGCGGGAGGGTGTCCACGGTCCAGGCGTGGGTAGCCGGCGAGGGATCCACCGTCCCCGCCTCGTTGAGGGAGCGGACGTCCACCCGGTGGGGCCCGTCGGCCAGCCCGGTGAGGTTCAAGGTGGCCGCGCAGGGGGCGAAGGCCGCCCCATCCACCGCGCACTGGAAGGTGGCCGGGCTGGCGGTAGAGCCAAAGCCGAAGCTGGCGTCGGTGCTGGAGGAGAACGCCGGCGGGGCCTGGACGAAGGCGGTGTCCGGAATGCTGGTGTCCACCCTCCAGGCGTAGCCGGCCGGGGAGGCGTCCACGTTGCCCGCCGCGTCCACCGCACGCACCGAGAAGGTGTGGGGGGCATCGGTGAGCCCAGTCAGGTCCAGCGGCGAGGCGCAGGCGCCGAAGGCCGCGCCGTCCACCGAGCACTGGTACCCGGCGGTGTCTGGATCCGCGGAGGCGAACTCGAAGCGCGCCGAGGAGGCAGCGTCGATCGCCGCCGGCTGGGCGACCAGCTGGGTGTCCGGGGGGGTGGTGTCCACCGTCCAGGCGTGCACCGCGGCCACGGGCTCCACGTTGCCGGCGGTGTCGGTGGCCCGGACCTCCAGCTGGTAGACGCCGTCCGCCAGCGAGGGGAAGGAGATCGGCGAGGTGCACGGTGAGGGGGCCACCCCGTTGAGGCTGCACTCGAAGCTGGCCGGCTCATCGGCGGAGAAGGTCAGCTGCGCGTCGGGGTCGTTGGTCAGCGCCGCCGGACCATCCAGGGTCGTGTCCGGCGGGGTGAGATCCACCACCCAGGTGTGCTCGGCCGGGGTGGGGTCGGTGTTCCCCGCCGCGTCCACCGCGGCCACCCGCAGGGTGTGCGGACCCTCGCCCAGCCCGGAGCGGGCGTGGTCAGCGGCGCAGACCGCGTAGGTCGCGCCGTCCAGGGCGCAGCGGAAGCTGGCGGCCGCATCGTCGGAGGTGAAGGTGAAGTCGGCGGAGGTCTGGAGGGTGGGCGAGCCCGGGCCGGCCACGAAGGTCTGCGGCGGGGTCAAATCGATGACCCAGCCATGCGCCGCCGGAGTGGGATCGGTGTTCCCGGCTTGATCCGTGGCCCGCACCGCGAAGGTGTGGGGACCCTCGTCCAGGCCAAGGACGCCGACCGGAGAGGTGCAGCCGGCGAAGGCCGCGCCATCCAGGCTGCACTCGAAGGTGTCGGTGGACTCCTCCCCGGCGAAGGTGAAGGTCGCCCAAGCCACCGCGCTGGGAGAGGCCGGGCCGCTGACCGTGGTCTGGGGCGGGGTGAGATCCACCTCCCAGGCGTGCTCGGCGGGAGTGGGATCCGGGTTCCCCACCGCGTCCACCGCGCGCACCGCGAAGCTGTGGGGACCCTCGCCCAGGCCGGTGCGGGTCTCCGGCGAGACGCAGACTTCGAAGCTCTCCCCATCCAGGCTGCACTCGAAGCTGGCGCCAGCGTCGTCCGGCGAGCTGAAGGTGAACACCGCGGAGATGGCGCCGCTGGGCGAGGCGGGTCCAGAGACGACGGTCTGCGGCGGGGTCAGGTCCACGGTCCAGGCGTGGACCGCCGGCGACGGATCGCGGTTCCCGGCCAGGTCGTAGCCGCGGACGTGGAAGGTGTGGCTGCCCTCGCCCAGGCCATTGACCGTCAGCGGGGAGGCGCAGCCGGCGTAGACCGCCCCGTCCAGGCTGCACTCGAAGCTGGCGCCAGCGTCGTCCGGCGAGCTGAAGGTGAACACCGCGGAGGTGGCGGCGGTCGGGGAGGCCGGCCCGGCCACCACCGTGTCCGGGGCCTGGGTATCCACCGTCCAGGCGTGCGAAGCCGGGGAAGAATCGACCTGGCCGGCCGCATCGATGGCGAACACCTCGAACAGGTGCGGCCCGTCAATCAGGCTGGTCAGCCCCAGCGGGGAGACGCAGGCGGTGTAGGCCGCGCCATCCAGCCGGCATTGGAAGCTGACCTGCGATTCGTTGGAGGAGAAGACCAGGCTGGCGCCTGGGGAGGAGGACGGCGAGGCCGGCCCGGAGACGAAGGTGTCCGGGGCCACGGTGTCCACCGTCCACTGGTACATCGCCGGATCCGGATCCGTCGTCCCCGCGCCGCTGACCGAGTAGACGGCGAAGCTGTGCTCCCCGTCGATCAGCCCGGCCAGATCCAAAGGAGAGGTGCACACCGAGAACGGCGCGCCATCCAGGCTGCAGTAGAAGGTAGGGCTGACCCCGGTGGAGGAGAACTCGAAGCTGGCCAGGGGCGAGGGGGAGAACAGCGGCGGCACCGCGTCCAGCGAGGTGTCCGGAATATTGGAGTCCACGGTCCAGGAGTACTGGGCCGGAGTGGGATCGGTGTTGGTGGCCGGATCGGTGGCCCGCACCGCGAAGGTGTGCGGCCCGTCGACCAGCCCGCTGTAGCCCCGGGGGCTGGTGCAGGCAGTGAAGACCGCCCCGTCCAGGCTGCACTCGAAGGTGGAGCCGGCGGCGCTGGAGGTGAAGCTGAAGCTGGGGGTGGTGGAGGAGTCCACCGCCGGGGGGAAGCCGGTGAGGGTGGTCTGGGGCGGGGTGGTGTCCACCGTCCAGCCGTGCGAGGCGGCGGCCACCTCCAGGTTGCCGGCCAGATCGGTGGCCCGGACGGTGAAGGTGTGCGGCCCGTCCGCCAGTCCGGTGAGGTTGACCGGCGAGGTGCAGGCCGCCGCGGCGGCGCCATCCAGGTTGCAGACGAAGGTGGCCGGCTCATCGGCGACGAAGCTGAGGGTCGCGGTGTTGAGGTTGGTCAGGGGCGGAGGACCGCTCAGGGTGGTGTCCGGGGGGGTGAGATCCACCACCCAGCCATGCTGGGCCGGGGTGGGATCGACGTTGGCCGCCGCGTCCACCGCGCGCACCCGGAAGGTGTGGCTGCCCTGGGAGAGGGAGGTGAGACTCAGCGGGCTGGAGCAGGAGGCGAACACCGCCCCGTCCAGGCTGCACTGGAAGGTCACTCCGCCCTCGGGCGAGCCGAAGGTCAGGGTGGCGCTGGACGAGTTGCTGGGTGAGGCCGGGCCGGCCACCGAGGTGTCCGGGGGCAAGGTGTCCACCGTCCAGCCGTGCTGGGCCGCGGTGGGATCCACGTTCCCCACCGCGTCGATCGCCCGCACCGCGAAGGTGTACGCCCCGTCGGTCAACCCGCTGAAGCTGGCCGGGCTGGTGCAGGAGGTGAACGCCGCGCCATTGAGGCTGCACTCGAAGGCCACCCCGTCCGGAGAGCTGAAGGTCAGCACCGCGGAGGTGGCGTTGGTGGGAGAGGACGGGCCGCTGACCACCGTCTGGGGCGGGGTGAGGTCCACCGTCCAGGCGTGCTGGGCGGGAGTGGGATCCACGTTCCCGGCCAGATCAATCGCCCGCACCGTGAAGGTGTGCGGTCCCTCGGCCAGGCCGCTGTACCCGGTGGGCGAGCTGCACGGCGCGAAGGAGGCGCCATCCAGGCTGCACTCGAAGCCAACTCCGTCCGGGGAGGAGAAGGTCAAGGTCGCGACCTGGCTGGCGGTGGGGGAGGCCGGGCCGCTGACCACGGTCTGCGGCGGGGTGAGATCCACCGTCCAGTCGTGGCGGGCCGGGGTGGGGTCCACGTTGCCGGCGACGTCCAGGGCCCGGACCTCGAAGCGGTGGCTGCCCTCGGTCAGCCCGGTCCGCAGCACCGGGGGGGTGCAGGCCGCGTAGGCCTCGCCGTCCAGGCTGCACTCGAAGGAGATCCCGTCGGGCGAGGAGAAGGTGAAGCTGGCCGAAGCGCTGTTGGAGGGCGAGGCCGGGCCGGTGACCAGGGTCTCCGGCGGCGTGAGATCCACCGACCAGCTGCGGGTGGCGGGTGACGCGTCGGTGTTCCCGAACGGGTCGGTGGCCCGGACCGCGAACGAATGGCCGCCCTCGCCCAGGCCGCTGTAGGCCACCGGGCTGGTGCAGGGCGAATAGGCCGCGCCATCCAGGCTGCAGGCGAAGCTGGCCGCCGGATCATCCGAGCCAAACCCGAAGCTGGCGGTGGTCAACCGGGTGATCGAACCCTGGGCTGGGCCGGAGCTGATGCTGGTGTCCGGAGCCACCGAGTCCACGGTGAAGGCGAAGGCCACGCTGGCCGGGCTGGTGGTGCCGGAGACGGTCTGGGTGGCGTACCAGGTGTGGGCCCCCTGGGAGAGGGTGGCGGGGAGCACCGAGAAGTTGGGACCGGAGCTGGTCCCCACCAGCACCCCGTCCACGTACACCGAGACCAACGCCCCGCTGCGGGCGGTGCCCTGCAGGGTGGGGGTGGCGGTGGTGAGACCGGAGTTGTGCGCCGGGCTGGTCAACAGCGGCGCCTCCGGGGCGGCCACGATCGGGGTGGAGCCGGTGGCGATCACGCTGCCGCAGGGGGTGCTCCAGGTGACGGTCAGGGTGTAGGTGCCGAAGCTGGGGAAGGTGACGTTGGACCAGGAGGTGCTGGCCACCTCGGAGGCCTGGTACGCCACCTCCAGCGGCGTAAACGCCGAGCTGCGGAACAGGTTGCCCAGCGGGTCGCGCAGCTCGAAGTCCACCCGGGTGTCGGTGTACCCGCTCTGGGAGGCGGTGTTGTTCAGCTGCGCCGCCACCGCCAGCAGCTGGCCGTCCTGCGCGGTGGCGGGCGCCAGGGCCTGCACTGTACCGGAGCGTTCCACCACCACCGGGGTCAGCTCGCGCAGCAAGGTGGCCCCCTGCCGCAACCGAAGGGTCCAGTTCCCGGGAGCGTCGGCGGCGCCCAGCGCCAGCGAGACCCGGCCGTTGCCGCTGGTGTCGGTGGGCAGGTTCTGCGCCGCGGTCACCACCCCCAGCGGGTTGACGTACTGCAGCTGATAGGTGCTGGTCTGGTTGGCGCTCAGGCCGTGGGCCTGCGCGTAGATTCTGCCGCAGGCGGGGAAGTAGCGATCCGCCTGGGTGTAGAGCGGATCCCGGAAGGTGGCCAGCTGACCGACGGTGACGTTGTCCCCGGCGCTGGCCGAGGAGCCGGTGCCGGTGGCGGTGGTGACCGCCGGGAAGGCGGCCGGGGTTCCGGAGGTGGGCACCGAGATCTCAGTGATCAGGTTCACCACCCCGCCAAACGGGGGGACGGTCAGCGATCCGGTGATCTGCGCGCCATCGGAGAAGTTCCCGTCTCCATCTGGATCGGTGAACCAGCGGATGGTGTAGCCGGCCACCGGCGGCGCGGTCTGGCTGAGGGAGACGGTCTCCACGACGTCGCGGCTGTTGACCAGCCGGTGCGGCAGGTACACCAGCCCGCCCGGCGCGCCCACCAGCGCGGTGTTGCTGCTGGCCAGATACGAGGGCAGCAGCTGCAGCGCCGGGGCGACTGTCAGCACATCGAACGCCTCGCCCCAGGTGGTGGGGTTGGTGCGGGAGGTGGCGCGCAGGGTCACCAGGTGGGTGGAGCCCACGGTGGCGCCCGCGGCGATGGTGGCCCGCAGCCAGTACGCGCGCTGGGCCCCGCCGGCCAGGGTCCCGGTGGTGGGAGCGACGCCGTCCCAGGTTCCGTCGCCGTTGGTGTCGGTGCCCAGCAGCGCCGCCGGCGCCCCGGCGGCGTCCGCGTAGAGGGAGACCTTCCAGCCGCTGGCGCTGACCACCCGCAGGTCGTAGTCATCCGCCGCGGTCAGGTTGTTCTGCACCCGGTGCGGACCGACCAGCACCGTCAGCCCCGGGGTGCCGCTGGCTGTGAGGTTGGGGAACACGGTCACCCCGCCGATGGCGGTGGTGTCCACCACGGTGCCGAACACGTCCGAACGGCGGGTGGAGGTGGCGGTGGTGCGCAGCCGATCAGAGGAGTTGGTGCGCCCGGCGGGGACGCGCAGCTGGACGATCACCTTCCGGGTGGCGCCGGCGGCCAGGGTGCCGGTGTCCGGGATCCCATCCGAGTTGGTGTCATTGGCCGCCGACGGCGCGGTGTCCCCCGGGTCGGAGAAGGTGCCGTTGCCGTTGGCGTCCACCGCCAACAGCGCCCCGCGGACACAAGCTGCGTCCGCGGCGTAGAGGGCCATCCCGGCGCCGGAGCTGGAGATCCCGCTGAGGTTGTAGGAATCGGAGAACTGACCGGTGTTCTCCACCGTGTGGCAGTAGTCGACGGTCCCCGGAGAGGCGGTGGCCCCGCTGCGATCGGGGGTGAAGGACACCGCGAACACGCCGAAGGTGCCCAGCTTGCCGTCGGGGCCGCCTGCGTTGTCCACCGCCGGGTTGAAGCTGGCGTTGGGGCTGGCGGCCACGTGCCAGAAGATGGGCGTGCCGGGCGCCACGCCCAGCGCGGTCCAGGGGAACGCCACCTCGAAGCGATCCGCGCCGGCCAGCGCGCCGCCGTTCTGCTGGCCGGAGTCGTAGAGGATGGTGGCCCCCATGGTCCCGGGCATGCTGTAGCCGTCCACGTAGCCCACCGCGCCCGGAGAGGGGCAGTTGGCGGCGCTGGTGCAGGCCATCGGATCGCCGCCGGGCACCGCGGGGACGTAGGCGAACACCCGCAGGTAGGCCAGGG
>JALYOC010000070.1 GCA_030857095.1 Myxococcota bacterium | reverse complement strand
CCGGTGACCTCGCCTCGGGTGCATCCCCCGCCGTCGCGCTGCCGCCGCTGGCGGGCCCTGACGAGCTGGCCGGCTGTCTCTACGTGGTCGAAGGTGCATCGCTGGGCGGACGCATCATTGCCGCTTCCGTCGGTCCTCGCCTTGGGCTCGACGACAACCGCGGTTGTTCCTTCTTTTCAGGTGACGGGGAGGAGCCGGGCCGCCGCTGGACGGCCGTGCTGCGCTGGCTCGACGAGCTGGCGCCGCGGATCGATGCCGATCGCGCCGTCGCCGCGGCGGCAGCGACCTTCCTCACACTCGGTCTCGCCTTGGGGCGAGCGGCTGCACTGCGATGAGCGCGATGAGGCCCGCCGCTCCGACCGATCTGACGAACTGTGATCGCGAGCCGATTCACATCCCCGGCGCCATTCAACCGCACGGCGTGCTCATCGCGCTGGCGCTGCCGTCGCTGACGGTCACACACATCAGTGAGAATGCCGGTGCGTTGTTCGGGCTCACCGCTGGCCAATTGCTGGGCCAGGCGCTCGAGCGGGTGCTCGACCCGGCGGCGGCGAACGCGGTGGCCGCCGCCTTGCGTGGGGGCCGCCATGTCGAGGTGAATCCTCTGCGAATCCTGGTGCACGGTGCGCGCTACGACGGAATCGTGCACGAACATCAGGGCGTCGGCATGCTCGAGCTGGAGCCTGTCGCCGACCTCGCTGCGCCGCATGGGTCGCTGCGGGGGCTGCTGATCGCGCTCCAGCAGTCGCGCCGCCTCGCCGAGCTGGCCGAGTCGATGGTGCTCGCCGTCAAGCGACTGACCGGCTTCGAGCGGGTCATTCTCTATCGCTTCGCAGACGAGGGCCACGGCTCCGTCGACGCCGAGGCCAGGGAGGCGCACCTCGAGCCCTATCTCGGGCTCCACTATCCCGCCTCGGACATCCCCGAGCCAGCGCGCGCCCTGTACCTGAAGAATTGGCTGCGCAGCATCCCGGACGCGCGCTACGCGCCGGTGCCGATCTTGAGTCTCGACGCAGGCGCCCCGCTCGATCTCAGCTTTTCGGTGCTGCGGAGTGTGTCGCCGGTCCACCTCGAATACATGGCCAACATGGGCGTGCGAGCCTCGATGAGCGTCTCGTTGGTCGTGAACGACCGCCTGTGGGGGCTGATCAGCTGCGCCAACCACTCGGGGCCGCGAGGGGTCCCCTACGACGTTCGTTCGGCGGTCGAGGTGGTGGGGCGGCTCTTGTCGCTGCAGATCGGCGCGTTCGCCGACAGCGAGGCAACGGCGCTGCGGTCGCGCCGGGCACCGACGCAAGAGCGGCTCGCGGCGGCGCTGCGCCAGAGCGCGCGCGGCGCGGACGACGACGAAGTCCTCGTCGCGCTCCTGACGAGCCCCGAGGAACTGTTGTCATTGTTCGCCGCCGAAGGGGTGGCGGTGTTGATTGAGAGGCGGGAGCCCATCGTCCACGGGCGCACGCCGGCGGCGTCCCGCTTGTGGGCGCTGGCCGACTGGCTCGATGGCACTGCGGGAGCAGCGCCGTTCGCCACCGCGGCCTTGCCCAAGCTCCATCCGCCCACGCTCGAGGCGAAGGACGTCGCGAGCGGCCTCCTGTCCTTCGCGCTCCCAGGCGCGATGCGGCGGCGGCTGCTGCTCTTCCGGCCGGAAATCCTGGGCACGGTCACCTGGGGCGGCGGTCCCGCGCGGCCCGCCGATATCGATGCCAACCGCCGCCTGCATCCGCGCCGCTCCTTCGCGCAGTGGCAAGAAGAGGTTCGGCTTTCGTCGCGCCCGTGGACGGCGAGCGATCTGGAAGCGGCCGAAGAGCTGCGCCGCAACCTCGTGGAAGGTGATCTCGAACTCCAGCTCGCGCGCGAGCAGCGTGCGGTCAGGGCGCGGAACGACCTCGTTGCCGTGGTCTCGCACGATCTGCGAAACCCGCTCGCCATCATCCGGCTGCAAACAGCTCTGTTGAACCGGCTGAGCGCCGCGACGCCGAAGCCCGACGACCAGCAGAGGCTGCATGCCAGTGTCGATAGGATCCGGCGTGCTGGCGAGAGCATGAATGCGCTGATCCGCGACCTTATCGATCTCTCCAAGATCGAGGCGAGCCGCTTCCAGCTGGAGTGCCGGCCCGAGCCAGCGGCCGAGATGGTCCACGAGGCGCTGCTCATCATCTCTCCGTTGGCAGAAGCCAAGCAGATCTCCCTCCGCGAAGGGGCGGTCGCGCGTGCGCAGGTGCGGGCTGATCGCGAGCGCATCTTCCAGGTGTTCTCGAACCTGCTCGGCAATGCGATCAAGTTCACGCGCGAGGGCGGGGTCATCACGGTCGCCGTCGAGCGGCGGGAGGACGACGTGCTCGTCACCGTCGAGGATGACGGCTCGGGCATCCCAGCCGAGCAGCTACCGCACCTATTCGACCGCTACTGGACGGCTCGTCGCGGGGGCCAGCAGGGCACCGGGCTTGGCCTCTACATCGTCAAGGGGATCATCGAGGCCCACGGCGGGACCGTCTGGGCTACTTCCGAGTTGGGCGTCGGGTCCCGCTTCTCGTTTACGATTCCGCTGGCCGACCAGGCCGCGGGAGCGAACTCCGGCGAAGAATCGGACGGCCATACCCTGGGTTGAGTGAACCTGGCTCGATGAGAAGGTTCCCAGCCGCCGAAGGCGCCCAGGGCGGGTGGGCTCGGGCCGCGCTCAGCCGTGGTAGACGCGCGAGGCGACGATCTTACCCTCGCGGATCTCCAGCACCTCGGCCACCGGCAGCGACGCCTCGTTCGGGGCGTGGCGCAGGTACTCCATGAACACCCGCTGGTCGTCGGCGGTGTAGGCCACCGCCTGGTAGCGCAGCCCGGGGAGGCGGGCGTTGGCGTCCTTCCACCAGCGGGTGAGCGCGGCCTTGCCCACCAGCAGGCCCGCGGTCTCCGGGTGCAGCGCGCGGATCTTGGGCGAGGTGTGGGTGGCGTCGTCGGCGTACAGCGCCACCAGCGCCGCCACGTCGTGGGCGTTGAAGGCGCGCATCCAGGCTTCGGCGATAGCGTGGTTCTCTTGGGGGGTCATGGGGCCGCGGGCTCCTTGGGCGGGCGGGCCGCCCTCATCGATGTGAACAGCCGGGTGCGGGCCGCCTCCTCCCGCAACCCGAACAGGGTCAGGTAGTTGGCCACCCGCTCCTCCAGGGTAGCGGCGGCGATCTGCTCGCACAGCGCGTCGGCGCTGTAGGAGCGGAAGACCTCCGGACGCCGGTCGTAGACCAGGCACAGGTTGTCTGTGCCTAGATGCGGGCACCGGAGCCCCAGCGGCTTGTCCAGGGCGGCGATGTCCGGCGCCACGCAACAAGCGCCGCAGCGCGTGCACTCGGGGGTGGCCATGAACCTGCCTGGCGCTACTCCGCCAGGACCTTCTCTTCCTGGGCGGCCTCATCCAGGACGACCTCCGGGAGGGTGTCCAGGATCGGCCGCAGCAAGCCCCAGGTGGGCGCCACGTAGGGCCCGACCTCGGCGCCCAGCTCGGCGGCGTAGTTCCAGGACTGCTGCAGGGTGTCCTGGTCTCCGGCCCGCCAGCTGCCCCCGCCTTCGGCGGACCAGATCTGCTCGCCGTCACCGCAGCGCAGCAGCCTGCCCCGGGCCCCGGCCACGAACTCGGTGCCCTCGGCGTTACCGTCCAGGCGGGTGGGCTCCAGCCACAGCACCCCCTCCAGCTTCTCCCCCTCCTCCAGGGTGGCCACGGTGGCGGCGCACAGCTGCTGGGCATTGAGGGCCGAGGCCGGCTCCGCGGAGGTGGTTGCCGCCTTGACGATGTACTGGCGCTTGAGGTGCACGTAGCGGCGGGCCATCAGCGCCCACAGCTGTGCCACCTTGGGCTTCTGCCCCGGCTCCGGCTGGACCACGATCACCAACCGGGTGGTCCGGGTCTTGTCGGTGGTCTCGTAGTCCCCACGCAGCTGGGTGGACCGGACCACTCCGGTGCAGCCGGAGAGGACACAGAGGGCAACGGGGATCACCAACGCGCGGTTCATGCGTTCTCCAGGGGCTGGGGTGCGGCGACGGGCAGCTTGCCTTCCCGCACCCGCTTGTCGTGCATCAGTTGAAGCACCGCGGCCAGCAGGGTGAAGGACACCGCCAGGGTGCTAATCAGCCCCACCACAGCCAACAGGCCCATCGACCTGAGGCCGTTGTGGCTGGCGGCCAGCAGGGCGCCGAAGCCGCACACCGTGGTCAGGGTGGAGGAGGCCACCGCCGCGCCCACCGAGCGCAGCGCCACCATCGGCGAGACGCCCTCCAGGTAGCGGTGCAGCAGGTACACCCCGTGGCTGACCCCGTAGCCAAGCACGATCGGCAGCACCACGATGTTCATGAAGTTCAGCCGCTCGTTGATCAGGGCGAAGAAGCCCAGCATCACCCCGATCCCCAGGCTGAGCGGCAGCAGCGAGGCCAGCGCCAGCTTGAGGTTGCGGAAGTCCAGCAGCAGCACCAGCAGCAACCAGACCACCGTCAGCGCCATGAACTTGTTGGCGTCGGCGAGGACGATCTGCGCCAGCTTGGCGTAGAGGATGGGCAGCCCGGCGGAGCGGAACTCGCCCTGGTCGGTCTTGATCACCTTGGTCTGTTCGGCGAACTCGATCACGTTCTTGCCGTTCCACAGATCCCCGGACGGATAGAGCAGGGTCAGGTAGCCGTGGTTCTCCGGCCGGGTCTCCGGGAGGTTCCGGAACTGCTGGGCGTAGATGTCCGGCACCCCGGTCACGTCGAAGGGCCGGGCCTGCAGGATCTTCATGAACAGCTGCGCCTTCTCCTGCATCTCCGGGGGCAGGGCGGCGGGGTCGATCTCCTTGAGCTCCTCCTGCCACTCCGCCAGGATCTTGGCGTTGGCGGCGGCGGTCTCGGCCGGGGGCACGAAGGTGTAGACGCCCACCACCTGGTTCACGGTGGGGTACTGGTCCTTGTGCGCGACCAGGTGCTCGTAGACCACCTTGGCCTCGTCCAGGTTGCGGGCGTAGACCGCGATCGGGTCGGCGGCGATGTTGAACCGCTCGTTGATCTCGTCGTTGAGGATCACCGAGAACTGGTCCTCGGGCATCAGCGCGCGGGTGTTGTAGTTGAAGCGCACCCCGGCCTTGAACCGCTCCCAGAGGTTGGGGTTGTGATCCTTGGGGATCTCGTAGTCGGTCCAGGGGATGGCGAAGGACAGCAGCAGCGCCACCACCGCGATGCACCCGGCGATCACCCCCTTGGGGTTGGGGACCCGCGGCTCGGCGCCGGTGGTGGTGGTGGCCACCGGGGCGGTGGTGCCGACCCACCGGGCAGGGAGTTCCGGGTTGCGGCGCCCCAACATCACCAGCAGCGCCGGGGACCAGGTGAAGATGGTCAGCCCGATCACCAGGGTGCCGAAGCCGGCCAGCAGCCCGAACTGGGAGAAGCCGGCGAACTCGGAGACCAGCAACACGAAGAAGGCGCCGGAGGTGGCCACCCCGGAGATGAAGGCCGGGGTGCCGGCGTTGACGATCGCGTCGCGGATGGCGAGGTCGTAGCGCTTGCCCAGCCCCAGCTCGATCCGGGTGCGGAAGATGAAGTGGTAGCCGAAGTCCACCCCAAGCCCCATCAGGATCCCCGCCAGCATCGAGGTGACCATGTTCAAGGTCCCCACGGTGACGTAGGTGAAGCCCAGGGTGAGCAGGGTCCCCAGCACCATCCCGGAGAGGACGATCAGGGTCGGCGCCACCTTGCGGAAGAAGAGCAGGGTGATGAGCAGGATGGAGGCAAACGAGAGCAGGGTGGTGGGCTGCAGCGACTTCTCCACCGCCACCGAGTCATCCAGCGACAGCTTGTAGGAGCCGGTGAAGCCGTAGGCCACGGTGCCGGTCTTGCCCATCAGCTTCTCCGGGACCGAATCGGACGGCGCCTCCACCAGCTTCACCCCGGACTTCTGGCTGTAGGCCGCCAGGTCGTCGGTGAGCCGCTTCACGTAGGCGCGGGTCTTGTCCAGCTCGTTGGAGTCCCACATCGGCTTGACCAGCAGCAGCAACATCTTCTTGTCGTCGGAGATGTTGTAGTCGTCGAGGATGGTGCGGGACGCGACCTTGCTGTACTTGTCGACGATGTCCTGGACCTCCAGCTTGACCGGCTCGGTCTTCTGGATCTCGATGAAGAAGGGGTTGTTCCGGCGGAGCTGATCCTTGAGGTAGGCGTTGACCCGCTTCTTCACCTCCACCAGGTCCTCGGTCTTCACGAACAGGACCATGTTCTGCTGGATGAACTCCACCGGCAGCTTGTAGGTGACGTAGCGGACGTTCTGCTTGTCCGCCTCCATCATCGCCGCCAGGTCGTCGGCGACCTGCTTCATCTGCGCTTCGTCCTCTGAGCGCAGGGTGACGATCAGGTAGCCGGCGCCGCCGGTGATGTCGATCACCCGCTTGACGTCTTTGACCTCCTGCAGGTCCTGGGAGATCAGGTCCAGCTGGTTGGAGTTGATGCTCAGCCTGGAGGCGGCGAAGCCGGAGGCCAGGGCCAGCACGATCAAGGCCAGCAGGAAGGTCCCGGGCCTCTTCACGACGGCGTTGGCGTACGCGGTGGCGACTCGTTGGGTCAGGCTCATGTGGCGGCGGACCCTACATGACGGAAGGGGCGTTTGCAGACCTTTGGCGGAGCCTGTCCGGGGGTGGATTCCTGGAGCTCAGCGGGTGCTGGTGACCTTGGTCAGCCCCGTCGGCGCCGAGGGATCCAGCCCCTTGGCCAACGCCAGCTCCACCGCCAACAGCTGCCCCAGCACCAACCCCACCAGCGGAAGCAGGGCTTCATGGACTTCCACGGCCAGGGACAGATCCCCCGACGCGTGGGGGCCGACGCTGATCAGGTGGGTGGGCGCCCCGCGGCCCTGGGCCAGCGCCGCCAGCTGCCGGGCGGGGGCGGAGGTCTTGCCGCCCAGATCCAGGAGCAGCGCCGGGTGATCGCGATCCAGCAGGGCGATCGGCCCGTGCTGGAAGTCGGCGGCGGAGAAGGCCTCGGCGCGGGTGTCGCTGGTCTCCTTGAACTTGAGCGCCAGCTCCAGCGCGATCGGATAGGCCAGCCCCCGTCCAATGACCGAGATCGCGGCGCTGTGAGCGAGGGACTGCGCCATCGCGCGGGTGTCCTCCCGGAGGGACAACACCTGGGTGATCGCCTGGGCCGCGGCCTCGAACGGGGCGAGGGGATCCTCGCCGGAGAGTTCGAAGGAGAGGAGGGCAAAGGCCGCCAGCTGGGCGGTCACTGTCTTGGTGGCCGGCACAGAGACCTCTGGACCTGCGGCCAGGTCCAGCACCTGCTCGGCTGCGTGGGCCAGGGGCGAGGCCGGGTCATTGACCAGGGCCACCGTGACCGCGCCCTGCCGCCGCGCCTCCTGGACGTAGGCGACCACATCCTCGCCCTGTCCCGACTGGGAGACGGCGATCACCACAGTGCCGCCCAGCCGCGGCCCCGCCCCATAGAGGGTGACGGTGGAGGGGGCCGCCAGCGAGGTCAGCAGTCGGTTACGGGTCTCGAAGAGGTAGCGGCCATAGACCGCCGAATGGTCGGAGCTGCCCCGGGCCACCAGGACGAGGGCCGAGGCCCCCGAGAGCAGAGGAGCCAGCCGCCGGGCCGCGGAGCGATGTTGCTCCAGCACCCGGCGGACCACCTGCGGCTGCTCGGCCATCTCGGCGAGCAGCCGCTGCAACCCCGGCGAACCCATCCAGAACCTTCCCAAAACCCAACCGCCAATTCCGGCCCGGTCAGGCACTGCCTGCAACGAAGTTACTTGGAGACTTCCTTGGCCTTGGCCCGCATCAGCGTGAGCAGGTTGTTCCAGCCCCCGTTGGCCATGATCGGCTTGATCTGGTCCTCGCGGATGCCGGTGAGCATGGAGTCACCCAGGACCCTCACGTCCACCACCTTCCAGGCGGCGCCCTCCTTGGTGAGCGCGAACTTGAGCTTGAGCTCCTGCTTCTTGACCGGGTGATCGATCACGATCAGCGAGTCGGCGGTGGCCGCTCCCCCGGTGACCTCGGTTGCCCCGTAGTTCACCGCGTCCAGGTGCTTGAAGTTCTCCCGGATCTTGGGGAAAGCCATCTGCTTGAACAGGGTGTTGAACAGCTGGGTGAACTCCTTGCGCTGGGCGGGCGTCCCCTTGGACCACTCCGCGCCCAAAAGCAGCTTGCCCTGCTCTTCGTTGGCGAACTGCTGGACCGCCTTGTCGTCCTTGCCCTGGCGGACGTACTCGATCACCAGCTTGACCGGCTTGATCACTCCCTTGTCGGGCGCGTCCGCGGCGAGCGCGGGGAGGGTCGCCAGCGCGGCGACCAGGCAGGCGGAGAGGCGAAGGGAACGGGTCATTCGGGAAGGCTCCTGACAGGGCTGAAACCGAGCTGCGTGTATAGGCGCTGACGCGATGCGGAACAGCAAATTCAGGGCGGGAAAGTCCCGGATGGGTAACGTTGTTTCGAGGGTTTGACACTGCCGGGTGCAGTTTCTACTGTGCCCGCCCTTTACGAGCCGCCGCACCCGCTCTGCCGAAGCAAGGAACCGCAATGCCGAAAGACTATCTCTTCACCTCCGAGTCCGTGACCGAGGGCCATCCGGACAAGATCGCCGATCAGATATCTGACGGGGTGGTGGATGCCATCATCGCGCAGGACAAGCAGGCGCGGATCGCGGTGGAGACCCTGGTGAAGACCGGTCTGGCCATCGTGGCCGGCGAGGTCACCACCAACTGCTACGTGGACATCCCCCGGATCGTCCGCAACACCATCACCAAGATTGGCTACACCGACAGCGCGATGGGCTACGACGGCCATACCTGTGGCGTGATGGTGGCCATCGAGGGGCAGTCCCAGGACATCGCCCGCGGCGTGGACAACAAGAAGGACCAGGGCGCCGGCGACCAGGGGATGATGTTCGGGTTCGCCTGCGACGAGACCCCGGAGCTGATGCCCGCCCCGATCACGTACGCCCACGCGCTGACCAAGCGGCTGGCGGACGTGCGCCGCAAGTCCCACGACTGGCTGCGCCCGGACGGCAAGAGCCAGGTCACCGTGGAGTACAAGGACGGCAAGCCGGTCCGGATCGACGCGGTGGTGGTCTCCACCCAGCACGCGGACAGCGTCTCCAACAAGAAGCTGCACGAGACGATCATGGAGGACGTGATCGTCAAGGCGCTGCCCAAGAAGCTGGTGGACAAGAAGACCAAGTTCTACATCAACCCCACCGGGCGCTTCGTGATCGGTGGACCGATGGGTGACTCCGGCCTCACCGGCCGGAAGATCATCGTCGATACCTATGGCGGCATGGGCCGTCACGGCGGTGGCGCCTTCTCCGGCAAGGACCCCTCCAAGGTGGATCGCTCGGCCGCGTACATGGGCCGCTACATCGCCAAGAACGTGGTGGCGGCCGGCCTGGCTCGCCGCTGCGAGGTCCAGGTCTCCTACGCCATCGGCGTAGCCGAACCGGTCTCGGTGATGGTGGAGACCTTCGGGACCGCCACCGTCGCCGAGGAGAAGATCGCCCTGGCGGTGCGCAAGGTGTTCGGGCTGCGTCCGCGCGAGATCATCGAACATCTGGATCTGCTGCGGCCGATCTTCCAGAAGACCGCCGCCTACGGCCACTTCGGCCGCAGCGACAAGGACTTCACCTGGGAGCGCACCGACAGAAAGGACGCGCTCCGCGAGGCGGTGGGCGAGCGGAACCTCCGCGTCGTCGGCGAGTAGTCCCTCCAGATAGGTTTGACCCTGCGGCCTCGGTCCTCTGCTCTGGAGGATTCGGGGCCGCTTCCTTTCCAGGCGACCTCCCAAATCGTGGGCCCGCCTTGCCACGGCCCGCATCCGCGTTACCTCTAGACCTTCGCAACGCAGGCGGAAGGAGGTTGGGCGCGATGATTGAAGTGGTCGAAGTGGACTTGGAGCATGGCGTGACGGAGCTGCACATCGATGATGGCTGCCCCCTTTGCAGCGGGCCGCTGCAGATCCGCCGATCCCCCGGCGCGGTGTCCAGCTACTGCGGACACTGCGTGTGGATCTCCCGCCCCATGCTGTCGGTGGGGATAGGTGGCGTGCAGGTGACGCACAAGGCGATGGCCGCCTGAGCGTGACCCTGGGGTCCGCCGGAGGATGACCTTCGGCGGACCATCGGGTGGCTGAGGCCTTGCACCCCCTGCGGGCGACGACTACATCGCCCGCGTGTCCTGGGTCGAAGCAGTGGTTCTTGGGTTGGTGCAGGGGTTGACGGAGTTCCTTCCGATCAGCTCCACGGCGCATTTGCGGATCGCCCCTGAGCTGTTCGGGTGGAAGGATCCCGGCGCCGCCTACTCCGCGGTCATCCAGCTGGGGACCGTGGCGGCGGTGTTCCTTTACTTCTGGAAGGACCTGGTGCGGATCGTGCGCGCCTGGTTCCGGGGGCTGCTGGATCGCCAGCCGATGGGGACCCTGGACGCGCGGCTGGGCTGGTACGTGCTGATCGGCACCCTGCCCATCGGCCTGGCCGGGCTGGCCTTCAAGAGGGTGATCGAGACCTCGCTGCGGTCGCTATACGTGATCGCCGCCTCCTTGATCCTCCTGGCCCTGGTGCTGCTGCTGGTGGAGAAGCTGGCCTCCCACCGGCGGACCATCGAACAGATGACCCTCAAGGACGGGGTGATCATCGGGCTGTGGCAGGCGCTGGCGCTGATCCCCGGCTCCTCGCGGTCCGGCACCACCCTGACCGGCGCGCTGATGCTGGGGCTGCGGCGGGAGGACGCCGCCCGCTATTCCTTCCTGCTGTCCATCCCCGCCACCACCCTGGCCGGGCTGTTCGAACTCAAGCACCTCCTGGAGGCGACCGATCGTCCGCCGGTGACCGCGATGGTGTTGGGGACGCTGGTGGCCTTCGCCTCGGGGATGGCGGCCATTGCCTGGCTGATCAAGTTCCTGCGCACCCGCTCCACCCTGGTGTTCGTAGTGTACCGGGTAGGGTTGGGGGTGTTGCTGCTGGTGCTGCTCTCCACCGGCCGGCTGCAGCCGCTCTCTGGGGTGGAGACCGCGACCGACGAGCCGGCCGGGGTCCAGCAGCCGCTGCGGGACCCTCCCCGGGACTGAGTGGACCCCCGGTTCGCAGAGCTGCAGGCCAGCCTGGAGCGCCGGCCGGGGCGGTCCTTGAACCTCCCCGGGCTGGTGTTGCGCGAGTCGGCGGTGCTGGTGCCGCTGTTCCTGCGCGCGGGGGCGCCGCACCTGCTCTTCACCAAGCGGCCCTCCACCCTGCGCACCCACGCCGGGCAGATCTCCTTTCCGGGCGGGTCGCGCGACGTGGAGGACCCCACCCCGCTGCACACCGCCTTGAGGGAGACCGAAGAGGAGCTGGGGATTGACCGCAGCGGGATCCAGGTCCTGGGCCTGTTGGATGAGATCCCCACCCTCACCGAGTTCCGGATCGCCCCCTTCGTGGGGGTAATCCCCGGGGACGGGCGCTACCGGCCCAGCGTGGAGGAGATCGACGAGATCATCGAGGTCCCGGTGAACCACCTGTTGACCCTGGCCGGTCCGCGGATCGAAAAGCACCCGGTGCGCGGGAAGCCGCGCGACGTCTACTACTACGACTACGGAAATCACGTCATCTGGGGAGCCACCGCCCGCATCCTGCGGGACCTGCTGGTGCTGCTGGGCGAACTGCAGACGTGGAACGAGGAAAGCGCACGATGAAGATCTATCCGGTGATCATGGCGGGCGGTTCGGGCACCCGCTTCTGGCCGCTGTCCCGCTCCAAGCGGCCCAAGCAGTTCCTGGCGCTGGCCACCGAGCAGCCGCTGATCGTGGAGACCTTCCGGCGGATGAAGGGACTGGCCGCGCCCAGGGACACCTTCGTGGTGTGCGGGAAGGCGCACCAGAAGGCGGTGCGGTCCATGCTCAAGGCGCTGCCTGCGGGCAATGTGCTGGTGGAGCCGGCGGCCCGGAACACCGCGCCGGCCATCGGCCTGGCCACGCTGCACGTGGCGGCTCGGGACCCGGCGGGGATCGCGGTGGTGTTGCCGTCGGACCACCACGTGGCGGACGTGCCGGGGTTCCAGAAGATCCTGCGGGAGGCCGCGGAGGTGGCCATGGCCGGCCAGCTGGTGACGCTGGGGATCAAGCCCAGCCGCCCGGAGACCGGCTACGGCTACATCAAGGTGGGCGCGCCGCTGGCGGCCGGCGGCCGGAAGGTGGCCGCCTTCGTGGAGAAGCCGGACGCGGCCACCGCCAGGAAGTATCTGAAGGGCGGGGACTACCTGTGGAACGGCGGGATCTTCGTGTTCCGCGCGGACGTGATGCTGGAGGCGATCTCCGCCCACATGCCGGAGCTGGCCCGCGGCCTGGACACCCTGCGCGGGGCGCTGAAGGGCAAGTCCTACGCGAAGACGCTGGCCAGGGTCTTCCCCCAGCTTCCCTCCACCTCCATCGACTACGGGGTGATGGAGAAGGCCAGGGACATCGCGGTGCTGCCGGCGGAGTTCGGCTGGTCGGACGTGGGCTCCTTCGAGGCCCTCCCCGAGGTCCGGCCCCAGGACGAACGGGGGAACGTGGTCTCCGGCGCCGGGGCGATGGTGATCGACTGCCAGGGCTGCGTGGTGCTGGGGTCGGATCGGCCGATCGCCGCGGTCGGCCTGACCGACATGGTGGTGGTGGACTCCGGTGACGCGATCCTGGTGGTCCCCAAGAAGCAAAGCCAGGATGTCCGCAAGGCGGTGGAGGCGTTGCGGGCCCGGAAGGCCGACCGTTATCTGTAGTCGCCCGCCGCGCACTCCTGGGGGCGGCGGCTCCGACTACCCGCGAGCTTCTGGCGGCGCTCCGGCGGGCATGGCGAAGGCCTCCACCACCCCCGACAGCTCCCTGCTGATCGGCGTCCCCTGACCGACCGGGGTGGAGGGCGGCGCCGGGGGAGGCGACTGCGGCTGCGCCAGCTTGTTCCAGTCCAGCCGCCCGGTGACCTGCATCATCGCGAACAGGGTGAGGATGGCCCCCACGGTGATCGCCAGCCCGGTGAACCCGTCCCAGAAGAAGGTGAAGGAGAAGAGCACCAGGTACAGCGCCTGGGCCGACCCCATCTCCCGGAGGCTGAACTTCCAGCCCACGAACCAGCGCGCATAGGTCACCACCAGGGTGACCGACACCACCGAGGCCAGCGCAAAGGAGGGGGCCAAGGAGAGGTGGTCCACCAGGTAGGCGAAGAGCAGGTGGAAGGCGAAGAAGGCACAGGAGAGGAAGAAGTAGTTGAGCGGGTGCAGGTTCTTCCCCTGGGCCAGCGCCAGGATGGAGACCACGAAGAAGAAGAACAGCAGGCCCACCGGCGCGAAGAAGGTGATCCGGGAGGCCACCTCGCCGGGGTTCAACCGTTGGGGCAGATCCAGGCCGATGCTGGCGCTGGAGATCAGGCTCTTGAAGTCCCACTCCCCGCTCCAGCCGCTGCCCTCCCTGGCGTGGCGGGTGGGGGAGATGGTCCCCGCCGGGAAGTCCACCTCCTGGAAGTCGGTCTGCAGCCTCAGCTTGAAGTCCTTCACCTGCCCGGTCTGGGTCAGCGCGTAGTTCCAGGTGGAGGTGCCGCGGGTGCGGAAGGCAACCTGGAAGGACCGGGTCTCACCCGGCTGGAAGTGCGCGGTCCACCGCGCAGCGTCCTGGAGTCTTTTCATGGTGCGGGGCCAGAGCACGCCCGATGCCAAGCCAATCCGCGGGCGCCCGGGGACGGAGAGGCCGGCGCCGGCCCTGGTTGCGGCCCCTTGGCCACGAACCCTTGGTGGCCGGGGGGACACAACCGCCCGCCTCCGGTCGCGGCCGATTGCCAAGGTGGCAGCGGGTTCGATCCGCGGCACCCACCGGGTCCCCTCGGGCGCCCGGCGGGGCGAACGATGCGACCCTGCCGGCTGCATGCTACGCCACGCGACCTCATGGACCACGGCAGCGCACCCTTCGGCCACCTCTCCCGCCAGCAGAAGGTCTTCACCATGCTGGGCTCGTTGCTGGGCATGCTGCTGGCGGCCCTGGACCAGACGGTGGTGGCGACCGCCGGGCCGGCCATCCAGCGGGATCTGCAGATCGATCCCTCCCTCTACGTGTGGATCACCACCTCCTACCTGGTGGCCTCCACCCTGCTGCTGCCGATCTACGGAAAGCTCTCCGACCTTTTCGGACGGCGGACCATCCTCCTGGTGGGGATCGGGATCTTCCTCCTGGGGTCGCTGCTGTGCGGGATCTCCCAGAACACCGTGCAGTTGATCGCCTTCCGCGCGGTCCAGGGGATGGGGTCGGCGGCGTTGTTCACCACCGCCTTCGCTGTGGTGGCGGACATCTTCACCCCCACCGAGCGCGGCAAGTATCAGGGCATCTTCGGGGGAGTGTTTGGCATCGCCAGCGTCCTGGGACCGCTGGTGGGCGGCTTCATCACCGACCTCTGGGGCTGGCACTGGGTGTTCTTCATCAACCTGCCGATTGGCGCGGTGGCGGTGACCTTTATCCTGGCCAAGATGCCGGCGCTGCGCCGGCCGCCTACCGGGGCCCGTCCTCCCATGGACCTGGCCGGGGCCTCGCTGCTGGCGGTGTTCGTGGTCCCGCTGCTGCTGGCGCTGAGCCTGGGGAAGACCCGGATCGATCCGCGGCCCACCGGCTATCAATGGGACTCGCTCCAGATCCTGGGACTGCTGGCGGTGGCCGGGATCGGACTGGTGGGCTTCCTTTGGGCCGAGCGTCGCGCCGCGGATCCGATCCTGGACCTGGGGCTGTTTCGCAACCGCAGCTTCGCCCTCAACAACCTGGCGACCTTCATCCTGGGCGGGACCTTCCTGGGAGCCATCGTCTTTCTGCCGCTGTTCATGGTCAACGTGGTGGGGCTTAGCGCCACCGCCTCCGGGCTGACCACCACCCCGCTGACGATGGGCATCGTCTTCGGCAACGTCTTCGTCGGGGAGCTGGTCTCCCGGCTGGGCCGGTACAAGGCGGTGCTGATCGGCTCGGAGCTGATCCTCCTGATCTCCCTGGCGGTGATGGGCTTTACCCTTCGCCCGGACAGCACCCAGACCGAGGTGACCCTGATGATGATCCTGGTCGGACTGGGGCTGGGGCCCTCCATCCCGCTGTTCACCCTGGCCATCCAGAGCACCGTGGCCCCGCTGCAGATCGGAGTGGCCACCTCCACCGCCACCTTCTCCCGCCAGCTGGGCTCCACGGTAGGGCTGGCCCTGATGGGCACCGTGTTCGCCACCGCGCTCTCCTCCGGGATGACCCAGGGACTGGAGCCGGTGATGCAGAAGGTCCCGCCCGCGCTGCGATCCCAGTTGGGCGCGCTGCTGACTCCCGGAGCGGCGCCCGACGGAGAATCCGGCGCGGGGATCGATCCCCAGCAGTTGCGCCAGCAGGTGGTGGAGGGCTTCGACCAGCGGGTGGCCGCGCTGACCTCCCAGCTGCGGGACGTCCCCCGGGAGGACCCGCGGTGGCGGGCGGTGGAGCGGATCGAGTCCGCCCGGGCCCCGGCCCTGCTCCTGATGGACGAGGCGGCGGCCGCGATGAAGGTGGCCTTCACCCACGGGGTGCGCCGCATCTACCAGGTCAGCCTCCTGATCGCCCTGCTGGGGCTGGCGTTGACCCTGCTGGCGCCGGAGATCCCGCTCAGGGAGGGGACTCCGCGTCCCCCGGTCGCCGAGTAGCCAGGCTGGCGGGTCGAAGACGTTCTGTCGTCCCCCGGGATGTGCTACCTCGCCGCCCGGATGCAGCGCCTCCAAGGCGCCCCAAGGAGACGAATGAACACGCACATTTTCCGCGAGTACGACATCCGCGGACTGGTGGACAAGGACCTGACCCTGGACGTGGTGGAGCTGCTGGGCAAGGGCCTGGGGACGATGATCCGCCGCAAGGGGGGGACCTCGATCGTGCTGGGCCGCGACTGCCGCGAGTCCTCCACCCGCTTCCGGGAGGTGATGGCCCGCGGCCTGACCTCCACCGGGCTGGACGTCTGGGACATCGGCGTGGTGCCCACCCCGCTGACCTACTTCGCCGCCAACACCCTGCCGGTGGACGGGCTGGCGATGATCACCGGCAGCCACAACCCGCCGGAGTACAACGGCTTCAAGATCGGCGCCGGCAAGACCACCTTCCACGGCCATGAGATCCAGGCCTTGCGCAAGCTGATCGAGGCCCGGGACTTCGAGGTGGCCAAGAAGCCGGGCCAGGTCACCGACTTCGACATCATCACCCCCTACAACCACTTCGTGCAGCAGACGGTGAAGGTGGGGCGAAAGGGGATGAAGATCGTGGTCGACGCCGGCAACGGCACCGGGGGGCACATCGCCGTCCCGCTGTTCCGGGCGATGGGCTTCGAGGTGGTCCCGCTGTTCTGCGAGATGGACTCCAACTTCCCCAACCACCATCCGGACCCCACCGTCACCGAGAACCTCCAGGACCTGATCGCCGCGGTGAAGCGAGAGAAGGCGGAGGTGGGCATCGCCTACGACGGGGACGCGGACCGGGTGGGGGTGATCGACGATGCGGGGAACATCCTGTGGGGCGATCAGCTGATGATCCTCTTCTCCCGCTACGTGCTCAAGGAGACCCCGGGAGCTGCGATCGTGGGCGAGGTGAAGTGCTCGTTCACCCTCTATGACGACATCCGCGAGAAGGGCGGGCGTCCGATCATGTGGAAGGCGGGGCACTCGCTGATCAAGGCCAAGATGAAGGAGGAGCACGCGGAGCTGGCCGGGGAGATGAGCGGCCACATCTTCTTCAAGCACCGCTACTTTGGCTTCGATGACGGGGTGTACTCCTCGGCGCGGCTGCTGGAGATCCTCACCCACGAGAAGCAGCCGCTCTCGGCGCTGCTCGCGGACGTCCCCAAGACCTACTCCTCTCCGGAGATCCGGGTGGACCTGGAGGGCGGCGAGGAGACCAAATTCGAGATCGTCCGCCGCGCCACCGAACGCTTCCGGAAGGCGGGCCACTCTCTGGTGGACGTGGACGGGGTGCGGGTCACCTTCCCCGACGGGTGGGGGCTGATCCGCGCCTCCAACACCCAGCCGATCCTGGTGCTGCGCTACGAGGCGCGCACCGAGGGCCGGCTGGAGGAGATCCGCCAGCTGATCGAAGGCACGGTCCAGCAGGTGAAGCAGGAGCTGGCCGGGCGCTAAAGGGGCCCGATTCCGGTTTGCGACAGGGGCCTGGCGCGTGTCAGCGCGGTGGGCCCCGCTGACTGCTAGAATGGGCCGGTGCCGAACTCAAGGGCAGCCGGCAGCGGAGGCGGAAGCAACGTGGCGACGCTGGGGATCGACGTGGGGGGCACCAACGCCCGCGCCGCGGTGGTGGACGGCCAGGGGCAGATCCTCTCGGCGGCCCGCATCGCGCTGACGGACCGTTCTCCCGAAGCGGTGGTGGAGGCGATCGCCCAGGCGGCCGAAGAGGCCATTGGAAACAGCGGGATTCCGGTCCACGGCTGTGGGATCGGGGTCGCCGGTCAGCTGATCGGCGAGACTGGGGTGATCGCGGTGGCCCCCAACCTGGGCTGGCGCAACGTCCCCATCCGGGAGTTGCTCAACCGCGCCCTCGGCCGTTCGGTGCGGGTGGTCAACGACCTGACCGCCGCCGCCTGGGGCGAGCTGAAGGGCGGCGCCGGCCGCGGCGCCAAGGACGTGCTGGTGGTGTTCGCCGGGTCCGGGGTGGGCAGCGCGATCATCCTCCACGGCAAGCTCCATACCGGCGCTTCCGGGGTGGCGGGGGAGATTGGCCACGTGAAGGTGGAGCCGGACGGGCGCCGCTGCGGGTGCGGAAGCAATGGCTGCCTGGAGGCCTACGCCGGCGGCCACAACCTGATCGCCCAGATGAAGGAGCTGGTTCAGGCGGGGCAGGGCGCGGCGCTGCTGGCCCACGTGGGCGGGGACGCCTCCCACCTCAATCCGGCGGTGCTGGAGGCGGTGGCCGTGGCAGGGGATCCCGCCGCCTCCGCGCTCTTCGAGCGCACCGCCCGCTACCTGGCGATGACAGTGGCCAACCAGGTCACCATGCTCAACCCGGAGCGGCTGATCCTGGGAGGGGGCGTGCTCAGCCACACCCCACTGTTGCGGCAGCGCATCGCCGAGGGGATTGGGCGCTGGTCGTCGGAGACCAGCCGGAACACGGTGCAGGTGGTCAGCGCCGCGCTGGGCGACGACAGCGGGATCATCGGCGCGGCGCTGCTGGCCGACCTCGCCTAGGCCTGGGACCAGATCCGCGCCACCAGCGCGGCCCGGCTCTCCACCTCCGCCTTGGCCAGCACCGCGGAGACGTGGATCTCCACCGTGCTCTCCGAACAGCCCAGGCGGGTGGCGATGGCGCGGTTGCTCAGACCCTCCGCCAGCAGCGCCATCACCTCCGTCTGACGGGGCGTCAGCCGCCAGCGGGGGGCCACCCGGGCGGCGGCCTCGGTGGCCAGCCGCGGCTGGGGACGCTGCACCGCCAGGTAGTGGTCGGCCATCCCGGGGCCGGTGACCACGGAGAGCTGGAAGCTGGTGGGCATCCCCCGGACGGTCGCGGCCAGGGTCTGCTCCAACGCAGGGTCCGCGGCCAGCTGGGCCCGGGCGGCGCTGTTCTGCTCCACCACCCGTCCCCGGGGGCTGAGCAGGAAGGCTGCGGTGCCCACCTGTTCCAGCGCGCAGTGCAGCGCCGCGGACAGCACCGCGCCCTGGCTCAGCCGCTGCTCCAGCGACAGCCGCTCCTGCAGCGGCCTCACCAGCTGGGCAAGCAGCGCCGCCTCCCGGGAGGAGAACGGTTCCTCCCGGAACGCCCCCACCCAGGCCAAAAGGCAGTCTTCTTCGCAGATCAGCACCCGGAGCTGATCCTTGTTGGCCAGGCCCACCAGGGGGAACAGCTGCTCGATGACCGGAGGCGGCCGGTCGGGCTCGTGGCCCAGCTCATCCAGGAGCCGGACGCTGTTGCGCTGCGCCGGGGCCGGCCGGGTGGGATCGAACAGCCCCCAGGGGATGGGGGCCTCGGCGAACCAGCGCCGGCTGATCTCCGCGTAGTCGTCGACCAGCCCGTGCCCGTGGACGAACGCCAGCTCGCAGGTCCCCTGGCCGACCTTCACCGAGTAGGCCACCGCGGCGTCCGCGCCCAGCAGCGCCCGCAGCTCCCCCATCAGGGTGGGCAGCACGGGGGCAGGATGGGGGGAGAGTGTCTGCAGCGCCTGCGTGATCGTCCTCAGACGATCCAACTCGGCGGGAGCGCGGGCCATGTCCGAAAGTAGACGTGTTCCCCAGGAACACCGCAACGACCCCCCAGCGGGTCGGGGCGCACCCGCCCGGTTACCGGGAGGGCGGGTTCACCCCGGGTGAAGGCGGCCCAAGGAGGCGGAGGTTGTCCGCTCTGGGCGCATTGGATAAGCGACCCGCGTGCTCAAGGCGCTGGAGGTCCGGGGGAAGCTGTTGCTGGGCGTGCTGGCCGCGGCCCTCTTCTGGCGTCCGGGCCGGCGTCGGCGTCAGGCGCCGTCGGCGCTGCGCCGCGTCCTTCTGGTCCGGCTGGACCGGCGGGTGGGCGAGGTGGTGCTGATGACCCCGGTGGTCCGCGCCGCCCGGGCGCTGCCCGGGTCACCCGCGGTGGACGTGCTGGTCCATCCCTCGATGACCGCCTTGATGGCCTGGTGCCCGGAGGTGGACCGGGTGGTGGCGGCGCCCCGCTCCATCCGCGGGCTGGGGTTTCTGGCTCGGCCGCTGCGGGCCCTGCGGGCCGAGCGGTATGACGCGGTGATCAACTGCTCCAACTGGGAGTCCCCCTCCATCGGCCCGGCCCTGGTCTGCCGCTATGTGGCCAGGGACGCGCTCTTGGTGGGGCCGGCGGTGTGGCCGGTGCGCTGGCTCAACGACCTGTCGGTCTCCCCGCTGCCGCAGGTCCGCAGCGAGGCCCGCCAGCGGATGCACCTGCTCTCGGCGCTGGGGCCGCAGGGGGACCAGGCGCGGGTGAGCTTGTCGACGCCCGCCCCGGACGCCACCGTGCAACAGCTGCTGGGCGCGCTGCCCCGTCCGTTCGCGGTGGTGAACCCCGGGGGACGGCTGGCCGAGCGTCGGGTCCCGGCCCAGACCTTCGGCGCGCTGGCCCGGACGCTGCTGCGCTCGGGGGTGGCGCCGGTGGTCACCTGGGGACCGGGCGAGGAGGCCCTGGCGGAGGAGGTGGTCCGCGAGGCCGGTCCGGGCTGTGTGCTGGCGCCTCCCACCTCGCTGGCGCAGTGGTCGGCCCTGGTGTCCGCCGCCCAGCTGGTGGTGTGCAACAACACCGGCCCGATGCACCTGGGGGTGGCGCTGGGCACCCCCACCTTCGCGCTGTTCTGGCGGATGGACGTCCTGCGCTGGGGCCACCCGCACCCGCCGCACCGGATGGTGGACCTCAGCGCCGGGGAGGTGCAGGTGGAGGCAGCCTTGGAGGACTACCTGCGGACCCTTCCTCGGGGGGAGGCTCAGTCCAGCAGGAAGGTGTAGGTGTAGCGCATCTCGGTGGAGACCGCCTCGCCGCCCTTGAACGCCGGCTTGAACTTGAAGCGGCGGATGGCGGTGACCGCGGCCTCGTTGAGGCCATAGCCGGGACCGGAGACGATCCGCGCCGCCACCACCTTGCCCTCGTGGTCCACGGTGATCGCCAGGATCACCGGGCCTTCGATCCCCGCGCGCTTGGCCTCCTCCGGGTAGGGGACCTTCACCTCCCCGGTCACCATCGGGGCCGAGTCCACGGTGTGGATCGCCGCGTACTTCGGCGCCGAGTACGCCTTCACCTCCGAGGGATCCCGGGCGGTGTTCTCGGTCTTCCCGTAGCTGGTGTTACCCACCGCGGCGGAGAAGGAGCCGGCGGTGGTGGTGGAGGACATGGAGATGCCCACCACCAGCGGCACCGGCTTCTTCGGAGCCTCGGGCGGGGGGGCGTCGTTGGGAGGCGGCGGCAGCTGCTCCTTGGGCGGCTCGGGAGGAGGCTTTTCCGCTGCCGCGACCTTGATCGGCGGCGGCCGTCGGACCGGCTTGGGCGGGGGAGGGGGCTCGTCCTTGGGGGGCTCCACCGGCTTGGGCGGCTCCACCTCCACCATCACCAACTCCACCGGCCTTTGGCGGGGGGCGGGCGCGGGCGGGCTGCGGGTGGCCAGGTGCCAGAGCAGGGCCCCGTGCGCAATCACGCTGACCACCGCGAAGGGCACCAGGAAGGCGAACGGACGATCCGTGTCCACCTCGCCGAGGCCTTGCCGCGAAGGGCTGTGGGAAGGGCTGGCCATGCGCGAATCTCTTACGGGGTGGAGGGAGCGGCCGCGGTGGGCGCGGCGCCCTTCTGGATGTTCAGGGCAAACTTGGCGATCCCCTGACCCTTGACCACGTCGATCAACCGCATCACCTGGCCGTAGTTGATGGACTGGTCGGCGCTGATGATCGCCCGGGTCTCCTTGTCCTTGGCGATCGCCTCCGCGCAGCGGCGCATCAGCTCCGCCTCCGAGACCTCCGCCCCGTCGAAGTAGAACTTGCCGTCCTTGTCCAGGACCACGTTCACCAGCCCCTGCACAGTCTCTCCGCCATGGGCGGCCCGGGGCAGATCCACCTCCACCGTCTCCCGGACGATGAAGTTGGCGGTGACCATGAAGATGATCAGCAGCACCAGCACCACGTCCACCAGCGGGGTGACGTTGATCCCGCTGATCTCGTCCTCGTCCTCATTCGCCCCGCCGGCCATCTGGCTACTTCTCCGCTCGGGAGGAGCGCAGGTGGCCGACGAAGGCGTGCCCCAGCGCGTTGGTGCGGGCGGTGAGGTTCTTGAGCCAGCGGTTGAAGGCGTTGAAGGCCACCACCGCCGGGATCGCCACCGCCAGCCCCACCGCGGTGGCCACCAGGGCCTCGGAGATGCCGGCCATCACCGTCTGCTGGATCTGCCCGCCCTTGCCGGCCGACGCCCCCAGGTCGTGGAAGGCCTTGATGATCCCCAGCACGGTGCCGAACAGCCCCACGAAGGGGGCGTTGTTGCCCAGCGTTCCCAGGAACGAGAGGAAGCGCTCGTAGCGGGGACGTTCGCGGGCCAGCGCGGAGGCGATCACGCTCTCCACTGCGTCCGGACCCTGCGCCGCCGAGGCCATCGCCTCCCGCAGCACCGCCGACTCCATCCCCGGGCGGTCCGCCACCGCGGCCCGGACCGGCTCCAGCTCGCCCCGGGAAAGCTGGGAGAGGATCACCCCGGAGTTGGGGAGCCGGTGGGTAAGGAAGAACACCAGTCGCTCCAGCACGACCGCCAGGGAGAGCACAGAGAGGATGGCCAGCAGCCAGAGCACCCACTCGGCCGAGGTGAGGAAGACATTGAGCAACCGGGAGCTGAGCCAGCCTTCGGGCTGCACGGACTGCGCGAGGAGGAGATAGGAGTTCATCGACCTGTCTTGACTATGGGTTGCAGAAGTAACGGTCAAACGGAACGTCCGCCCCTTGATCGCCTGGAGAGCGGCTAACAGACGCACCTGGCCCGAGAAAGCCGGTCAGGCGTGAAAAAGAAACCGCCCCTCCAGACGATACCCGTGATGACGGGTTCGCCGGGAGGGGCGGAAGCAAAGCGGTTGGTGGTCCGCCTAGTTGGCGGGGACCAGGATCAGCGTGGGGTCGCAGCTGTAGGCCGCGTCCAGGCCGCCCTGGGTGAAGGGGGGCGCGGTCTGGAAGGGGCTGCCCGCGGTCACAGCCACGGCTTCCCCATCCACCACCAGACTGCCTCCAATGGAATTGGAGAGCCCGGCGTAGGCGCCCACCACCATGTCCAGGTCGACGTTGGTCAGGCCGACGTTGAAGCGCTTGCCCTGCAAGAGCAGCTGCGCGGTGCCGCTGGGCAGGGTCAGCCCGGCGACCTCGAAGATCGGGGTCCGCTTGGTGAACACCCCGTCTCCCACGTCATCGTTGTTCTCGTCCGCCTGGGCCAGGACCGGGGTGAACTTCTCCACACCCACAGTACCGGTGAGGGTGATCTTCCCGGTGGAGGTGGTGCCCAGCAGCTTCTCGAAGCTCCAGCCGTTCATTGCGTAGCTCATGGAGTCGTAGGTCACCGCGTTCTGCCGCAGCGGGGCGATGGTGTCCGCCGTCCCGTCGGTGTTCATGTCCAGCACCAGGCCGGGGTTCGTGTTCTTGGTGCCGCTGATCGAGAAGGACCCTCCGCCCTTGGAGACCCCGCCGGTGGCCGGGCACTCGGTGGAGAGGGTGGTGTCGGCGGGCAGGGCCACCGCGCAGCTGCTGGCGGCGGTGGTGCTGCTGCCCGGCTGGCCAATGGTCCCGGTGATCGTCTCCGGCGGATAGCAGGAGAAGCCGGGGTTGGTGGAGGCGCCGGTGGCGACCGCCACCGAGCCGGCCAGCAGCCGCGCGGCCGCCCCGCCCAGCACCTGCCGGAAGGAGCAGGCCGCGTCGGGCACCAGCACCGGGCTGCCCGAGGCGCAGGCATAGGTGGAGTCGAAGATGGCCTGGTCGTAGGCGCGATCCAGCGGCGCCTGGATCCCGGTCAGGGGAACCATGTCCAGGGTCAGACTTCCGCTCAGCGAGTTGGTGGTCTCCCCGTCGGTGCCGTTCTGGGCGGCCAGGGCGCTGGTGGACAGCGAGGCGTTAAACAGGCTGCCGGCGCTGTTGAGGGTCGTCTCGCCGTTGGTCCACACCACGTTGCTGAAGGTCACGTTGGGGGTGGCGATGCTGCAGACGCCGGTGGCCGGGGCCAGCGCGGTGCGCGGCTGCACCGTTCCCGCCAGGCTGCCGCTGTGCACGGTGAGGAACGCGGTGGAGGCGCTGCTCTTCACCACGAAGTCCGTGAAGGTCAGGGTGAGGTTGAACTCCGCCGGCTTGAAGGAGCTGGGGACGATGAACTCAGCCGGGTTGGACGACCCGGTGCGGAAGCCGGTGACCGCCTTGGTGCCGGTGACCACCACGGTGCCGCCCACGCTGGTGGTCTGACCCAGGCAGTTGGTGGAGACCACGGTGTCCGCCGGGACGGTGATGGTGCAGCCGCTGCCACCCAGGGTGAAGGTGGCGGTGACGTCGTCGTCACCCACCGAACCGGTGCTGAAGCTGGGGGTGGTGGCCACCGCCCCGCTGGAGAAGCCGCAGGTGCTGTTGGCGTCCACCAGGCTGGTGACGGTGCCCAGGGTGCGCATGGTCAGGGCCGCGGAGCCGCCGCCCACGGTGGTCATCAGCGCCACGCCACACTGGCTGTTGGGGGTGGAGGTCAGCGCTTCCAGGGTGCTGCCGCACTGCCAGCCGCTCTCGAAGGTGGCCAGGTTGAAGGCCGGATCCAGCCCAGCGCCAGACACGTTCACGGTGTAGGCGGTCCCGGCCACGGTGACGGTGCCGGACAGCGCGTTCTCATTGGCACCGACCTTGCCGTTGGTGGCCTCCAGGTCGGTGCTGACCGCGTCCAGGGCCAGGGTGCCGGTGGTGGAGGTGATGATCATGTCCGCGTCCGACCACGCCATGGTCAGGTCCGCGTGCGGGGAGCTGACCGAACACACGCCGGTGGCGGCGCCCACGAACACCCGGGGGCGGGTGGTGCCGACCAGGGTTCCTGCGGTGGCCTCCAGCGCGTTGACGTCCGCGGTGGAGCCGACCTTGAAGCCCTCGGCGCCAATCACCGAGGTCAGGCTGATGGTGGCCGGCTGCTCGGTGGCGGGGACGATGGGGGAGGCGGAGTTGGCGGTGAAGCGGCCGGAGACCACCTTGGTGCCGCTGACAGTGACCTTGCCGCCGACCACGGTGCTGCTGCCGCTGCAGCCGGCGGGAAGCACGGTGCCGGCGGGGAAGGAGAGTTCGCAGTTGGTGACGGTGAGGGTCAGCACGCCGTCCTCACCGGGGGTGGGCGCCCCGCCCGCGGGATCCTGGATCACCCCGGCGCTCAGCACCCCGGAGGAGGAGAAGCCGCAGGTGTTGTTGGCGTCGATCAGCGAGGTGATGGTGCCCTGCATCTTGGCGCTCAGCCGGGCCGCGCCGTCTGCGAGGAGGGCGTTGAGGTCCGCGCACTGGTAGCTGATCGGGGTGGGGAGGTCGGGGTGGCAGGAGTAGCCGGACACGAAGCGGGCCGCGTCGTAATCCGGGTCCAGGTCTCCGTTGAGGGTGACCGGGGACTCGAACACCGTGACGGTGCCGACGAGGGTGTTCTCCTGGCCGCCGTTGACGCCGTTCTGGGCGGAGATGTTGCTGGTAGGCACCGGCACGTCGAACGAGTTGTCCGGGGTGGTCAGGTGGAGCTGGGCGTCGGTGTAGACGATGTCGCTGAAGGTGACGTTGGGGGTGGAGACCGCGCAGGCCCCGGAGGAGGCGGAGGCCGCCAGGCGCGGCTTGACCACGGCGCTGAGGCTGCCGCTCTTCATGATCAGGAAGTTGCCGCTGTTCTCGCTGCGCGCCTCGAAGTTCTCGAAGGTGGCGTTGGTCACGGTGATGGTCACCGCGTCCGGGCTGCTGGGGATGATCGGGCTCTGCGGATTACCGGTCAGCGTCCCCTCGATCCGCCGGGTGGCGCTGATGGTGAACTTGCCGCGCGCGGTGCTGGAGTTGCCGTTGCAGTCCGCCGGGTTGGCGACCCCCAGGGTGCCCAGGTCGATCACGCACTGGTTGACGGTGAAGGTCAGCACGCCGGCCGAACCGACGTTGCCCTCCACCACCGGGGAGGAGAGGACCGCCGGGCTGGCGAAGCCGCAGACGGCGTTCGAATTCACCAGGCTGACCATCGAGCCCACGTTGCGGATGGTGAGCTGGGCCACGCCCGGCCCCACCCGATCCGGCGCACACTGCGGACATCCGGTTGCCACTGCCAGCAGCGCCACAAACCAAGAGAAACGGATCTTTTGTTGGGTCAAAGCCCCTCCCATGCCTGGCGTCGAAGGACGCCCGGCGGGGGGCCTAGCACAACGGTGGGTGGAAAACCTTCACCCCACGCAATTAGACGGGGGTCGCAGCGATCAGTCCGCCAGCGGACCCCGACGACGGGCCTGGGTGACGGGCGGTGCTGGACAGGTGAACTCTGGCTCCTCGAAGCCGAAGCCGGTGCACTGACCCCGGCGCAGGACCTGGGGCAGCACCCCCTCCTCGAACACCCAGTTGAGGATCAGCGAGGTGTCGGTGACCTCCGCCCGGGCCTGGGGGAGGTCGGGGCCCAGGTCGAGCACCGCCGGGGTGCCAGCGTCCGGATCGGCCGCCTGGACTACCCCGTAGCCGTACTCGAAGATCTGCCCGCTGGGGTAGAGGCGGTTGGCGGACTGCACCTCTCGCCAGAGGGGGGTGGGGTCGCCCTCTACCAGGGGGCTGAAGTCATAGACCAGCAGGTAGGCGGGATCCTGTCCCAGGTTCGCCGAGCCGATGCCCTGCCAGCAGCGCTGGATGTCCTGGGCGATGTCGCCGGTCCGCTGCGCGGCGGGTTCATCGAAGTACTCGCACTGCGTCTCCGGCGTACAGGCCGCCGACCACAGCACGGCACCCACCGCCCCCACTCCGAAGATCAGCCCACGCATCCGCACGACGCCTCCGCTGTACTTCAGTAATCGCGGCTCCAGATCAGATCCGCGCCTTTTCGTTGATCGCCGTACTCGCCTTCAACGCTGATGCTGGGGGTCACCTGGTACTCCACCTTCACACCATAGGAGTTCTCGCCCTCTTCGGCGCCGCCCACCCGCTGGGTGTATCCCATGTACCACTTGTCGGTGATGTAGGTGCCGGCCTCGATGCGGGCCCCGGTCACCCCCTCCCCGGTGGACTCGATGGTGAACACGTCCAGCGGCAGCTTGTTGGACAGCGTTCGCTTCAGGGTGGTGGCCGCCAGCGCGCCGACGATGGAGGCCGCATCCCCGGTGTTCATCGAGGAGCCGGAGCCGCGCTTGAGGGTACGACGCCCGGTGGCCAGCAGGGTGAAGATCTCGGTCTCGGAGAGCACTGGCTGGGAGGAGACCTTCAACCCCTGGGCGATCTCCTTGCCCTGACCGCGGACGGTGACAAACACCGTGACCTCCTCCCGCTCGTTCTCGTGGACCGCGGTGAGGTTCAGGTACGGCATCTTGGGCGGCCCGGTGAAGCGCACCTGGGACTGGCGCTGCACCTTGAACTTGCGGCCCAGCACGTCCACCTCGCCTCGCAGGAAGCGGACCTCCCCGTAGACCGCCGCCGCGTTCTCGTACTCCACCCGGAACCCCTCGGAGAGGCCCAGCTCGGCGTTGATGTCCGCGCCCTTCACCCACAGGTTCCGGGGCGCGTTGATGGTGACCCAGACCTGGGTGGAGGGGGTGGCCGGCGCGGCGGCGGGCTCCACGGGCAACGCCCTGGCCGCGGTGGCCGGGGTCGGGGTCCCAGTCGGGGCGAAAGCGTCCGGACCCTCGGGGGCGGCGGGGGGCGCGTCCGGGGTCCGGCGGCGGCGCAGCGGCCGGCCATTGCGGACGAAGATTACGTCGTTGGGGCGATCCAGATCCTGCAGATCCTTGCCGCCCAGGATCTCCGGAAGCTCCACGTGGGCCTCGGGGATGTTCAGCTGGCGGATGTTGATCAGCGAGGAGGAGGCCTCGCCGGAGAGGTCCATGTTGGTGGTGAGGATGGCCATCAGCTGGTCGTCCACCACCAGGGGGAAGCGGCTCAGCTCGGTCTTCCCCTGGAGGGCGAAGTTGGCGCTCTGACCCTGGCGGCGGGCGTCCAGCACAACGCGAAGCGATCCGGCACCGCTTTTGGCCTTCAGCTCCTCCAGGTGGAGGCGATCATTGGTGGCGTGGGCCAGCAGGTGGGCCTCGCTGAAGTCACCGTAGCCCTCCAGGGCAAGCTTCCCGTTCTTCCACTCCACCTCTCCGCGGACCACCGGCTTGGAGACAGTTCCCTCGATGTGGGCGTCCGCCTCCAGCAGTCCGGCGATGGCCCGCACCTTGGGGATCAGCCCGGAGAAGCTGCCCAGCTCGAACTTGCGCGCGGTCAGGTCCGCGGTGACCTTGGCGTTCTGGTACTCCACCCCGCGCTGCAGGGCCGAGTACCCCAGCGGGATCTGCGTGGTCGCCTTCAGTTGGAGGGTGCCGTCGCCCAGGGAGACCAGATCCAGGTTCAGGTCCGAGCGGGTGTCCAGGTAGTCGTAGGCGAGTTCCGCGCGGCCGATGCAGGCCTTGCCCACCCGCACCTCCTCCAGGTTGGAGCGCAGCGACAGCCGCGGCGCATCCAGGGTGCCGGCCGCGTCCCAGCGCGCCAGCACCACGCCGGAGGCCTGCTTGGCCTGCTCCTCCTCGTCCCGCGGCTTGGGCTGCAGCTCGGAGAGGGCCAGCGGGTGCAGCACCCCCTTCATCTGCAGCGGGATCTCCCCCAGCGCCCGGCCTTCGATCAGCCGGGCCAGGGGGGCGCTGACCGCGGCCACCAGCTCCAGCAGCTTGCGGTCCTCCCGGTGCACCTCCATCCCCAGCTCGATCCGCTGGTCGTCCGCCACCAGGGTCAGACTCCCATCCAGCGGGAGGGCGCCCCTCATCCCCGCCTGGTGCACCTCCACCTGGGCGTTGACCGTGGGCGCCTGGGCGGTGCCCCGGACCTCGGCCCGGACCTGGGCATAGCCCCCCAGTTGCGGCGCGCCGGCGGCGGCCAGCAGACGCAGCGGCACCCGCAGCAGCGCGATGTCCAGCTCCACCGGCGTTGTCAGCAGCTGCCCGGGGGTGGGCGGCCTGGCCATCACCTCGGCCAGGGTGAGGGGGGTGCGCAGGTCGATCCGTCCGCTCACCCCCAGCGAGGCCAGGTCGATCTGGGCGTTGAGCCGGTCCTCTGGCGCGCTCTGCATCCGCAGGTCGAAGTCGGCGTTCTCCAGCGGCCGGGGCGGGTAGTCGTTGATGCGGACCTCCCGGCCCCACAGGTGCAGCGCCACCAGCGGCTCGCGGGCGCTGCCGGTCAGCACCAACTGCGCCCCGGCCCGGCCCTGGGCGGTCTCCGGACGGCCCAGCGCCTTGAGCGCCGGCTGCAGCTGCGTCTCCTCCACGTCCAGGGTCAGCAGCAGCGGGTCGGTGCGCCGACGCAGCAGCCCCTGCACCGGAACCTCGAACCTGGCGCGCAAGTTGGCGATCTCGCTCTGGGCGCTCAGCTCCCCGGTGGCGCGGTCCTTGGCGTAGGCGCCCTGCAGCGACAGGCCCAGCTTCCGGAAGTCCTTGAAGCCGCCGTCGGTCAGCTCCAGCGTGCCCTCCGCGGTGGGACTGCGGAGGGTTCCGCGGGCTGACAGCTGGAGGTCCACCCGTCCGGAGAGGGCAAAGGAGGGGTCGACCGCGATCTTGGGGATCCTCCCCAGGTCGAACTGCTCCACCTGGATCTCGGCCTCCACCCGCTGACCGCGCAGCGAGGCGTCCACTGCCAGCAGCTGCTGATCGGAGCGGAGCTGGAGCCCCGAAATCCGGATCTCCTCCTCGCGGAACCCCAGCCGGGCCGGCTGGGCCAGACTCCAGGAGGCCTCCGGGTAGTCCAGGGTCAAGGTGTTCAACGACAGCCCTCTCGAGTCCGGATCCCGGGTCCCTACCGCCAGCAGGTGGAGATCGATGGCCCCGCCTGTGACCAGCTCCAGCCGGAACTCCTGGGCCCGGCTGCGCACCTGGACCCGCAGGTTGCGGAATACCCGGTCCCCGGCGGAGAGGTAGGACACCCCCAAGGTGGCTTCCGAGTCCAGGGGGCGGGTCACGTCCGGGACGTTCGCCTCCAGGGTCAAGTCGCGCACCGAATAGGTCTGGTAGCTCAAGGTAGGGAAGCCACCGTCCAGCTTCACCCCCGGCGCTCGGGCCGGCCCTGCCACCGAGAAGCTCAGCGACCCGCTGCCGGAGAGCTCCGGCGGCTGGGCCTGGCCAATCCGGCCCAGGGTCTTGCCCAGCCGGGTGAGGTCCGAGATCTGGAGGGTTCCGCGCGCCGTCAGCTGTTCCAAGGTTCCCTCGCCGGAGGCCCGCAGCTGCACCCCGGGCAACACCGCGCTTAGCTTGGGGACCTGGAAGCGGCCGTCCTTGGCGCTGGCCTCCAGGTGGATCGGCCCCAGCGGTTCACCCTCCACCTGCGACGGTGGGACCTCCAGGGTCAGCTCCCCGTCCAGGGTCTCCAGAGAGGTGCCGCCGCCCCGGGCGGAGAGGTCCAGCGACAGCTGCGTGGACGGAGCGTTGTCCATCAGCTCCGCCAGGTTGAGTCCGCGGCCGGTGACGGTGACTCCTTCGGAGCGCATCGTCTCCAGATTGGCGGCGCCCTGGGCGCGGAGGGTTCCGCTGGCCGCCTTCCCGTCCAGGGTGAACTTCACCTGTGGGCCCTGCATCTCCACCTCCCCGGTCAGCCCCACCGGGGTCTGCACCGGATAGGAGGGCAGGAAGGCCCGCGCGGTCGTGGGCGTCAGCTGCAGCTCGCGCAAGGTCAGGTGTCCGGAGGCCAGCCCCTGCAGATCGGCGTGGGTGTCCAGCACCAGGCCCGGCAGCTCCACCCGCAGATCGCCACCGCCGTTGAGTCCGGCCAGCTTCACCCCTACCCGGGTGCGCAAGGGACCCTCCACCGGATGGACCGTCCGTCCCTCCAACTCCAAATTCGCCTCGATCCGCTGACCGGCGGTGGCGTAGGTGGCGTCACCCCGGGCGGTCAGCCCGTCGAGTTGTAGGCGGCGATCCGCCTCCTCCCCCTGCTGGACGAAGTCGACATGGCCCTCCTGCAGGACCAGCGAGTCCAGCTGGACGAACACCTCGCCGCCGCCGGAGGTGTCCCCGGTGGAGGGATTGCGGGACGCGATTGCCCGGCTCAGGTTCAGCCCGCGCTCGTCCAGCACCAGATACAGCCGGGGCCGGAACAGCGTCGCCTCGCTGATCACCAGCTGCTTGCGGAGCAAGGCACGGAACGCCAGCTCCACCTCCACCCGTTCGATCTCCGCGACCAGCTTGCCTTCCGGATCGAACAGCTTGAGCCCGCGGAACACGAAGCGGTCCCCCTGGACGTCCAGGCGTTCCCAGCCCAGCTTGCCCTGCAGCGCCTCGTTGGCGCCCTCCACCACCAGGTTGCGGATCCGCTCCTCGCCAGCGGAGGAGTTCACGTACAGCAACGCCCCACCCAAGAGCAGCACCAGCAGGGCCAGCAGGCCAAGCAGGACGGCTGCCACCCGCCGCGGCCAGCGGCGGCGTCGGGGAGACGGGTCGTGGGGGGGAGTCTGCGGAGCCATTGCCTAGAAGGCCTCGCCGATGGAGAGGTGGAAGGTGCATAGCCCCTCCGGTGCGCCGGAGAAGGCGGTGCCCGAGGAGCCGAAGAGTCCAAAGCAGCTGCTGTCGGACGGATAGGCCTGCCCCGGGTTGGTGATCTGCAGCGGGGGACCGATGGGAAGCCGGCGCGCCAGGTCAATCCGGATTGGCCCCACCACGGTGCGGTAGCGCAGACCGATCCCCACCGCGTAGTGCAAATTGTCGGGGATGCGGCCGAAGTCCAGGCTCTCCCGGGTGACCAGCCCCGCGTCCAGGAAGGTGGCCAGCACCAGGCTGCCGGTCAGGCTGTAGCGGACCTCCACCGAGCTCTCCACCAGACCATTGCCGCCCACCGGGACCGTCTCGCCCAGCGCGTCCAACGGGTCCTTCAGGTTCCGGGGGACGATCTGCATGGGAGAGAGCCGGCGGTTGTTGAAGCCGCGGTTGGAGTTGCCGCCCCCGGAGAAGAAGCGGTTGATGATCGGCGAGTCCTCCGGCGCACCCGCGCTGAGGTCCTTCTTGAACGGATACAGCGAGCCCAGCCGGATCTTCCCGGCCAGGGTCAGCTTGTCGTCCAGGAAGCTGACGTAGCCGCGGACATCCGGGACCACCCGCAGGTAGGTGAAGTCGGTCAGCCCCGCCTGCTGCAGCGAGAGCGACAGATAGAAGCCCCGGCGGGGCTCGAGCGGATCGTCCCGGCGGTCCCACTGCACGGTCTGCTCCAGGTAGGTCAAGAACAGGTCGCACTGGGCATTCTCTTCGCCCTTGGCGCTGTCGCACCCGGTGACCAGGGAGGTGGAGTTGGTGCCCAGGCGGGCCTGCCCGGTGAGCAGATACCCCTCGAAGTTGAAGGAGGGGAAGAACGAGAAGGATGGGTGCGGCTGCCAGATCAACCCCGCCTTGGCCCGTCCCCCGAAGAAGCTGTAGGCGGGCTCGATGCCCCGCTCCAGTCCCAGCGAGGCCTGGGCGCGGAGGTTGTTGGAGAAGAAGCTGGGCTGCTCCAACTCCGCCAGCGAGTCCAGGATCACCCCGTGCTGGGTGGACGTTCCCGAGCCCACCGCCACCACGTTGGGGATGAACGCGTAGCCGACCTTGGCGCGGGTGGTCAGCCGCCGCAGGCCACCGAAGAAGTTGCGGTCGGTGTACTCGGCCACCGCCCGGATCTCGTTTCGGGCCTGGTCCACCCCACCGCCGGCGCCCAGCTTGATGGTGTGGAAGGGCGCCTCACGCACGTCCACCACCACCGGCACCGTGCCCGCCTCGCGATCCGGCGCCCCGCGGTTGACTTTCACCGCGCCGAACACCCCCATCTGGAACACCCGGGCCTGGCCGTCCACCAGATCGCTCTCGGAGTAGCGTTCCCCGGGGACCACCTCCTCCTGCACCTGGGCGATGATCATCTTCGGCGGCACCTTGGGGCGGGCGCCGGCGGCCACGAAGATGTTCCCGAACTTGAAGCGCTGACCGGGCGCGACGGTCAATGAGATCTTGGCCTTCAAGGTGGCCAGGTCCACCTCCACCGAGCCCTGGACGGTGGCCTCCGCGTAGCCGTCCTCGCGGAGGCGGGAGGTGATCAGGCCCTTCACGCCCGCCCACGCCTCCTCGTAGAAGATCTTCCCCTCCTGCAGGGGCAGCTTCAGGGTGGCCCGCGCGCGGACGTCGGCGGGCAGGTCCTCCAGGCCGGTGATCTTCAGCTCGCCGATGGTGGTGGGTTCCCCCTCCTTGACGCGGACCACCAGCGACACCGCGTCCGTCCCCTGGGGGAGGATCTGATCTTCCAGCACCTCCGCCTGGTAGTAGCCCTGGGCCTCGTAGTACCGCTCGATCCGGCGCAGGTCCGCCTGCCAGGCGTTGGGATCCAGCCGCTCCTTCTCGGTGAAGGGCAGGAACGAATACCAGGCCGACTCGGTGGTGAGGATCTTCGCCTTGATGTCGTCGGCGTCCACCTGGTCGGCGCCGTCGATCTTGATCTTCTCGATCACCGGACCTTTGGCCCGGGTGCCGCCCTCGTCGGTGGCGCAGGCCAGCAGGAGCAGCGCGCAGAGGGCCGCGCCCTCCGGTGTCGGAGGGAGAGGAGACCTCCGCGACAAGGGGCGGGGTAGGGACAGGAACCACTTCACATTGCTGCTTCTAGCGCACCCCGGGTCCAGTGAAACGAATCGGAAGTGGGCAGGCGTTGGCCATCTGTCGGCGGCCGACCGATATGCTGACCGCCCCCGCGCGTTCTTGAACCGTGATCGAAGGCGTTCCCCTCCAGGATGCGGTCCCCTCCCCGGCGCCGGACGCCGACTGGGACGCCTTGATCCGGACCCATGAACGGGCGGTGCTGCTGGCGCTGCTGGCACGCGGAGTGCGGCCCACCCGGGCCCGGGAGCTGGCGGGCGACGCCTGGAGCGAACTCTTTGAAGGTTGGCGCCAGGGACGCCTCCCGGTGCTGGAGCTGCCCGGGTTGGTGATCGCCCGACTGACCTCCGGGGTCCACACCACCACCCCCGGGGGAACGTTCGCCTATTTCCTGGAGCAGGGTGGCTTCGCGCTCTTCCCCTGGGTGGCGCTGGTGCCAGCGGCGCTGAGGGTGGGGGCGCAGGTCCGCTTCGACGCCACCGCTCCGGTGGAGCGGCTGGCCGGGCTGGCGATGATCTGGACCGTGGGGGCGTTCACCCTCTTCAGCAGCTCCGCCACCCGCTTCCACCACTACCTGCTGCCGGTGCTCCCCGGGCTGGCGGTGTTGGTGGGCCTGGGGGTGGATCGGCTGCTGCGGGAGGACTGGAGAGAGTGGGCCGGCACCCTGCTCCTGGGGGCCAGCCTGTTCGGGCTGGTGGCCCGGGACCTCTACCTGCGTCCACGTCACCTGGTGGACCTGTTCACCTACAACCACGACCGGCCCTATCCGGACTTTCTATGGACCCGCAGCGCGGGAGGAAGCCTGTGGCCGGGGCTGGATTCGCGTGAGGTCTTGGGGCTGGCGCTGACCCTGGCGGGCATCGGGGTCCTGCTGGCCGCGCTGGCGAAGGCCCGCCAGTGGGCCACCGGAGGCTTTGCCGGCCTGGCGCTGCTCTTCGCCCTCTGGCTGTCCTGGTCGCACTGGGTGGACCTTTCCCACCACTGGACCCAGCGCGATCTGTTCTGGCGCTACGCCGCCCAGCGCCGGGAGGGAGAGCCGATCGCCGCCTACCTGATGGACTGGAAGGGAGAGACTTTCTACTCGCGAAACCGGGTGGTGCAGATCAAGCCGGGGCGGGAGGCGGCGCAGCTGCGGGAGCTGTTCTCCCAGCCAGGCCGGGTGTGGATATTGGTCGAGCACTCCCGGCTCCCGGTCCTGTACCGGATGGTGGGCAGCGCGCGCCGGCTGACACCGATCGATCCGCGGGTGAACAACAAGTTCGTGTTGGTGGTCGCGGAATAGGGGAGGGAGGGTCGCTGTAAGGTCGCGCGCGCGATTTCGTCTCCCTTTTCGACGACACCGCAAACATTGCGGAGCAGATCGCACTGCATCCTCTTTCGCCGATTGGTATCTGGCACCGACATGATTTCCGCCGCCCCGCTGATGATCTCCCTGCTGCTCACCGCCGAGCCGGGAACCCCGCTGCAGCTGCAGCCGTTCCTGGACGAGGTGAGCCGCCAGGCGCCGCGGGTCCGGGCCCAGCAGGCGAACGTGGAGACCGCGCAGGCCGCGGTGGGGGTGGCGGGCAGCGCGCAGGATCCCCTCCTGGGGCTGATGGTGGAGGGCTTCGGCCGGACCACCGGACAGATGCTGACCTACCGGTTCACCCAGCCGCTGGACTTCGTCTGGCGTCGCGGCCCGGAGAAGTCGGTGGCCCGGGCCAAGGTGGCCCAGTCGCAGGCGCGGGGCGCCCGGACCGTCTGGGATGCGCGCGCCGAGGCCGCCCGCGCCTTCTATGAACTGTGGCGCAGCCACGAGCAGGACCAGGTGCTGGCCCGGCAGCTGACCGTACTGGAGGGGATGCGGATCTCCGCCCAGGCCCGCTACGAGACCGGGTCCCGCACCGCCCACCACGCCATGCTCCGCGCCGAGGCGGAGATCGCGATGATCCGCGCCGAGCGCGCCGCCCTGGAGGCGGAGCGGCTGGCGATGGCGGCGATGATCAACGCCCTGCGGAACCAGCCCCAGGGGGATCCGGTGGGCCGGCCGGAGCTGCCCCCGAGGACCCCGCTGCCCTCGCTGGAGTCACTGGTCTCCCGCACCGGGAAGGTCCCGGAGGTCAGCTCCGCCCAGGCGATGAGGACCGAGGCCGAGGCCCGCGGCTCCCTGGCCCGCAGCATGTACCTGCCGATGCCGATGGCCGGGGTGTTCTTCCAGCACGAGCCGCAGATGAACACCGGCGCGTTCGGCGGTGAGGTCGGCTTCTCCATCCCGCTGTGGTCGTTCGACCGCCAGGCAAACGAGGTGGCGATGGCCGGGGCGATGCAACGCGCCGCCCAGCGTGAGGTGGAGGCGATGTCGGTGATGGCGGAGGCCCAGCTGCGCGCCGCCTGGAGCCGCGCGGTGGCCGCCGACGTCGCCCTCAATGCCTTGGAGAAGAGCGCGCTGCCCCGGCTGAGGCAGACCGTGGAGTCGGCGGAGGCGGAGTACCGCAGCGGCGGGGAGGGCTTCCTGGAGCTGCTGGAGGCGGTGCTGGCCCTGCAGCGGCTGGAGGGCGACCTGGCGACGAAGTTGGCGGACCGGGGCCTGGCGTGGCTAGAGTTGGAGCGGATTCTCGGCGGACCACTGCTGGACCAGGGCTGATGAAGAACCGCGTCACACGCTGGGCCCGGATGCTGCTTCTGCTCGCGCTGGCGGGGACGCAGGCGTACGCCAGCACGGCGCAGCTGGTGCGGCTGTGCAACATGGCCCCGGTGAAGGCGGCCTGCCACTGCCCGTCGTCCACCCAGGCCACCGACCCTCAGCCTCTGCAGGGTCCGGCGCTGGACGCCTCCTGCTGTGACCGTCACGTGGTCCAGGCGCTGGCTGCCACCGTGGTCCCGGAGTCGGGTCGGATGGTGCAGGTGGCCCATCCTCCGGTCGCCTCGTTGGCAGCGCTGCCCCGGTCCCCTCTGGCCTCCTGGGTCCTGCCGTCCACCCGGTGGACGTCCTCGCAGGGCCCGCCGCTGTTCCTGAGGATCCGAACGCTCCTGATCTGAGCCCAGCGCGAGGCCGCCTCCCCTCGGCGGACCGTCGCGTCTCCGTGCCC
>JALYOC010000058.1 GCA_030857095.1 Myxococcota bacterium | reverse complement strand
GTCGCCGAGCGCTCGGGTCACCGGCACCGGCTCCGAGGCCGTCAACCAGATCGCGAACATCGCCGCAGGCTGGAACTACCAGTTCAAGCTCTCTTCGGTCGGTTCGCACGACGGATGGGGCCTGGGCGGCGATGGCGCCGGAAACTGCGTCGACATGGCCGAGGAGGCCCAGACCCTGTTCGAGCAGGCGGGGATCGAGTCCCGCATCGTGGACGGAACCTGCGACAGCTCCAGCGGCGCGAACGGACGGATCGGCCACGTGTGGATCGAGTTCAAGGATCCCCAGACCGGCCAGCGGACGATGTTCGACCCCACCGGCGCTGCGCTGCAGCACAACCCCAACGGCGCGTTCACCAATCCGCTGAACAACATCCCGAACTGACCTGGGCCAGCGGGCGACTCGGGGTGTTGGTGACGTGCGGCGCCGCCGAGGGTGGCGCCGGTCACGAGCCGCGCGGAGCCGCCGCCCGCTTGAGGCGATCCCGCACCGCCAGCCCCAGCCCGCTCTCCGGCGGCAGCTGCACCACCACCACCTCGAAGCCGCGTTGGTCCGCCATCCGCAGCGCCCCGTACAGCTCGCGGGCCATTCCGGCCGCGTCCTGCGGGACCACGATGTGGCCCACGCCCGCGGGCAGCTCCAGCGGCGGAGCGATCACCCCCACCTTGTGGCCGGTCCCCAACAGCGCGGAGGCCTGCGCGAACACGGTCTCCGCGGGTGCCAGCACCACGCCCGCGCGCGGCGCGTAGTGCGAGGGCAACATCCCCGGGGCCCGCACTGCGCCACCGGCGGTCCGCACCACCACCGGCTGGCCCAGCACCCGATCCAGCTCCTCTTGGGGAACCCCTCCGGGACGAAGCAGCGTCGGCGTTCCGGAGGTGAGATCCACGATAGTGGACTCCACCCCCACCGAGGAGGGCCCTCCGTCCACGATCAGCTCCACCTCCTCGCCCAGATCCTCGCGCACATGCTGGGCAGTGGTGGGGCTGGTCCGCCCGAAGCGGTTCGCGGACGGCGCGGCCACCCCTCCGTCCAGAGACTGCAGGATGGCCCGCGCCACCGGATGCGAGGGAACCCGCAGGGCCACGGTGTCTTGACCGGCGGTGACCACATCCAGGGCGCGCGGACCGCGGGGCAGGACCAGGGTCAAAGGTCCGGGCCAGAACGCGTCCGCCAGCCGACGGGCGGTGTCCGGGACCTGCGAGACCCAGCCGTCCTCCACCGCGGGGAGTTGGGCCAGGTGCACGATCAGCGGGTGGCTCTCCGGCCGACCCTTGACCGCGAAGATCCGCCGCACCGCCAGCTCATTCTCCGCGTCGGCGGCCAGGCCGTAGACGGTCTCGGTGGGCAGCGCCACCAGCCCGCCGGCCCGAAGGACCTCCACCGCCTGCTGCACGATCACGGGATCCACCTTCACCATGCGTCCTCTGTACCCGATCTGCAGGGGGAGGGTGCGCCGCAAAGCGCTTGACTCCTCCAGCCCCTGTCGCAAGAAGACGGCGCCGTTTGGACAGGGTGGGGTTGAGATGATCGAAGTGCAGGGGCTCACCAAATATTACGGCCAGCACGCCGCGATCCGGGACCTGACGTTCAACATCGCCCGGGGCGAGGTGATTGGCTTTCTGGGGCTCAACGGCGCCGGAAAGACCACCACCCTGAAGATCCTGGGCTGTGTGCTGCTCCCCACCGCGGGGCAGGTCCGGATCGACGGCTTCGACGTGCTGAAGGATCCGCACGAGATCCGCAAGCGGATCGGTTTTCTCCCCGACACCCCGCCGCTCTACGACGAGATGACCGTAGGTGCCTACCTGGCCTTCGTGGCCCGGCTGCGCGGAGTCCCCGCCGCCCGGGTCCAGGCGCGGGTGGAGGCCGCCGAGGAGCAGGCCGGCCTGCGCGAGGTGCACCGGGACGTGATCTCCTCCCTCTCCCACGGGTACCGCCAGCGGGTGGGGGTGGCCCAGGCGGTGGTCCATGAGCCGGCGCTGCTGATCCTGGACGAGCCGACCTCCGGACTGGACCCCGCGCAGATCGTTGAGATGCGGGCGCTGATCCGGAACCTGCGCGGCAACCACACCATCCTCCTCTCCAGCCACATCCTCCCGGAGATCTCCCACACCTGTGATCGCCTGCTGGTGATCCAGTCCGGGGAGATCGTGGCCCAGGGCACCGAGACCGAGCTGGCCCAGCAGATGGGCACCGGCGGAGGACAGGTGGAGGTGGAGGTGAGGGGCCAAGGTCAGGCCGCCGCCGAGCTGGCGGCCAGGGTCCCGGGCGTGGTCCGGGCCAGCGTGCAGCGGGAGGAGGGCGGGGTGGCAGTGATCCGGATCGATGGACCGCCGGAGCTGCGCCCCGAGATCGCCCGCGCCCTCGTCGGCGGAGGGGTCGAGCTGCTGCGGCTGGATCGCGGCGCCGACCGGCTGGAGAACATCTTCCTCAAGCTCACCCACGGAAAGGAGACCGCGTCATGAAGGCGGTGTTCCTGATTGCCGGCCGGGAGCTGGCGGCCTACCTGCGGACCTGGAGCGGCTACGTCATCCTGGCGGTGATGCTGGCGCTCAACGGACTGCTCTTCAACGCCGGGGTGCTGGGCGGACAGGAGAAGCGCTCGGCCGAGGTGCTGGCGGTGTACTTCCAGTTCACCAGCTTCTTCGTCGGGGTCTCCGCGGTGCTGATCTCGATGCGCCTGTTGGCGGAGGAGGTGCAGTCGGGGACCATCCACCTGCTCTACTCCTCTCCGGTGCGGGACCTGGAGATCGTGCTGGGGAAGTTCCTCTCCGCGCTGGTCTTCCTGGCGGTGTTGCTGGCCCTCTCGGTCTACATGCCGCTTCTGGTGGCGGTGAACGGGAAGGTCTCGGCCGGGCACATCGCCGGGGGCTACCTGGGTCTGCTCTTGCTGGGCAGCGCGTGTCTGGCGGTGGGGACGTTCGCCTCCTCGCTGGTGCGCAGCCAGGTGGTGGCGGCGGTGGTGGCGGGCTGTCTGCTGGTGGCGCTGATGCTGACCTGGATGCTGGCGCTGGTGACCGAGCCCCCGCTCTCCGGGGTGTTCTCGGCGATGGCGCTGTACAACCAGCACTTCAAACCGTTCGAGTCCGGCGTCGTCCACACCCGGGACGTCGCCTACTACCTGGCGGTGACGTACGTGGCCCTGTTCGCGACGACCCGGGTGCTGGAGGCGAGGCGGTGGCGATGAATCGGGCGGGTGGAAGCTATCTGGGAACGTTGCTGTTCGGCGCCGGGTTGGTGGCGCTGTACGTGGGCGAGCGGCTGATTGGCGCCGGAACCGCGCGTGGAGTGGTCTCCGGACTGGGGGTGGCGCTGGTGCTGGCCGCGCTGGCCCTCCGCGCCCTGCGTTGGGCCCAAGCGTCGGGCGAGCAGCGCCGCGCGGAGGGGCTGCTGCTGGGCCTGACCGGCGCGGGCGTCCTCTCCCTGCTGCTGTACGGGCTGCAGTCGGATCTGTTGTCGCTGCCCCAGTCCTCTCCCCAGCTGGCCACCGCGCTGGCGGCGTTGTGGCCGGCGGTGGTGCTGTGCGCGCTGCTTCCCCTGCTGCTGGTGGAGTTGGCGTATGCGGCGATGGCGCGGGCCCCGGTGGTCGAGAGCGGTCGTCTGAGGGAGGCGCTGTTCTCCGGACTGGGCATGGCCTTCGCGGTGATCTTCGCCTTTGCCACCGTCTACGTGTTCACCGTCCGGGACACCAAGTGGGACCTCTCCTACTTCCGCACCGCCCGTCCGGGGTCCGCGACCCTGAACCTGGTGGCCTCGCTGGAGGAGCCGGTGGACGCCTACCTGTTCTTCCCCCCGGCGAACGACGTCCGCGAGGAGCTGCGCAGCTACTTCGACGACCTGGCCCAGCACTCTCCAAATCTGAAGGTCCACGACCTGGATCAGGCTGTGGATCTGGCGCGGGCCCGCGAGCTGGGCGTCACCGGCAACGGGACGGTGGTGATCGCCAAGGGCGGACGGAACGAGAAGATCCAGTTCGGCCAGCGGCTGGAGCAGGCGCGCACCCAGCTGCGGAACCTGGACCGCGACGCCCAGAAGGCGCTGCTGAAGATCGCCCGCTCCAAGCGGGTGGTGTACCTGACCTCTGGCCACGGGGAGCGGGGGGAGAAGAAGGCGGATGCCTCCGATCAGCGCTCGCCGGTGGTGCTGCTGCGCGAGCTGCTTTCCCAGCAGAACTACGAGGTGCGCCCGCTGGGCCCCGCGGAGGGGCTGGCGGTGGCGGTGCCCCAGGACGCGGCGGCGGTGATGGTGATTGGACCCACCCGTCCGCTGCTGGAGGAGGAGCTGGCCTCCCTCTCCCGCTATCTGGAGGGCGGCGGTCGGCTGGTGGTGGCGCTGGATCCGGACAGCCCGGTGCGGCTGGAGGCGCTGCTGGCGCCGCTGGGGCTGGAGTACTTCCCGGTCACCCTGGCCAATGACCAGGTGTTCATCTCCCGGCGCCGCACCCCCAGCGATCGGGCCTGGCTGCTGGTGGCCAGCTACTCCTCGCATCCTTCGGTGACCACCCTCTCCGGGGGTGGCTCGCGGCTGCCGATGGCGCTGCTGGGCTCCGGCTACTTCGAGCAGACCCAGGAGCGCCCGGCGAACGTGACCATCGACTTCACCGTGCACGCGCACGGGGCCACCTGGAACGACCTGGATGGGAACTTCCAGATTCAAGCCCCCCAGGAGCTGCGCAAGGCCTGGGAGCTGGCAGCGGCGGTCACCCGCAAGCCGACCCCGGAGGCCAAGCCGGAGGAGCAGGGCCGGCTGGTGGCGCTGGCGGACTCGGACGCGCTGTCGGACGCGGTGATCGAGAACGCGGGCAACGCCTACTTCCTGGTCGACGCGCTGCGCTGGCTGGCCGGGGAGGAGTCGCTGGCCGGAGAGACGGTGAGCGAGGTGGATGTGCCGGTGCAGCACACCCGCAAACAGGACGTGGCCTGGTTCTACTCCACGGTGTTCCTGGTGCCGGCCGCCATCCTGGGCGCGGGCTATCTGGCCACCCGGCGGCGTCGCAAGCCGGCGCGGGCCTCGGAGGCTGGACGATGAAGGCACGCGGCGCAGCGATCCAGGGAGGGCTGGCGGCGGTGGCACTGGTCGCCGCCTACTTCGGCTGGCAGCGGGAGCCCACCCGCGCCCCGGACGAGGTGATAGCCCTGGAGGCCCGGCCCTCCGAGGTGCAGTCGGTCCGCTTCGATGACGGCAAGAAGTGGGTGGTGCTGGACCGCCGGGAGGACTCGGTGTGGATCACCCACGGGACCCATCCTCCGCCGGCCACCCCGGTGGTGACGTCGACGGATGGCGGCACCCCGGATGGCGGGGCCTCCCTTCCCGACGCCAGAACCCTCGTCCCGGACGCTGGAACTCCGGCCAAGGTGGCCGCGGTGCCGGTGACCCGGGAGGTGAGGGGGAACGAGACGGCGGAGAAGCTCCTGGAGCGCTTCGCGCCGCTGCGGGCCAACCGCGCGCTGGGGAAGTTGGAGACCGACAAGCTGCGGGAGCTGGGGCTGACCGCCTCGCCGCGCTTCCTGGACGTCACCCTGCGCTCGGGGACCCAGCGGTTCCATGTCTCCGCGGTGTCCCCTTCCGGGGGCGCGCCGTACGTCCAGTCGGAGAAGAACGGGCAGGTGTACCTGGTGTCCGCGACATTGATCTCGGACCTGGACGCGGCCAGCACCCGCCTGGTGGACCGGCGGTTCCATGTCTTCAAGCAGCCGGACTACGACCAGGTGCTGCTGCGCGCCGGGGACAAGGAGCGTCTCTTCCTCCAGACCGGCAGCCCGCCGGACCTGAAGGTCTCCGCCCAGGCCACCCCGGCCACCGCCGACGAGTTCGCCAAGAACTGGTTGGACAAGGTCTACCGACTGGTCCCCACCGAGCTGCTGGGCAAGGGCGAGGCGCCGACGGCCGGTGAGCCCAAGGTGGAGGCGAGGCTGGAGTACCGCAAGGACGGCAAGCCCCTGGGCCACGCCGAGCTGGCCCGTGGCGCGGACAACCTGCTCTACCTGCGCACCGAACACTCCGCCGGCTGGGTGCGCGTCCAACTGGGCGCGAAGGAAGTCCTGGACGACGCGGTCCGCCTCGCCGGCAGCCGTTAGCTTCCAGGCAGTTCGCAGCCTTCTCGCCCGGTCTCCGGGCGGGCTTTCTGGGCGAACCAACGGAGAAGGGTGGGCATCCCTACCCTCCCTTCATGGAGAGCAACGGGCGAACCAAGCCGCTGTGGTCGACCACTGCCACCCTTCCCCGGTTCCGGCCCCTCCCGGGGGACTGCTCCACCGACGTGGTCGTGATCGGGGCGGGGATCACCGGGATCACCGCGGCGCTGTTGCTCAAGCGGGCCGGCAAGCGGGTCCTGCTGATTGAGGGCCTGGGGGTCCTGGGCGGCGAGACGGGACGGACCACCGCCCACGCCACCCAGATCCTGGACCGCCGCTACCAGCAGCTGAGCAAGCGGCTGGGGCCCGAGGACTTGGCGCGGATCGCCCAGTCCCACGCGGACGCCATCGACTTCATCGAGGGGCTGGTGCGCGAACACCAGCTGGACTGCGGCTTTGAGCGCGTCCCCGGCTACCTGTACGCGGAGACCGCGGCGCAGGAGGCGGAGCTGCGGCGGGAGTTCGACGCCGCCCGGAGCGCGGGGTTGGACGTCTCCTTGAGCGAGGAGCTGCAGCTGCCCTTCGAGGTGAAGCTGGCGATGCGGGTGGAGCGTCAGGCCCAGTTCGATCCGGCGCGCTACCTGGCGCCGCTGGTGGCGCAGCTGCCGGGTGATGGCTGCGAGGTCCATACCCACACCCGGGTCACCGACGTGCATGACGGCGCCCCCTGCCAGGTGGTGACCGACCATGGGGTGATCCGCGCCCGGGCGGTCTTCGTGGCCACCAACGTGCCCATCAACAACAAGCTCTTCCTGATCACCAAGGTCGCGCCCTACCGGACCTACGCTTTGGCCAAGCGGGTGGAGTCCTTCCCGCGCGGGCTGTACTGGGACATGGAGGATCCGTACCACTACACCCGGGTCCAGCAGACGCCGCAAGGCCAGTTCCTGATCGTGGGCGGCAAGGATCACCGGGTGGCGGAGGAGAACGAGGCCTCCGCCTTCGACGGCCTGGAGACCTACGTCCGCGAACGCTACGGGTACTCGGACTTCGACTACCGCTGGTCGGGACAAGTGGAGGAGCCGGCGGACGGCCTGGCGCTGCTGGGACGAAACCCGGTCTCCCGAAACGTCTACGTGGCCACCGGCTTCTCCGGGACCGGGATGACCTGGGGGACCCTGGGGGCGCTGATCGTCTCCGACCTGATCCTGGGCTCCGAGAACCGCTACGCGGATCTCTATGACCCCACCCGGCTCCTCCCGGCCCGGTCCGCCAAGGTCTACCTCAGCGAGAACCTCGACTTCCCCTACCACCTGATCCGCGATCGGCTGCGCTCGCCTGACGCCCGGGAGCTGAGCGAGGTCCCGATCGGCGAGGGGAGGCTGATCCCCTGGAACGGCAAGAGGGTGGCGATCTACCGGGACAGCAGCGGAACGGTGCACGCGATGTCGCCGGTGTGCACGCACATGGGCTGTCATGTGCAGTGGAACGGCGCGGAGAAGTCCTGGGACTGCCCCTGCCACGGTGGGCGCTACGAGGCCACCGGACAGGTGATCCATGGGCCGCCGGTCCGACGCCTCGCCCCCGTCGACCTGGAGACGGGCGAGCCAGCGGCCGAGCCGAGGGTAGGCAAGACCGACGGCGATGAAGAACTTCCCGGCACCTGATCACTCAACCCAACTCAACGAGGCGGAGCTTAAGCAATGAACGCGATCGAACTTCTAAAGAAGCAGCACCGGCAGGTGGAGCAGCTGTTCAAGGAGTACGAGAAGCTGGGTGATCGCGCCCACGCGGAGAAGGAGCGGATCTTCACCCAGATCGCCGACAACCTGGCCGCCCACGCCAGCATCGAGGAGCGCTTCTTCTATCCGTCGGTCAACGCCGAGGACACCGAGGACCTGCTGCTGGAGGCCGCCGAGGAGCACCTGGCCGTGAAGCGGGTGATCGCCGACCTCTTGGATCTGGCCTCCTCCGATGAGACCTTTGACGCCAAGATGAAGGTGCTGCAGGAGCTGGTGGATCACCACGTGGGGGAGGAGGAGGAGGAGCTGTTCCCCAAGGTGAAGAAGGCGGTGGAGAAGGATGCACTGGAGGACCTGGGCATCCAGATGGAGGCCAGCTTCCTGGAGCTGCTGCAGACCGAGCCCCGGGCGGACGTCCCCGCGGAGACGGCTCACGCCGCGCCAATCCACTGAGGCCAGATCAACTCCGAGCGAGCGAGGGGCGCTGCCGCGTTGGGGAGCGCCCCCTTTGATCGCGCGGCAGCGTTCCGAATGAAACTGGAGAGCCGGGGGCGCTGTCACGGAGGGAGCGCCCCTTCGTTTCGCCGGCACGGGTCAGCGTATGGCCTGCACCCGGAAGCGGGCGGTCACCGCCTGGGTGCTCTCCTCCCCCTGATCGGACCAGGCCACCAGCCAGCGGCCGGCCCCCAGCGACTTGAGCTCCGGATGGGAGGCGCTGCCGGTCCCCCGGGGAGCGGGCAGCGGAGCCGGGGCGTCGTCGCGCAGCTGCCGGACGTAGATGGCCGGGGCGCCCCAGCCCTCGCGTTCCTTCGCGTCACGCCCCTGGAAGGCAGCCCACACCGTCTCTGCCTCCGCGGCCAGCACCGGGTGATTGGCGTCCTTCACCCCGGCGGAGAGCAACCGGCGCGGCTCGAAGGCCAGGGACTCCAGCGGGCTTCGGGTCCAGTAGGTGCGCCCGGCACCCTCCGCCTCGGAGTACCAGGCGATGTGCAGCCGGGTGCCCGCAACTTGAAGCGCGGGACCGGAGTGCGGGCAGCCGTTGATCTTCCAGCCGTCCGCAGAGACCGGCACCGGCGGGGACCAGCTTTGGCCCCGATCCGCGCTGACCGCGGCCACCATGTCCCGGACGCTGCTGGTGGAGACTGCCCGCCACGCGAGGTACCAGCGGCCGGAAGCGTCGGCCACGATCGCCGGACGGCAACAGGGGCAGACATCCGTCGCCACTCCCGGGAGCACCTCGAAGGTGACGCCGCGATCCTTGGAGGCGGCCACGTTGAGGTGGGTGGTCCCCGGTGCTCCCTTCGGCTTGCCGGGGGCAGTGCCCAGCCAGGCCAGAAGCAGCGTCCCGTCCGGCGCGATCCCGGCGGTGTAGAAGGACGGCGCGTCGGCCACTGCGATGACCGGCGGCTCGAAGCTGCGGCCGTAGGTGAGGGAGCGGGAGACCTTCAGCCCATCGGACGCGGTCCACACCGCGTAGAACTCGGAGCGCGGTCCCAGCAACAGCCGGGGGGCGGTCTCCCCGTGGGACATCACCTCGCCCGGCACCTGGTTCAAGATCGCCACCTGGGAGAAGTGATCTCCGTGGTCCGAGGACTGGAGCACCACCGCGTCCGCCCCGGCCGGTCCTGGTCGGGCGATCAGGGCGAACACGTCTCCGGAGGCGCGCACCACCACCTTGGGATCCCTGGCCGCGGTCTTGGCCAATGGCCGCGCCTGGGGTTCGAAGCGCACGGGCGCAGCCGCGGTCGTGGCGGCGCGCTCCCGACAGCCGGCCACCACCAGGCAAAGCATGATCAGCAAGGCGCGCATGGTCAGTACCTCACCCGAAAGCCGCCCCACAGGCTGCGGGGGGCGCCCACCCGCTCCAGAGAGGCGTTGCGGTCGGTCAGCACCTCCGTGTCCAGCAGGTTGGAGGCCGAGAGGTAGACCTCCACCTGCTCGCGAAGCCGTCGGGACAGGCTGACGTCCACCAGCCCGAAGGAGGGCAGCCGGAACCCGGCCCGGTCGTCGGCGTACTGGGCGCTCTCCGCGCGCAGCCGGACGGTGAGGTCCACCCAGCGGGGATCACTCCAGGCCACCGTCCCCGCCGCGGCATGCACCGGGAGGTTGGGCAGCGGCTTGCCGACCAGCTCCGGGACCTGGGGGAAGTCGGAGATGGAGGCCAGGGTGAGGGTGTAGCCGGCCGAGAGGCGAAGGGTGGGGTGGGGACGCCAGGACGCCTCCAGCTCGCCCCCGACTGCCTGCGACCCGGCGATGTTCTGCCGCTGCCGGGTGTTGGCATCCAGGGTCACCTGCTCGATCCGATCCTGGCTGAGTGTGCCGTAGACGGTGGCGCCCAGGCGCAGTCCGATCGGAGTGGTCCAGTCCACACCCAGCTCGGCGCCGTACAGCCGCTCCGCTCCCAGCGACGGGTTGGGGATCACCATCACCCGTCCCGCGAAGTAGCCGCGGTACAGCTCGTTGAGGTTCGGCGCCCGGAAGCCGGCATAGGCCGCGGAGCGGATCGCCAGCTGGGGGAGGAGCCGGTAGATGCCGGTCACCCGCGGGCTAAGCGCGCCGTCGGACTTGGTGGCCAGGGTGGTGCGCTCGCCGTCCAGGGACACCGAGGTCCCAGCGTAGTTGTTCCAGCCATCGGCGCGGACTCCGGCGCTGAGGGTCAGCGCCTCCAGCGGCTGCACTGCCCATTCGGCGAACAACCCGCCCACCGCCTGCTGGCCTCCGGCAGAGCGGTTGCCGGTGGAGACGCCGGAGGTGTTGAACACCTCCTCGGCGTTGGTGGCCTCCACCCAGCGGGCGTCCACCCCGGCGACCAGTTGGTGCGCGCCGAAGGTCTGAGACCAGACCAGTGAACCGCCGGCGCTGGTCACCGGGATCTCCTGGCGCAGCGCCAGCACCTCCGAGGAGCGGGTGGCGTCCACGCGCGAGTTGCGATTGTGGAACCGCTGGTCGCCCGCATACAGCGTGCCCTCCCAGTCGCCGAGGTCGTTCTCCAGCACCCCGCCCACCGCCGCGTCGGCGATCCACTGACGGTTGTCGGTCATCCGGGTGCCGCCGCTGCGCTCCTCGCGGAAGTAGTTGCCGGCCGCCCACAGGGTCAGCCCGCCATCCTTCCACTGGGCCCGGGTGGCCAGGTTCTGCGATTCGTAGCGGGAGGGGACGTCCACCGCGCCGCGCATCGCCCGGGAGATGGTCTGCTCCCCGTTGCTGGCGTAGGCATCCATCGAGGCGCTGACCGCCAGTGAGTCGTTCAGCCGCAGCGATCCGGACGCAGCCCCGTGGAGCGAATCCGCGCTGCCAAAGTCTCCCTCCAGGAACAGGGACTCCTGCTCGGGCGGGCGGGTGAACATCTGCACCACCCCGCCCATCGCCAGGCTCCCGTAGAGGCTGGAGGTCGCGCCTCGCACCACCTCCACCCGGGACAGCTGGCTCTTGGCCACCTTGTTCCATTGGATCCAGCCGCCGAAGGGGTCGTTGAGAGGCAGGCCGTCGAGCAGGATCAGACTCCGGCCGCGTCCCAGACCGCGCAGGGTCATGCTCTGCCCGGTGGGGTGGAGCGCGCGGCCATCGGTTCGGGGGAGCAGCACCGAAGGCACCGAGCGCAGCACGTCCTCCGCGGAGCGCGAGGGACTGGCCGTGACCTCCCGAGGCGTCAGGGTGGTGGCCGCCACCGCCGAGGTCCCGACCGCACGGCCCCGGCTCGCGGTGACCACCGTTCCCGCGGAGGGTTCCTCGGCGGAGGGTGCTTCGACGGCGGGTGCTTCGACGGCGGGTGTTTCGACGGCGGGTGTTTCGACGGCGGGCGTTTCGACGGCGGACCCATCATCAAGCTCGACGCTGGGCGGCGCCGCCTCAGGGACTTCCTGGGCAGCGGCGAGGGGGGAGAGCAGACAGCAGACAGCGACAGAAAGCAGACGGGCTGCGCGTCCGTAGAGAACGGACGACGCGCGCGGTGAAGCCATGGCGGACCTCAAGAGGGGCAACAGTGGAAAGAGAAAGAAGGAGCGTCTTCGTCAGCTGCGACGAGGAGGGGGCGGCTCGATCTTCTCTTCCACGCTGTCGGGGGCGCGGACCTCCAGGGTCCAGCGGGCGCTGGGCAGGGCCACCCGCTCCGGGGGACCGAGGTCTACCGGCGGCAACTCGGCGGGCGGCAGCTGCACGAAGGCCGGGGGTCGCGCGCCACACTGGCTCTTGAAGGAGGATCCTGGAGGAGCGTCCTCCAGGCCCCGCTTCTTGCCCGCGGCGGCGGCGCGATGACACGGAGGCAGCGACTCATCCTCCGCATCGCCCTGATGGTGCGGGCACTCGCACTCCACCTCCGGGCCGTGGGTGCACTCGCAGATTCCAGACACCCAGGTGCCGCTGCCCCACAGGGCGAGCAGGAGGATCACCAGGAAGCGTGCGAGGTGCTGGCGCAAGACCCGAGGAGCGTTTCACGAAATCCAGCGGCGGGCTCCTGGCCCCGGGGGAAACGGTCGCAGGTCAACTCCCGCGCTCCATAAGGTCCACCGCGCTTCCGCCACATCCAGGTCGGGAACCTCTGAAGCTCTCCAGCGCCTCGTCGGCTGAGGTGTCCTCCGACTCGTCGCGCGCATAGTGGGTCAAGCGCAGGGCATCCGGCCAGTCGGCCTCGGCAACAATGCCCGCGAAGCCATGCCGTTCGATCAGCCGCTGCGAGAGCTCCCGGCGCACCCGGTAGAAGTCCGCGGTGCCATGCGAGGCCTCCCCCAGCAGGACCAGCCGCTTCGTGGCCAGGCGGGCTGCCAGGCGATTAAGCCCCTCCGGCGTCAGGATGTCCTCGGCGCTCTCACGCAGTGACTCCTTCAGGAGGCTCCTTGGGGGACTCATGAATGCAGCGTGATCATCCCCGCGCAACCGGGCCCGCGTGGCTGCCTGGCGCTTGAGGTGGCTGAGGCCCCAGCGTTGCGCGCCCGGAGGTGAGCCCCCAGCCTTCATCAACACGGGAGAAACCCACGATGCGAGCGTTGAGCTACCAGGGCCCCTACTCGGTCAAGGTCACCGACAAGCCCGATCCAAGAATCGAACACCCCCAGGACGTGGTGCTGCGGGTCACCCGCTCCGCGATCTGCGGTTCCGATCTCCACCTGCTGCACGGGCTGGTTCCGGACACCAGGGTGGGCTGCACCTTCGGTCACGAGTTCGCCGGCGTGGTGGAGGAGGTGGGCTCGGAGGTCCGCACCCTCTCCGCGGGGGACCGGATCGTCGTGCCCTTCAATATCTCCTGCGGCCAGTGCTTCTTCTGCCAGAAGGGACTGACCTCCTGCTGCGAGAACGCGTCGGCGGCCAGCGACATCGTCAGCGGCGCGTTTGGCTACTCGCACCTCACCGGCGGTTACGAGGGCGGACAGTCCCAGTACGTGCGCGTCCCCTACGCTGACGTGGGGCCGATGAAGATCCCCGACGACATGACCGAGGAGGACGTGCTGTTCCTCTCCGACATCTTCCCCACCGGCTACCAGGGCGCGGAGATGTGCGAGCTGGCAGGCGGGGAGACGGTGATCGTCTTCGGGGCAGGGCCGGTGGGGCTGTTCGCGATGCGCTCCGCCTGGTTGCTGGGGGCCGGGAGGGTGATCGCGGTGGACTCGGTGGACTACCGCCTGGACTTCGCGCGCCGGTTCGCCGAGGTGGAGACTGTCAACTTCAAGGAGGCCCAGGACGTGGTGGCCCTGCTGCGGGAGATGACCGGGGGCCGGGGCGCGGACGCGGTGATCGACGCGGTGGGCTGCGAGGCCCACGGCAAGACGATGGACCGGGTCACCGGCATCCACCTGATGCTGCAGGCCGGCTCACCCACAGCGCTGACCTGGGCCATCCAGAGCGTGCGCAAGGGCGGGGTGGTCTCGGTGATCGGAGTCTACGGCCCGCCCTTCAACATGGTCCCGATGGGGGACATCATGAACAAGGGGCTCACCCTGCGCGCCGGTCAGTGCAACGTGCGCCGCTACATGCCGCGCCTGCTGGAGCACATCCGCGAGGGCCGGGTGGACGCCAAGGCAATCATCTCCCACCGCTTCCCCCTGGAGGAGGCCCCCAAGGCCTACCACCTGTTCGCCAACAAGCTGGATGACTGCGTCAAGTGCGTGCTGATGCCGCACGGGCACGCCTGAGAGGACACCCGCATGGATACCCCGAACCCGAGGTTGGCAGCGGACCTGCCGGTGGAGAAACGGCCAGGCGTGCCGCGACAGCTGGACGAACTGCCCGTCTCCCGCGCGGTGCAGGCGGAGATCACCCTCCAGCCGCGGACGGTGCTCTCCTTCAAGCACACCGGACGCACCGAGCAAACGCCGGTGTTCGGGACCGCCGCCCCCCCGCGCGGGCTCTCCGGGCTGCTGCGCCGCAAGGCCTACGAGATCCCGGAGCACAAGGCCCGCCACTTCTTGCTGTTGATGGGGGCGGACCGGGTGGACTTCCTGGAGCACACCTTGCTGCCCAGGCTGCCCTTCGCCGCGGCGGCGGTGGTGGGGGCCTCAGTGCTGGTCCGCCGCTGGCGGCGCTTGCACTAGCGCTTCCGCTGGCTACCGCTGGGTGGCGGCCAGCACCAGGTTCTCCAGCCGGGAGAGCGCCAGGTCCAGGTTCTCCATCGAAGGACCGAAGGAGAAGCGTGCGTAGGACTTGAAGCGTGATCCCCGCGAGCTGCGGCGCTTGCCCGGGTTGACGTCGAAGAACTCGCCCGGGACCACGATCACCTGCTGTTCCAGGGCGGCCCGGAAGAAGCCCATCCCGTCGTTGAGCGGCGCCGGCAGGTCGGCCAGGTTCCCCCACACGTAGAAGGTCCCCTCGGGGGCGCGGTCGGCGCGGATCCCCAACCGCTCCAGTCCGGAGAGCAGCCGGTCCCGCTTGAGCCGGAAGGCGTTGTGGATGGCGTGGGTCTCCTGGGCCACGTGGTCGTCCTGCAACAGGGGCAGCGCCGCCCGCTGCAGGGGGCGCGAACCGCCGCCGTCCAGGAAGGAGCCGGCGCTGGCCACCGCGTCGATCACCGAGCGGGGCCCCACCGTCCAGGTGACCCGCCAGCCCGGATAGCGCCAGTTCTTGGTCAGCCCGTCGAAGAGCACCACCGGGTCCTTGTTCACGTCCTCCACGTAGCGGGCCGCGCTCTCGATGGGCAGCTGCCCCGGGCGGGAGTTCCACACGTAGTGGGAGTAGAACTCGTCGATCAGCATCGTGCAGTCCAGCTCCCGGGCCACCTGGACCCAGCGGGCAAGCTCGTTGCCGTGGATCAGCTTGCCGGTGGGGTTGCAGGGGTTGGAGAAGAGCAGCGCGCCCAGCCCGCGGCCCTGCACCTCCTTGCGCAGGTCCTCCACCGTGAAGGCATAGCCGCGCTCGCCCTCCAGAAGGATCGGGATGGCGGTGAAGGCCTTGAACACATCCAGCAGCTCTTCGTAGGCGGTGTAGTCCGGCAGGAAGTGGCCGAGGTTGATGTGCCCCAGGCTGGCCGCGGCGCGGGTCAGCGCGGTGCGCCCGCCGCCGGAGAGGGCCACGTTCTCCGCCGAGTACTGCGACGGCATCCCCTTGCGGTACAGCCGGTTGTAGAGGGAGGCGATCGCCTCGCGGACCTCCATCAGCCCGGCCACCGGGGCGTACTCCAGATCGTCCACGTGGACGCTGACCTCGGAGATCCGCTTCGGCGCCCCGGGCAGGGGGCCGGTCTCTGGCTGGCCCTGGCCCAGGTTGCACCACTGGGGATCGCCGGGCTGGAACCCGCGCTTGGTGGCTTCGGTGGTGACGTAGATGACGCCAGTCCGGGGGACCTGGCGAAACGCTGGGATGAGTGCTTCCTCGTTCACCCCCGCAATCTAGCTCACCGCTTGACCAGCCGGGCTTCGATTCTCGCCTCGCTGCCGCCCACGAAGGTCCCGGTCCACGGCCGGTAGCCGCGCCGGACCAGCCGCACCTGGACCTGGGCCCCGGAGAGGTAGTCGTTCTCCCGCACCAGCGGGGTCTGGCCCACCTCCACTTCGTTGATCAACACCTGGGCCCCGGAGGGGATGCTGTCTATCGAGAGCACCCGGACCTGCTGTTCCAGGCCCGGCGGCGCCTGGACCGATCGGGGCAGCCATCCCCGCGGAAGCAGTCCCTGCCCCCCGAAGAGGACGAACGACGCCGCGCCGGCAAGCAGCAGCACGAACAGTCCCACCGCGATCGGCAACAGAGGGCGGCGGGGTCGGGACGGGTAGCGCCCGGGCAGCGCCTGGTAGCCGGCGTCCGGGTCCACCTCCGCCCCTGGAGGTGGCGGCGGGGGGCGCTCCATCAGCTCCAATGGCTCATCCTCTGGCGGGAGCGCCGGGCGGGGAGGAGGGCCGCCGCGGCGGGGCGGCTGGGAACTGGAGAGCCGGCCGCTGGGATCCAGCTGGGCGGGGGCGCCGACCCAATCCGGCTGCAGCTCCTCGTCCGCGTCGCTGTCGGGGACCGGGGGGACGCCGGGCTTGCGCTCGCTCATGGCCAGCAGTGTAGCGGGTGCGCTTCAGCCGTTCAGCAGCCGTCCCAGCCGGGCCTCCCGCAGCACGAAGATGCTGAAGGTGATGGCGTAGGCGCCGATCACATCGATGCTGTAGTGCAGGTGGGAGAGGAACACCGAGGCCACCACCGCCAGGTGCGCCGCCAGCATCGCCCAGCGCAACAGCGGCCAGCGCCACACGTAGAGCAGGAGCAGGAAGGTGGTGGCGGTGTGGCCGGAGAAGAACAGGTCCTTGGTCAGGTAGACGTGCGCCGAGTCGCGCACGAAGACCCCGAAGGGGGAGAGGATCTCCCAGAAGGCGGCCACCCGGCGCTCGTAGGACAGCCCGGCGTTGAGGTCCGGTCCGCGCACCGGCCCCAGCCCGGTGAGCATGATGCAGGCCCCCCGGCACAGTGCCACCAGCCCGGCGGTGACCATGTAGCGGGTGAAGCGGGGGACGTCCCGCCACAGCAGCGCCGCGGCGATGGGGACATAGGCCACCACCCACAGCAGGTAGTTGTAGCGGTCCACCGCCGGGACGTAGGGCAGCGCCTGCAGCACCACGTCCGGCAGCGACGGGGCAGGGCGGGCCTCGGCCCACAGCACCATCCAGATCATCGCGGCGAAACAGACCACCCGGAAGGCCAGCGACCCCACCGCCGCCCAGCGCTGGGGCCAGGTCGACGTCCTCAGCGTGGATTGCCTTGGATTCGGTAGAGTGCCGGTATGTCCGTCGACCCGATTCCGCCCTCCGTGGTCCGCTTCCGCGAGGGCCTGCGCCCCACCGCGATTGGCCGGCACTATCGCGGCTGGCTGCACTTCGCCTCCACCAGCCTGGGCTGCCTGGCGGTGATCGTCTTTGCCACCTCGCGGGTGACAGCTCCCAGCTGGATCGAGCTGCTGATGATCCCCGGCGCGTTCCTGTTCGCCAACGCCGCCGAGTACTTCGCCCACCGCGGGCCCATGCACCGGCCCCGGCGGGGTCTGCGGCTGATCTTCAAACGACATACCCAGGAGCACCACCACTTCTTCACCCACGACGCAATGGCTTTCGAGGGGACGCGCGACTTCAAGATGGTGCTGTTCCCGCCGCTGATGTTCGTCTTCTTCCTGGGGGGAATCGCCACCCCGGTGGGCGTGCTGTGCTTCCTGCTGCTCTCCCCCAACTGTGGCTGGCTGTTCGTGGCCTCCGCCCTGGCCTACTTCCTGACCTACGAGTGGCTCCACTTCTCGTACCACCTGCCCGCGGACCACTGGCTCTCCCGGCTGCCGCTGATGCGGCGGCTGCGGGCCCACCACACCCACCACCACAACCTGTCGCTGATGGGGAAGTGGAACTTCAACATCACCTTTCCCATCTACGATTCGCTGATGGGCACCACCTACCGCGCGCCTTCCCCGGCGGCGCACCCGGCCGTCCTCCCCAGCCCATAAGCCACCCGTGGACCGCCGGCCCCACTGTTCCCAGCACCCGGACTCCGCCGCCGGCTGGCGCTGCGAGGACTGCGGCCGGAACCTGTGCCCGGCCTGCACCGCGGCGCAGCCGGTGGAGACCTCCGCCTTCGACCACTGCGATGGCCGGGGGTAATTCCGGGTGCCCGGGAGGAGGCCCCGTTAGGATGGCCCCACGATGTCCGCCGAACGTGAAGCCGACCCGCCCTACTGGGTGCTGATCTCCGTGCTCTCCAGCACGCAGCCGCTGACCCCGACGCTGGCGATGGTGCTGCACCAGGCGGCCTACGACCTGTATCGGAAGGACGGCGTCTCCGAAAAGGTGGCCGGGGATCTGATCTCCGGGACTGTGCGCAACCTGCGCAAGGATCTGGTCCTGGGAAGCATCTGTGGTCCGGCCTTCGAGGCGGAGATCGAGACCGAGCGCGGGTCCGGGATGGTCCGCTTCCTGCTCACCCGCCAGGGGCTGGAGCTGATCTCCCGGGGCGAGGACCCCACCCCCACGGCCCGTCCCCGGTACATGAACTAACCGCTCTCCCCGGCCCGTAGGTCCAGGTCGCACCCGACTGCTCCCCTGATCGGAAAGGGGGCGACCGAACCTATCCGCAGCGTGGACGTAATTGTGTTCGCGCGCTCTAATGCCCCGCGCGCGCGGTGGCTGGAATATCGCGCTTGCTCGCTCGTCCGTCGGGCTTGTCGGTCAGCGTGCTTCTACCCTTCGAGAGGTCTGCGAAATGCGAAATGCCGTAATGGTGCTGGTGAGCGCAATGCTGCTTACCGGGTGTGTGGCCCACGAGAAGGTCGGCGACAGCGCCGCCGCGGTGGGTGATTGGAAGTCCGCGTACAGCTCCTATCGCCAGGCCCTGGCGGAGAAGCCGGAGACCCCGGGCCTCAAGGAGAAGCACGACCAGGCCCGCGCCGCCGCCGTGGCGGACTCCTGGCAGAAGGCCCAGGGCTGCGAGCGCATGCAGAACTACGACTGCGCCCGCGCCGAGGCCGAGTTCGTCCTCCAACTGGACCCGGTCCACGCCGAGGCGGTGGCCCTGCGCCAGCGTTCGGTGACCCAGCAGGCGCTGGTCAGCGTGAACAACGCCCGCGCCGCCGCCGCCCAGAACCGCTTCCAGGAGGCGCTGAGCCTGCTCTCCAAGTCGCGCGAGTCCTCCGATCCGGGCGTGATGGAGCAGACCCGGCTGGCGGAGCAGGAGATCGTGGCCGGGGCCAGCGTGGAGGCCGAGCGCCTCCGCAACAACCGGCAGTACGACGAGTCGATCCAGCTCTATGAGCTGCTCACCGGGCTGGACGGCAAGTACCGCGACTCGGTCCGCGCGGTCTCCGACGATCGCGAGCGGCACCTGCTGGCCATCTATGAGGACGAGGCGCGCCGCGGTGACGAGGCGCTGCAAAAGAACGACTTCCGCACTGCCCAGGCCGCCTACCTGGCGGCGGAGAAGGTCCGCCCCAACGGTCGCGCCCTGCCGCTGGTGAAGTACACCACCACACTGATCGCCGCCGACGAGGCGATCACCGCCAAGAACTGGCCCTCCGCCGAGGCCGCGCTGCGCGAGGCGGTGAGCACCGGCAAGGACGACGGCCGGGCCGCGGAGATGCTGGATCGCGTCCGCTTCCGCACCTACAAGGTCTCGCTGCGGTCGGTGCTGCTGCAGCCCACCCGGCTGGACGGCAGCTCCTGGATCGGCGCCACCACCCCGCTGTTCTTCCGCATCTCCCAGCAGATGAGCGCCGCGCTCCAGAAGAACAACTTCGACCGCGCCTCCCAGGCCGCGTTGGACCTGCCGTACGAGAACCGCCCCAATCTCAAGGTGGAGGCGGTCCTCCCCGACGGGATGCGGCTGGAGACGGCGGCCCGGCAGGGCGCCTACGCGGTGTTCGAGGGTGAGTTCACCATTGCCGGGAACGCCTTCGATGATCGCCGGGTCTCCTTCCGGGTGTTCCAGGAGAAGGGCAATGAGGAGATCGGCCGGGTGGAGGTCTCGTTGCGCGACCTGTTCACCAAGCGGGACCTGAACCTCAACAGCCAGACCCTGGCCGCGGTGCGCCTGAACACCGAGGCCGCCGAGGGCCGTCAGCCCGGAACCTTCGTGGGCCTGACCCGGCTGGACACCCCGTCCACCGCCGTGGCCACCCAGGCCCCCGCCCCGGCCGCGCCTGCTCCCGCCGCTCCGGGCGCGACCCAGCCGGCGTCCACCACCACCAGCGGGACCACGGCTCCCGCCTCCGGGACCGCTCCGGCGGCGACCCAGCCGGCGGCGCCTGCTCCGGCTCCTGCTCCCGCGCCGGTCCCCAGCGCCAAGCAGCCCAAGACCCGTCGCATGTAGACGGTTCGCGGTTCGTCCGTTCCTGGCCCCGTGGCTCCATTGCGAGTCACGGGGCCTTCTTTCATCCGCGCCCCGGAAGGCGCGCACCTCTTTGCGTCTCCTCCCTGGGTCATGGGTGCCGCGCGGGGTGGAATGCACCCATGCGCACCGTCGGGGTTAGCAGACGAACAGACACACCCTCTTGTCACCGGTTTCGGAAGTTCGGCAGGTGCCAGGTACACTGCACCCGCGCTGACCGCCCGGGGTTACGACGGTCCGCGCACCCTTCGAACCGTGGTCCTGGGAAGCAATGATTCGATTTGTCGGTGTCCTCACTCTCGCCGCGCTGTGTGCCTGCGCCACTGCGCCCGTTGTCCAAAGCTCCCTTCCGACCGGGCAACTACCGCCCTCCGCGCCGCCGGCCGAGCTGCCCGTGTCCGCGGTGGAAGCGACGACCGTGGTCGCGGCGGCGGTGGTCCCGGAGCCGGAGATCCCCGATGGGCTGACCCCCTCCGAGGAGGATGAGCTGGCGGAGCCCTCGGAGGACGAGGGCGAATCCCACGAGGTCGATGGGTCGGTGGAGAACGGGGTCCGCTACTCGGCGGAGCTCTCGGACCAGGAGCTGACCGAGCTGTGGGCCAAGACCCCCGATGCCCTGGGGTCGATCTCCATTGGCTTTGTGGACGAGGGGCGGATCGTCAATGCCTACCAGTTCCCTCCCGGGGAGGGCTACGTGGTGGTCCAGCCGGAGAAGGCCTGGGCAACGCGGGAGACGGTGCAGGCGGTGATCGCCGCCATCACCGAGGTGAAGCGGCAGCATCCGGACGCGCCGGCGCTGCGGGTCAACCAGCTCAGCGGCGCCGAGGGCGGGCACCTGCGTCCGCACAAAAGCCACCAGAACGGGCGCGACGTGGACCTGGGCTTCTACTATCCGACCGCGGAGACGAACCGTGCGCGGGAGCGGGAGAAGTACATCGACCCGGCCAGGAACTGGGCGCTGCTCAAGGCGCTGGTCACCCAGACCGACGTGCAGATGATCCTGGTCGATCGGCGGGTCCAGAAGGTGATCTATGACCACGCGCTGTCGGTGGGTGAGGACAAGGCCTGGTTGGACTCGCTGTTCCGCGCCGGCACCCAGTCGATCATCCGGCACGCCCGGCGCCACCGGGACCACTTCCACGTCCGCTTCTACAACGCCCGCGCCCAGGAGCTGGGCCGCCGGGTCGCGCCGTTGCTGGCGATGCGCCCAGAGCAGAACCTGCGCATGCACCGGGTCCGCAAGGGGGACACCCTGGGCGGGATCGCGGTCCGCTACGGGACCACGGTCAGCTCGATCAAGAAGGCCAACCGGATGCGCAGCAGCTTCCTGCGGATCTCCCAGGTGCTGAGGGTTCCGCTGCGTGGGCCGTGCACCCGCTGCCCGATCCCGCCGGCGGTGCAGGTGCCTCCGCGAAGGCTTCCTCCGGGCTTCAACGAGGCCCAGCAGGTGGCCCAGGGCCGTTCGGTGGTGGCCGCGCCTGCCGAGGAGGTGGCGGAGGTGACCCAGTCGCAGTCGGTGCAGGCGGTGGCCGCCGAGGTCTCCGACTCCGCGGAGGACACGGCCCCGGTGGTGGTCCCCGCGGTGCTGCGCCCGCTCCCCGGACCGCGCTGAAAAAAAACCAGGCCCGCCGCACCCACGACTGGGTTCGACGGGCCCGGTAAGGCTTCACCCACCGCGTATGACCGGCTCTACGACCGCTCGGCTCCAGCGGGGGTGATGACCGTTGCGTAACTGTGCAAGTCACCACCTCCTTTCGACAGCGGGACCGATGATAACGCCCGCGAACCGGCACGCCAGCCAGTCAGCCCGGCGGTGCGGTGGGCAGCCGAGCAGGTAGGAGGAGCGCTCCGGCGCACCTATCTTTCAGAAGTGTCCAAGGCCTTCGTCAACGAAGACGCCGCCACCGTCGAACCCAGCGCGCGCGCCGGAAGACGGCCGGGGGCGGAGCAGCGCTACATCACCCCGGGGGGCCACCGGCGGTTGGTGGACGCGTTGGAGCAGGTGCGGGCCGCGCTCTCGGCGCTGCCGACCTCCGCCGACCCGGCCTCCCGCGCCGACCTGGAGGCGAAGATCGTGGTGGGGGTGGAGGTGCTGGACTCGGTGACTGTGGTCCACACTCCGCCCGCCACCCACGCCGCCTTCTTTGGAGCCTGGGTGGAGTTGGAGGACGAGGACGGTGAACGCGTTCGCTATCGGCTGGTGGGGCCGGACGAGGTGGACGTGCGGGCCGGCTGGATCAGCGTGGAGTCACCGATTGGCCAGGCCTTGCTGGGTCGGACCGTGGGCGACGAGGTGACTGTGCATCGGCCGCGTGGCGCCCGGGAGTACCTGCTGGTGGCAATCCGCGCCGAACCGCCGGACGCTCCCGCGGAACTTCCCGCCCGGTAATTGCCGGGTCCTTCCGGGGAAGCAATCAGGCAGGCGGGGCTATCCGCGCCAGGGGCTTGCTGCCTAGCTTGCGCTCATGAAGTGGCAAACCGGAAGACGCAGCGGAAACGTCATCGACCGTCGGGGTCGCGGAGGTCCGGCGCTGGCGGGTGGCGGGCTCCTCACCCTGATTGGCGTGCTGTTCTACCTGTTCACCGGTCAGAGCGTGGACCCAAGCGGGATGCAGCAAGGGCCCCCGGTGGACGAGGGGCAGGGAGCTTCGGGAGGGGCCTACGTCGGCAGCCCCGAAGAGGAGCAGCTCAAGGAGTTCGTCTCGGTGATCCTGGCGGACACCGAGGACACCTGGCCCCGGCTGCTGGCGGGACAGAATGTCCAGTACCAGGAGCCCCGGCTGGTGATCTTCACCGGCGCGGTGCAGTCCGCCTGCGGCGGCGCCAGCTCGGCGGTAGGACCGTTCTACTGCCCAGCCGACCAGCAGGTGTACCTGGACCTCTCCTTCTTCAACGAGCTGGCCCGCATGGGCGGGGCGGGGGACTTCGCCAACGCCTACGTGGTGGCGCACGAGATCGGCCACCACGTCCAGAACCTGCTGGGGATCTCGGAGCAGACCCAGCAGGCGCAGCGGCGGATGGACCAGGCCAGCGGCAACGCGCTGTCGGTGCAGGTGGAGCTGCAGGCCGACTGCTTCGCCGGGGTGTGGGCGCACTACGCCCAGCGCGAGCGGCAGCTGCTGGAGCCCGGCGATGTGGAGGAGGGCCTGGCCGCCGCCGCCGCCATCGGTGACGACCGGCTGCAGCGGGAGGCGGGGCGCCGGGTCTCACCGGAGACCTTCACCCACGGCACCTCCGCTCACCGGATGGAGTGGTTCCAGCGCGGGCTCAAGCAGGGCACGGTGGAGGCCTGCAACACCTTCCGCTGACCCGGGTCACAGCTCGAACGCCTGGAGGATCTCCGCTATCGGCCTCCCTCCGAAGCGCTCCTTGAGCTGGGCGCTGGTCCCGAAGGTCCGGGAGTGCATCCGGTCCAGATAGAGGGTGCCGTTGAGGTGATCCATCTCGTGCTGGAGGATCCGCGCCGGCCAGCCGTTGACCCGCCAGGTCACCGGTTGGCCGTGCTGGTCCAGCCCGCTGACCTCCACCTCCCGGAACCGGGGCACCAGCGCGGCGAACCCGTCCACCGAGAGGCAGCCTTCGAAGAAGGTGACCTGCTCCTCTCCCTGCGGCCGGACCACTGGATTGATGAATACCCTCACCGGGACCGGCACCCGCTCCCGCTCCGCCAGCTCCGCGGGCTGCAGTGACGCCTGCAGCGCCGGCGGGTCCTCCACCACGAACACCCGCAGCGCGACCCCCAGCTGCGGGGCGGCCAACCCCACCCCGGGGGCGGCGCGCATCGCGGCGATCATCTGTTCCACCAGCGCCCGGAACTCCGGGGTGCCGATCTGCTCCGGAGAGACCTCGGCGGCGCGGCGACGCAGGACCTCGGCGCCGGTCTGGACGATGGGGGGTTCCATTCGAGGAGGCTCCAGGGAGGAGGAGAGTGTGGCGCAGCCGCCCAGCAGCAGCAGGGCACTGACCAGTGGTGTTGTGGTTCGCACGCGCCCCGAGCCTAGCGCCCGATCCGGGGTTCCGCTCGCCGCGGCTAGTCCGCCGTCCCGTCGATCACCTTCTTGGCGATCCCGAAGGAGAAGCCCGCCCGGGCCAGCGAGGCCAGGTCCTTCTGTCGGAGGTCCTTCCGGGTGGAGACGTCGCGGCGGAAGGGCCCCAGCCGCTTCTTCCGGGCCCAGATCTTCGCGGCGTCGTCTTCGGACAGCGCGCGGGTGGCCTGGTCCAGTTGCTGGGTGACCAGCTCCGCGGAGACACCCTTCATCCTCAGCTTCATGGCGATCACCCGGGTGCTGCGCCCGGCATTGCGCAGGGAGTGGGTCTTGGTCTCCGCGTAAGCCTGATCGTTGAGCAGCCCGTTTCGGACCAGCTTCTCCGCCAGCGCGTCCAACCACTGCACCGCCTGCAGCTTGTCTCCCCCGTGCTCGCGCAGGGAGCGGTTGATCTTCCGGAGCATCACCCGCCGCAGCTGGCTGACGGTGGAGCTGTACCGCTTCAGATAGTGGAGGGCCGAGTTCTCCAGGTAGCGGGGGGAGATCTTCCGCGGACGTTTGCGGGCCTCGGGCTGCTTGCGGCGCGGCCTCTCCTCCTCTTCCTCCATGCGGGCCCTTGTAGCACCGCGGTCCGTCATCCAACGGGTCGGAGCGTCGGCCGTTGCATCGCGGGGCCCAAGGTCCCCAGCATCCCTGGCCGTGGACACCTCCCTGCTGCTGACCGAGCCCGAGCTTCGCCCCTTCCTGCCCCTGCTGTACGTCGCCTGGGCGGACGGGGACTTCTCCCCCGAACAGCGTGCGCTGCTCACCGAGCGGATCGAGGGCCAGCCGTGGCTCACCCCTCCGCTGCGTGAGGCCCTGGTGCCCTGGCTGCGACCCCAGCAGCCTCCCTCGGCGGAGGCGCTGGCCCAGCTGGGGGAGACGCTGCGGACTGTCGCCGCCACCCTCTCCGAGGAGGCGAAGTCCTCGCTGGGCGCGCTGGCCCGGGGGATGGCAGTCGCGGGCGGGGCCTCCGGCGCGGCGTTGGCGCAGGTGGAGGAGCTGCTGGCCGCGTTGGAGCCGGACCCCGACGCGCTGCGGCTTCCCCGGGATCAGCCGGAGGACTCCTCCTTGTGGGGGCCGCCGCGCTTCGACCTGCCCGCCTTGCAGCGGCTGCTGGATGGGCGGTTCGCGCCGGCGCGCGAGCAGGTCCGGGCGTTCCTGGCCCAGCCCGAACACCGCGCCGCGTTCGGGCTGAGCAAGGAGGCCTACCGGGAGCAGGTGTTCACCTGGCTGCAGACCCTGGCCGACCGGGGGCTGGGGCAGCTGGCGTTCCCGGGGGTGACCAGCAAGGCCAAGGACCTGGGCGAGTTCTTCGCCACCATCGAGACCCTGGCCCTGGGCGATCTCTCCTTGTGGGTGAAGTTCGGCGTGCAGTTCGGCCTCTGGGGCGGGTCGATCTACTTTCTGGGCACCGAGGAGCAGAAGGCGGCCTGGCTGCCCAAGGTGGCCTCGCTGGAGGCGCCCGGCTGCTTCGCGATGAGCGAGGTGGGGCACGGCTCCAACGTGGCGGATCTGGAGACGGTGGCCCGCTACGACCCGGCCACCGGGGAGTTGGTGATCCACTCCCCCCGCGAGTCCGCCCGCAAGGACTGGGCCGGCAACGCGGCGGTGCACGGACGCTATGCCACCGTCTTCGCGCAGCTGGAGGTGGGCGGCGCCCATCACGGGGTGCACGCGGTGATCGTCCCCATCCGGGACGCGCTGGGAAACCCCGCGCCCGGGATCCGGATTGGAGACTCGGGGCAGAAGATGGGGCTCAATGGGGTGGACAACGGGCGGCTGTGGTTCGACCAGGTCTGGGTCCCCAAGTCATCGCTGCTGGGCCGGTACGCGACCATCACCGAGGACCACCGCTACGAGAGCACCATCCAGAGTCCCTCCCGACGGTTCTTCACCATGCTGGGGACGCTGGTGGGCGGCCGGATCAGCGTCTCCACCGCCGCCCTGAGCGCCTCCAAGGTCGGGCTGGCGGTGGCCATCCGCTACGCCGCGGCCCGGCGGCAGTTCGGGCCCACCTCGCAGCCAGAGACCCTGCTGCTGCGCTATCCCACCCACCAACGGCGGCTGTTCCCCGCGCTGGCCGCCACCTACGCCTACCACTTCGCCCTCGACGAGCTGCGCGAGCAGTTCCTGGCCCTCCCCCGGGACTCGGACTCGCGGGAGCTGGAGGCCCGTGCGGCGGGGCTCAAGGCGGGCGCCACCTGGCACGCCACCCGGACCCTTCAGCTGTGCCGGGAGGCTTGCGGTGGGCAGGGGTACCTGTCGGTGAACCGGATCCCGGACCTGAAGAACGACGCGGAGATCTTCACCACCTTCGAAGGCGACAACACCGTGCTGCTGCAGCTTCTGGCCAAGAGCCTGCTCACCGGCTTCCGGCAGCAGTTCGCCAGCGGCGGCGCCGTCAAGGTGGTCCGCTACCTGGCCGGACAGGCGGTCACCGCGATCAGGGAGAAGAACCCCTTCGTCACCCGGGGCACCGATCCCCAGACGCTGCGCAGCGCCGACTTCCAGCTGGCGGCGCTGCGCTTCCGCGAACAGTCGTTGCTGGCCTCCGCCGGCCGGCGGCTGCAGAAGCGGCACGCTAGGAAGATGGACCCGGCGCTGGCGCTCAACGAGGTGCAGGAGCACGTGGTGGCGCTGGCCCTGGCCCACGTGGACCGGATCGTCCTGGAGTCCTTCGTGCGAGCGGAGGAGCAGGCACCCTCCGAGCTGCGGGAACAGCTGGGCCGGCTCCGGGCGTTGCACGGGCTGTGCACCCTGGAGGGACAGCTGGGCTGGCTGCAGGCCAACGACTATGTGGAGTCGGCCCGCGCCAAGGCGATCCGCAAGCAGGTCCCGCTGTTGTTCGCCGAGCTGCTGCCCGACGCGATCCCGCTGGTGGACGCCTTTGGCATTCCCGCGGTCTGTCTGGGGGCGCCGATCGCCTTCCACGACCCCGCCCATCCCCGCTGAGCGGGGGCCAGGCTCGCCTCCCGGCCAGGGAGTTGGCATAAGGCCCCGCCGTGTCCCGCTCCCTCCGCTCGCACTACTCCGGCAAGGCCGTGGTCCTCGCTCCGATGGAGGACATCACCGATGTGGTGTACCGCCAGGTGTGCCGGGAGCTGGGCGCGGACCTGTGCTTCACCGAGTTCGTCAACGTGGACTCGCTGCTGCGCGGGGACCACGGCTCGAAGCGGAAGCTGCAGCTGGCGCCCGGGGATCAGCCCACGGCGATCCAGATCTACGGGGGCGATCCTGCCTCCCTGGTGGAGGCGGCGGTGATCGCCGAACAGGCGGGCCCGGCGTTCCTCGACATCAACTGTGGCTGCTGGGTGCCGAAGATCGCCGCCCGCGGCGCCGGTGCCGGCTGGTTGCGGGACCCGGACCGGATGATCGCGATGGCGGCGCTGGTGGTGAAGAGCGTCTCGCTGCCGGTCAGCGTGAAGACCCGCATCGGGTGGGGGCCGGAGGTGGAGATGCCGATCGTGGATCTGGCGCGCCGACTGGAGGACGTGGGGGTCAGCGCGCTGACCGTCCACTGCCGCACCGCCAAGATGCGCCACGACGGCGCCGCCGACTGGTCCTGGGCCCGCAAGGCGCAGCAGGTGGTGCAGATCCCGGTGCTGGTGAACGGGGATGTCCGCACCGCGGAGGACGCCCAACGCGCGCTGGCCGAGACCGGCTGCGCGGGGGTGATGGTGGGGCGGGCGGCCATCGACTACCCCTGGGTGTTCCGCGAGGCCCGGGCGCTGCTCGATCACGGGCGGCGCCTGGCCCAGGTCGGGGACGACGAGCGGCTGGCCTTCCTGCTCCGGGTGCTGGAGCTGAACGTCGCCTTCCGTGGCGAGAGGTCCGGGGTGTTTTGCTCGCGCCGCCACTACGCGGGGGTGCTGCGTCCGCTGGCGGGCGGCGAGGAGCTCAAGGCCGCGCTGTATGGGGCCAAGGAGTTCGCCCGCGCCCGGGACCTGTTGCAGGACGCCCGGCAGCGCCGCGCCGCCTGAACCAAGGCGTCCGCTTGCCTCCCCGGCTGCAGTGGCTGACGAGCTGCGGCTGCGCATCCCAGTTCGTCCAGTTGTAACTCTCCGTTCCACAATCGGGACAATGGCGCGACCTTCGTCCGCTGAGCACTTGGGTTCCTCCGATGGACCCTGGGCCGGGGAGGGCGAATAAGGAGCCCCACACCCTTTTCGAAGAGACCCCCATGAACAAGATGGCCATCGCCCTTGCGGCCTCGATGCTGACCGCCCCCTTCGCCGGCCAGGCCCAGAACGACGCGGCCAACTCCAAGGCCGCCGCCGCCCAGGCCCGCGCCGAGCACGACGCCAAGGGCGTGGTCGCGCCCGCTGCCGGCAAGAACTAGCCGCAAGTCACAGCACCCAAAGGCCCCGGTGATCAGGTGTTGCCGGGGCCTCTGGCGTGCGGGACTACGGAGGCGAGGAGGAGGTGGACTCCGAGGCGTCGGGCCCGCCGGCCCGCGCAGGAATGGTTCCCTCCAGCTGCCGCAGGATCGCCGCCGAGAAGGCAGGCAGGTCCCCGGGGTTGCGGGAGGTGATCAGGTTTCCGTCCTCCACCACCTCCTGGTCCACCCAGCGGGCGCCGGCGTTGATCAGGTCGGTCTTGATCGAAGGCCAGGAGGTCAGCTTCCGTCCCTCGGCGATCCCCGCCTCCGCCAGCATCCAGCCCGCATGGCAGACCGCCGCCAAAGGCTTGCCGGCCTCGAAGAGGTCCCGGGTGAACGCCACCATCTTCGGATCCATCCGTAGATGATCGGGCGAGTAGCCGCCTGGGATCACCAGGGCGTCAAAGTCGTCCGCGGAGGCTTCGGCAATCGAGACCTCCGGGGTGATGGTCTCCAATCCCTTCTTTCCCTTCAGCGGCTGGTGGGCCTCGGAGCCAATCACCACCACCTGGTGTCCTGCCTCGCGCAGGGTGTCGAAGGGCTGCCGGAACTCCGAGTCCTCGAACATCCCCGCCAGAATCATCGCCACCTTTGCCATCGGAGCCTCCTTGCGAGCCTTCGGACAAGGTTGGGGCCGGGGGCTCAGCGTGGCGAGCGGTGTTCGGGCGCCCGCCCCGCCGCCTGCTTGTGGAGTCCAACCAGGTTGATCGCTCCCCCGGCCAGCAGCAGCCCCGCCCCCACCAGCATCGCCAGATGGAAGGTCTCGGTGGAGGCCTCCCGGGCGGCGGCCTTTACCCTCGCCGGCAGTCCCGGGTCCGGCCGGTTGAGCGGCGGCGCCGCCCGACGCAGCTGCGCGGGGGGCGGGCCCCGATCCAGGAGGCCCACTCTCCGACCCGGGTGGAGAACAGGGTCAGGAGCAACGTACCGGGCAGGCTCACCAGCCCGGCCGCCAGGGCGGTGTAGCCGATCGCTCCCTGGAGGAAGAGGCCCTGGAAGCCGAAGGTGGCGTAGAGCGCGCCGTAGATCAGCAGGCTTTCACAGACAATCAGCCGCGCGCGCCCAGCCGGGCAAAGCCCTCCTCGCGGGTCAGCGCCGGGCGGATCCCCAGCTCGGCCCAGGTGGTGGAGACGTCATAGCGGCGGGGCTGGGAGGCGAAGGCGAGCTCGAAGGGGGTGAGCGGCGGCGGGGTGCGCTTCCCGGCGGCCCGCCACAGCGCCTGCAGCGTCGCCGCCACCGGACGGAGCAGCCAGCTGGGCACCGATCGCCGCGGCGAGGGGATGCCTCGCAGCTGGAAGATCCGCTCCCAGAACTCGCGGAAGGTGGCGGGCGCATCATCGGTGACCAGATAGACCGCGCCCGCGGTCCCCCGGGTCAGCGCGGCCACCGAGGCCTCCACCACCGTGTCCACGTGGACCGCCTCGAAGGGGGCCCGGCCTCCGTCCACCCAGACGAACGCGCCCGACTCCACCTTGGCGCCCACCTCCTCGAAGGCGAAGCACCCCTCTCCCCAGATGAAGGTGGGCCGGAGGATGATCGTCTCCAGGCCAGGGATACTGCGCAGCGACTCCTCCGCCGCCTTCTTGGCGCGTCCGTAGAAGGAGTTGGGGGTCCGCGCGGGTGGGGTGGAGGCATTGGCGCCCACCAACGGGGCCCGATCCTGGAGCACGCTCTCCGAACTCAGATAGACGAAGCGGCGGACCCCGGCCTTGGCCGCCTGCCGGGCCAGCGCCCCGGTGGGGGCCACGATGTTCGTCTCGAAGTGCTCCCAGGGGTCCCAGGAGGGGAGGGGCGAGGCGGCGTGGACCACCGCCTCCATGCCCACCAGCGCCTCCGCCCAGGCCTCCAGGTTCGCCAGCTCGCCGCGTACCGGAATCGCCCCCAGTTCGCGCAGCAGCGCCTCGGCGGTGGCACTCCTGCCCAGCGCATGCACCCGGTGGCCGTCCGCCACCAGCCGCCGCACCAGCGCCTTGCCCACCATTCCGGTTCCACCGGTCACAAAGACGTTCATGTCCCAAGCATGCCTCCAGGCCCGGCCGGCGGCGAGACAGCGCGCGCCAGAAGTGGGCACCCCGGACGCCAGGGCCCGTCACCCACCGGAGGCGCGAAAGGCGCTGGGGCTGGTTCCGGTCCAGCGCCGGAAGGCGCGCGCCAGCGCCCGGGGCTCGGAGTAGCCCAGCAGGTAGGCCACCAGCAGCAGGCCCAGGGACCCCTCTCCGCTCGCGCGCGCCACCGCCTCCGCAAGCCGGCGGACCTCTGCGGTGGAAAGCTCCAATCCGGGCACGTGTCCCACCGGCGGTGGGAGAAGCCCAACCCACGGTTCCAGCGGAAGACTCCGCTGACGCGCGTACTGGACCAAGGCAAGGGCGAAGGGGGAGTGAACCAGTGTGGGTGCGTCGGCCATCGGCTCCCATCCTGACGGATGTGGGGCCCCCCGCGCAGCGTCGACCGGCTGCCTGCTCTCGTGGTTGACGGTGCCTTCGAAAACCGTGCAGCCTGCGCTCCGTGTCCAAGCCGACGTCCCCCGGGAGTTCACAGCCGTTCGAGAGTGTGTCCGAAGACGAGCTCAGCTCGCTGGTCGATGACGTGCTCAGCTCGGGCAAACACGCCATCCTGCCCCGGGGAGAGCTGGAGGAGGGCCGGACGGGCGAAGAGCGGCTCCACGCCCGGGTCATCGCCGAGCAGATGTCCCAGCTGGCCTCGTCCCTGATCGGTCGCTCCGACGAGGGCGCCGAGCCGATCGAGCGTTGGTACTTCGAGGTCCGCGGCAGCCAGCTGGGCCCGCTGACGTTGCAGCAGGCGCGCAAGCTGTGGAACGACGGGGAGATCGGCCCCGACTCCTACTGCTGGCACGAGGGGTTCTCCTCCTGGATCGTCCTCTCCCGGGTGACGCAGCTGGCGGCGGCCCTGGCCCCGCGGTTGCCGCCGCCGCCGCAGGTGGAGCCCACCCCCAGCGCCCAGGAGGAGCAGGCCAGTCACTGGACTCCGCACGCGGCAGCGCTGGCCGAGGAGCTGTTTTCGCAGCGGCCTCCGGCCCGGGTGGAGTCGCCCAAGGCCCCCGAGCAGCACGCGGGGGTCTACTACGTCCTCTCCCCCCCGCCGCCTCCGCCCGCCGCCCCGCCGCCGCGGTTCTCGGCGCTGACCCAGAGTCTGGTCACCGGGGTGGTGGCCGGCGCGGTGATGGCGCTGATCCTGTTGCTGGCCTGGGGGCGTCTGCCCTTCGCCAGCGCCACCCCGCCGGTGGCGCCCGTGGTGCAGCCCCCGCCCGCGGTCCAGGTGGCCCCGGTGGTCACTGCGGCACCGGCCGCCGTCCCGGAGCCGGTGGTCACCCCGGCCCCCACACCGGTGGTCGAGGCTCCGCCTCCGGCGGTGGCCCGTCCGGCCAAGGTCGCCCCGAAGCCCGCGCCGTCCAAGCCCACGCCCGCCCCCGGTGAGGTGGAGTTCGAGGAGGAGAAGCCGGCTCCTCCCCGCGATCCCGACGAGGACCCGGACCTGGTGGAGAAGGCGGCGCGCGACGGCTTTGAGGAGGCCTTCGGGGTGGAGGAGCCCGATGAGGAGAAGGCGCCGGTTCCGGAGGAGAAGAAGCCCAGCGTCTATGTGCCGCCCCCCGCGGGTGCAGCGGGAAGCCCCTTGCCGGACACGCTGGGCCAGTCGCAGATCCTGGAGGTGGTGCTCTCCCACAAGGGGGCGGTGCAGAGCTGTGTCCAGGCCCACCGTCCGCCCCCGTCGGATGGCTCGAAGCTGGTGATGCGCTGGACCATCACCCCCGAGGGCAAGGTGCGGGAGGTGTCCGCGCTGTCCCCAGAAGCGCTGCTGCAAAGCGAGCTGTCCCGGTGCCTGGCAAAGGTGATCTCCGCCTGGAGCTTCCCCAAGCACGGACAGCAGATGGACCCGGTGGTGTTGCCCTTCGCCTACTAGGGTCCGGCGCGTGAGCACCGGTGCGGGCGTCCAGGCAGGCAAGCTGCAGCTGAGCTCAGAGGCTGTCGCTTGCCCTGCCAGTGGCGGGTAACGGACACTGCTCCGGAGTGAACTCCTGTCTCACCCAGGCCGAACTGACCGCGCTCTCCCGGGGGGAGCTGTCCCCCGAAGAGGCCGCCGGGGCGCAGGCACACGTGGACACCTGTCCGCTCTGCTACGCCCAGCTGCTGCGGGGCGACCGCCCGGACACCGGCGGAGAGGAGACCGGCGTCATCCAGGGCGGGGCGCGGTGGGCCGAACCGTCCCCCTCCGAGCTCAATTGGCAGCCGGGGCTGGATCTGGGCCGGTACGTGATCCTGCTCACCCTGGGGCGGGGCGGGATGGGCGTGGTGTTCCGCGCCTACGACAAGGAGCTGGACCGGGCGGTGGCGCTGAAGGTCCTGCACCAGAGCGAAGACGAGGGCGGAACCCCCGCCGCCTCCCGGCTGCTGCGCGAGGCCCAGGCGATGGCTCGGCTCTCCCACCCCAACGTGGTGGGGGTGCACGACGTGGTGGTGCTCCAGCGGCGCGTCTGCGTGGTGATGGAGCTGGTGGAGGGCGTCAACGTCCGCGAGTGGCTGCGCAGCGAGCCGCGCCGGCCCTGGAAGGAGGTGGTGGAGGTGTTCCGCGCCGCCGGCGAGGGGCTGGCGGCGGCCCACGATGCCAAGCTGGTCCACCGCGACTTCAAGCCGGACAACGTCCTGGTGGGCCAGGATGGCCGGGCCCGGGTCACCGACTTCGGGATCGCCCGGTTGGCCAGCACGGATCCGGAGAAGGTCCTCACCCCGGGGGCGCTGAAGACCCCCGCGGGCGCAGGCACCGAGACCTTCCACACCCTCTCCGGCGGGACCGTGGGGGGCAGCACCCTGGGAGACACCATCACCCGGGAGGGGCAGGTGGTGGGGACGCCCCGGTACATGGCGCCCGAGCAGTTCGAGAAGCTGCCCGCCGACTTCCGGACCGACCAGTTCAGCTTCGGCGTCGCCCTCTACGAGGCCCTCTACGGCCAGCATGCCTTCGAGGGGAAGAAGGCCAGCGAGTGGCTGGAGCACGCCCGCCGGGGCGAGGTCCGTCCGCCTCCGCCCTCCTCCCCGGTCCCGATGTGGATCCACAGAATCCTGGTTCGGACGCTGTCGGCCGATCCGGCGGGGCGCTTCCAGTCGATGCGGGAGCTGAACCTGGCGCTGGGCCGGGATCCCTCGCAGCGCCGCAACCGCCTGCTGGCGGGCGCGGGGGTGGCCGCCGCGGTGGTGCTGGCCCTGGTCGCGGTGGGGCAGTCGCTGCGGGCGCGCGCCCAGCTGTGCAGCGGTGCTGGGGACAAGCTGGCCGGGGTGTGGGATCCGCTCCGGCGCGAACAGCTGCGGGCCGCCTTCACCGCCACCGGCCTGCCCTTCGCCGAAGATTCATCCTCCCGCGCCCAGCAGGTGCTGGACGACTACAGCTCGCGGTGGGCGACGACCCATCAGGAGGCCTGCCTGGCCACCCGGGTCCGGGGAGAGCAGTCCGACCAGGTGCTCACCCTGAGGATGGGCTGTCTGCAGCAGCGGCTAGACGCGGTGGCGGCGATGACCGACCTCTTCGCCCGGGCGGACGCCTCCACGGTGGGCAAGGCCAAGCAGCTGCTGGATGGGCTGCCCCGGTTGGAGACCTGTTCGGATGTGAGCCGGCTGACCGCCCGGCTCCCTCCCCCCGAGGATCCCCAGGCCGCGGCCGAGGTGGAGCGGATCCGCAAGGAGCTGACCCGATCCATGGTGCTGTCCGAGGCGGGACGGGTCAAGGAGGCGGGGGAGATCGCCCGACCGGCGCTGGCCGCGGCCCAGCAGCTGGACCACCCTCCGCTGATCGCCGAGGCCGAGACGAACATGGCGGTGGTGCTGTCCAACGAGAACCGGCCCCAGGAGGCGCTGGAGCTGTTCACCACCGCCTTCGCCCACGCCCTGGCCCAGGGGCATGACGAGGTGCTGACCACCGCCGCGGTGCGGCTGGCCGCCATGAACGTCCGCACCCGGCAGGAGAAGCGGTCCTTGGAGTGGGCGACCTTCGCCGAGTCCGCCAACCAGCGCGCCCGCGATCCGGAGACGGCGGCGATGGTCCACAACGCCCGCGGAAACGTGGCCCGGAACGGGGGGGGACTTCGTGGGCGCGGCGGTCCACTAGGGAAAGGGCCGCGACGAGGCCCGCGCCAACCTGGGCCCGGAGCACATGGTCACCCTGGGGATCAGCTACAACCACGCCTCGGCCCTGCAGAACCAGGGGCGGTTTAGCGAGGCCCGGGGACAGTACGAACAGGTGGTCTCCACCGCCCGCCGGACCCTGGGGCCCAGGCATCCCTTCTTGGCCTACCCGCTGGTCGGATCGGGGCTGGTGGCCCAGTACCGGGGAGAGGGCGAGGCGGCCCGGGCCTTCTTCCAAGAGGTGCTGGTGATCACCGAAGGCAAGGGCCCCAACGCCGCCAACGCGCACGAGGCCCTGGCCCAGCTGGCCACCGCCCAGGGGCGCTACGAGGACGCGGTGGCCTCGCTGCGCAAGGCGCGGGTCTTGACCGACCAGCTGACCCTCGGGGGCCCCGAGACCCTGGGAACCCTGGCCCAGGAGGGGCTGGTGCTGCTGGAGCAGGGGAAGCTGGAGGCGGCCTGGGCCCTGTTCCAGGACGTGCTGACCCGGGGTGCCAAGATGGATGGCGCCTTCGATGCGGTCTCCGACGCCCAGCGGGGAGAGGCCCGGATCCTGTTGGCCCGGGGCCAGCCCTCCAAGGCGCTGCCACTGGCAGAGGCGGCGGTGGCCACCTTGATCACCACCCGGGGCAAGAGCCATCCGGTCACCCTGGAGACCCGTCTGGTGGCCGCCGAGGTGCGCTGGGCGCTGTCGCAGCGGGAGCAGGCCCGCAAGGAGGCGCAGGGAATCCTGGCCGAGGCCCTGCTGGAGCTGGACCCCAACCATCCCCTCTGCCGGAAGGCCCGGGCCTTGATTGACAGGGAGGGGCAGAGCGCGCGTTGAGCTTTGCCGGACGGTCGGTGGTAGAAACGAAGGCGTGAGCGCCGAGCCCCCTCCCTCCCTGCTGCGCCTGGATGCCTTCCTGGAAGATCGCCGGGCCCTGAGCCGCGACGCCTTCCTCCAGAAGCACACCTCGGCGGTGCTGGTGATCTCGCTCACCCCGGAGGGCGGTCCCCTGGAGGATGACGGCGCCTTCCGCACCCAGCAGGTCACCGCCAGCGCCGCCCGCCACCCGCTGCTGCCGATCCCCAAGCTGACCGCGGTGGTGCCGATCACCAAGCGGATGGCGGACGCCTTCCAGGCCTTCATCTGGGTGGGCCGCGAGTCCCGCTGCGACGTGGCCCTGCCCTTCAACAGCGTCTCCAAACTTCAGGCCCAGTTCGTCAAGCGGCCCAACGGGGACTACGAATTGATGGACGCCGGCTCCACCAATGGGACCTATGTGGATGGGGCCAAGCTGGTGAAGAACAAGCCGGTGGCCCTGCGGGACTCGATGCAGCTGCGCTTCGGGAAGCTGGACACCCGCTTTAGGACCGCCCAGGGCTTCTACGAGGAGCTGGGAGGGTTCCTCTAGGTCCGGGTGGTGGTATGAGCCCCCCTGATGCCAGGGACATGGGACAGCGGATCGCTCGCGCCGCAGGAGGCGCTGCAGCGGCTGGTGGATGGGAACCGGCGCTTCTTGGAGCCGGGGGCCTCGCTGGTGGATCGCTCCTTCCGTTCGGAGCTGGCGCACCAGAGCCAGCGCCCGTTCGCGGTGGTGCTGGGGTGTTCGGATTCGCGGACCCCGGTGGAGATCCTCTTCGACGTCGGCTTCGGTGATCTGTTCGTGGTCCGGATCGCCGGGCAGGTGATCGCCCCCTCCGGGGTGGGATCGATCGAGTTCGCGGTCTCCGAGTTCGGCACCCGGCTGGTGGTGGTCCTGGGCCACACCCGCTGCGGCGCCATCTCCGCCACGGTGAGGGAGCTGCACTCAGGAGAGGGCGCGCAGTCCAAGAACATCCGCGCCATCACCGACAGGATCTCGCCGCACATCGAGGGGTTCGTCCGTTCGCAGAAGCAGTCGATGGAGCCAGCGCTGCTGCGGGAGTCGATGCGGATCAACGTCCGCGCCTCGGCGGACCACCTTCGTCACGGCAGCCGGATGCTGGAGGACCTGGTGATGGACGGGCAGATCGCCATCGTCGGCGCGGAGTACGAGTTGGAGACCGGCCAGGTGAACTTCTTCCACGGGCTCCCGCTGACGCCTTAGGAAGCAGCCGTTCGCCAGCCTCGTTGCCCCCGTCCGCCGGTCGATTGACCTACGCCTCCCCGCCCTGCGGCACGGCAGGCGTGGTGGGCTCGGGGCGGCGCGCCCTCAGCGGGTTCCTAGATTGCAGGAAGGTGCGGTGAGCACCCACCCTGGGGGAGCGATGGCTGAGCAAATCGTCTGGTTTGATGGGCTGTCCCGCACCGACGTGGCCATCGCCGGAGGCAAGGGCGCCAACCTGGGAGAGATGACGCGCGCCGGCCTCCCGGTGCCCCCGGGCTTCGTGATCACCCCGGCGGCCTTCCTGGCTGCCCTGGACAAGGCGGGCATCCGTCAGCGCCTGGGGGAGCTGTTCCGCGGGGTGGATCCCGAGGACGACGCCTCGCTCTCCGGCGCCTCGGAGCAGATGCAGCGGTTGCTGCGGGGCGCGCCGTTTCCGCAGGAATTGCAGGCCGAGCTGGCCCGGGCCTATCGCAAGCTGGGCAAAGAGGTCCCGGTGGCGGTGCGCTCCTCGGCGACCTCCGAGGACACCGCCGGCACCTCCTTCGCCGGGATGCACGAGACCTTCACCCACGTGGTGGGAGACGCGGACCTGTTCGCGAAGGTGAAGGAGTGCTGGGCCTCCGCCTACGGCAAGCGGGTGCTGGCCTACCGCAAGGCGCAGAAGATGGAGGAGGAGCCCATCTTGGCGGTGGTGGTGCAGAAGATGGTCAGCTCCGCGCGCTCCGGGGTGATGTTCACCGCCGATCCCTCCACCAGCGACACCTCCCGGATCGTGATCGAAGGCGCCTTCGGGCTGGGCGAGGTGGTGGTGGGCGGGCAGGTGGAGCCGGACACCTATGCCCTCTCCAAGCAGGGCCCGCGGCTGCTGGAGGTCCGGATCGGACACAAGGCCTTCCAGATCGTCCGCGGACCGGAGGGCCGGGAGCATCGCCTCCCCCTCTCGGAAGAGGAGGGTCTGCGGCGGGTGCTGACCGACGCGGAGGTGGTGGCGCTGGCCACCCTGGGCCTGAAGGTGGAGAAGCACTACGGGGCGCCGCAGGACATCGAGTGGGCGGAGGAGGGGGGCGCCTGGTACCTGGTCCAGACCCGGCCGATCACCACACTCACCCCTGCCGGCCAGCCGGGGCAGCCGGGGAAGGAGGGGGAGGTGCTGATCAGCGGCCTGGGCGCCTCGCCCGGGATCGCCAGCGGCAAGGCCCGGCTGCTGCGAACCCCGGACCAGGGGAAGCTGCTGGAGCGGGGCGAGGTGCTGGTGGCGCCGATGACCTCCCCGGATTGGGTGCCCACCCTGCGCCGGGCCTCGGCGGTGATAACCGACAGCGGCGGGATGACCTGCCACGCCGCCATCGTCAGCCGCGAGCTGGGCATCCCCTGCGTGGTGGGGACCCGCTCCGCCACCCGGGTGCTGCGCGACGGCGAGCCGATCACCGTGGACGGCGCCCGGGGGCGGATCACCGCCGGGCTGACCGCCGCCCCCAAGGTGACCGCCACCGCCGCGTCCGCCCCGCTGCAGGGAGGCGGCGAGCCGGAGGCGCTGGCCACCCGGCTGTACGTGAACCTGGCCATCGCCGAGCACGCGGCAGAGGTGGCGGCGCTGCCGGTGGATGGGGTGGGGCTGCTGCGGGCGGAGTTCCTGATCACCGACGCGCTGGGAGGCCGTCACCCCAAGGAGCTGCTGGCCTCCGGAGGGCGGGAGGAGTTCGCGGAGAAGATGAAGGCGGGGCTGCTGACCATCACCCGCGCGTTTTCGCCGCGGCCGGTGGTGTACCGGACCTACGATTTTCGGACCAACGAGTTCCGCGGCCTCACCGGCGGGGAGAAGTACGAGCCGGCGGAGGAGAACCCGATGATCGGCTACCGCGGCTGCTTCCGGTACGTGAAGGACCCAGAGCTGTTCCGGCTGGAGCTGGAGGTTCTGGCCCGGGTCCGGGAGGAGACCCCCAACCTGCACCTGATGATCCCCTTCGTCCGCACCCGCTGGGAGTTGGAGGCGTGCCTGGAACTCGTGGAGCAAAGCCCGCTGGGTAAGCAGCGCGGGCTACACCGCTGGGTGATGGCCGAGGTCCCCTCGGTGGCCTACTGGATCCCGGAGTACGCGCGGATGGGGATCGACGGGATCTCGATCGGCTCCAACGACCTGACCCAGCTGATGCTGGGAGTGGACCGGGACTCCGAAACCTGCGCCGAGCTGTTCGACGAGTCGGATCCGGCGGTGCTGGACGCCATCGCCCGGATCATCCGCGCGGCCAAGGAGGCGGGGATCACCTCCTCCCTGTGTGGCCAGGCGCCCTCCAACCGGCCGGAATTCGCCGAACACCTGGTGCGGCTGGGGATCACCTCCATCTCGGTCAACGCGGACGCGGTGCGGCCGGCCCGGCGCACCATCGCCTCCGCCGAGCGGCGGTTGCTGCTGGAACGGACGACCGCGCGTTAGTGGGAACCGGCCGCGGCTGCGTCCTTCTTGGGGAGCAGCTTCTTGATCCCGGTGACCGCCGCCACCACCACGGCCCCGGCCAGCACGCCCACCAGCGCGTCGATCAGGGTGGGGGCCAGGGCCCCGCCCACGCCGCCCAGCCGGTGGGAGAACTCCTCGATCCAGTGGTGGAGGGCGGGGATCCCGTGGGTGAGGATCCCCCCACCCACCAGGAACATGGCAATGGTGCCCGCCACGCCCAGCCCCTTCATCAACCACGGCGCGGTGGCCACGATCCCGCGCCCCAGGCTCCGCGCGGCGCTGCTTTGGCGCTGGCTCAGGTAGAGGCCGGCGTCGTCCAGCTTCACGATCCCCGCCACCAGCCCGTACACCCCCACCGTCATCACCAGGGCGATGCTGACCAGCACCGAGAGCTGGGTGATGAACACCGCGGTGGCCACCGTGCCCAGGGTGATGGCGATGATCTCCGCGGAGAGGATGAAGTCGGTGCGGATCGCGCCCTTGATCTTGTCCTTCTCCAGGGCGACCAGATCCACCGAGGGATCGAGCAGCGCCTGGTGGCGCTGGGCCTGGTGGGCCTGGTCTTCCTTGGCGTGGAGGAACTTGTGGACCAGCTTCTCGAAGCCCTCGAAGCAGAGGAAGGCCCCTCCCACCATCAGCAGCGGGGTGACCGCCCAGGAGATGAAGGCGCTGATCGCCAGCGCCGCCGGGACCAGGATCGCCTTGTTGATCAGGGACCCCTTGGCCACCGCCCACACCACCGGCAGCTCCCGATTGGCGGCCACCCCGGTGACCTGCTGGGCGTTGAGGGCCAGGTCATCCCCCAGCACCCCGGCGGTCTTCTTGGTGGCCACCTTGGCCAACACAGCCACGTCGTCCAGCACCGAGGCGATGTCGTCAATCAATGCCAACAAACTAGAAGCCATGGGTCGGGGTCTCTCTTGCCTTGCTGGTCCTCGCCGGTTGCGAGGGAGGCGGCAAAATAGACCGCCTACGCCCCTCCTTCCTCCTTCTTCTTCTTGGGGGCCGACGGTGCGGGGAGTGGGGATCGAGGCTGTTCAGCGGGAGGTCGTCTGGACCGGGTGGCTGTCCCGGTAGGCGTGGAGCACCGCCAGCTCGTCGTGGCGGTGCTTGAACAAGGTGGCCTCCCGGAACGGCGTGGCGTCGACCACCACCGGATACTTGAGGTGGTTCAGGGCCCCGGGGGCCAGGGTGGGCAGCCCGCCTCGGCCGACCACCCGGCGCAGCAGCGCGCCGGGCAACGGAAGCCGCAGGCGTCCGGTCTCCTTGATCACCAGCGAGAGCGGCAAAGGCTGCGGGCCGGCCACGTTGAACACTCCATGGAGGCGGGCCTTGATCGTCAGCCACAGCGCCTCCACCACATCCTCCTCCTCCAGGAACTGGAAGAGCGGATCGAAGCCCAGGATGGTCGGGGTGCGGCGGCGGGAGAGGAAGGTGGCCAGCGTCCCCTGGCCACCGCGTCCCAGCGTGTAGCAGACGCGAAGCACCGCGGTGCGCAGGGCGGGCCAACGCCACAGCGCGGTGGAGGCGTAGAGATCGGCGGCCACCAGGTCGGCCAGCTCTGGATAGGACGCCAGCTCCACCGGCGGCTCGGCCTCGGTGTGGTACAGCGCCGAGTCCGGCGAGGCGCCGTAGAAGGTGTGCCGTCCCACGAACACCACCTGCCGGACCCCGTGGCCCAGGCAATGTTCGAAGAGGGCACGGGTGCCGCCGAGGTTGATCCGGCTGCGCTCCGCGTCGGAGACCTGCGCCACCGCGGAGACGGTGGCCATGTGCACCACCGCCTCCGGACGCCAGCGGCGGAACACGTCCGCGGCGGCCCGCTTGCGCAGGTCCACCCGGTGGACGGTGATCTCCTTCGGCGCGTCCGCCCAGGGGCGGGTGTCCAGGCCGGTGACCTGGTGGCCCTCGGTGACCAGCCGCACCGCCAGCTGCCGGGCGATCGCCCCGGAGATTCCAGCGATCAGGACCTTCACTGGGCGCTCCTGCGCGGGCCCCAGCGTTCCTGCCGGCGCCGCTGGATCAGCTCGGCGATCCGCTGCTTGACCACCTCCACGTAGCCCTCCACCACGTGGTCCTCCTCGTCGCCATTCCCCTCGAAGCGCAGCGGCTCGCCGTAATGGACCTCCAGCGAGACTGGGAGGGGGAAGGGGATCAGATAGGGGGTGACCGGCAGGTAGGGGATGCCCAGCAGCTTGCCCACCCGATACAGGTTGGCCACCGTGGGCACCGCCGCGCCGCCGCCCAGCACCCCCACCGGGATGATCGGGGTCCCGGTCTGCAGCGCCAGGCGCATGAAGCCGGTCCCGAAGTCCACCATCGAGTAGCGCTCCTTGTAGAGCTTGGCGGTGCCGCGGGCACCCTCGGGGAAGACCATCAGCAGCCGGTCGTCCTCTAGCAGGCGCACCGCCTGCTCCGGAAGCCCGGTGAACTGGCCCACCCGGGAGGTCCACTCCCCGAGAAACGGCATCTTGGCGATGAACTTCTCCGCCATCCCCTGCGCCAGCCGCGGCGGCTCCAGCTCCAGGAAGGCGGAGGCGAGCATCATCCCGGCGTCGACCGCCAGGCCGCCGGAGTGGTTGCCCACCAGCATCGCCCGCCCCCGAAGCGGGACGTGCTCCACGCCGAAGCTCCTCACCCGGAAGTAGTGCCGGTAGAGGAAGCCCAGCAAGCCAAGGAAGTACTCCAGGTGGCGGCGGGAGACTCCGAACGGGTCCAGGCCCAGGGCGTTGAAGGGCAGCTCCAGCCGGGAGAGCCGCTCGCGCACCTCCTCGCGGGTCGATTGGGCGGCGCGCGCCACCGAGGCGGGATCGCTCCACTGCGCGGAGGGGGAAGCTGGCATCGGCGCATGGTAGCCCGGAAGCTCCGGCGCGCCTGGGGAAGAGTCGTCAGCCCCGGAGAGTGCTAGGACCCAGGACCGATGAGATTCGAGAACGTCGCCATCGTCGGCGTCGCCCATGTCGATGCGCCGCACCGGATCACCACCGACGCGCTGGAGGCCCCGCTCAAGGAGACCTACGCCCGGGTGGGGTTGCCCCAGCGCTTCCTGGAGCCCTTGACCGGAGTCCGGGCCCGGCGCTTCTGGGCCCCGGGGACCTTGCCCAGTGATGCGGCTGCTCTCGCTGGACAGAGAGTTCTGGAGCAGACCGGGGTCCGGGCGGAGCGCGTCGGGGTGCTGATCAACACCTCGGTCTCCCGCGACTACCTTGAGCCCTCGGTGGCGTGCTTCGTCCACTCCAAGCTGGGGCTGGCGGAGACCTGCTTGAACTTCGACGTCGCCAACGCCTGTCTCGGCTTCCTGGATGGGATGCAGATCGTCGGCAACATGATCGAGCGCGGACAGATCGACTACGGCCTGGTGGTGGACGGGGAGTCCAGCCGCCATGTGGTGGAGAGCACCGTGGAGCGGCTGCGCCAGCCGACCTGTGACGAGCGCACCGTGCGGGAGCAGCTGGCGACGCTGACCGTGGGCTCGGGCGCCGCGGCGATGCTGCTGGCCCACGAGCGGCTGGCGCCGGGAGGACACCGCTTCGTCGGCGCGGTCAGCCTGGCCGCCACCCAGCACAACCAGCTGTGCCGGGGGCAGGCGGACTTCGGTGTCACTGACGCCAAGAGCCTGTTGGAGCAGGGGGTGCTGCTGGCCCAACGCACCTGGGCGCGGGCGCAGCAGGAGCTGGGCTGGACCAGCGAGTCCACCGACCTGATCGCGCTGCACCAGGTCAGCGCCTTGAACACCCAGGAGGTGGCGCGGGTGCTGGGGCTGGACCTCTCCAAGGCGCCGCTGATCTACCCGGAGCTGGGGAACGTGGGACCAGCGTCGATCCCGATCTTGCTCTCCAAGGCGCTGGAGCAGGAGCGGCTGGGCCCCGGCGACCGCGTGGTCCTGGCCGGAATCGGCAGCGGGCTCAACTGCACCGCGGCGGCGGTCACGTGGTAGCGATCTCCCCGGCCGTCTATCCCTTCCAGGGCCAGTTCTTCGATCGCGGCGGCCTCCGCCTGCACTACCTGGACGAGGGCGTCGGCGACCCGGTGGTGATGGTCCACGGCAATCCGACCTGGTCGCTCTACTTCCGGTCGCTGGTGACGGCGCTGCGGCCTGGCTACCGGGTGATCGTCCCCGACCACATCGGTCTGGGGCTGTCGGACAAGCCGGGAGATGACCGCTACCGCTACCGGCTGGAGAGCCGGGTCGACGACCTGGCGGCGCTGCTGGAACACCTGGGGATCGTCCGCAACGTCACCCTGGTGATGCACGACTGGGGCGCGATGATCGGCATGGGCTACGCGCACCGGCACCCCGACCGGATCGCCCGCCTGGTGGTGATGAACGGCGCCGCCTTCCACCTCCCCCGGGGGATGAGGGTCCCGCTGGTGATGCGGTTGGCCCGCGACACCCCGCTGGGGCCGCTGGCGGTGAGGGGGTTCAACGCCTTCGCCCGCGTCTCCACCCGGCTAGGGACCAGGCGGCGGCCCCTCTCCCGCGAGGTGAGGGAGGCCTACTGCGCCCCCTACGACAGCTGGGCGAACCGGATCGCGACGGTCCGCTTCGTCCAGGACGTCCCGCTCTCGCCTGGGGATCCCTCCTACGCGCTGGTGAGCGGGATCGAGGAGGGCCTGGAGCAGTTCCGGAACACCCCCGCGCTCTTCTGCTGGGCCGAGCGGGACTTCGTCTTTCCCTTGAAGGTGTTGGACCACTGGCGAAGCTACTGGCCCCAGGCGGAGGTGCTCCGGCTGCCCGGCTGTGGGCACTACGTCCTCGAAGACGCTCCGGAGGAGATCGGCCAGGCGATCCAGACCTTCCTCACAGCCCATCCGCTGCCACACGAGCAGGCCAGCGGAAGATGAAGGTCCTGGTGACCGGCGGCGGCGGCTTTCTGGGCCAGGCCCTGGTCCGGCGCCTGCTTGAGCGGGGGGACCAGGCCCGGCTCTTCGCGCGCGGCGACTACCCCTCGCTGGTGGAGGCGGGCGCGGAAGGGGTGCGAGGCGACCTCCGCGATGCGTCGGCGGTGCAAGGTGCCGTCAAGGGTTGCGACGCGGTCGTGCACTGCGCGGCGATGATTGGCGACGGCGGCCGCTTCCGCGACTTCTACCGGACCAACGTGGTGGGCACCCAGAACGTGATCGCCGCCTGCCGCGCCCACGCGGTGTCCCGGCTGGTCTTCACCAGCTCCTACTCGGTGGTGCACGGGGGCGAGGACCTGGAGGGCGTCGACGAGACGCACCCGTACCCCCAGCGCCACCTGGCGCACTATCCGCACACCAAGGCCCTGGCGGAACAAGAGGTCCTGGCCGCCAACGACGCGACGCTGGCCACGGTGTCCCTGCGCCTCCATCTGGTCTGGGGGCCGGGGGACACCCAGCTGCTCCCCCGCGCCATCGCCCGGGCCCGGGCCGGGACGCTGCGCTTTCCCAAGGGGCCGGCGAAGCGGATCGACTGCACGTACATTGACGACGCGGTGAACGCCCACCTCCTGGCGCTGGATCGGGTCGCGCCCGGAGCGCCCTGTGCCGGCCGGGCGTACTTCATCACCCAGGGAACGCCGCTACCGATGAAGGAGCTGGTGACCCGGGTCCTGGGATCGGTGGGCGTGCCTCCTCCTCCGGAGGGTCCATTCACCCCGAGGTCGCTGTACCTGGCCGGAAGCCTGATCGAGGCCGCCTACCGCCTCCCTGGACTGCGCGGCCGCGAGCCGCCGCTGACGCGGTTCCTGGCGCGGCAGGTGACCACCGCGCATTGGTTCGACATCAGCGCCGCGCGCCGCGACCTGGGCTACCAGCCCACGGTGACCATCGAGGAGGGACTGCGGTGCCTGGCGGCGGATCCCCGGCTGCGCGGCCTGTAGGGAGCCACCGCGCCTCCGGCTACCCGCGGCCGATGCTCACCTTCGGACCGCGTTCCCCGTACAGCCTCCGGGCAAGCTCCGCCAGCCAGCGGCCTTCGGCGGTGTCCGGCACCCTGAGGGTTCCGGTGCGCGCGGCCCGCACCAACTCGCGGATGGGCACGCTGGGCGCCTCTTGCGCCTCCAGGATCCGGAAGATGGCGGCGTGTCCCAGGCTGGCGCCGGTCTCTGCCATCCACCGGCGCACCGACTCCTCGAACAGCGGGTCCGGATCCAGCGGGCTCTCCACCGAGGCGGGAGGACCCAGGCCGTTGATCGCCGAGAGCACCCGCTCGCGTCGTTCGCCGTACGCGAGCGGGCGGAGCGACTCGGCCGTGAGCAGCTCGCCCAGGTAGAGGTCCTGCCGCCCCATCCCCACCGGGAACTCCAGCCGCTCTCCCAACGACTGGATCGGCAGCCCGCCCACGAAGCGAACCGGAACGATCGGCCGCCCTGTCTCCAGCGCCATGTCGATCAAGGTGCCGCTCAGCCTCTGCACCGTCTCCCGACAACTGTGGGCCCGGGTCCCCTCGACGTGGATCATCACGCTGCGGCCGGTGTCCACCATCTGCCGCGCCAACCCGGAGATGATCTCCGGCAGCGCCGCGGGGTCGCTGCGGTCGAACCCGCGCGTCATCTGGGGATCGAACAGCCCCGGATAGGCGAAGGTGTGCTTCATCAAGAGATGCAGCCAGTGGGCGTTGTTTTCCACCTTGGCCAGGATCAGCACCGGCTTGCGGGTCAGCGCCGACGCGACCAGGGCGAACGCGGTCGACTCCACCGCGGTCTGGTGATTGGCCAGGAAGAGGACTCCCCCCTCCCGCGCCCGCTCCAGCACCCTGGGATCGCTGAGGTGGATAGAGCGCAGGACCCGATCCAACAGACCGCCGTTGACGTCCTCCACCGGGCCGGCGGTGACGTCGAACAGCCCCCGCCAGTAGTCCCGGGTCTCGGGCGTGAGGGCACAGCGAGGCCGCGACCTCACCGGCAGCCGTGGCGCCGGACCGTCGTCCACGATCCGCATCCCCAGCCCCGTCGCCTGGTAGATGCGCTTGCCCTCCACCCACAGCGACGCCTCGCCGACGGCCACCGGGCCCCGCTCGTCGCGCCGCACCTCCAGGATCTCCAGGGTGGTGACGATGCGGCGGTTGGTGGGGATCACCTGACCGCGGTACTTCCAGGTCATAGGGACCTCGAGCGCGATCGACTCGAAGCGGGGCGACCCCATGCCTTCCCCCAGCCCCTGCTGGATCATGAAGAACTGGAGCAGCTGGATCATCGCCTCCAGGCCGAGTGAGCCGGGCTGGACCGGGTCCTGGAAGAAGTGGGCCTTGAAGAACCACTCGCCCGGGTCGACGTCCTTCTCCGCTCGCAGGAAACCCAGCCCCGCCTTCCCGCCCTGGGGCTCGAAGGCGGTGACGCGGTCGATCATCAGCAGCATCGGGTCCGCGAGGCGGAGGCTGCCAGCGCAGTAGCGTTCAGGGCGGGTGCGGAGATCGACCTCGAAGGTGGACGGAGACTCCAGCAGCGCCCGGTCCGCGGGCCGGCAGGACAGCCCCACCTGGTTCTCCAGCGCGGCCTGGGGGAAGAACCCGAACCCGGTCTCCAGCTTGTAGACCGGGGTGTCCCCCGCGAAGCACTGCACCTCAAAGAACTCCAGGATCATCCCCGCCGAGCGGGAGACGCTCTTCAAGGTGACGCGGGTGCGCAGGGTGCCGGTGCCAGGTGGCACCTCCGCTTGCACCTGCCCGCTGCCGTCGAGGTTGCGGAAGGCCAGATCCTCGGTGCCCAAAAGCGCGCTGCCCACATAGCTGGCCAGCCACCCGCAGGGTTGCAGGACCGCCTCCAGCAGCACCGCGAAGGGCATGGTGGGGTGTCCGTTCTCGCGGAAGTACCAGGCGTCGGCGGGGACGTCGTAGGCGATCTCCACCGAGGCCCCGGGCTCACACCGTCCCAGCTCACCCTCCACCTGCGAGACACGGCTCATGAAGTGGTAGGGCGGGCCGGGGAGCCGCGCCACCCGACGGGTCCCGTCGAACACCTCGTACATCGGTCCGAACGCGGCGGAGGGCTTGCCCCACGCGCAGGCCAGCAGCGACTCGAAGTCGAAGCGGAACCCGTTGACCTCCGCGACCGCCAGCGCGGAGTTGGCGGCGGGCGCCTCGTACCGGGGGAGCTGGGCGCGGCTGGAGAGCGGCCAGTCCGGGACCAACCGCAGGCCCACCCGACGCGCATGGAACGCCTTGTGTCCGTCCACAGTGCCCAGCAGGTCCGCGTAGATGGTCGGGTACGGTCCGTCGTGGACCTCCTCCACGAACAGCTCGCAGGTCAGCTCGCGCGAGGTCGGCAGCACCTGTCCCCGGCACTGCAGCCTGTAGGTCTCCTCCGGCACCGGCTCGAACCGCCAGCCGTCCCGCTGAAGGGTGTGGCCCAGGCCGGCTAGATAGAACGCCATCGCCTGCAGACAGCCTTCGAACATCAGGGTGCCAGGCATGCAGGGGTCGTTCTTGAAGTGGCCCTGGAAGAACCAGTCGTCGGAGTGGATGGGCAGCTGGACCTTGAGGTACCCGCGGCCCCACGGGCCGCCCCTGGGATCGAACTGCTCGACGCTCTCGAACAGCTGCATCTTCCCGGGCTGGATCGACGGGGTGCGGACGTGGGTCTGGCCGCGCTCGAAGCCGGGACCAAAGCACGCGAAGAGGTCGCCCCCGGAGAAGGCGCGGACCTGCTGCGCGGAGAATGCGGTCCGCTGACACGCCACCGCCGGAGGATCGAGCCGCGCGTTCGGAGCAATCGTCTGGTCCTCGGGCTTCCACAACACGCCCGCGGAGTCGTCCAGCTCCTCGCGGCTGAAGAAGCCCGCCTGGCCATTTCGCACCGTGAGCGCGGGGCGACCGCCGATCATGCAGTCGTAGTGGAAGAAGAAGAGGCGGGTGTCGGCCTGCCGCGCGTGGCCGTCGATGTGGATGTCGTAGCGGAGCGTGTCACCCGGGCGGGGGAGGGACCCGTGGTAGGTCAGCTCGCAGCCCAGCAGCCGGTAGGCGCGCGCGCCCCGGTTGAAGCCGTCCACGCCCAGGTACGAGATCAGGAAGAGATCGGCCTGCCCGGCTTCGATCATCACGCCCGCGGGCATGAACCCCCGGTTGAGGTACCAGGAGTCCTCCCGCACGTCGGTCTCGGTCCAGACGGTGCCCAGGCCCATCGATCCCGGTTCGGCCTTCAGCCCCACCACCCGGTCCGCCAGCAGCAGGGGAGGTTCGGGCATGCGGACCTGGATCGCGTGCTCGTCCTGGGAAGCGAACGCGGGCCCGAAGAGGTCGGAGATCTTCCCCGAGGCGTGGACCTCCAGCTCCGCGCGGGAGAAGGAGCGGCCGGTCACAGCTCCGTCGGTGGACGCGCGGAGCGATGGCGCCGGCCCAGCGCCGGCGACCGCTCCTGCCTTGTTTGCGGAGAGGGGAGGCGCCGGGCGCGCGGCGCCGGTCACCGCTTCGCCCCTGGATGCGGAGGGGAAAGGCGTCGACGTTGAAGGGAGCGACGGGGCGCTCCCGCCCAAGAGAACGGCCATCGCCTGCTCGCGACCGAGGAGGAACTGCTGATGAAGCCCGGCCTGGGCGGCGAGGAACTCCTGGTGCGTCCGGGCGATCTGGCTTCGATAGGCCTGATGGCCCTCCAGGACCGAGCGCGCGGGCTCAGCGAGGCGCGCCGGGGCCAGCACCGCGGGACCGGCCTTCTCGAGGGTCAATCGCGCCGCGTGGTCGACCGGCGGCAGGTAGGGAGCGGGCTCCATCACCTGGATGGGAGGGCTTCCCGGCCGGGCCGCGCCCTCGGAAGGGAGAGGCTCCTTCGGGAGTTCCACCGGAGCCAGCCGCGCCGGCGCGCTGTGCGCGGGGAAGGTGAGCAGCGGGGGCGTGGGCCGCGGTGATGCCTGGGCAGCAAGCTGCGAGAGAAAACCGCCAGAGTCCTCCCCACCAGCCTCGTCCACCAGCACCGGTCCGGGGCGGCGGGCCTTCGCCGGCGCCTCCTCCAGCCACACACTCGCGGCTTGGTCGCCCAGCGCGCTGACCTTCACCTGGGCCCGGCGGGGCCCGCGGGTGAACCAGGGCTTCAACCCCCGCTCACCCGGAAGCGCCCGATGGGCGCAGCACAGCGCCGCCGCCGCCACGTGCAGCAGTCCAGAGGCCGCATGCGGATGGCCAAACAGCGGCTCTAGACCCAAGGCGCCCTCACCGTCTCCGAGGACCAGTGCCTCGCCTGGTTGAGCGGGCGCATCGCGCAGCACCGCCAGCACCGGGTCGCCGGCGCGCAGGGCGTCCTCAAGGCGCTTGGCGATCAGCACCACCGCCGCGTCTCCTCCCACCCGACGTTCCGCCCCGAGGATCGCCTGGGCGGCGGCGCCGTGAACCTCCTCGGCCGAGAGGTCCACCGCGCCGACCAGCGCGGCGTCGATCTCCCCCCGCTCCAGCGCCCAGCGGGCCAGCTGCAGCGCCCGCACCCCGGAGAGCTCCTCCGCAGAGACGGTGAAGCCCACCGCCTGCAGGTCGAACTGACTGCAGAGACGGTTGGCCGGGATGTTCGGCATCGCCCCCACCACGCCGGCGGCTCCCAACAGCCGGACCAAGCCCTCCCGGGCGCGGCTCAACCAGGACGGGTCGGCCTCCAGCTTTCCGGCCCAGCCCGCGGCGCGCCAGCGCGCACCGTGGCGAGCGATCTCCGCATCGCACTGCATCCCCACATAGACCCCGGTTCGCTGGTGCGGCAGCGGGGCCAGCTGACCCAGCGCTTCGCGCGCCGCGGCCAGCACCATCAACTGCTGGGGCAGGGTCTCCGCCAGATCGGTGGGAGGGAAGCGCAGCCCCTCCAGCGAAAGCGTCACCTCCCGGGCCCGGGCTCCCTGCTGGGTCAGCGTGGAGCTGCCGGTGAACAGCGCGGCGGCGAACTGTGCGGCGTTCTCCTGGCTGGCCACCCGCGCGCCCAGGGCTACCAGTGCCACGGGCGGTCGCGCGGGGCCTACCGCGTTCGGGGCAAAGCTGGGGGACCGTCGCTGGCCGGCCTCTTCGACGATCAGGTGCGCGTTGTTGCCGCCGAACCCAAACGCGCTGACTCCCGCCCGCCGCGGTCCCTGCCGGGACGCGGTCCACGGCTCGGCCGCCTCCAGCAACCGGAGCGGCGCCCCCTCCAGGGCCGGGGTCACCCGGTCCAGGTGGGGCGAAGGCGGCAGCACTCCATCCCGCAAGGCGCCCAGGACCTTGATCAGCCCGCCCGCACCGGCGGTGGTGATCAGATGGCCCAGGTTGGCCTTGAGTGAGCCGATGGGGATGGGAACCTCGCCGGCGAACACGCGGGAGAGGGTCTGCACCTCGACCGCGTCACCCACCTGGGTGCCGGTGGCGTGGCACTCCAGGTACGAGATCGACCTCGGCTCCAGCCCGGACGAGCGGTAGGCCGCCTCCAGCGCCCGGACCTGACCTTCGGTGGAGGGGACCAGCATCCCCCGGCCACGGCCGTCGTTGGAGAGCCCGATGCCCCGGATGATGCCCAGGATCCGGCTCCCGTCGCGCGCTGCGTCCTCCAGCCGGCGCAGGGCCACCAGCGCCGCTCCCTCTCCCGGCACCAGGCCGTCGGCGTCGGCGTGGAAGGGTCGGCTCTGGCCGCTGGGGCTCAGCGCTCCCAGCGCGGTGAACCCGGCGTGCAGAAACAGGAGGTCGGCGCGGTTGACCGCCCCCGCCAGCATCAGATCGGCCCGGCCCTCCTGCAGCGCGTCGCAGGCGAGCTTGATGGCGTAGAGCGAGGACGCACAGGCGGCGTCCAGCGCGAAGGCGCCCGCGCCCAGGCCCAGCGCCTGCGCCAACAGGTGGGCGGGAAGGCCCGACATGAAGCGGTTGCGCGGGTCCACGGTCGGCAGACCGAGCCGGAGGAGGGCCTCTGAGCCCACCGAGTCCTTCGACAACCAGGTCCGCTCCGCGAAGGCAGAGAGTGACGACGAGGGGTACGACAGGTTGCCGACGATGGCGCCTGCTCGCGCCAGGTCCCCGGAGAACCTGGCCTCTCGCAGCGCCTCGCGGCCGGTGTGCAGCAGCCAAAGAAAGAGCGGATCCAGCCCCGCCAGCGCGTCCGCCGGGACCGCGAACCCCGCAGGGTCGAACACCCGCTCAAACCCCTGGACGTACCCGCCGCGATCCGAGCTCGCCCGATCGCGTCTGTCCTCTCCCGGCTTGGCCAGCATCAGCGCGCGGTCGATCCCCCAGCGCCCTTCGGGAACCGGGGAGAGGGCGCTTCGCCCCTCCAGGGCCAGCCTCCAGAGCTCGGCGGGAGTGAGCGCGCCGGGCAGGACACAGGCCTGGCCGACGATGGCGATGGGAGAGAACCTTGGCGTCACGGGTCAGGCGGCCCTTCCCGGGCTCTGCGGCAGCACGTGGACCTCGATGCCGCGCAGCTCGGCGACGACCGTTCCATCCGCGGCGACACAGCTCACGTCGCTGACCGACCGTCCCCGGGCGGCCGACCGTCCCTGAAGGATGCAGCGCACCGATCCCTGGATCGGCCCCGCCGCGTGGAGTTGGACCGACTCGATGGAGGTGGGCAGGCCGGCGCCTCCCAACCGGTGCATCGTCCACAGCAGCGCCAGTTGGAGGACGCCGTCCAGCAGCCCGGGATCGAACCGCCAGGTGCCGGGCCACGCGCGCCCCTGCAGCCCGCCCACCTGCGCGGTCAGGGCGGTGTCCGAGATCCCCTTCACCGACTCGATCACCTGGAAGTCGACGCCGTGGAACAGGACCCCGCCGTCGTAGATCGCCCCGGACCAGGGAGAGAGCCCGGACACCGATGGGGCTGCTACCTCCCCGCGAGCCGCGCTCTTGGCCAGCGAACCCCGGGCCCGGTAGTGCCGGGTCCCGTCCGCGCCCAGGATCTCGAACTCCACCCGGTCCTCCCCGGTCACCCGCGCACGAACGGTGAGGGTGTCGCCTCCGCGGTCAAACCCCTGCAGCCGGATCCCGTGCAGCACCTGCACGTCATGACAGGAGACCAACGTCAGCTTCGGCCTCAGCGCGTGGGCCACCCGCCCGAACCACTCCAGACACAGCGCCACCGGGACCACCGCCGTGCCCTGCACCCGGTGCCCATCCAGGAACGGGTGGGAGCTGCGGTCCAGGTGAACCTCCGCCACCACCTCGGTGGGCTCTGGGGCCCCCGGCGGTCCCTCGACACTGGCGAACAGGAGCACCTCCGGCCTCGAGGTCGCGACCGATACTTCCCGAAGGAAGCGCCGGCTGCCCTCCTCAACCTCCAGCAGCGGCACGCCGGCGGAAGCGAACCGCTCGCTCAGCGCCGCGTCGACCATGCCTCCATTCCACGGACCCCAGCCCAGCGAGCGCACCCGGCAACGGGGGCCCCGGCGTTGCTGCTCCAGCGCGGCGACCTTGTTGAGCACCTCGTTGGCCATCGCGTAGTCGCATTGCCCGGGGTTGCCCCAGCGCGCGGCCACCGAGGAGAAGAGCAGCAACAGCGAGAGGTCGTCCTCCCGGGTCGCCTCGAGCAGGGCCTGCAGTCCCAGCACCTTGGTGCCGAACACCCGAGCCCACTGCGCGTCGGTCTTGTCTTCGATCCGCTTGTCGGCCAGGACGCCCGCGCCGTGGACCACGCCCCGGATGGGCCCCCACGCGCGCGCCTGCGTCAGTGCGGCACTCACCGCCGCCAGGTCGCAGATGTCCACCGACACGTACCGAGCCTCTCCGCCGACCGCGGCGATCTCCGAGAGGGTCCGGCGAATCGCGCGTCCGGCCTCCACTTCGTCCGCGCGCCGCCCCAATTCGGCGGGGGTGGGTGCCTCGCCTCGAGCCCGCGCCTGGGCGAGCAGCAGGCCCTTGAGCACGGCGCCGGTCTCCGCGGGTGGCTCGCCCTCGGTGAGGACGGTCCGGCCCAGCAGCAGGAACTTGCACCCGGCGCTCCTGGCCAGCGCGATCAGACAGTCGGCGGTCACGCCCCGGGCGCCCCCGGAAGCGACGACCACCGAGTGGGAGTCCAGCGGAATCCCCAGGTCCTCGGGCAGGGCCGCCCTCACCGTCGCCAGCGTCAGTCGCCGGCCGTCCGCCTTGAGGCCGGCCTCGACCTCCAGCCCGCCCCCCATCAGCTCGTCGAAGATCGCCCGGGCAACCTCTGGGGCAGGACGCCCCGCCCGCTCCACGTCAAGCGCACGGACCACCGCTCGCGGCCACTCCGCCCGCGCGGTGCGGGCCAGCGCCGAGGGGCCGGCCAGCCAAGCGCGGGCGCTCCCCGACAGCCCAAAGTCTCCGCCGGTGTCCTGCACGGTGATGAAGGTGCCGCCCTCGGCGGCGAAGCGGCGGGCGACTCCCCGGGCCACGCCGAAGGCCGCCTGGTTCGCCGCGACCGCGTCCGCGACCCCGCCGACCGTGGACAGTCCCTCCAGTGAGATGACCGCGCGCACCGCCGGGTCGTCCGGGATCCGCCGGGTGAGCTTCGCCTGCGCGCCGTGGGCGTTGAGCAGCTCCACCAGCGCCGCTCCCACCCCTTCGGTGTCCTCGGTGACGAGGCAGGGCTGCGAACCGAAGAGTCCCGGAGTGCCGAGCCCCAGCGCCGGAGCCTCGACCGCCGTGACCTCCAGGCGCTCGGTGATCAGCCGGCCGGCCGACTCAACCTTCGCGGGGGGCACCGGCTGGGAAGAAGGCGCGCGGGCGGGCGCCGAAATTGAAGCCACTTTCACGGTGGGAGGCGGCGCGGCCTGGCCGGACAGCTCGGTGCCGAGCAACGAGAGGATCTCGCGGAGCGTGCGCAGCGCGGCCATCTTGTTGGCGCCGACCTCCGGAAGCCCGGGCGCGCGCTCCAAGGTGGCGGCCAGGATCTGCACCCGCTTGATGGAGTCGACCCCCAGGTCGGCCTCCAGATCCATGTCCAGGCCGATCATCTCCTTGGGATAGCCGGTCTTCTCCGCGACCACGCCCAACAGGAGGGACTCCAGCGCCGCCGCGGTGAGTGAGCCGGTGGCGGACGCGTCCGCCGAAGCTCCGCCGCTGGCTGGCGAGGCCGGGCGCGCCGGAGGGTTCGCCGACAGCTCGGCACCGAGCAACGAAAGGATCTCGCGCAGGGTCCGCAGCGCGGCCATCTTGTTGGCTCCGACCTCGGGGAGCCCCGGCGCGCGCTCGAGGGTGGCGGCGAGGATCTGGACCCGCTTGATGGAGTCGACCCCCAGGTCGGCCTCTAGATCCATGTCCAGGCCGATCATCTCCTGGGGGTAGCCGGTCTTCTCGGCGACCACGCCCACCAGCAGTGACTCCAGCTCCGCCGAAGTGAGTCCGGGAGCGCCGCTGGAGGTGGTCGCGTGCGCGGGAGCACCGACGGAGGCGGGCGCCACCGCGGCCGGAGCGCGAGCCGGCTGCGCGCTCGACGGGGCAGGCTGCATCGCGTACGCCGCGGGCGGCTGAGACATCGGCTGAGGCATCGCGAGCGGCTGCAGCGTGGGCTGGGCCGCGAAGGGATGAGGCATCGGCTGGACCGCGAGGGGTTGTTGCCTCGGGGGAACCCCTGGAGCCAGAGGCTGGACTGTCGGGTGGCTTGCCGAAGCAGCCGGCTGCCCCGACGGCAGCGGCGGGGAACCGTGCAGTCCGCTGGAGAGGCCGGCACCTCGTCCCAACAATGCAGCCAGACCCTGCAGCGACTGGTCAGCCGAGCGGAGGAAGGCGGTGTGGCTCTCGGTCATCGCGCGTTGGAAGGCGGCGTGGGCCTCGGCGGTCTGCCGCTGGCTGTCCTGGAACGCCTGGACCCAGGCCAGCGCAAGGTTCGAGTCGACCTGGGGCAGAGGTGTAAGCGAGAAGGACGGCGAGGGCTCCACACCAGAGGCCGGCGGCGGAGGGAGGGGAGTGGAGGCGCTCATCGGTGCGGTCTCGGGGGTGGTCGTGCGGGGTGCGGCACTGGCGGTCGGCGCAGGCGGAAGGAGGTTCGGCTTGGGCAGCACCGACGCGCCCGCTGCGGGCGGATACGGCTTTCCGTAGCTGGACCCGTTGATCTTCAGGGTCATCGCCGGCTTCTTGCGCGTCCGGGGATCCTGGGCCGGCGCGTAGTTGGCCCACAGCCGCCGGTAGTCGACCGGAACCCCGGAGACGGACAGCAGCGCCAGCCCCTGGCCGAGGGTCTCAAACCCGGCGCCGCCGCGACGGTCCAGCGGGATGGCCCGGTGGGGACGCTTCTTGAGGATGTGCCCCACCAGCCCGGTCAGGACCCGGCCCGGGCCCACCTCCACGAACACCCGGCTGCCCCGCGCATACAGCGCCTCGATCTGATCCACGAACCGCACCGGCGCCGCCAACTGCTGCGCCAGCGTGTCCCGGATGGCGTCCGGCGAGGACGGGTAGGGTGCCGCGCTGGCGGTCCCCAGCACATCCACTCCGGTGGCGCCAATCTCGATGCCCGAGAGGAACTTCCGGAAGGGGATGCTGGCCGGGCTCACCAGGGGCGAGTGGAAGGCGGTGGCGACGTTGAGGCGGGAGAAGGCCACGCCCCGCTCGCCCAGCCGTTGCTCCACCTCGGTGATCGCCTCCACCGTCCCGGCCAGCACCAGCTGGTTCGGGCTGTTGTGGTTGGCCACCACCACGTCCGACCTCCACTCCGCCAACAGCGGCTCCAGCTCCTCCCGGCGGCCACTGACCGAGGTCATCGCGCCGGGCACCCGGGCCGCCTCCTTCATCAGCTCTCCCCGCTTGCGCGCCACGCGGAGGAAGTCGTCCTTCGACAGCGCCCCCGCGGCGCACAGCGCGGTCGCCTCCCCGAAGCTGTGCCCGGCCAGCGCCGCGGGCTTGACTCCCAGCTCCTCCAGCACCTCCAGCAGCGCCAGGCTCATTGCGCCGATCGCCGGCTGCGCCCACTCGGTGGCGGTGAGCGTCTCTTGCTGCGCCTCGCGGGCCGCGTCCTCGAACGCGGCCTTGGGGAACACCACCGCGTCCAGCCGCTGCGGCGCGCCCAGCGGGACCGCCACCGCGCGCTCCCAGGCCCGCTGCGCCGGCTCCAGCCCCATCGCCAGATCCGCGCCCATGCGCAGGTACTGGCTGCCCTGTCCCGGGAAGAGGAACGCCACCGGCCCGGCCGGAGCGCCCAGCGCGAAGTCGATGCCGCCGGGCAGCGAGAACTCCTTCCCGTGGGCCAACTGCTCCGCCGCCAGGGTCAGCTTGCGCCCCAGCATCTGCGGCGACTCCACGAAGATCGCCAACCGTGCCGGGGCGCCCGCGTCGAACGCCTCCTGGGTGGAGCGCGCCAGGAAGGCCAGCATCCCCTCCTGGTCCGCGTCCCGTGCCAGCGCGCGACACTGCTCCGCGACGGCCTCCGCGCCCTGCCCGGACAGCAACACCAGCTCGCCCCCGACGGGACGGACCCGCGCGGGACGCGGCGCCGGGCCGGCGTACTCCTCCAGCGTGAGGTGGAAGTTCGAGCCGCCGAACCCGAACGCGCTGACCGAGGCCCGGCGCGGGTGGTGCGCACTGCGCAGCCAGGGGCGCGGAGTGGCGTTGAGGTAGAACGGGCTGCGCTCGATGGCCAGCGAAGGAGCCGGGCGGTCGACCTTGATGGTGGGCGGCAGGACCTTGTGGTGCAGCGCCATCACCACCTTGAACAGCCCCGCGGCCCCGGCCGCCGCCTTGGTGTGGCCCACCTGGGACTTCACCGACCCCAGCGCGCACCAGCCGCGATCCTCGCGTCCGGTGGCGTCGAACACCTGCCGCAGCCCCTCGAACTCCGCCGCGTCGCCGGCGTGGGTGCCGGTGCCGTGCGCCTCCACCAGTTCCACCGTGTCGGGGGAGTAGCCGGCCTGTTCGTAGGCGCGGCGCAGCGCCGAGGCCTGGCCTTCGGGCACCGGAGCGTAGACGCTCTTGGCGCGTCCATCCGACGAGCTGCCCACGCCCTTCACCACCGCGTAGATCCGGTCCCCGTCCCGCTCCGCGTCCGCCAGGCGCTTGAGCGCCACCATCCCGATCCCTTCGCCCAGCATGGTGCCGTCGGCCTTGTCCGAGAACGGGCGGCAGTCGCCGGTGGGGGAGAGGGCGGGCGTCTTGCTGAAGCAGACGTACATGAAGATGTCGTTCATGGTGTCCGCGCCGCCGGTGATCACCAGATCCGACTGACCCAGCCGCAGCTCGGAGACCGCCATCGCCAGCGCCGAGAAGCTGCTGGCGCAGGCCGCGTCGGTGACGCAGTTGGTGCCGCCCAGATCCAGCCGGTTGGCGATCCGCCCCGCGACCACGTTGCCTAGCACACCGGGGAAGGTGCTCTCCTGCCACTCGACATAGTGGGAGGCGATCCGCTCGGCGGCCTCCACCACCTGCACCTCCGGCAGTCCCATCTCCCGCAACGCCTTGACCCACACCGGACGCTGCAGCCGGCTGACCATCGACCCCAGCAGCTCCTGCGCGGAGGTCACCCCCAGGATCACGCTGATCCGGTCCCGGGGCAGCTGCTTGAACTGCGAGCCGCACGCGTCCTCCAGCACCTGCTGGGCGACGATCAGCGACAGCAACTGCGCGGTGTCGGTGGCGGGGACGATGGAGGGAGGAATGCCCCAGGCCATCGGATCGAAGTCCACCTCGGGCAGGAAGCCTCCCCGGCGGGCGTAGGTCTTGTCCCGCGCCTTGGGATCCGCGTCGTAGTAGTCCTCGATCAGCCAGTGGGTCGCCGGCACGTCGGTGAGCAGATCGCGGCCGGAGAGGATGTCCCTCCAGAAGCCGTCCTTGTCGACGGAGCCGGGGAAGAGGGCGGAGACGCCGACCACGGCGATGGGACTGTTCGAGAAGTTGGACATTGGTGGCTCTGGGGTTGTCGCTAGCCGAGGGGCCGTGGAGTGAAGTGGAACGCCGCGGCGGGGACCGGGACCCCGGCGCTGCGAAGCTGCTGGGCCCGGGTAACCACCGCGGCCCCTTCCAGGAAGTTGCGGGCGATCTGCACCACGGTCCGCGCCGGGGCCGGCTCCAGGAAGGAGCCCTTCACCCAGGCGTTGAAGGCGCCCATCGCCGGGCCGCACCACAGCTGATAGTCCAGCCGCCGCTTCGGGTCCCCGGCGATCGCCCAGCGGCTGGAGAGCCCCAGGTACCACCGGAACACCAGCGCCATCCGGTGCTTGGGGTCCGCCTCCGCCCGGGTCAGCTCGGCGGGGTCGCGCTGGTCGAAGAAGCGCTGCACCTGCTGCCACACCTCGTCGCAGGTGGCCTGGAGGATCTCCTGCTCTATCCGCGCGCGGACCTCGGTGGGGATCGCCTCCAGCCCCGGGTAGGCGCGGTACAGCTCGTACAGCCGCTGCGCCCGCTGGGCGAAGAGGGTGCCCTTGCGCAGCACCTGGACCTTGACCCCCAGCTCGAACATGTCCGCCGCCGGGGCCATGATCACATCCGCCAGGCCCGCCGCCGCCAGCAGCCGTCGGCCCTCCTCGGACAGCCCCGCCTCGACCGCGCTCTGGTTCACCGAACCGGTGACCACGTACGCGGCACCCAGCGAGAAGGCGGCGGCGACCGCGCTGGGAGTGCCCAGGCCACCGGCGGCCCCCAGCCGGATCTCCCGTCCGTGCCCGTGCCGAAGCGCCAGCGAATCGCGCAGCGCCGCGATGGTGGGGAACAGCGCGCCCAGCGGCCGGTTGTCGGTGTGCCCGCCGGAGTCGGACTCCACGGTCACGTCTTCACAAAGCGGCACCCGCTCTGCCAGCAAGGCCTCCTCCGCGGTCAGCTTTCCGGCAGCCACCAGCGGCTGCAGCAGCGCGCGCGGGGCGGGGCTCATGAAGGCCTCCGCTACCTCGGGCCGGGACAGCTTCGCGAACAGGTGGTGCCGCCGAAGCACCCGCCCCTGGGGAGAGAGGGTCAGCCCCCTGGCGGCGCAGCGCACCACCGCCGGGGTCAGCCCCATGAAGGCCGACACGCAGATCCGCCGGACCCCGCGGCGCAGATACAGCTCGGCCACCGCCTCCTCCAGCGCCGGGTCGGAGGGAGAATGGATCAGGTTCGATCCCCAGGCCGGGCCGTTCTCCCCGCTGCCCAGCTGGGCCTCCAGGGCGGCCAGCCCCTGCTCCACCCGGGCCAGCGGAAGCCCGGCCGCGCCGAAGAACCCCAACATCCCCGCCCGGGCCATCGCCACCACCAGCTCCACGCTGGCGATGCCATTGGCCATCTCGCCCGCCACGTAGGGGAAGCGCAGCCCGTGGGTCTGGGTGAAGGCGCGATCCCCCAGCCACTCCGGGTAGATCGCCGGCAGCTGCCCCAGCCATGGGTAGGGCCCCTGTCCTGAGCCCAGGCCTCCGCCGAAGCCCACGCCCAGCCGGCCGCTCGGCTCCTCCCGGAGCAGGTGCAGCGGCTCGCGGACCCGGGCGCAGGCGGCCAGCAGTCCGGCAGGATCGAAGCGGGGCCCCTCGGCACCGGGGTTCCAGGAAGAGTTTCCCATCGGTCCTTGGCTCGGTCAGCGGCCGCTGCGCCGCTCCTGGATGATCAGGTCGGCGATGGTGGAGAGCGTGGCCACGTCGCTGGCGCCGGTGGCCAGCTCCGGGAGTGGGACGGCGAACGCGCAGGCGCCGCCCCGCAGCCCCAGGTCCGCGAGGATGCCCCGGTCCCGGGTCGCGCGCAGGTGCTCGGTGCGGGCCAGCCACTTGAGCTTCTCCATCGCGGAGCCCAGCGCGGGCGACGCGTCGGCGGGCAGCATCGAGGTGAGCGGAAACTCCTTCTCGGTCCGGGCCGCGCTGCGGTTGAGGACGAAGCCGGCGAAGGGGAGGCCGAGGGTGAGGATCTTGTCGTGGAAGAAGTGGGCCTCGGCCAGCGCCGCCTCGGAGGGGGAGGTGACCAGCAGGAAGGCCGCCGCGTCCGTGGCCAGGAACGCCTGGATCTGCTTGAAGTCGGCGTTCATCGCCCCAAAGAGGCTGGAGAAGGACGCCAGGAACGCGCTCATCTCGTCCGCGAAGTCCTGCCCGAAGACCGTGCCCAGCACCCTGTTGACGAGGCGGCCGGCGGTGCGCCCGATCAGCCCGGTGGCGCCGGGCATGAACAGCTTGAACACGCCGCTGTCGAAGAAGGCCGAGAAGCGGTTGGGCGCGTCCAGAAAGTCCAGCGCGTTGCGGGAGGGCGGGGTGTCCAGGATCACCAGGTCGTAGGTCCCGTCGGTGATGAACTTGTGCAGCGCCTTGACCGCCGCGTACTCGTGCAGCCCGCTCACCATCTGGGTGGCCTGCTGGTAGACGCGGTTGCCCAGCAGGCTCTGGACCACGCCGTCGTCCTTGGCGAACCGGTGCACGGTGTCGTCGCTGACGCGCTTGGGATCCAGCATCCAGGCGTGCAGCGAGCCGGGAGCTTCGATGCCCGCGGCGCGCTGGCGCTCTGCGGAGAGGGCAATCGGCTCGGGCGGGTTGCTGGCCACCCCCAGCGTCTCGGCCAGCCGCCTGGAAGGATCGATGGTCAGCACCAGCACCTTGCGCCCCAGGCGCGCCGCCGCCACCGCCAGCGAGGCCGAGGTGGTGGTCTTGCCCACGCCACCCGCGCCGCAGCAGATGATCGCGCGCTTGTGCAGGACCAGCGCGCCGAGGGGAGAGGGCCGGTGGGGGCTCATCGGGTTCCCTCCGCGGGAAGCAGCGCCGCCTGCAGCCGCTCGGCCAGCTCCTGCGCCAACGCGGGCCCGGTGCTCTCGACGGTGGGGAGCTCCACCAGCGGAAGCGAGGTGGACTTCGCCAGCCGCTGCACCGCCCGCTGGGCCTCCTGGGCACGGTGGAACCCGTCGGTGCCGAAGAGGGAGCGGCCGGGAAGGAACGCGTTGACCGCCGCCACCTCGTCGGGGCTGAAGGTGGTGGTGGGCATCCGGTTCACGAACAGCCCTCCGCTGGGCACCGAGGTCCGCTCCAGGCCCTCCAGCAGCTCCAGCGATTCGGAGACCGGCAGTTCTTCCGGCAGGGTGACCACATAGGCCCCGGTCTTCTCCGGCGAGTTCATGTAGGACTGGCCCTCGCGCAGCGCCTCGGCGATCGGCCCGCGCTGGATCAGCCGCAGGACCACCTCGGGCAGGCCAGTGAGCGCCAGGGTGTGCCCGGTGGCGGGCATGTCCAGCAGGATCAGCTGGTGGGCAGGCTCGCCCCGTTCGTGGGTGGCCCGGAGGTAGCTGAGCAGGTGGAAGAAGATCCCCAGCTCGCGCAGCGAAGGCACCGCCAGGAACATCCGCCGGAGCGGTTCGAAGTCCAGGGCCGCCCTGGCCACCCGGGCGATCCGCAGCACCTGGCCCAAGAAGAGCTCCACCCCCACGTCCGGGCGCAGCTGGGTTCCGAGGATCCCCGGCGCCAGCGGCGCTGCGGTCCTGGGCAGCCGGGGCACCCCGAAGAGCTGCGCCAGCGGAGAGGCCCCCTCGGTGCCGTCCCACACCTCGGCGACCAGCACCCGCTTTCCCGCACGTTGGGCCACCAGCGCCAGCGCGGCGGTGACGGAGGTACGGCCGACTCCGCCCTTCCCGGTGATCAGCGCCACGCGTTTGCGCAACAGGTCTTGCACCCGCGCAATCTAGCGAACTGCCCCCGGTGATGCCCCGTTTCCTTGAGCCAGAGTCGCAAGGTTGCGACCGCCTGTGAAAGCCCCGGGTGAGTCCGAGATTACCCGGGAGTTCCGGGAGGCAACGGCACCGCGTGCTCGGTCACCGGGCGAGCGGTCGTCCGGTGCTTCGAGGACCGTCTCATCCGCCCGCGCGTCTGGCCCGCTTGCTGCTCGCCAACGCACCGAGAATCGATTGACGCCTCTTCCGCCGCTCCTCATCCGGCGGCGCCGCCTCCTCCATGCCAGGGAAGATCAGGCCTGGCCTGCCGCCGAAGGGCGCGAACACCCGGGTCAACGTCTCCAGGGTCGGGTTGGCCGCGGCGTCGTCTTCCAGATGGGCGATCGCGCGGGGCGAAAGCTTCACCACCTGGGCGAAGGTCTGGCGATCCATCCCCAGCACAGCGCTGCGCAAGACCCGGGCCGCCTCACCCAGCTTGAGCTCCCCCGAGGCCACCATCGCGGCGATCTCCTCGAGCAGGGCCTTGCGCTCCAGCGGACGCATCCGGGCGACGTCGGCGCGCTTCATAGCAGGGTCCATCCCCTCAGCTTCTGCGCGGTGGTCTGCAGTCCGAGGCTGGGAAAGCGCAGGGTCTCTTCCGGGAGACCCAGGGACATCAGCAGGTCGGGGAGGTCCTGCAGCCGGACGGCGAGTTGGCGCAGCCCGGCGCGGAGGTACTCCTCCTCCTGCCCGAAGCTCTTGAGCAGCGCGGGCCAGTCCACGCTGCCGCCTGCCTCGAAGCCCTCCCACCGGGTGGTCCGGGTGATGCCTTCGAGATCCATCTTCATCGGCGCGAAGTCGTAGACCGGCGAGAGGCGAACGCGGGTATCCGTCTTGAGAACGGCCAGGTTCCGTCCGTGGTTGTCGGAGTTGCCGAAGACCAGGTTGAGCAGATCCCGCCGCAGATACTCAAGCAGCACCTCCCGCCAGTCCTCCGGCGCCATCACCTCGCGCAGCGCGCCTAGCGCCTTTTGGTGGGTGAGGTAGGCGCCGGGTTCGCTGCCGACCAGGGAGTAGATCGACTCCAGCCCCCACCGCACCTCCCGTCCCCCGCTCCGGGCGACGTCGAACCGCGGCAGCCACAAGCTGGGGCCGGCCGGTCCCTCGTCCAGGGACATCCCCTCCACCGGAATCGTCTCCACCCCCAGCGCCGCCAGCGCCCGGTAGTAGACGTGCTCCGCGCGGAGGATGACCCGATCCCGCTCGCGGGCGCTCCGGGCAAACTTGACCAGGTAGTGGCGGTCCGGGTTCGTCGGCTCGTCCTGCCAGGCGTCGATCCACACCTCGTCGGCGTCGGTGAGCCGGAGCAAGACCTTCGGCCCATCTCCGCCCGCCCCGGTGGCGCCGCCCACCTGTGCGCCGTGGTCCGCCGCGTGGTCCAGGAAGCCGTGCTCGCGGTCCACGACCAGCTGTCTTGGAAAGCGACGGGGCGGCTGGTCCTTGGCGGGCACCGCCTCCTCGATGCGGAGATTGCCCACCGGGGCGATCGTCCCGCGTCGCAGGATCTCCAGCTCACTGGCGGTCCCAGCGGGAAGGTCCAGCCGGCGCAGCCACCACCGGTGGGCAGCGCCCATCGGTCGAAGGTCATCGAGGAAGGCTGGCCATCGTCGGCCGCAGCTTGGACCGAACCCGACTGGCAGCCGCAGGCTGACCGCCGAGTGCGGAACGGCCTTCCCCACCCGCCGGGTCAGATAGTCGAAGTCGTATTCGAAGTTGCAGGCCCCCTCGGGCCCCTTGGCCGGTTGCAGGAACTCCAGGGCCGCGGCGCGCTCCCAATTCCCGTCGATGAGGGCTTGAAGGTTCAGTTCCATCAGATGCACTATAGAGCATCAAAATGGTCAGTGTCGTCACTGTCAATGCAGTATGATGCACGATGCCAGTCGTTCTGACCTGACTAAATGCATCAAAGTGCATCGTAAGCCGCCGATCGGGAAGTTCCGCACCCAGGCAATTCGCGTCTACCCTGCAGGCAGCCAGCCCCAGGACGACATGACCGAACGCACCCTCATCGTCTCTGCCACCAATCTGCTCGCTCGCGGGTTCCTGGTGGTGCCGGTCGACCGCAGGTCACCGACCGGCGAGCCGGTGAACGGACTGTTCGCCGTCGCCCAGGCGGTGCTGCATGTGATCGGCTGGAAGGTCCCGGCCCGGGCGGTGGCGATCGTGGACCGCGGAGGGCGGACCTGGCCCGCCCTGCTGGCGCCACAGTTGGAGGCGCTGCCCGCCCTGCTGCGCGCACTGGGCCTCACCGTCGTCGAGGCGCCGGAGGAGGCGCACCTGGTCGGCAGCTACACGCGCGCGGCGCTGGCCGCCGGGGATGATGTGGTTATCGCCGGCACCGACAAGCGGTATGCCCAGCTCGTGAGCGACCGGGTGTGGTGGTACGACGCCCACAAGGACGCGCGGTACACGCCGGAGATCGTCTTCAAGCGGTTCGGCGTCCAGCCCGAACGCGTCGGCGACTGGTTGGCGCTGGTCGGGGATGACGACCAGGTCCCCGGGGTGGCCGGCATTGGTGCCAAGGGCGCCACCGGGCTGCTCACCGCGCACGGGTCGGTGGAAGAGGCGCTGGCCCAGCTGCCCAACCTGGAGGGCCGGGTCCGAAAGGCGCTGGAGGCGGCGCAGTCCAAGCTGCCCCAGCACCTCGCGCATGCCCGCCTTGGCGACCGACCGCTGCCACTCCCGTTGTCGCAAGCCGGGTTTGGCGCGCCGGCCCGCGAAGCGCTCAACGCCCAGCTGGAGGCGCTGGGGTTCGTGGAGCTGCTGATCAGCTCCGCGGTGGGAACGCAGCTCACCCTCTGCCGGACGCCTGACGAGTTCAGCGCCGCGCTGCAGCGGTTGGGGACCGGCACGCCCAGCCTCTACGCGCTCCTTGAAGAGCACGAGGACGGACCCGAGACGATCCACGGGGTGGCGATCTCCGGGGGTGACGGCGCGGCGGCCTACGTCGAGGCAGGCACCCCCGCCTGGGAACCCCTGCTGCACTGGCTGGAGGACCCCGGGGCGCCCAAGGCGGGACACGACCTGGTGGGGACGCTGGTGACCCTGCGGCGGTCGGGGGTCCAGGTGGCGGGCGTGGTGTCGGACTCGGCGTGCGCTTCCCACCTCACCCAGCCCAGCGGATGGGCGCCGCATGAGCTGCCGAGCGTGGCGCGCCATGTCCTGGGGAGATCGCTTGCCACCGACGAGGAGGTGCTGGGGACCGGCGGGCAGCGCAAGCGCTGGCGCGAGCTGGGGTCTGCCGCGGCGCAGGTGGCGGGGGATCGCGCGGATGCGGCGGCGGCGGTGGGTAAGCGCCTCACCCCTCAAGTCGATGCACGGCTGCTGGCCGAGTACCTCCAGCTCTCGGAGACCCTGGTCCGGATGGAGCTGACCGGGATCGCCATCGACCTGGCCCAGCTGGACCGCGCGGAAACCGCCTTCACCCGAATCGAGGGGGAGCTGCAGGGGGAGATTGAGGCGCTGGCCGGGCACACCTTCAACATCAACTCCTCCCCGCAACTGGGGAAGGTCCTCTTTGAGGAGCTGGGACTGCCGGTGGTGAGCCGGACCAAGACCGGCTTTAGCACCTCCAACGAGGCGCTGGAGCGGATCGAGTACGCGCACCCGATCGTCTCCCGCGTGCTGCGCTGGCGGCTGGTGCGCCGCCTGGCGGACAGCTGGGTGCACCCATTGCGGCGCTGCGTCCACGTGGATGGGCGGGTGCACTCCCGCTTCTATCCGGCGCGTTCCTTCTCCGGGCAGATCGTCAGCACCCGTCCGGATCTGGCCCGGGTTCCGGGGAGGACACCGGAGATGGCGGAGATCCGCCGCGCCTTCGTCGCTCCTCCGGGGAGGCTGCTGATGTCGGTGGACTTCAACCAGCTGGGGCTCCACGTGCTGGCGCACCTGACCCGGGATCCCGCGCTGGTAGATCCCTTGCGCCAGCGGGCCGACATGCACCGGCTCACCGCCGCGGCGGTGCTGGAGAAGCCTGCCGACCAGATCACCCTGGACGAACGGCAGCTGGGCAAGGTGATCAACTTCGCCACCTTCGCGGGGCAGGGCCCCAGCGCGCTGGCACTGCAGCTGGGCGTCTCCGCGGCCCAGGCCAAGGAGTACCTGGCCCGCTTCGATCGCCGCTACGCCAAGGTCCGTGAGTTCCAGGACGAGCAGCTGCGCCTGGCGAAGTCGCAGGGCTACATCGTGACCCTGGCGGGCAGGCGCTGGCCGATCGGCGGGCTGGAGTCGTTGGACTCGCAGCTCCGCTCGTATGCGGAGCGGCTGGCGCGAAGAGGCACGCACGAAGGTTCTGTGGCCGATGTCTCCCGCCACGCGCTGCTGCTGGCGGACCAGGCCATCCAGAAGGCGGGGCTCTCCGCCGCGCCCCTGGTGGAGGTGGTGGACGAGGTCCTCTTCGAGGTGGCCGAGGCGGAGCTTTCAGAGACCGCCCAGCTCTGCGCGACCACGATGCGGCATGCGTTCGGGCTGGAGGTGCCACTGGCGGTCGGGGTGGAGGCGGGTCGGACCTGGGCTGATCTGCAGCCGTTGGAGCTCACCGGCGGGCGGTGAAACCCCCTTGCCCTTGCCCTTGCCCTTGCCCTTGCCCTTGCCCTTGCCCTTGCCCTTGCTGGCACCGGGAGGCATTGGCCAACCTCAGCGCTGCCCACCGGGCGCGTCGATCCGCAGGCAGGGCCGCTGCTCCTTCGGCACGCCCTGGACCGCGCAGTGACACGCCTCTGAGGCGGTCCCACCGCACGAACCGCGCAGCCTCCGGCCGCGGAGCAGGCCCAGCGCCATTCCGCCCATCAGCAGGGCGACCACCGCGACGGTCAGCAGCAAGACGATCATCGCCTCTCCAAAGAGGACGGGACGGGAAGCAGGGCGCGCTCGAAGCCGGGCGTGACCCGCTGGACAACCTTGCCCTCGGGGCCTTCCACCAGCAACAGCACGTCCAGCCCCTCGGCGTTGGCCAGCTCCCACGCCTGCTCGGGGCCCGCCGCCAGCAGCGCGGTGGCCCAGGCGTCCGCGGCGCCGCAGCGGTCGTGCAGCACCGACACCGCCTGCAGCGGGTGCTGGACCGGCCTGCCAGTCCTGGGATCCAGCGTGTGCGCGTAGCGGCGGCCGCCGCGGGTGAAGTGGTTGCGGTAGTTGCCCGAGCTGGCGAGCGCCCGGTCGTCGAGGGCCACCGCCAACCGGAGCGTCCGCTGTCGCGGGTCGGGCTCCTCGATTCCCACCCGGAACGGGACGCCCTGGGCGCTTTGCCCCCGCGCTCGCAGCTCGCCGCCGATCTCCACCAGGTGGTTGGGCTCGCCGCGCGCTAGCAGCAGCTCGGAGACGCGATCCACCGCGTCCCCCTTGGCGACCGCGGAGAGATCCACCTCCACCTCTGGGTGGCGCTTGGCCAACGCGCGCCCCTGCAGCACCAGCTGGTCCGCGCCGACGCGCGAGAGCAGCCGGGCGATCTCGTCGTCCTCCGGCAGCTCTTCCACCCGGCCCCGGCTGCCGAAGCCCCAGGCCTCCACCAGCGGGCCCACCGTGACGTCGAAGCTGCCGCCCGAACGCCGGGACACGTCCAGGGAGAGGGCCATCACCTCTGCGAGCGGCGCCGAGATCTCCACCGGAGCGGTGTCCCGCACCCGATTGAAGCGGGAGAGCTCGGAGTTCGGATCGTAGGTGGACATGCTGGCGTTGACCTCCGCCAGCAGCGCCTCCACCTCGCCCCGCAGCGCCTCCTCCCTCCCGGACGGGCGGGGACCGTCGAGTAGCACCGACCAGGTGGTGCCCATGGTCCTCCCCTCCAGCCGCGTGGTCGCCGCGGCGGGGGCGCGGCGACCGAAGTAGACCGCGCCAAAGGCCACCGCGAGGACACCCAGCAGCACCCACCAGCGCCTCGAGGCCTGCCGCAGCGAGAAGGGCCCGCTCATCATCCGAAGTCGTCGAAGGCGATGTTCTCCCGCTCCACGCCCAGGCTCTCCAGCATGGACATGCAGGCCTTGAGCATCATCGGCGGACCGCAGAGGTAGTACTCGATGTCCTCGGGGGAGGGGTGCTTGGCCAGATACTCGTGCAGCAGCACCTCATGGATGAACCCGGTGGGCCCGGTCCAGCTGTCCTCCGGATTCGGCTCCGAGAGGGCCACGTGCCAGGAGAAGTTGGGGTTCTCCGCCTGGATGGTGTCGAAGTCGTTCACGTAGAACAGCTCTCGCTTGGACCGGGCGCCGTACCAGAAGGTCACCTTGCGTTCCGTCTTCAGCCGCTGGAACTGATCGAAGATGTGCGACCGCATGGGCGCCATCCCCGCGCCGCCGCCAATGAAGCACATCTCGTTCTTCGTCTCCTTGGCGAAGAACTCCCCGTAGGGGCCGCTGATGGTCACCTCGTCCCCTGGCCTCAGCCCGAAGATGTAGGAGGACATCAGGCCGGGCATGATCCCGGTGGTCCGCGGCGGCGGCGTGGCGATCCGCACGTTGAGCATGATGATCTCGCTCTCCCGCGGATAGTTGGCCATGGAGTAGGCGCGGGTCACCGGCTCCGGTGTCCGCCAGGAGATCTCCCACAGCTTGTAGCGGTCCCACTCGTCGCGGAAGCGCTCGGCGACGTCGAAGTTCCGGAAGCTGCCGGAGTGGGGCGGGCACTCGATCTGGATGTAGCCGCCGGCGCGGAAGGGCACCGCCTCCCCCGCGGGCAGCTCCAGCACCAGCTCCTTGATGAAGGTGGCCACGTTGTCGTTCGAGCGCACCTTGCAGCGCCACTTGCGCACGCCGAAGACCGACTCCTCCAGGTGGACCGTCAGGTCCGACTTCACCTTCACCTGGCAGGAGAGGCGGATGCCACGACGCGACTCCTTGGGGGAGACATGGCTGGTCTCGGTGGGCAGGAGCGACCCGCCGCCCTTGTGGATCTCCACCTTGCACACCCCGCAGGTGCCCTTCCCGCCGCAGGCGGAGGGGATGAAGATCTTCTTGTCGGCCAGGGTGCCCAGCAGGGTGCCGCCGCTCCTGGTGGTGAAGCCGCGGTCCGGCGCGTTGTCGATGTGGATGGCGACCTCCCCGCTGGCCACCAGCTTCTGGCGCGCCAGGAGGAGGACCCCCACCATCAGGAGGACCAGCAGCAGGAAGACGCCGACGCCCACGGAGACCGTCATCATCGGTGCAGTTCCTCTAGAGCTGGATGCCGGCGAAGGCCATGAAGCAGATCGCCAGCAAGCCAGTCACCATGAAGGTGAGCCCCAGGCCGCGCAGGCCCAGAGGCGGGTTCGAATAACGCAGCTTCTCCCGCACCGAGGCCAGGGCCACGATGGCCAGCATCCAGCCCAGCCCGGAGCCCAGCCCGTACACCGCGCTCTCGGCCAGGGTGTACTCGCGCTGCTCCATGAACAGCGATCCACCGAGGATCGCGCAGTTGACCGCGATCAGCGGCAGGAAGACCCCCAGCGCGCCGTAGAGCACCGGGAGGTACTTCTCCACGGCCATCTCCACGATCTGGGTGAGCGCGGCGATGGTGCCGATGAAGGTGAGGAAGACCAGGAAGGAGAGATCCACCCCCGCCAGCGAAGGGTGGAGCCAGCCCAGCGCGCCCTCGTCCAACACGTGGCGCAACAGCAGGTGGTTCAGCGGCACGGTGAGGGCCAGCATGAACACCACCGCCATCCCCAGCCCCACCGCGGTCTTCACCTTCTTGGAGACGGCCAGGAACGAGCACATGCCCAGAAAGAAGGCCAGAGCCATGTTCTCGACGAAGATGCTCTTCACCAGCAGGCTGAGGTAGTGGCTGGTCACGGAAGGCTCCTCACCGGCACCGCGTCCGCCGACGGCGGCGCTTCGATCACCACCACCTGCTGGAACTCCACCTGGCTCTTCTTCCAGGCGCGCAGGCCCCAGATCAGCCCGCCCACCAGGAAGAAGGCCGCCGGCGAGAGGACCATCAGGCCATTGGGCTGATACCAGCCGCCCTCGCTCACCAGCGGCAGCACCCGCTGGCCCAGCAGCGTGCCCGATCCGAAAAGCTCGCGGATCGACGCCACCAACACCAGGATCAGGCCGTAGCCGCCAGCGTTGCCCACCGCGTCCAGGAAGCTCTGGCCCACCGGGTTCTGCATGGCGAAGGCCTCGGCGCGGCCCATGATGATGCAGTTGGTGATGATCAGCCCCACGAAGACCGACAGCTGCTTGGAGACGTCGAAGGCGTAGGCCTTGAGCACCTGGTCGGTGACGATCACCAGCGAGGAGATGATGGTCAGCTGGACGATGATCCGGATGCTGGAGGGGATCCAGTTGCGGAGCGAGCTGATCACCATGTTGCTGGCGATCAGCACCCCGGTCACAGCCATGGCCATCACCAGCGAGGTGGAGAGCAGGGTGGTGACCGCCAGGGCCGAACAGATCCCCAGCACCTGACGGGCGATGGGGTTGTCGTCCAGCAGGGGATCCATCAGCGCCGCCCTGGACTTCCTATCCATCATCGCGACGCTCCTTCACGCGAGGCGCGGTACTTCGCCAGGTAGGGGCCGAAGCCAGAAGGCCCCAGCCAGAAGTCGAGGGTGTTGGAGACGCCGCGGCTGGTGATGGTGGCGCCGGAGATCCCGTCCACCCGGTAGGGGTCACGCTCGGGCGGGCCGGCGCTGCCCTTGATCACCTGCAGCTTCACCTGGCCCGCCTCGTCCAGCGCCTTGCGGCCCCGCCACAGCCCCTGCCACCGCGGGTTCTCCACCTCGCCGCCAAGTCCCGGGGTCTCGCCGTGCTCGTAGAAGGTGATGCCGGACACGGTGCGCCCGTCCGCCTCCAGCGCCAGGTAGCCGTACATGGTGGACCACAGCCCGTAGCCCTGGATGGGCAGGATCAGCGCCTGCACCTGGGCGTCCTTCACCACGTGGTACAGCAGCCCCACCTCGGGCACGCGCTGTACCCGCGCAGCGTTGGGGGGGGCCGAGGCGCTCTGGGAGGGATCCTGCGCGGCGCGGCGCTGATCGTAGCTACGGGCATCCACCGCGTCGGTGGGTTCGCCGGTGCGCAGCGCCACCGCCTGGGGGACGACGTTGGCCTCGAAGCGCCGCTCAATCTCCTCGGCGCCCAGGCGTTCGCCTGGGGAGATCAGCCCCGCCACCCCCAGCACCTTGCTGAGGCGATCCACGCGCTGGTTCTTGAGCTGCGAGGGCTTGAGGCTGACCGCGGCCACCGCGATCGGGATCGCGCAGGCCAGACAGACCACCGCCGCGAAGCCCAGCGTGTAGGGGACGGAGTTACGATCCAGTGCTCGCATAGCGCGCCTCCCTCCGCCGCCGGTTGGCCCCGAGCACCGCGTGATCGATCAGCGGGGCGAACATGTTCATGAAGAGGATGGCCAGCATCATCCCCTCCGGATAGGCCGGGTTGATCACCCGGATCAGCACGCAGAGCACGCCGATGAGGAGGCCGTAGACCAGCTTCCCGGTGGCGGTGAACGCCGAGGAGACCGGGTCGGTGGCCATGAACACCATCCCGAAGGCCCAGCCGCCCAGAACCACGTGCCAGTGGAAGGGGACCGACATCATCGGGTTGGTGTCTGAACCGATCACGTTGAGGCCAAACGCCATCACCGCGGTGCCCACCACCACCCCCAGCATGGTCTGCCAGGCGCCCACGCGGGTGACCAGCAGCAGGACCGCGCCCAGCAACGCCGCAAGGGTGGAGGTCTCACCCATCGAGCCCGGGATGAGGCCGTAGAAGGCGTCCCACCAGGTCAGGCCGGGGAGGGGACCTGCGCCCTCGGCCAGTGACGCCAGCCACGTCGCGCCGGAGGTGCCGTCCAGCGTGTTGGCCGCCACCCACACGTTGCCGGAGATCTGCGCTGGGTAGGCGAAGAACAGGAAGGCGCGGGCCACCAGCGCCGGGTTGAGGAAGTTCATCCCCGTCCCGCCGAAGATCTCCTTGCCGATCACCACGCCGAACGCAGTGCCCAGCCCCACCTGCCAGTAGGGGATGGCCGGCGGGAGGATGAGCGGGATCAGCGCGCCGGTGACCAAGAAGCCCTCGTTGACCTCGTGGCCACGGACGATGGAGAAGAGGACCTCGAAGACGCCGCCCACCGCGTAGGTGACCACCAGGACCGGGAGGAAATAGAGCGCCCCGTGCACCACGCAGCCCCACAGCGACCCGCTGCTCACCGGCAGGCCCAGCCACAGGTAGGCGCGGGTCTGCCAGGCGTCCAGCAACTGCCCGCCCTGCTCCACCGCCAGGTGCGTCTGGTAGCCCGTGTTGTAGAGAGCGAACGCGATGCAAGGCAGCAGCGCGATCACCACCACCATCATCATCCGCTTCTGATCCAGCGCGTCGCGGACGTGCAGGCGCCCCTCGGTGAGGGTGGACGGCGTGTAGAGGAAGCTGTCCGTCGCCTCGTAGAGCGAGTGGTACTTCTTGAGCCGGCCGCCCTGTTTGAAGTGCGGCTCGAGCTTGTCGAGCATCTGTCGCAGCAGCTTCATCTCACCCTTCCTGGTGGATGCTCTCGAGCACCCGGCGGAGCGCGGGGCCGTAGTCGTTCTTGCCCGGGCACACGAAGCTGCAGAGGGCCACGTCCTCCTCCTCCAACTCCAGCGCGCCAAGCTCCTCGGCCCACTCCAGATCGCCCGCAGCCACCGCGCGAAGCAGGTGGGTGGGCATCAGGTCCATGGGCATCACCCGCTCGTAGGCGCCGATCGGCACCATCGCCCGGCGCCCGCCGCGTAGGTTGGTGTGGAAGGCGAATCGCTTGTTCGGCATCAGCGCCGAGAGGAAGGTGGGCAGCACCGAGAACTCGTTGGGGCCCGGGGCCAGCCAGCCCAGGAACTCGCGGCGTCGCCCCTCGGCCAGCACGCTGAGCTGCTGGTGGTAGCGGCCCAGGAAGGCCTCGCGCTCATCCGCGCACTGGTCGCCGTGGAGGACCGAGCCGCTGACGACCCGCGCCTCTCCTTCGGAGAGCTCGCCGTCGGTCAGGGGGCCCACCGGCGCGCCCAGGCGCGTGCGCAACAGCCGCGGCCGCCTCACCAGCGGGCCGCCGAGGGCGATCACCACCGACACGTCCAGCTCTCCGGTGGCGAACAGCCGGCCGATGCGGGCCACGTCCTGCGCCCCCAGGTGCCAGACCGTCTTGCGCCGGTGCACCGGATTGAGGGAGTGGATGTGGAAGCCCACCGTGCCCGCAGGGTGCTTGCCGGAGAACTCGGCCAGCGTGGCGCGGGCGCTGCCGTCACCGAGCTTCGAGCCGGGAGCGCGGCAGACGTAGAGCGGGCCGGAGGTCAGCTTGCCCAGCACCTCCAGGCCGCGGTCGAAGTCCTGCTCGCGGCCCTGGAGGACCACGTCCAATTGCGGGGCCAAAGGATGGGTGTCCAGCGCGGTGATGAAGATCGCCTGCGGAGACGCCTCCGGGAGTGGGAGGTGCCCGTAGGGCCGGATGCGCAGCGCCGTCCACAGCCCGGACTCCAGCAGCAGCGCGCGCACCCCGTCGGTGGAGTCCTGGGCCTTGGGGCTGAAGGAGGCGAACGACACCTGGGACTCGGCGCCCGGGTCCAAGTCTACCACCACCGAGAGGATGTGGCGCCGTTCACCGCGGTGGATGGCGCGCACCCGCCCGGTCCCGGGCGAGGTGAAGCGCAGCTGTGGAAGCCGGCGGTCTTCGAGGAGCGGCTGGCCGAGCTGGACCCGGTCGCCCTCGGAGACCAGCGCGCGTGGCTTGAGCGCCGCGAAGCTGCGGGTGGTCAGGCCCACCGTGGAGACCGCCCGGGCCGGCTCCACCACCTGCTCCGGGACGCCCAGGATGGGGAGGTCCAGGCCCCTGCGAACGTGGAACCGGCGGGGAGAGGACATGGATCCACCTTCAACCCGCACCGGACCCGAAGGTCAAGCTGAAGCGCGGCGGCGGACCTTCTGGAGTGCAATCGAGCCCAGGTCAATGCGGTAGAAGGGAGCGGATGCCTCCCAGACCTCCGCACGAGCGGCACGTTCCGTCGTCTGCCATCTCCCGCTTCATCGACGCCCCGCAGATCGAGGCGCTGCTGGCCCCCTATGTCCCAGATCCGGAGGACCGGGCCTTCGTCGCCCGGTGCGTGGTGGGCGAGGGTCCGGCGCACCACCGCGGCGCCAACTACGTTCTGCTGCGCTTGATGGGTCAACTGCTGGAGCGGCTGCCGCGCGTGGCCGCCGCGCAGGCGGGTTCTGCCGTCGACGTTCCACTGAGGATCCCTCCTCACCTGAAGGATGAGCGCGGCCCTGCCGCCTACCCGCTGACGCTGCCGCTGGCGCCGCTGGAGGGATTGGCCGCGCCGGGCTCGCCGGAGCTGGACGCGATGATCGACTGCCTCACCGACGGACCGCCCCACCACGCGCTGGCGAACGTGGCAATGGTGACCCTGCTCGCGGAGCTCGCGGTTCGGGTCCAGGCCGCTGCGCCAGGCACAGCGAAGTGAGCGCGTTGCCTGCGGGGATGGAACAGGCGTTCGCTGCCGCCGCCGGAGAGCTGGGGATGTGCTGTGCCAGCTGGCTCTTCGCCCAGAACGTGGCGGAGGCGGCAGGTGAGGATGCGGTGGCCCAGCTTCGGGATGCGCTGGGGCGGGCCTTCCCGGTGCTCGACTCGGTGTGCGCCCAGTGGCAGCGCGGTGAGCGCGTCGATCCCAGCGCCTCGGCCATCTCGGCGCGGCTCACCGGTGTGGACCGGGTGGTGATCGTGGGCCTCGAGTCTCTCTTCGTGGACGCGCTGGTCGCCGAGCTGTCGGCCGGGGTGAAGGTAGCGCTGCTGCGCCATTCGTCCTTCCCGGTGGACTGGGAACGGGTGAAGGCCAACCAGCCGGAGCACCTCCACCTGGTGGATCTCGAGTCGTTCCAGGGCTGGGCGGGCGCGCGCAGCGCGCTGCTGACCTTCGCGTACGGGGTGCAGGGCGGCACCGCGCACGTGGCGCCCGAGTGGCTGAGGGTGTCGGGGGAGGATGTCCGCACCCAGTTCCGTTCGCTGATCGCCTGGGACGTGCTGCGCGCGCCGATGTTCGTGTATCCGCGCTGGCTGGTCGAGGTGGGGACAGACGCCTTCACGGAGGTGGTGTGAGATGACCGGACAGCAGCTGCTGCCCGCCACGCTTCTGCTCACCGCGCTCGTGCTGCAGGCGCTGTTCCCCGCGCGCCGGCTGTCGGTGCTGGCGGTGGCGGCCAGCGCCACCGCGCTGGGCTCGTCTCTGATGGGGACCGCGACCGCGGCGGAACTCCTGGCGGAGGTGCCCTGGGATGTGATCGTGATCCTGGTCAGCCTGGGGCTGCTCACCGAACTCATCGCCTCGACGAACGTCTTCGGCCTGCTGGCGCTGCGGGCCACGCGCTGGAGCCGGGCCCGCCCGCGGTCGCTGCTGCTGCTGTTCTCGGTGGGGATGTACGTGGTCAGCGGGCTGGTCAACAACCTCACCGCGCTGCTCCTGGTGGTCCCGGTGTTGTTGATCCTGTTCAAGCTCCTCGGGGTGGGGCAGCGCTACGTGTCGTGGACGCTGGCGCTGGTGCTGGTGAGCTGCAACCTCGGGGGCGCGGCCACTCCCATCGGCGACTTCCCGGCGATCCTGCTGCTGGGGCGCGGGGCGATGACCTTCAACGACTACCTGGTGCGGGCAGCGCCGGCCACGTTCGTGGCCTTGCTCCTGGTGATCGCCGCCACGCTCCTGATCGCGCGACCGGCGCCCGCCAGCGAGGAGCATCCGGTGGCGCAGCGCCTCACCCTGGCCACCCTGAACGCGCTGAACCGGAACCTTCGGGTGGATCCCCGGCGGCTGCTGCCGCCGCTGGCGATCCTGCTAGGGATGCTGGTGGCCTGGGTCACCATCCCGCGGAGCAGTGGTGTCACCGCCGAGCTGATCGCCTGGCTAGGCGCGGCGGTGGCGTTGGTCCTGGCCGGCGCGCGCGGAGAGCGGGTCCTGCGCACCCGCGTGGACGTGGAAGCGACGCTCTTTTTGCTGGCGCTGTTCATCATGGTGGGCGCGGTCCGAAAGAGCGGGCTCTTCGCGGACGTGGCGGTTTGGCTCCAGGGGCTCCCGGTCTCCCCCTCCGCGCAGCTGTGCGTCTTCCTGGTCATCGGCGGGCTGCTCACCGGCATCTTCTCCGCAGGCCCCAGCATGGCCGCGCTCCTGGAGGTGGCGGAGCAGCTCGCCCGGCACCACCCGCCGCACGCGGTCTACGTGGGGCTGGCGCTGAGCGTCTGCGCGGGCAGTTCGCTGTTTCTGACCGCGGCCACCGCCGGTCCGCTCGCCCAGGCGCTGACCGAGCGCGCCGGCTTGCAGGGGCCAGAGGGGGAGCCGATCCGCTTCGGCTTCGCCGAGTTCCTGCCTGCAGGGGCCTTGAGCTTCGCGATCATCCAGACGGTGGCGGTGGTGTGGGCGCTGTGGGCGGCCTCGCCGTGAGGTTCACCTAGCTGCTGGTGAAGGAGGTCTTCCTCCAGCTCGCGTCCGGCGGCGGGCAACTCGGCGACGACTGGTTGCGCCGGCAGATCGACCCGCTTGATGACGTCTCCGGGGACATCCACACCCTGACGGACCGGCTCGCCGCGATCCGGACCTGGACGTACATCACGCAACGCAGCCGCTGGAGCTTGAACGCCGCGCATTGGCAGGCGCGAACGCGCCAGATCGAGGACGCCCTTGGGGATTCGCTGCACCGGCGGCTGGTGGAGCGGTTCGTCCACCGCACCTCCAACCTTCCGCGACGCTTCCGCAGCAAGCCGCAGCCGGAGGCGACGGGCCCCTTCGCGCAGCTGCGCGCCCTCGCCGATTCCGGACCGACCGCCGACGAGTTCATCGAACGGGTGGTCGAGCTGAACCACGAGGCCTTCGAGCTGGACCTGCTGGGCTGATGCGTGGACCTTCGACCAGCGCCCCTCCGCCATTTCGGAAAATGGGCGCCGCCGGGCCCGAATGCACGTAGCCTTGGGTCATGGGCACCTCCCTGGATTTCGACTTCGTGGACGATGACTCCGGCGGCCGCTTCGTGGCCGTCGGTGGGAGCTTTCAGCAGGTCCGCCAGCTGGTGGCCAAGGGTGAGATCGACACCGCGGTCCGCGTCTACGAGGACAGCGGCGGCAACATCCGCGAGGACCTGATTCAGGAGGCAGTCAGCGCGTCCTTCGAGACCCGCAAGGCCATCGCGCAGATGTTCCGGCGCTCGCGCGACTTCGCCGCCGCCGCCAAGGTGTACCAGGAGGCCAGGCTGGAGGCCGACGCCGCGGATTGCTTCGAGCAGGCCGGCGCCTTCCCCGCGGCAGCGGCCAGCTATGCCAAGAGTGGCGACCTGTTGAAGGCGGCCGCCGCCTACGAACGCGCGGGCGATCCCGACCGCGCCATCCAGCTCTTCCGCGAGGCCGGCGCCACCGAACGCCTCGCGGAGTGCCTCGCCCGAAGCAACCGCTTCACCGAGGCCGCGCAGGAGTTCCGGATCCTCAAGAAGACCCACGCCGAGGTCGAGACCCTCCGCGCCGGCCTCACCGCTGAACCCGAGAACCTCGAGATCGTCATCCGCTATGTGGAGCTGCTGAACCAGCACGGCCGGAAGGACCAGGCCGGAGCGCTGCTCGTCACCACCGCCAAGCGCGTGGCCGCGGCGCGCGATCACGCGCCGTTCCTGACGCTGCTGGCCAGCGCGCTGGAGACAATGGGCAACGCCCCCGGAGCGGCGAAGATCCACGCCCGCCTCCAGGAGCTGCCCAAGGGGCACCGGCCCGCGGCGACGCCCACCGCCCCAGCACCGGCAGCGCCCTCGCCGGAACCTGGGCCCGCGGGTACGCCCGGGGCCGCCTCCGACCTCGGCGCAGACGCCTACGGCTTCCTCAAGGCCTTGCCCATGTTCGCTGACCTGGCGCTGCCGGACATGAAGGCGCTCTACCGGATCTGCGTCCTGCAGACCTTCGCCCCGGGCCAGCACCTCATCGAGACCGGGCAGCCGGGGAAGGGACTGTTCGTAATCGTCGGTGGACAGGTGGAGGTCTACGGCGGCAGCGACGCCAGCGCTCGCCTCCTCAACACGCTGGGGGTCGGCGCGTACGTGGGAGAGATCTCGCTGCTGCAGGACGGCCCCACCTCCGCGCGCGTCACCGCCCGGACCCCGGTGAAGGCGCTGTTCATCTCCCGCGACGCCTTTCTGCACTACCTCTACGGATCTCCCCACGCTGCGCTGCGCATCTACCGGCTGTTCACGCTCAACCTCGCCGACCGGGTGCGCGCGCTGTCCGCGGCGCGCTAAAGGGCCGCGGCCTCAGACGCGGAGATCCACCCCGGCCTCCGCGTCCGGCGCCGACCCCAGCGCCTCGGTCCGGCGCAGGCGAACCTCCGCCAGCGCCCGCACCGCCTGCGCCGCCGCCTCGTGGGCGAGCACCCGGCTGCGGAACTCGTCCGCGGAGAGGCGGAGGGTCAGCACCGGCGCCGCCGCGGCCACCGAGGCGGTCGCGATGCCGTCGGTCAGCAGCGACACCTCGCCGAAGAGGTCGCCTTCGACCAGGTCGGGGTAGCGCTCGCCGTTGGAGCCCGTGGCGCTGCACACCCCCCGAAGCAGCAGGTGGACCGAATCCACCGGCTGCCCCTGGCGGAGGATGCTCTGGCCCGCCACGAAGTGGCACGGCTGGAACCGCTCGGAGAGGGTCTGCTTGTCGGCCTCGGGGAGGCTCCGCAGCAGCGGGCTGGCGCGGAGGATGTTCTTGAGCAGGCGTTGCCGGTAGAAGAGATCCAGCTTCTGCCCCACCCGCGGGTGCCGGGCGCTCACCTGGGACATCGCCTCGCGCCCAAACTCGAGCACCACCACGTCACCCTCGGAGACCACCGTGGCCAGACGGGGTCCGCCGGACACCATCGCCGCCTCACCGAAGATGTCTCCGCTGGCCACCTCGGCGACCTTGCGCTGCGCGGCGGAGCCGTAGGCGCGGTAGACGCTGGCCCCCCCCTCCACGACCGCGAACATCGAGTCGCCGGGCGCGCCCTCCGCCACCAGCACCTCTCCGGGCCCGAAGCTGCGGATCTCCATCGACCCGCCCAGGATCTCCTTCAGCTCGGCCTCGGTCAGCGTCGAGAACAGCGGGATCGCGGGCAGTCCGCTGGGGGGCGGCGCCAGCTCGACCTCGATGTCCAGCTCGAAGTCGGGTTCGGGCGCAGGGGCTGGCTTCGCGCCAGCCGCGTCGACCCGAGGGAGCCCCCGGGCGGTGACGGGGACGGGCTTGGCGTGCGCGTAGAGCGAGGCGATCAACTCCTGGGTCCGCTGGTGCACCGGTTCGATCGTCAGCAACAGCCGGCAGATCGCCGAGGCCTTGAAGAACTGACCCATGCGCGCGTACCGCTGGGCCACCTCCTCGTAGCCCTGCACCGCCTCCGCGGTACGGCCAAGCCGCTGCAGCAGCTCGGCGACCTTCTGCCGCGCGACGATCTCGTCGGGCGCCGCGGTCACCACCTGTTGCCAAGCCTCCAGCCCGGCGCCCAACTTCCCCTTGCTGACCAGCAAGGTGGCCTTGTCCTTCAGGGCACGCACGTCCTTCATGGCTTCTTCCTCATGGTAGGGGTTGGCAGGTTCCAGAAACGCATTCGGTTCCACCCGGGCAGACCACACCGCAGGTCCCGCAGTGGTTCTCGTCGGTGGCCACCTCGGTCTCGCAGCCATCCTCTGGGAGGAAGTTGCAGTCGTCGAAGCCCGCGAAGCACGGCGACCGGCCGCAGAGCCCCTGGAAGCAGACCCGATGCGCGTTCAGATAGGATGCGCAGACCCACCCGCACTCTCCACAGTGATCGGGATCGACGTCCAGGTCGGCGCACGTCGCCCCGGCGTTGCAGAGGGCCAGCGGCGGTTCGCACGAGCTGCCGCACTGGCCCATCGAACAGACCTCTCCGGAAAGGCAAGGCCGGCCGCACCCCCCGCAGTGCCCGGTGCTGGTCTCGGGGGACACACACTCCTCGCCGCACCGGAGCCGGCCGGGGCCACAGTCGTAGGCGCAGTCGCCCAAGACGCAGCGCTCCCCCACCGCGCAGACGTTGCCGCAGCCACCGCAGTTCCCAACGTCCCTGGAGACGTCCACACAGGTGTCCAGGCAGGAGCTGGTGCCGTCCGGACAGACGCCTCCGCAGACGCCGTCGCGGCAGGACTCCTCCGGACCGCAGGCCCCGTCGCAGCCCCCGCAGTGCGCCGGATCATTCCGTGGATCCACGCAACTGCCGCCGCAGACCCGCAGCGGAGCGGCGCAGCCCGACTGGAAGCAGGTGCCGTCGAAGCAGGCGGACGACGCGCAGTCCTGGTTGCCCCGGCACAGCGCCGCCAGCGGGCAGGGCGCGCAGTCCGGCCCCCCACAGTCCACGTCCGTCTCTTTGCCGTTGACGACGAAATCCGAGCACGCCGGCGCGGCGCACGCGGTGTCGCTGCAGACGCCGCTCTCGCAGTCCGCGCCCAGCGCGCAGGCAGCGGCGGGGGCACAGCCCGCGCAGCTCCCGCCACAGTCCACGTCCGACTCATCGCCGTTCCTCAGCCCGTCCCGGCAGGCCGCGGCCACGCAGCCCCCCAGCGCGCAGACGCCGGTGCCGCAGTCCCCGTCCGTGAAGCAGGCCCGGCTGACACCGCACGCGTCGCAGACCGGACCGCCGCAGTCCACGTCGCTCTCTTCGCCGTTGCGGGCGCCGTCGTCGCACCCCGCAGGCCCCGGAGGAGGGCAACCCGTCGTCCACAGCGCCAGGACGCACCCAAGCATGAGCGCGGCGCGATGCCTCAGCAGACTTCGCATGCGAGCACTCCGTTGCAGTTGATGTAGTTCGCGCAGCTGGTGAGCTGGATGCTCGAGGGAACCGGAAAGTTGAAGTCGTCCAAGCAGGTGCAGCTGAGCAGCCCGTCGCAGGCGGTGCATTCGAAGCAGGTGGTCTGGTAGTCGCCCGCCGGCAGCGGTTGGCAGCAGCGGCCGAAGGTGCAGGCGTCTTGGCCGGTGCAGGTCTTGTTGCAGGTCCCGCAGTTGCCATTGTCGGTGCCGAGGTCCGCCTCGCAGCCGTCGAAGACGTCGCCGTTGCAGTCGTCGAAGCTGCCCAGGCAGAAGCCCAGCCCGCAGCTCCCGTCGTAGCAGGCGGCCAGCGCGTTGGGAGGCTCCGGGCATGCGGCGCCACAGCCGCCGCAGTGGGCGGGGTCGTTGCGCGCGTCGACGCAGGCCGGTGGCACCGCGCACGCGGTGAGCGGCTGCGGACAGCCGGGGAAGCACTGCCCGTTGAAGCAGGTGGTGTCTGCCGGGCACGCGAGTCCGCAGCCGCCGCAGTGCTGGGCATCGCGCTCGGGTGACGCGCACCCCCCGTCACACTCCAGGTGGCCAGGCGGGCAGGGGAAGACACAGAGTCCACCCGCGCAGACCTCCTCCGGAGCACAGGGCGCATTGCAGCCGCCGCAGTGCGCGGGGTTCGACCCCGGGTCGACGCAGGCGCCCCCGCAGCTCTGGGTGCCACCGATGCACGGGGAGGTGCAGGTGCCGGAAAGGCACACCTGCCAGGCGGGGCACGCCACCCCGCAGCGACCACAGTGGGCCGGGTCGACCAGCGGATCGACGCAGGCGGAGCCACAAGCCAGCAGGTCCTCAAGGCAGACGTTGCCGCCGCAGTGGCCATCCGCGCAGGCGGCCGAGGCGCAGTCGTCGTTGCGGGCGCAGCGCAGGGCATCCGCGCAGGGAGCGCAGGCGCCGCCGCCGCAGTCCACGTCCGTCTCCCCGGCATTCTTCAGGCCATCCACGCAGGTGGGCGCGACGCAGCGGCCACCCGAACAGGCCCCCTCCTCGCAGTCGGAATCCAGGGCACACGCGGCGGACAACCCACAGCGGGCGCAACCGGCGCCGCAGTCCACGTCCGTCTCAGTGCCGTTGTGGACCCCGTCCCTGCAGGTGGGCGCGGCGCAGCGGCCCAGCGTGCAGACGCCGGTGGTGCAGTCTTCGCCCTGGACGCAGGCCGCACCCTCCGCGCAGCCGGCGCAGGTGCCGCCGCCACAGTCCAGGCCGGTCTCCCGGCCATTGAGGACGCCGTCGCTGCAGCTCGACGCCGGCGGCGAGAGGTAGTGGCAGCCGCCGGCCGCCAGGGCGAGCACCGCCAGCGCCAGGGTTCGCGGGTTTCGAAGCAAGGAGGAGGTCATGTCGACACCAGGGCCGAGTCCGTCACGGTGGAGGGGGGGGTGACCGCGCCGCCCCGGGCCAGCTCAAGCACCGGGCCCAGCTCCGGCGGCACCGAGGTCAGCCGCAGGTAGATGACCTGGGGGCGGATGTTGGCCTTGAGCACCTTGCCATAGAGGTCGCCGGCCCGGAGGGTCGTGCCCTCCAGGAGCCGCAGTTGCAGGTCGCTGAGGACCGCCAGCTCCTCGTCCACGCGCAGCTCCATTCCGCGCTCGGAGAGCGCCTCCACCACCGCCAGCTTCGAGAGCTCGGCCACCTGCTTGTTCTTGATCAGCCCGTAGCGGAGCTGAAGCGGGACGCGCGGGGGGAGCAGCTCCTCGGAGGCGGACTGCAGCCTCACCTCGAACGGGGCGCCGACGGCCAGCGCCTCGTGGAGGGAGATCGTGCCCTTCACCCCCTTGGGAGAGACCACCTGGGTGCCGCCGATGGAGAGCGCCTCGCCGCAGCGCTCGCGGGTGGCCTCGGAGAGCAGCACCTGGCCCCCCACGGTGTACGACTCCACCCGCGAGGTGAGGTTGATGGTGGAGCCCACGATGCCGTACTTGGCGCGCAGCTCAGAGCCGATGTTCCCCAGCACCACCTCGCCGCTGTGGATGCCGATGCCCATCTCCACCCGCGGGAGGCCGTTCTCCACGTTCCAGCGGTTGATCTCCGGCATCGCGTTGAGCATCTCGATCGCGCACGCCACCGCGCGCAGCTCCTCCTGCTCCAGCGCCATCGGGGCGCCGAAGACGACCAGGATCGCATCGCCAATGAACTCGTCGATGGTGCCGCCGTACCGGGCGATGATGCGGGTCATCGCCTCCAGGTAGTGGTTGAGCAGCCGGACCACGTTCTCCGGCTCCATCGTGCCGCACATGCTGGTGAAGCCGCGCAGGTCGGTCATCATGATGGTGACGAACTTGCGCTTGCCGCCCAGGCGGAGCCCGTCGGGCGAGTCGAGCAGCTGCTGCACCACCTGCTCCGTCAGGTAGCGCCCGAAGGTCTGGCGCACGAACTCGCGCTCCCGCTCGGACCGGGCGTGGGCGTTGCGCGCGGCGCGGGAGCCCATCACCAGGGTGGAGAGGTAGGTGAGGCTCATCGCCACCGACGGGCCGACGACGGGCAGGTACCACCCCGAGGCGAAGAGCAGGAAGCAGCCGGTGAGCAGCGCCAGCAGGCCCACCGCGGTGACCAGCAACCCCGCACCGGCGGGGAGCAGCACGCCCACCGTCCCGGCCACCAGCGCCGCGCCCAGGACCACCCCCGCGTTCACCCATCCGGGCGTCGGGTGGAAGAGGTCGTCGTGGAGGAGGTTGGCCAGCATCGTCGCGTGGTGCTCGACGCCGGGGATCTCCCCCAGCGGGCTGATCCGGAGGTCCGCGGCGGCCAGCGCGGTGGACCCCACCAGGACGTGCTTGCCCTTGAGCACCGAGGCATCGCCCCCGGTGCGGCGGAGCTCCCTGAAGGTGGTGGAGAACTGCACCGTCTGCTCGTCGATCAGCTCGAAGCTGGGCTCTGGCGGCGCGGGCGCGGAGGAGAGGTCCAGCGTGAGCAGGCGCCCCGGGTCGGGTGAGTAGCGCGCCGTCCCGGCGATGGCCGAACCCGCCTTCAGCCGGGAGCGAGGCACCTCGGCGAGCAGCACCGAGCGCCCGTCCAGGGTCACGCGGGTGGTCTCATCGAGGATGAAGCGCTGGTCGTCGCCGAACGGATTGCCGCTCAGGGTCACCGTCGCATCCGAGCGCAGCAGGTCCCAGATCGAGAGGTAGCGGAAGGGCCCATCTCCCCCCACCTGGTGCCGTCCCTGGTAGCGGACCAGCGTGCGCCCCACCTCGTCGATGGGGATCCGCCGCTTCCCGCCAAGATCCACGTGCGACCCGGGGTGGATCCGGATCTCCGAGAGCGGGACGCCCAGCGCCTGGGCCGCCAGCCGCAGGGAGACGGAGGGGAACAGCTGCTCTCCTAGCCGCGCCGCCAGCAGCGAGTGCCGCAGCACGTCGTCTCCGCCGTCGAGGAGCACGTTGGCCATGGCGATGGCCGCCGCGTGACTGGCGACCGGATCGATGACTGCCTGGGGCACGGCGTCTCCGCCAATCAGCTCGCTGTAGTCCGGGAGCCCCGCGGCGGAGTCGTGCCAGGGGATCACGTTCTGCTCCAGGGCGCGGAGCGCGGCCTCGGAAAGCGTCGCCCGCGTGTCGGCGGTGGCCCGCGCGATGGTGAAGGTGAAGCCGACCTTGCCGGCGCGCCGGGCGGCCTCGCCGATCTCGGCGTCCCACTCTGGGTGCTCGCGCGATGGGTCCACCAGGGAGATGTCGAAGGTGAGGCTGGCGGGACCGGCCGCGGCCACCGCGTCGATCAGGCGGGCATAGTGCAGCCGGGGCATCGGCCAGCCGAGGTGGGCGACGGTGTCGTCGTCCAGCGAGAGCACCACCACGTCCGGCTGTGGGTTCGCCGAAGGGAGCTCCTGGCCGGTGGCGAGCTCCACCTGCGACCGCTCCGGGAAGCGGAGGCGGAAGAAGAGGTCCACCGCGCGGGTCTCCAGCGCCGCGCCCAGCTGGGCCCCCTCGAAGGCCACCACCACCGCCCCGCCCACCAGCAGCCCCACCGTGACCGCGCGGATGAACGGGCCGCGCCGCCCCGGGAGCTTCTCCAGGCGCTCCTCGGCGCGGTCGAAGAGGGCCAGCACCGCGCCCAGGCTGGCGGACAGGGGCGCCCGCAGCCGGTAGAGCCCCGCCGCCAGCAGCAGCAGCGCCGCAGCGCGGAGGAGCAGCGCGATCAGCGGCTGCCCCAACTCCGGAACCTGGGCCGCCAGCGGCCAGACCAGCGCGCCCCGGGTCAGCCAGACGCCGGCCGCGGCGGCCAGCAACGCCAGCCCGGTCCGATCAGTACGGCCTGTGCTCAACGCCCCACCGTGACCGCGTAGACCTTGGACTCGGCCCCGGTGAAGCCGTCGGCGTCGACGCCGAGGACTCGCCAGAACCACTTGCCGCGGGGCAGGGGAACGGGCCACGAGAGCGAGGTGGCCTGGACGTCGGCGACCTTGAGGTCGTCCACGAAGTCGGCGTCGCGCGCGAGCTCCAGGCGGTAGGAGACGACGTCGGTGACTGGGTGCCAGCTGAAGCGGGCGTCCTTGGGGAGCGCACCCTTGAGGGGGCCGACGACGCGCGGAGACTCCGGCAGTCGCTGCGGGGCCCGGACCTTCCCCTCCGCGCTCACCATCGTCCCGCGGCCGGCCGGAAGCTCGACCGGCTTTGACCCCGGATTGGACGGCACCGAGACCGCGACCAGGCCCTCCAGGGTCTCGATGCGGGTGCCGCCCCCCTCCTTCACGAAGTAGCGGAAGGAGGTCCCACGCACCGAGGCGACCGAGACGCGGTTCGACGCCTCGAAGCGGGACTGCTGCGTGGCCTTGCGGACATCCGCGGTGATTCCACCGGCCAGGACCTCGATCTGGACCTGGCGGTCGCCGCCGGCGGGCAGCTGCAGGACCGGCATCCTGATCTTCGATTCGGGTTGCAGCTCGATGCCGCTGCCGTCCTTGAGGTGGATGGTGGCCCGGGCATTGGGTCCGGTCTTCACCAGCTCGTTCACCAGCACCGGCATCCCGGGCTCCGCCGGCTTGAGCTGCGCATCGTCGGCGCCCAGGAAGACCTGCCCGCCGGCGGCGGCGATCCGGGCGACCACGTCCTCGGGAGCGCGCTCGACGTAGCGCAGCGAGATGCCCGGCACATCGGTGCGTTGAGGCGCCGGCGCCAGACCGAACACCCGGCCCTTGGGGAAGCCCGCCGCGACCAGGGCAGCGGCCACCGCCTTGGCGGAAGCCAGCCCCTTGCCGCTGACCCGGTCGGCGTCGGAGACGATGGCGGCCACTGTGACGGCCCGCACCAGCCGGTGGCGTTCCAGCTCCTGGACGAGGTCGGTGAGGCAATCCTTCCCCTCGGGTGTGGCCAGCCAGGCCTCGGTCACCGGCTGCCCCAGGCGGATGGAGCCGGCCTGCAGCGTCACCCCACCGCAGCGGTCGTCCGCCAGCGCGGTGGTTGGGATTAGCAGGCCGGCGAGGAGGCCCGCGGCGACGAGAGGGAGCGCTTGCGGACGGTTCATTGGCCTTCTCCTAGAATGAGGAACTCCACCCGGCGGTTCAGCTCCCGGCCCTCGGGAGTGAGGTTGCTGCCGCGGGGACGGGTCGGCCCGTAGCCCTTGGCGACCAGCCGGTTCGGCGCGACGCCCGAGCGGACCAGCGCGGCGCGGATGGCGTCTGCGCGCTGCTGCGAGAGCCGGATGTTGGTGGCGGCGCTGCCGGTGTCGTCGGTGTGCCCCTGGATCTCCACCGAGACCGACGGGTGGGCCTTGAGGGTGAGGGCCACCTGCTGGAGCAGCCGGGACCCGGTCCGCTCCAGGCGGGCAGAGCCCCTCCGGAAGCCGATCACCCCGTCGATGACCAGGGCCCCGCGCGAGACCGTGACCGCGCCCACGCCGGGATCCGGGCACCCATCGCTGTCCCGGTTCCCGTTGATGGTCTCCGCCTCGAGCGGGCACCTGTCGGCCCGGTCCGGCACACCATCGCTGTCGTTGTCGGGCTCCGGGCAGCCATCCTCGTCCTCGAAGCCGTCGGCGTCCTCGGGGGTCGCGGGACAGGCGTCGGCGTCGTCGGGGATGCCATCCTTGTCGTAGTCCGCGCGCGAAGGGACCGGGACCGCCCCTGGGCTCGCAGAGTCCCCGGAGGCGTCGGAGTGCGCCGCGGTGTCCGGGAGCGCGAAGCCAGGCAGCGCCAACCCCAGCCGGGGTGGACGGGGGCAGCCGTCGGGGGCGGCGCCGGGCTCCAGCGGGCAGCGGTCGTCTACGTAGTCGATGCCATCGCCGTCGAGGTCGGAGCGCTCGTCGGCGCAGCCGTCCTCGTCGCGCCAGCCGTTGGGGGTCTCGGCCTCCAGCGGGCACGGGTCCGCGCTGTCCGGTACGCCATCGCCGTCGTTGTCGGACTCCGGGCAGCCGTCGAGATCCTCAAAGCCGTCGGCGTCCTCGCGGGTCAGCGGGCAGCGGTCGGCGTCGTCGGGGATGCCATCGCGATCCGAGTCGATCCCGGCGAGCGGGGAGGGGGTGGGCTCGACTGCGGAGCCTTCAGGTTCAGACTGTGCGCTGCTGGCGGGAGCAGGAGGCGCTGCCAGCAGTCGCGCCAGGGCTGGGCGCGATCTCCCCTCGGGTTCGGGACAGCCGTCTTCGTCGCGGACGCCGTTGCGGGTCTCCGGCTCGAAGGGGCAGCGGTCGGCGTCGTCGGTGACGCCGTCCTTGTCGGCATCCGCGGGCAGCTTCGGACAGCCATTGCGGCTCCCGGCGCCATGGACCGTGTCGCCCACCAGGGGACATTCATCCCGCGTGTCCGGGACGCCGTCCGCGTCGTTGTCCAGCTCCGGGCAGCCGTCGTCATCTTCGAAGCCGTCCACGTCCTCGGAAGTGAGCGGGCACCGATCGGCTTCGTCCATCACCCCGTCACCGTCTGAATCCAGCTTCCCGAGGTCGGAGGTTGCCGCTTCAGGTTGCGGAGCCGGCGTCTGGGCATCGGGCTCGGCGGGGACCGGCGCGCGCGAGGGCGGGTTCGACTCGGGCGCCAGGATGCGCGCCAGCGGCGTGCCCCGCTCAAGCTCGGCCTCGGGACAGCCGTCCTGGTCGCGAATCCCGTTCTGGGTCTCAGGCTCGAACGGGCAGCGATCCATCGCGTCGCTCACCCCATCGTTGTCCGCATCGAGGACCGGTGGGGGAGGCAGCTCGAGACCGGAGGGCACGGAGGCGGCGGGGCTTCCCTCGGCGGACGGGGAGCCGGCGGCGGGCGCGGAAACTGTGGGGCTTCCCTCGGCGGTCGGGGAGCCCGCTGCGGGCGCGGAAACGGCGGAGCTTCCCTCGGGGGTCGGGGAGGCCGCAGCGGGCGCGGAGGTCGAGTCGGAGGACGCCGCTCCTGGAGCGGCTGTGGAGGAGGTGCCGGTCGCCGGAATGGAGGGACCGGAGGTTCCACTCTCTCCAGAGACGGGAGGCGCCTGCTCGCGAGCGGGCGTGGGCGAGGCAGCCGCCACCGGTGGCGGCAGTTGGGCCCGCCCGTCCGCGTCGCGGCGGGGAGCCCACCCCACCCGGATCATTGCGCGCGCGTCAGGAGTTCCCGCGGCGTCGAGAAGGGCCGTCCCGCCGGCGAGGCCGATCATGAGGCGGTCGCCGAGGAGAAGCTGTGCTCCGCCCAGGAGTTCGAGGCTGGACCCGGAGACCGAGAACGCGTCCTGTCCCACCACCTGGGTCGAGAACCGGACCTCGGGGCCGACGCGGAGGCGACCGTCCAGGAAGGAGGCGCCCAGCGCGAGGCCTAGCCGTGCCTCGGAGGCGGCGATCAGCCCAAGCGAGGGAGGACCGATCGAGGCGTAGGGGCGAAGCAGCAGGGCCGCTTCCACTCCCCAGTGTCCGCGGTCCGCGAAGGTGCCGGCGAACACCGCGCGAGGCTGAAGCCGAAACCCGGTGTCGCCCTGGTGGTCGTCCGGAGCACCGAGGGGGGCCCAGCCGTCGAGGCCCAGATGGACGGAGAACCGGTCCCGCTCCGGATGACCGAAGAGGCGATAGGTGAGGCCCAGCCGCGGATCGCCAATCACTGTGAACTGGGAGGGACCCGCCGGGGCCGCGGGGTACAACGCGCCGCCCTCTCGCAGGGTGACCGGGAGGTTGACGGAGAGGAGGAAGCGCTCGAGCACGGAGAGCGACAGGTCCGCGTGGCCAATCCAGGCGTGCTCGACGATCGGCCGCAGCTCGCCCGGACCCAGCGCCACTCCCGGCACCAGCGAACGGTAGGAGTAGTCGAGCGTGAGCCCGGCCGCACCCGAGAGCCCGGTTGCGTACCAGGGGCGGTCCACCAGGAACTGCCACCCTCCGGCCGGGGTGCCGTCAAACCGGTGGGCGCGAAACCCGCGCTCCTGCGCAACGACCGGGAGCGCGAACACGAGGCAGAGCGCGGCGGCCCACCTGAGGAGAAATGAGCCAGACCCGCCGGCAACAGCGGAGGGGTAAGTGCGCGGCCGCATCCGCCCGGAGCGTAGGCGGAAATCCGTCGTAATTGAACAAATGAATCTGGGTTGCCGGACTTTCGCCGCAGAAAGGCGAGGCTTGCCCTTCTCGAGAGCAGGTCCCATCGATACCCCTTAGGTCCCGAGGTTCAGACACTTGATCGAAGGGGAGACGAGATGTTCTTCGAATCTTGGCAGGGGCTCGGCCGTGTGCTCGTCGTCGGAGTGCTCGCCTACGTCGCGCTGGTGGTGCTGCTGCGGCTCTCGGGAAACAGGACCCTCTCGAAGCTCAATGCCTTCGACCTGGTGATCACGGTCGCGCTCGGCTCCACGCTCGCGACGATCATGTTGAGCAAGGACGTGGCGCTCTTCGAAGGCGTGCTCGCGTTCGCCCTCCTCGTCGGCCTTCAGTTCGCCGTCACCTGGGGCGCCGTGCGCTGGAAGGCGTTCGACAAGCTGCTGAAGTCGGAGCCCGTCCTGCTCGTGCACCGAGGCCGCTTGGTCCGGGGGGCGATGCGCCGCGCTCGCGTGGTGGAGGACGAGATCCTCGCGGTGCTCCGCCGCGAGTCCGTGGACGAGGTCGAAGGTGCGCTGGCCGTCGTCCTCGAGTCGGATGGCTCGCTCTCGGTCCTCCGCGCGGGCCAAGCGTCGCCTCCGGACGTCCCGACGCTCCAGAACGTGAGGGGGGCGGGCGAGCAGGGAGTCGGCGCTCCCTCTCCTGCCCGGTAGTGCCTGGCCGAGCAAACCCGCTCGGTGCGGTTACCCTGGAGCAGGCGCCGCCGTCCAAGGTGTCTCGGAGGCGGGTAATGGAGTTGCTGGAGCAGTTCGACCTTGGTGGTGGCCTCCCCCCGATGAACCCTTGGAACCCCGACGCAGGTGACACGCCCGCAACCCACGGACTCTAGAGACCGGGCGCTGGTCGCGCGCTCGGCCCGGGTCATCTGGCGGGCCTTTCCGTATTTCGAGTGGAGGTACGGTGAGCGCGGCCGCTGTTTCGGGCGCAGCGACGGTGGGTACCTGGTCACCCTCGCCACCGTGGACGACGCCACCTCACGGCAGCAGGTCGCATGGCTTATCGGCGTGCTCGCTCCCCGCGGCATGCCCAGCCTGCTGATGGAGTACCAGCTGGAGTGCCTGGGAAGGCTGTGGCGGCGCGAGCGGCCGATCGAACGCAACGCAGGCCGGTTGCTCGCCGCCGCGGCGCTATCTGGGCGAGGCGGCTCCGTTCGATGACCCGTGCTTCACCCACTCGATCTGCGAGGGCTGCGACGCCAGGCTCGAGCGTGACGAGCCGCTGGTGAAGCACACAGAGGGCGAGCGGGTGCTGGTCAATAAGCAGGGCTCGACTGGCAGGGCGGGAGGATGTCGGTCGCCGCCGAACACCTGCTCACCAGTTGGATCGCGCGGGTGTTCTCGTCGTTGCCGCTCGCCACCGGGGTTCCGCCCCTCGACGTGCTGATTTTTCAGACGCCGGGGAACACACACTCCCTCGGCCCCTTGTTCGCGTCCCACGCGCTGGCGGCGCGCGGGTTCTCGGTCGAGGCGGTGGTACCGGCAGTTCCCATCGAAGAGATGGTCTCGTTGGCGCAGAGGCTTCGCCCGCGCTTCATCGGGTTCTCGTGCGCGCTGCCCCAGGCCGTGGCCGCCGCCAATGCGCTGGTCGGCCAGATCAAAGAGGCCCTCGAGTCCGACTTGCATTGTCGGTACGTGCTCTCGGGGTTCGCCTTTCGGCTCGGCGGCAGCGCAGAGCCACCGAAGGTCAGCCACGGCGCCGAGGTCATGCTCGACCTCGACCTCTTCGCGAAAATCCTGACGGCGAGCCGGGCCGACCGGAGAGTATGTCCATCTCGCCGGTCCCCGGATGGATCGCGACGTTCTCTTTAGGGATAGACTTCGCGTGGGTTGCCAAGCTTGCGGTCGGCCTTCACCGCCGGAACGCGCCCACGCGCGGCGGTCCGCTGGTGTCGGCTAGCTCCGAGCGCCCCTCCGCCCACCGCGGCGATCATCCCGAGGAACAACGCGCCGAACACGCCCCAGAACGCCTTGCCGGTCGCGTCAGCGGCCTCAAGCGCCCCCGTCTGAAGGGTGTCGCCCGCTGCGGAAAGACGTTCAGTTGCTTCCGTCTGAGCGGCCTTGAACTGAGATTCGATTCGGGTCGCCAACTCCTCTGCGTCTGTGCGGGACAGGGCGGTGTTCTGCTCGATGTTCGAGATCAGCAAGGTTCGGTCCAACCGCCCCTGTCGCACGGCGTCCTGAACCAAGTCCTTGGTCGCGGCCTCAAGCTGTGACGCGGTGACCGGTGGTTTGCCTTCCGCGACCAGTCGCTGGTTCACGGGCTGGAGGGCGTCGTTGGCGTCCAACCCAAAGGCGCTGGCGAGCTGTCCTCCGCTGTCTGCCATGGCTCCGACGGCGCTCCCGGCCGTCTGCGCCGCGGCCTTTCCAGCGGAAGCCACCCCACCCACGATTGAGGAAATCAGGTTCATGACCAGATACGCGCCCAAAAGGACGGCCACTCCCCAGACGACCAGGCCATGCAGGGCGCCGCCAGCTCGATCGGTCAGCCCGGTCCCTCGGCTTGCGACCATGCCTCCGACGAAGAGGGCGATCAGCGGAGTGACCAGACTCCAGACGCCCGTGAAGATCCCCGAGGACTTGATGCTACCGGGGTCGTTGGGGTTCACCGTAGAGAGCCCAAGCGCGAGGCCAAAGGCGTACAGCAGCGCCCAGATGCCTAGAGCGGAGACCGCCCCCCCGAAGATGGCGCTCCAACGCAACGTTGGCGAGGACGTCGCTGCCTCTGTTGTGACATGCACCGTCGGAGCAGGAGCGTTCGTTTGAATGGTTTCGACTGCCATGGCTTCTCCCCTTACTGCGGACGCGAGGAAGTTCCCGCAGTCCATCTCAGGAAGAGGGTCAGCACGATCAGCGCCGCCGGCCCTCACGAAGGGCTGCACGGCAGTCGAGCCAAGGAGCGCACCCCTGGAGCCAGAACGCTGAACCCGGTTTCTCGAAGGCCCCACCGTTGTGATAGACGAGGTTCCTCCTATGCACTCGTCGATGACCACCGTCCTCGTCACGGGCGCTGCCGGAAACGTCGGAAGAGAGGTCGTACGGGCCCTCATGCGACGCGGTGTTCACGTCGTCGCGGCAGACCACCTCGAGGGGCGCGTGAGGGAGCTGTTTGGTGATCGGGTCCTCAGCGCTCGCCTTGATTTCCACGACCAGTCGACGTGGGCCTCGGCGCTCCATGGAGCCGAAGGACTGTTCTTGATGCGGCCTCCCGCGATCGCCGACGTCGAGAACAACCTCAACCCCTTCGTCGACTTCGCGCGTTCACAAGGCGTCGACCATGTCGTGTTCCTCTCGGTGGCCGGCGCGGGCAAGAACAAGGTCGTGCCGCACCGGAAGGTGGAGGACCATCTGCGCGCGCGCGGCGACCACCACACCAACCTCCGCCCCGGCTTCTTCGCGCAGAACCTCGAGACCGCGTACCGCGACGACATCGTGCGTGAGAATCGCATCTACGTCCCAGCGGGCAGCAGGCCTGTCAACTGGATCGACGTGCGCGACATCGCCGACGTCGCAGCCTTGGTTCTCTGCGAGCCCGAGAAGCACCGCGGCCAGAGCTACACCCTCGCCGGGCCGGGGCCGGTGCCATGGTCCGAGCTGACCGACTCGCTGAGCGAAGCTCTCGGTCGCCCGATACGCTACGAGCCCGCCTCGGTCCTTGGGTACGTACGTCACCTCTCCCGAAAAGGGCTGCCGCGCGGAGCGATCCTCGTCCAGACGATCCTCCACTTCCTGCTGCGCTTCGGTCAGGGCGCCACGGTGGATCCGACGTTGGAAAGCCTCCTGGGCCGTCCGGGACGCAGCGTGCGCGAGTACATCACCGACCACGCGCAACTGTGGGCCAAGGGGACGCCACCCCCTGTCTCAGCGTAGTTGTCGCCTTGATCGGGTGATCCGAGGCGCAGCGAGGAGCTGGTGGGCGAGGTCCTTGCCTTGCTGCACCGCCGCGCTGGCGAGCCCGGGCGGACCGATCACGTCGCCGATCGCGTAGACAGCCGGATGGGTGGTCCGATGCTCCGCGTCGATCAAGATGCGCCCATACTTGCCGAGGCGGATCCCCGCGGCGTCGCAGCCGAGCTGCTCGGTGGTCGCCTCGCGCCATTCCGCGAACAGCACCGCGTCGCACGTCACCACCGCGCCGTCGTCGAGGCGAATCGCCACCGGCGGTCGCCGTGCGAAGGCAGGGGATTGAGCCGCGGCTGCTCGAG
>JALYOC010000047.1 GCA_030857095.1 Myxococcota bacterium | reverse complement strand
GGCCGGCTGGCCGGGGAGGCGCTGGCCGCGGTGCGCGCGCGCGGGGCGCGCTCCTTCCGGGAGGAGGCGCTGGTGGGCGGCTCCAAGGGCTTCCGCCGGGCGGTGGAGGAGGCGCGGCGGGTCTCGCTGGACGACACCCCGGTGCTGATCGTGGGCGACCCGGGCACCGGCAAGCGCGCCCTGGCCCAGTCCATCCACGCCCTGTCAGCCCGGGCGCTGGGCCCCTTCGTGGCGGTGGATTGTCGCCGGTCGGCCGACGAGCTGTCCGAGGAGCTGTTCGGACAGCTGGGCGGGCAGGGCGGGGTGCACCAGGCCTCGGCCCTGCTGCGCGCCGACTCCGGGACGCTGCTGTTGCGCAACGTGGACGCCCTGCGACCGGAGACCGCGGTCCGGCTGGTGCGGCTGCTGGAGGCCCGGCGGGCGCCCTCGCCCCGAGGCGGCGAGGAGGCGGTGGACCTGCGGGTGCTGGCCACCTCCTGCCGGTCGCTGGGGGAGCTGCTGATCGAAGGCGGGCTGCACCCGGAGCTGGTCCGGCTGTTCCCGGGGGGATCGCTGGAGCTGCCGTCCCTGCGCGCCCGCGCCACCGACGTGCTGCCGCTGTTCGAACACTTCGCGGCCCAGGTGGCGCGGCGCCACTTCCAGGTCCCCCCCACCCTGACCCCAGACGCCCGGCGGCTGCTGACCGACTACAGCTGGCCGCGGAACGTGGAGGAGCTGCGGCTGTTGACCGAGCGGCTGGCGCTGTTGTTCCCGGCCCAGGAGATCCCCTCGGTGCGCCTGCCGCCGGAGCTGCAGCAGGGGTCGCTGGAGCGGCCACGCAGCCTGGATCACATGCTGGCCCGGCTGGAGCGGGAGGCGGTGGTGGAGGCGCTGCGCGAGGCGCGGGGGAAGAAGATCCGGGCAGCGGAGATCCTGGGGATCAGCCGGCCCACCCTGGACAAGAAGATCTCCGACTACGGGATCACCGTGCAGAAGGTGAAGGGACAGGGGGCAGGGTAGTGCGACTGCGATATTCCGAAGAGGTGGAGCGGGCCCGCCAGGAGGGCCGACCGCTGGTGGCGCTGGAGACCTCGGTGGTGGCGCAGGGGCTGCCCTACCCGGAGAACCTGCACGCGGCGCGGGCCTGCGAGGAGGCGATCCGGCGCGCCGGCGCGGTGCCCGCCGCCACCGCGGTGCTGGACGGCGAGGTGCGGGTGGGGCTGTCTGCGGAGGAGCTGCGCCGGTTGGCGGAGCGGGGCGAGCCGTTCTTGAAGGTAGGCTCGAGGGATCTGCCGGTGGCGGTGGCCGGGAGGCGGTCGGGCGGAACCACCGTCAGCGCCACCTGCGAGATCGCCGCTGCGGCCGGGATCCGGGTGTTCGCCACCGGCGGGCTGGGCGGGGTCCACCGCGGCGCCTCCGAGCACTTCGACATCTCCCAGGACCTGTGGGCGCTGTCCCGTTTCCCGGTGGCGGTGGTGTGCGCCGGGGCCAAGTCGGTGCTGGATCTGCCCAAGACCCTGGAGGTCCTGGAGGCGGTGGCGGTGCCGGTGATCGGGGTGGGCACCTCCCAGCTGCCTTCCTTCTTCAGCCGCTCCTCGGGGATCGGGCTGGAGCACCGGGTGGAGGGCGCCAGGGAAGGCGGGGCGCTGATGCGGGCCCGCTTCGACATCCTGGGGCAGGGCGGGATCGTGTTCGCGCTGCCGCCCCCGGAGGAGACCTCGCTGCCCCGCCCGGAGATTGAGCTGCAGCTGGCCGGCGCGCTGCGCGACGCGGAGACGCAAGGGGTGCATGGCAAGGCGGTCACCCCGTTCCTGCTCACCGAGCTGGCCCGCCGGACCGGCGGCAAGACCCTGCGCGCCAACCTGGCGCTGCTGGAGCAGAACGCCGCCTTCGCCGGGGCGCTGGCGGTGGCCTACGCGGCCAGCCCGGGCTAGCCACCGGTCCGGGCCGCCGCTGTCGCCTGCGCGACGCGCTGGGCGAGCGCGGCCAGCTGCCGCGCCGGGTGGGTTCCGTGCCCAGCGCTGCTAGGGCACCCGCAGCAGGTGCTCGGCGAACCAGCCGCGGTCGTCGGTCCAGGTCCGCTCCCGCCGCAGGTCGCATTGGGCGACGATCTCGTCCACCATCGGCAGCGTGTACTTGTAGCTGTACTCGGTGTGGATCCGCTCGCCGCGGGCGAAGGGGACCTCCAGGCTGATCGCCGCCAGGGTCACCTTCTGCTCCTGCAGGCTCTCCAGGTAGCTCTCCATCCGGGACTGGGCGTCGTTCCACACCGCCCGGTGGGCGAAGCGGCCCAGCTGGAAGTCGCCCTCCAGCTCGCGGTTGATCCGCTCCAGGAGGTTGAGGTTGAAGCGGCGGGTGATCCCCTGGGCGTCGTCGTAGGCGGGGACCAGCAAGGAGGGGTCCTTGCGCAGGTCGGTCCCCAAAAGCAGCGCGTCGCCGGGGGCCAGCTCGGCGCGCACATCCCGCAGCAGGGCCACCGCGTCCTGGGGTTCGAAGTTGCCGATGCTGGAGCCAATCCACAGCACCAGCTTGCGGTCCGGCCGGGCCTTGATCCCCTCCAGGGCGATCCGGTAGCGGCCCTCCAGGGGCAGCACCTCCAGCCGCTGGGGGAAGGCCTCCAGCAGCGAGGCCCGGGCCATCCGCAGCGCGGCCCCGGAGACGTCCACCGGGAAGTAGGTGACCGCCGGCTGGCGCTGCAGCAGCGCCCGCAGCAGCACCTGGGTCTTCATCCCGCTCCCTGCGCCCAGCTCCACCACCACCAGGCCCTCGCCGGCCTGGACCATCATCTGGGCGGCGTGCTGTTCGAACAGCGCCAGCTCGGTGCGGGTCAGGTAGTACTCGGGCAGCGCGGTGATCTGCTCGAACAGTGCGCTGCCGGCGGCGTCGTAGAACAGCCGCGAGGGGAGGTGCTTGGGAGTGGCCAAAAGGCCGCTGCGGACATCAGCGGCTACGTCCAGCACCACCCGGGACGGTTCGATCAGCTTGGCTCGCAACATCATCAGCCCTCCTGGGCCAGGCGGAGCCCGGAGAACTGCCACCGGGTCGCCGCGGGAAAGAAGTTCCGGTACGTCAGCCGCAGGTGCGAGCGCGGAGAGGCGCAGGACCCACCGCGCAGCACGTACTGGTTGCACATGAACTTGCCGTTGTACTCGCCCACCGCGCCGGGGGCGGTGCGAAAGCCCGGGTAGGGACCGTAGTCGCTGCGGGTCCACTCCCAGACGTCCCCCAGCAGCTGCTGGACCCCGTCGCCGGCGGGCGCGGCCCCAGGATGCAGCAGCCCGGTCTCCACGAAGTTGGCGGCATCGGGCGAAGGCGCGGTGTGTGCAGCGGCGGACTCCCACTCCGCCTCGGTGGGCAGCCGCGCGTCCTTCCAGTGGGCGTAGGCGTCCGCCTCGAAGAAGCTCAGGTGGGTGACCGGCGCCGCGGGATCGATCCGCTCCATCCCGTGGAGGGTGAAGTGCCAGGCCTCCCCCTCGCGCTGTTCCCAGTATAGGGGCGCGGTCCAGCCCTCCTGCCGGACCCGGTCCCATCCTTCGGACAGCCACAGCCCCGGCCGGCGGTAGCCGCCGTCGGCGATGAACTCCTGGAACTCGCCGGCGGTGACCAGCCGCTGGGCCAGCCGGAAGGGCTGCACGAAGACCTGATGCCGGGGGCGTTCGTTGTCAAAGGCGAACCCCGGACCCGGGTCCCCCAGCCAGCCCAGCCCGCCCTCGAAGCGCACGAAGCAAAGCGGCTGCACCGCCAAAGGAGGAGAGGGCGGCGCCGGCGCATAGACCGGGCGCAAGACGTTTTGGGACAAGGCGTGCTTGATGTCGGTGAGGATTAGCTCCTGGTGCTGCTGTTCATGGTTCAGCCCCAGCACCACCAGCGCCTCCAGCTCCGGCGGCAGGGGGGTGGAGAGCAGCCGCTCCATGGCCTCGTCCACCGCCTGGCGGTAGGCGAGGACTTGCGCGTGCGGAGGCCGGGAGAGCACCCCCCGCTTGGGGCGCTCATGCCGCTCTCCCGCCGCCTCGTAGTAGGAGTTGAACAGGTAGCCAAAGGCAGGATGGAAGGGCGCGTAGCCCGGCAGGTGGGGCTGGAGGAGGAAGGTCTCGAAGAACCAGGTGGTGTGCGCCAGATGCCACTTGGTGGGGCTGGCGTCCGGCATGGACTGCACCAGCTGGTCCTCGGGGGACAGCGGCGCGGCCAACTCCAGCGTCCGTTGCCGGACGGCCCGGTAGGCCTCCGGTGGGAGGGCGGGCTCAGGGTGGGGCGAGGCGGGCTCCATTCGAAGGCAAGTTAATGTCGGTGCGGCTGGGTGTCCCGCCCCAAGTCAGGCCAGCTACACTTCGCCGTCCCGCCCCCCACGCGATTTGGTTGCGCGGCGACTTCGTGCGGTCCATTGAACGGTTTCTGCCATGATTCAACTCAACTCGCCTGCACCGGAATTCACGGTCACCACCACCCAGGGAAAGCAGCTTTCCCTGCGGGATCTCCGGGGAAGGTACGTGGTCCTGTTCTTCTTCCCCAAGGCGTTCACGCCCGGCTGCACCCGGGAGGCGGCCCAGTTTCGCGACACCTACCCAGAGCTGCAGGCGTTGGGGGCGGAGGTGATCGGGGTCTCCACCGACGACCAGAAGACCCAGTGCGACTTCGCCGAATCCCTCTCCGCGCAGTACCCGATGATCTCCGATCCCTCGGGAGAGATCGCCCGCGGGTTCGACGTCTTCTGGGGCTTCATCAAGCTGGTCCGCCGGGTGACCTTCATCATCGACCCGGAGGGCATCGTCCGGGCGGTGCTGCAGCACGAGCTGCGGATCGGCAAGCACGTCGACGAGTCGATCACGGCGCTGCAGCGGCTGCAGAAGAAGTCGGCCGGGCCGGCGTGAGGGACTAGAACTTCACCCCGTCCGCGGAGGGGGTAGGAACCTCCAGCGAGAGCGGAGGCAGCACCCCGCCGGTCTCGTACAGCGCCCGGTACACCAGCAGATCCGCCACCACCTGTTTGATGTACGCGCGGGTCTCCCGGTAGGACACCAGCTCCACCAGCAGATCCAGCGGGTGCTTGCCGTGCTCCTGGGCCCAGCGCGCGCTGGCCGGCGGGCCGGCGTTGTAGGCGGCGGCCGCCAGCGCCGGGTGCCCGAACCGCTCCATCAGCTTCCCCAGGTACCAGGCCCCGTAGCGGACGTTGAGCGCGGGGGAGAACAGCGCGTCCGGTTCGGGGGCCGGTTCCTCCCGCAAGGCGGCGATGCCGTTGGCGGTGGGGGGGATGATCTGCATCAGCCCCCGCGCATCCGCCGCGCTGATCAGCTCCGGACGGAAGGTGCTCTCCCGCCGCATGATCGCCCAGGTCAGGTAGGGGTCGATCCCCGCGGCCTGGGACTCGGGGGTGACCACCGAGGAGAAGGGGCGCGGATACATCAGGGCCAGGGCCTCCCCGTTCTTTTCGGTATAGGCCTTGCCCCACAGCGACCGGGTGGCGATCCCGAAGGCGGCGCCGAACTCCCCCAGCGAGGAGAGCGCCTGGCCGTACTCCAGCGCGGCGGCGGGGCCGCGCACCCGCGAGGTCTGGGTGCCGATCTCCAAGGTGGCGTCCACGTGCAGCCCGGCGCGCAGCAGCGCCACCGAGAGGTCCAGGGCGGAGGGAAGCTTGGGCTGGGGAAGGCTGGGCGGAGAGGGGAAGGCCACCACCGGAGGCTTGCCCAGCTCGCGCAGCCGCTGCGAGGCCAGCACCCCGTAGAAGCTGGCCGGGAAGACCGCCAGCAGCCGTTGGTACTCCAGGGCGTTGTCCTGGCCCGGCCCGGAGAGCTGCTGGGCGCGGGCGGCCCAGTACAGCGCCTGCGGCACCAGCAATGAGCTGGGGAACTGCTGCGCCAGCTCCTGCAGGGTGGCGCGCGCCGGCAGGTGCTGGCCCAACAGCAGCTGGCTCAGCGCCCGGAACCACATCGAGTCGTCGCGGCGACGGCCGCGCGGATACTTCTTCTCGTAGGCGGCGAAGCTGTGGACGGCGCGCTGAAGATTCCCACCCTGAAAATCAAGCCAGGCGGCATAGAAGCCGGCCTCTTTGGCGGCGTTGGTGTTGGGCCAGCGGCGATCGATCTGTGCCATCACCTTGCGGGCGGCGGCGTTGTCGTGGATGCGCAGCAGGTGGCGGGCCTTGGCGTAGGTGGCCTCCGCCGCGATCTCCGGCGGCCCCTTCGCCGCCAGCTTCACCTGCCGCTCGCCCTGGACCGGATCCCCCAGCGAGAAGTGGGCGCGGGCGGCGATCAGCGCGGCGCGCGCCTGCATCACCCGCGTGCGGGCCAGCTGCTGCTTCTGGATCACCGCCAGCTCGTCCAGCGCGGCCTGGGCGGAGCCATCCACCAGCTGCGCGGCCCGGGTCAGCCGCTGCTCGAAGGTCAGGGGCCGCGGCTCCTGGGCCTCCAGCAGCGACAATGCCGCCTGCCCGTAGGGATGGTCCGGGAAGCTGACCGCCACCCGGCGCAGATCCTCACCCCGCCCCTGGTCGTCGCCGGCGGCGGCGCGGGCCTCCGCCCGGGCCCAGTACAGCTCGGGGCGCCCCAGCTTCTGGGTGGCGGCCTCCAGGAAGGGCAGCGCCTCGGCGGGACGTCCGGCGGCGATCAGCGCCTCTCCGGCACGGCCTTGCAGCCGCAGCACCAGGCTGGCCGGGGCCGAGCCCACCGCGGCGGTGAAGACCCTGGCCGCCTCCGCCGGTGAGCCCGCATAGAAGTGCGCCTGCCCCAGGTAGTAGGCGTGGAAGGGTTCTAGTCCCGCCGGAGGGGCGGCGGCGCGCAGGGTGGTCAGGGCGGTGGCGGCCTGGCCCTCGGAGAGCTGCAGGTAGCCCAGCAACAGGTCCAGCCGGGCCAGGTCCGGGCAGCGGGTTTGGCGGCAGGCCTCGGTCTCGGAGGCGGCCAGCTCCACGGCGCCCGGGCGGTGGAGCCTCACCGCAGAGAGCAGGGCGGGGGACTGGGCGGAGGCCAGCGGCACCGACAGCCACAGCAGCAGCGCCCACGGGAGGTGACTTCGCGTCTTGAAGGGGGGCCGGTTTGACATGAAGCGCTTGGCAGTCCTAAACCGCGGGCGACTCCGGGAGGGGAGTTTTTCGGCACGTTTCGCCGACCAGGTGACTGTCTGGTTGCCTGGACAGCGGGTGGGGCCGACTCACAGTGGAGGGGACCGCACATGAAGCCATTCCCGACTGATCTGCCGCAGACGATCAACCCGGAGGCCGGCCCTGCGCGCGCCGGGGTGGAATCCCACCGGAACCTCAATTGCCGCCAGTACGACGGCTGCCTGGATGAGGCGGTGCGCAACGGCTGGCAGAGCTTCACCTGCAGCAAGTGCCCCCTGTACGCGTTGACCGCCACCCCGCAGCTGGGGATCGACACGTACGCCAACCAGCGACGCGGCGTTCAGTAGCCGGGCAAAATTCCGTCCTCTGGCGGACTCCCGGCGAAGCGCGTATGTCGCCGCCCGCAGCTGAACCCGTACCGGGAGCAAAACCATGGCGAAGAAGATCCTCTTGGTGGTCGCAGTCGTCGTTCTCGGGCTGGTGGGCGTGATCGCCTCTCGCCCTGCTGAGTTCCGCATCGAGCGATCGGTGGTGATCTCCGCTCCCGCGGACGTGGTGCAGGCCCAGGTGGTGGACTTCCACAAGTGGGGTGCCTGGTCCCCGTGGGAGAAGCTGGATCCGGCCCAGACCCGGACCTACTCGGGCGCCGAGTCCGGGGTGGGTGCGCAGTACGCCTGGGCGGGCAAGAAGGTCGGCGAGGGCAAGATGACCATCAAGGAGGTGACCCCCGGTCAGCGGGTGGTGATCGATCTGGAGTTCATCACCCCGATGGAGGCCAGGAACGTGGTGGAGCTGGCGTTGACCGAGCAGGGCACCGGGACCCAGGTTCGCTGGGTGATGACCGGTCAGAACAACTTCCTGGGCAAGGCCTTCTCTCTGGTGATGGACATGGACCAGATGGTGGGCAAGGACTTCGAGAGCGGCCTGGCCGCGCTCAAGACCGTCTCCGAGGGTGAGGCCGCGAGGTTGGCCGAGGCCAAGGCCGCCGAGGCTGCTGCCGCCGCCGCGCCGCCTGCCGGGGAGGCCGTGGCGCAGGAGACCCCCTAGCTCCAGGTCAACCTCTGCTGCCGCGGGCCGCGCGTCTTCCCGGAGAGGAAGGCGGCGGCCCTTGTTCTTCTTGGGGGGGCTACTGTGGATCCGGGAAGCGGATCACCCCGCGGCGCAGCAGCTCCTTGAGGCCGTCCTGGACCTCCTCCGGCTTGAGGTTCAGCCGCAGGGGGAGTTCGTCCGGGGTGAGGCGTTCCTCGCAGACCGCCTTGGCCAGCCGCAGCCCGGTGTCGGGGGCCACCTGGCGGAACAGCTCGTAGAGGGTGGTGTCGATCTCGAAGTGGCCGGTGGTGTTGAGCTTGCTGGCGGTGACCCGGGACTCCAGCTGGTTGAGGGTCTCGCAGGTGCGCTGGATCAGCGTCTCCATCCCCACCTGGATCCGGGCCGGATCCCCGGGGATGTCCCCGAAGGTGAAGTCTCCCTCCGAGTTCCGGGAGACGATCAGCGCCGCCACCGCGGAGACCCCGGTGGCCTCCCGCTTCGGCCACAGCGCGTGCGCGTCCACCGGGTTCCCCTCGCGGATCCGCAGGGTGTAGGTGGCCCAGTCGTCGCGCAGGGTCAGCACCCCGGTGGCCTTGAGCCGCGCCAGGACCCGCATCGTCCACTGGATCCCGATCTGGTTGGCGTTGATCGCCGCGTTGCGCTGCGACTGCACCTGGCCCAGCAGCTCCAGCCGCGGCTGCAGCAGCGCGAACACCCGCTGCACCACCGTGTCTGCTCGGCCCAGCTTGGGCAGATAGTCGGCCGCGCCGGAGCGGGCCGCGCGCAGGGTCTCGCGGTAGTCGTCGTGGGCTGAGAGGAACACCACCGGCACTTCCCGGGTCCGGTGGTCGGCCTTGAGGACCTTGAGCATTCCCCAACCGTCCAGCCGGGGCATGTTCAGATCGGCGATCACCAGGTCGTAGAGGGAGCGGGTGGAGAGCTCCACCCCGTTCAATCCGTCCTCGGCCAGCACCACCTCCAGGCCGGCCTTCACCAGCTGCATCTTGAACAGCCGGCGCAGCTCCGGATCGTCGTCCACCACCAGGATCCGGGGGCGGAACAGCTCGGAGGTGGCAGGCGGCATGGAGGGCACCTCCAGCGGGGGAGGGCGGGCGGGGGCCACCGCCTCCGGACCCTCCTCGAAGCGCCACATCCCCTCCTCGGCGCCGATCATCTCCTTCACCGCGTCCGGACCCCGCAGCGGCCCGAACTCGGCGTGGGTCAGCTGGCCGTCGCGGAAGGCGGCGCGGCCCTCAAACGGGGTGCCGGGGTTGACCACCAGGGTCCCGGTGCGCCGGGAGCGGGCGAAGATTCCCAGCAGGTTGCGCAGGGCCACGTCTTCCGGGGCGGCGCCCGGCTGGGGCGCGCGGCTGGCCAGATCCTCCATCAGGGCCGCGATCCGCCGGGTCTGCTCCACCCCGAACGGCTTCAAGATCACGTCCACCGCGCCGCCCAGGACTGATCGGATCAGCTGGCGCTCGCCGTGGTCGGCGGTGACGAAGGCCACCGGGATCCCGGCGGTGTCCGGGAAGGCGCGCAGGCTGCGGACCACCTCCGCGCCGTTGAGCACCGGCATCACCCGGTCCAGCAGGATCAGGTGGGGGGAGAAGGCGCGGGCCTCGGGGACGGCCCGGGTGGGCTCGCGGGCGACCCGGACCTCGAACCCCGCGGTGCGCAGCAGGTCGCTGGCCACGCCCAGGAACAGGGGATCATCGTCTACGAGGAGGAGGCGTCGAGCGGTAGCCACGAGAGAGGACCCTGGGTGGAAGACGGCAGCTTCTACTGCGAGTCAGCGTAGATCACGACCACCCAGTACTTGTCATCGCCGTAGGTGGCGGAGTTTCCCTGCACCGCGCCGATCCCCACCCGGTTGTTGCGGGAGTCCTCCAGGCTGCGGGAGTCGGGCAGGGCGGAGGGGTCGTCGGAGACATAGAAGTCCACAGCGGCGCTCTTCACCTCGCGCATGGACTGGAAGACCCGGTCGTGGACGGTGGCGCCGGGGAGGCTGATCTTGGGGCGATCCAGCTGCAGCGCGCGGCGGGCGTGATCGGTGGCGATCGCCTCCAGCACCGGGCTGCGCACCAGGGGGGGCAGCTTCTTGCCCGCCCGCTGTTCGCTGATCGCCTGGTAGGCGGCGGCCAGCGGATCCGGCGCTGCGTCGGACGGCTTGGCCAGCACCTCGGTCAAGATCGCCTGGCGCCGGTCACCCACGGTCTCGAACGCGATCCCCACCCCCAGGTGGGTGAAGCCGGGATCAAGGAGGTTCCGGCGGTGTCCTGGGGAGTGCTCGATGGCGAAGTGGGCGGCCACCGCGCCTGCGGCCAGTCCCAGGTTCTCTCCCGCGCGCACGTAGGAATAGCGGGCCGCGGTCAGCCGCGCACGCAGGTCGTCGCCGGCGGGGCTGACGTGGGCGAAGAAGTGACCCTGGGCCATCTTCTCGCTGTGGGCCTGGGCCACCTCGGCCAGCCGGGAATCGGAGACCAGGGGCGGCGCCTGGTGGGCGGCCCGCAGGCCGTTGATCCGCGTCAGCAGGACGGCCCGGGCCTCGGCGAGGGTGGCGGGCTCGGGGATCCGCAGCCGCTCGGTGTCCCCAGACTTGACCCCCACGTCCACGAAGAACAGGGCCGCGACCTCTGGCCCCTTGGTTCCCCGGCCAATTACCTCCACCGTGTGGCGGCCGGCGGTGGGGAAGGAGAGGGTGGAGCAGAAGCGGCCCCCGCGCTGTGGGGCGGAGGCCAGCCGATCCACCGCGCCGTTGGGACGGGTGATGTACAGCTCGGCGGAGCGCAGGGTGGCCTTCAGCTCACCGCACAGCCGCTGGTTGAAGCTGGTCTGGTCCAGCTGCCGGGGGAAGTCGTCCAGCCCGGATTTGCGCTCGGAGAGCAGGGCCACCACCACCGCCAGCTTGCCGACCTGGATCGCGCCCACCCCGACGTGGGTGGCCGGCTCCTCGTTGTAGTCGGTGCGCCGGGTGAAGGCGTCCAGCGCATAGCCGGGGGGCGTGGCGCGCACCACCACCGCCCGGGGGGTGGGGTCAAAGCCGCCGGCGTCGGAGACCACCTGGGAGATGGCCAGCAGATCCGCGGCCTCTTCCGCGCTCTTGTCCAGCGCCTCCTGGGCCAGCTTGCGGGCAGCGGCGGTGAGGGCCGGATCCAGTTGGGGGACGGTCCGGCCGATCCGTTGGAACTCCCGGCGGACGTGGAGCAGCCCCTGGGCCTCCATCTGCGAGGGAGTCAGCCCCTCCGCTGCCTGGGCGGGGAGGGAGGCCAGGGCGATCAGCCATGCGACAAGCCAACCCCTCATCCCGGATCCTCTGCCCCCATCCGGAAGGTGAGGCGGGTCACCACGCCCTCGCCCAGCTTCGCGCTCAACCGGCCGCACAGCTCTTCGGCGCGGGCCTGGAGTTCGTGGGCCCAGCGCGCGGTGGTGACCGAGAGCACCAGCTCGCCGGCGATCAGCCGGTGGGGGCGGGCGTTCTGGGCGATGAAGCCCCCCACCGCGTCTTCCCACACCGCCGCCAGGTGACCGGCACGTCCAGAATCCCTGGCCAGGGTTCCCAGCACCCCGGGCAGCAGATTCCTGATTGATCCGAAGTCGCTTCTGGCCACGGGAACATCATGGTGCATCTCCGGGCGCCACCCAAGGTTCCTCTCTTGCCGGCTGCCCTGATCCGGATGTCGCGGCCCGGGGCCTGGGTGCCGGGCCAAGTGTGCGGAACCTCTCCCAGGCACGGACTTCGCTACACTGCGTCAGTTCGTGTCCTCCCTCCTGACCCAGCCGCGGCACCCCCGGTCCTCTCCCTGGAGGTCCGCGTCTCTTCTCGGGAGCCTGGCGATGTTGCTGGCCTGTACCGCTCCCGAGTCGGGCGAGAGGGACGGTGGGGACGGGGGAATCCCGGCGGAGGGGGCGTGTACCGACGACCTGGAGTGCGCCCCGGATGGAGGGGACCCCAGCCTGTTCCGCTGCAACCTGACCCACTACCGCTGCGAGGCCGCCTGTCGGACCCGCGCCGACTGCGGCGCCGAATCGCGTGGAGAGTACGCGCTGTCCTTCTGCGACGGCCCGATGGGTTGCCAGTGTCAGGAGGGGCGCTGCGTCCAGGCGTTGTGCTCGGTGGATGCAGACTGCGGGGAGGGGAGTTGCCGCAACGGCGAATGTCTCCCCCCCGGGCAGTCCGCGGCAGCGCCCGCGCGGTGTGAGCTGGTGCCCCCCTTCGCGGTGGTGTCCGCTGGGGCCGAGCTGACCTTCACCGTGCTGGCGCGGGATGCGGACGCAGTGGCGATCCCGATGCCGAAGGGCTTCGTCTGGTCGGCGCAGGCCGTGGTCACCGAGTTGGAGAACGACGGCGTCCAGGCCCGCTACGCCTTTCCCACCCAGACCGCGGAGCCGGTGGAGCTGATCCGGACCACCCTGGGCGAGGTGTCCTGCTCGGCCAGGGTGCACGTGGTGCCGGTGGACGCCACCGCCGGCATTGCCCAGGCGTTGGTGGTGGATGCGCAGACTGGCCGGCCGGTGGAGGGGGCGACGGTGCAGTTGACCGGGACCCTGGACTCCGGCGCGGAGCTCACCCCGGTGCTGGGGGAAACCGACGGGCAAGGCCTGGTCCGGCTGGCGTTGGCGGGGGAGCTGGGCTTGGCCACGCTGAGCACCTACCACCGCGACTACGAGTATCTGACGGTGATCGATCTGCCGGTGGTGGACGGCGCCCTGGACCTGCTGCTGCCGTTGGAGCGGGACGCGACGGTGGGGGGATACCAGGGGACGCTGGGCGGGGTCCCGGCCACCCCGAATGTCCATGCCGCCTTCGCGGGCGACTCGCGGACCCCCTTCTTGAACCTGCCCAACGGGCTGTTCGGAGCGCCGGTCCCCACCGACGTCTCCCTGGGCGCGTGGACGGAGACGGCGGCCCCGCTGCCCTCCAGCGTGTACCTGGGCTCGGCGGATGGGGGGATCAAGACCACGGTCACCGTGGACAGTCCCCCCGGAAGCTGCGCGGTGGCGCCGCCTGGGTTCGCCTCCGCCGAGGAGGCCGAGCGGGCCGGTCGCTGTGGGGTCACCACCGCCTGGGCCTTCTCGCTGGACGCGCCGCTCCTCTCGCTGCCGCTGGACGCGCTGGCCTCCGGGGTCGCCACCGCCAATTGGTCCAGCGCGTTTGAGCGGTTCATCCCGCTGCTGCGTGAGTTCAACTCCACGGTGGAGCGCGACGTGGACTTCGCCGCGGCGCCGGTGGACGCCGGCATCCCCGCGGCCTACGCGCCGGTGGACCTGCCCTTTGCCCAACTGCCGATGCGGATCCGCTTCGCGGTCCGGGTCCCGGCCCTGCCCACCTTCGCCGGGCGCTACCTGGACAGCGCGCTGGTGCTGGGGCTAACCGAGGTCCCGGGCCGGGGGGCGGTGCCGCTGGGCTTGGGCCTGGCGGTCAACCGCAACCTGGGGGACGCCTTGACCGATCCCCAGGAGGGGCTCAGCTCCCAGGGGCTGGTGAGCGTGAAGATGGCGCCCACCCACCACGGCCTGGAGGGCAACCCGTACACGGTGGCCGCCACCGCGCTGTGGCGGGAGGGAGGGCCGGGCGAGCGCTTCGGCTCTTCGACCCTGGTGGAGCGGCTGGGTCGGGTCTCGCTGCCGTACGATCCCGGCGGCGCCTCGCCGATCGAGCTGAGCCATCCGTTCCTGCCGCTCCCGGAGCGGGTGCGCTTCCACTCCGGAGAGACCTCCCGGCTGGGGCTGCGGTCGCGCGAGGTCCGGCTGGAGCAGGATGACCGCTACCTGCAGGCCTCGCTGGCCCAGGCGGTGTTCCTTGGACGGGGCAACAAGCGTTGGCGGGTGGTTGCCGCCCCGGCGGTGATGGTGGCCGGGGTGGTGGTGCCGCGGCCTCCGCCCAGCTTCGAGGATCTGCTCCACGACGGGGCCCTCCGCGCCAAGCTGACCGTGGAGCTGGTGCGGCTGGAGGAGCCCCAGACAGCCAAGGCGCTGACGGTGGGCGCGTTCTTTGATCGCCGCTGGGTGACCTTGGAGCGCCAGCGGTTGTTGCCGGTGTCCACCTCCCAGGTGCAGCACGGGCGGCCCAGCGTGGACTGGGTGTCCCCCGGGGAGGGCGCCGCCGTCCGCTTCGGCAGCGAGCTGCGCGCCCGGGTGCTGGGGTTCTCGCTGGGCACCCTGACCCCTTTTCGACGGGTGGTGTTCGAGGTGCACGGCTGCGGTTCGGTGTGGCCGCTGTTGACCACCCCCGACCCCTCCCGCCCCCGGGAGGTGGTCGCCCTGGCGCCGTTGGGCTGCACCGGCCCCGCCCAGCTGGTGGCCCGGGTGGAGGAGTACGCCAACCCGGACTGGATCGAGCTGGACCCTCCGGTGCAGTCCACCCAAACGGTGACCCTGGGGCCGTGATAGCGTTCCTGGGCGTCCATGCCGAAGACGAAGACGGTCGTCACCGTCATCTCCAAAATCTCCGAGCGACCGGTGGAGAAGGGGGCCGCCCTGGTGGTGATCTACGGGCTGGATCTGGGGCGCAAGCACGACCTAAACACCCCCGAGACCATCATCGGCCGCTCCTCGAAGGCGGACGTCCAGGTGGACCAGGAGTCGATCAGCCGCAACCACGCCAAGCTGGTGCTGGGCGAGCAGGTGGTGATCCGGGACATGGGCTCCACCAACGGCACCTACGTCAATGACGAGCTGGTGGAGGGGGACCGGCCCCTGCACAGCGGGGACCTGATCAAGATCGGCCGGACGATCTTCAAGTTCATCGGTGGGGGGAACATCGAGGCCGCCTACCACGACGAGATCTACCGGCTGACCACGGTGGATGGGCTGACCCAGATCTTCAACCGCCGCTACTTCGAGGAGACCCTGGAGCGGGAGATCTCCCGCTGCAACCGATATGGGCGGGTGGCCTCGCTGGTGATGCTGGACGTGGATCACTTCAAGCAGGTCAACGATACGTTTGGCCACCTGGCCGGGGACTACGCGCTCAAGCAGATCGCCTCCACCATCCGGACCAAGATCCGCAGGGAGGACATCTTCGCCCGCTACGGCGGCGAGGAGTTCGCGCTGCTGCTGCCCGAGGTGGACCTCAAGGGTGCCCTGCTGATGGCCGAGAAGACCCGCCGGCTGATCGAGCTGCAGAAGTTCGAGTTCGACAAGCAGAAGATCCCGATCACCGTCTCACTGGGGGTGGCCGCCCTGGCCGCCACCCAGCGGGATCCCGCGGATCTGATCCGCCACGCCGACGCCAAGCTCTACGAAGCCAAGAGCGGCGGTCGGAACCGCGTCTGCTCCTGAGCGTCACCAGGGGAGCCTCTGGGAGGTCACCCCGGTGGATGCGGCGGGGCAGGACCGCCCCCGCCGCCCGGGGGAACTAGTACTGCTGGGTCGGCTGCTGCTGCGGGGCCGGCTGCTGCTGCTGGGTCGGCTGCTGTGCGGGCTGCATTGGCTGTGAGCCGGTCTGCTCGGTCTGGATCTCGATCCGCCCGGGCTCGTTCTGTCCGCTGCTGGGATCGAAGGAGGCGCGGATCTGGCTGCCCTCCTGGATCTGCTCCAGCGAGGCGGCCTGACCGTCGATGATCACCTCGGTCTGCGGATTGACCGCCAGGGTCGTGCGCTGACCATCCGGCTGGAGCAACACCAGCGAGCCCTCTCCGGCGCTCTCCACCTTGCCGGAGAGATTCGCCTGATCCCCGGTGAACGGCCGCGTCTCGGAGGCGCTCGGCTCGGTGCCGCTGCCGCCCACCCCGGCCTGGGGCTCGGCCTGCTGCTGCCCGGTCTGGGCGGCCTGCTGCTGCTGGAGCTCCTGCGCCGACTGCTGCGCGGTGGACGCCTCCTGTTGCGCGCTCTGGGTCTCTCCGGCCGCTTGCTGCTGCGCTGCCTGGGCCTCCTGCGCCTCCCGGGCTGCGCGCGCCTCGGCGGACTCAAGCTCCTGTTGCGCGCCTTCGACGTCCGCGCGCTTCTCGGTGATCTCCTCCCGTGCCTCCTGGACATCCTTCTGTTCGCTGCTTGCCCGCTCCTGCGCCTGCTTCGCCCGATCCAACGCGCTCTCCGATCGCTGCTGCAGATCGGAGACGTTCTCTTCGCGGCTCTCGCCTCGTTCACGGTCCTGGCAGCCGAAGATCAACGCCGCCGCCGCCACTGCTAGAAGCCTCTTCATTTTGGTACCCCCGAAGGCTGGTCTCCCCTTCGAGATGGGGACCGCGGCGGGGCACGCCAAGGGAAGGACGTGGTCCGACCCAAGTGAGGGGCCGAACGATGGTCCGGGGGGCAGGCAGGCCCCGGGAGGCCGGGAATCAGCCTCCGAAGACGGTGCCCCGCTCCTTGAGCAGGGCCCGGAGCATCCCCTCGATCGACTCGCGGGTCCGCTCGACCAGCTTCTGGACCTCCAGCAGATCCTCGGCGGCGGAGGCGGGGACGCCCTCCATCCGGATCGGCTCGCCGAAGCGGATCATCCACCGGGCGGGAAGAGGGGGGACGGTGAGGGGCAGGTAGGGAAGACCCAGAAAGCCGCCGGGCAGCTTGCCCAACAGCGGCATCGACTCCTCGGCGCCCACGATCGCCACCGGGATGATCGGGACCTGCTGCCGGATGGCCAGCTTGGCGAAGCCGCCGCGCCCCAGGCGCTTGAGCTGGTAGCGCTCCTGGAAGGGTTTGCGGATGCCGTGCACGCCCTCGGGGAAGGTGATCACCGGGCGGCCCTCGTCCAGCAACCGCACCGCGTTCTCCGGGCTGGCGCGGATCGCTCCCAGGCGGTTGTAGAGGGTGCCCAGGAACGGGGCGTGGAAGATCTGATCCTCGGCCAGCCAGCGGGCCTCCTGCAGGTCGGGGCGTTCGCGCTGCAGCGCCTGGTGGAGGATGAACCCGTCGATGGGGATGGCGCCGGAGTGGTTGGCCACCAGCAGGGAAGGACCCTTGGGGACGTGCGGCGCCCCCTCCACGGTGACCCGCCAGTAGCGCTCGTAGAAGAAGTTGGAGATGGGCGAGAGCTTCTTGGCCAGGTTTGCGTCCTTGCCGTAGGCGTCCACCTGATCCGAGCCCGACGCGCCGATCCCGGTCATCAGGGCGCTGAACAAGGCATCCGCGACCCGGGCGGCCTGACCGACCCGGTCGGTGCGGAAGGTCTGGGCGGCGAGCTCCCGCGCCAGCGCCAACGCGCCGGCCACCGAGTGCAGTGAGGCCTGCGGACGTGCCCCGGCCTGCTTCCCACCGGATCCTTCAGCGGACAGGTTCTCGGCGTCGTCAGCGGGGGCTTCCTGCGCGGAGTCCCCAACGGCCGACTGGGCGGACAGGCGCTCCGCGTCGTCGTCGGAGCGCTCCCCCTCTGTGGAGTCCTCCTCGGAGAACTCGGGGCTCCGGTCGTCGTCGGAGAGGAGCGCGGCCGAATCGGTGGAGTCGGCTGCCGCCGGCTTCTCGAGGAGACGGCGGTGCTCGGCTCCGGCCAGGCGCTCGGCGCCCGCTCCCCGCGCGCGGAGCCCGTGGCGGACGCTGGGGGGCAGATCCTCGCCGGCATCCTCCGGCTCCGGAACCTCGGGCTCCTGCGGGAGCTCCGGGGTCGCGTCCTGGATCGCCCGGGTGACGTCCCGGGTGTCGTCCGGAACGGGGGGCTGGACCACCAGGGCCTCCGCGTTGCGTGCTCCGGCGCGGTTGCCCCGGGCCTGCTTCTTCCGGGACGGCTGCTTGATCTCGGTCTCCGCGGGGGCGGCGACCAGCGACGCGTCGGCGCGGCCCTTCGCCGTGCTCCGTCGCTTGGCGGGCCGCGCCTCGGGCACGGCCTTCTCCTTGACCGCCGCCGCGGGCTGCTTCTCCTCGGGGGTGCGGCTGGCCGCCCCCCGGCGGAATGGATCGTTCCCCAGAACGCCCTTCGCCATCTTCAGCTCCTTCGCAGCGCGGCGACCGCGTCGCGCGCATGGTGCCTGGGAATGAAGCCGAGCGCTTCCTTCGCGCGGCTCCCGTCGGCCACCCAGGGATGATTTCGCCGCGTCGCCTTACTGGCCGCCGGTCTGAGGTTCAAGTCCGCCCGGTTCGTCTTGTGATGCCGTGGGCACGACGCCTAAGGTCCCGCCGCTCCATGGGCCGCATCGGGCGACTGACCGAAGAGCTGATCAACAAGATCGCGGCCGGTGAGGTGGTGGAGCGTCCTGCCTCGGTGGTGAAGGAGCTGTGCGAGAACTCGCTGGACGCGGGGGCCCGCAGCATCCGGGTCGCGGTGCAGGGCGCTGGCCTCAAGCGGTTGACCATCCGGGACGACGGCCACGGGATGTCCCGGGAGGACGCGCTGCTGGCGGTGGAGCGTCACGCCACCAGCAAGCTGAGGGACCTGCCCGGGCTGTTCAACATCCGGACCATGGGCTTCCGGGGCGAGGCGCTGCCCTCCATCGCGTCGGTCTCCCGCTTCACCCTGGAGACCAGCGAGGCGGGCGCCGAGGTTGGGACCCGGGTGACGATCGAAGGTGGGAGGGGGCCGCTCGTCGAGGAGACCGCGCCCGCCGGGGGGACGGCGATCGACGTGGAGGATCTGTTCTTCAACACCCCCGCCCGGCGCAAGTTCCTCAAGCGCGAGGAGACAGAACTCAAGCATCTGGAGGAGGCGGTGGTCCGCCTGTCGCTGGCCAACCCGGAGGTGGGCTTCCAGCTGGAGTCGGAGGGGCGGGTGCTGTTGACCACCGCCGCCGGTCAGACGCTGCCCGAGCGGGTGGCCGCGGCGCTGGGGCCCCAGGCGCATCCCCACCTGCTGCAGGTGGACGAGCGCCGCTTGGGGCTGTCGGTGACCGGGGTGATCGCCGCCCCGGAGTTCACCCTCTCCAACGCGCGCGGGCTCTACACCTTCGTCAACCGGCGCTTCATCCGCGATCGCGGGGTGAACCACGCTATCCAGAAGGCCTTCTCGGAGGGACTGGCCCCGGGCCGGCAGCCGGTGGCGGTGCTGTTCCTGGAGCTGGATCCGGCGGCGGTGGACGTCAACGTCCACCCCCAGAAGCTGGAGGTCCGCTTCGCCGATCCGCGCGGGATCTACGAGGCGGTGCACGCGGCGGTGGCCCGGGCCCTGAGCGCCGCGGCGCCGGCCGGGGCCCTGGCCCCCACCGGGTCAGGGATGCCCGCCGAGTACGCGCTGGCGGTGGACCGCTTCCTCCAACGCGCGCAGACGGGGGAGGGCTTCTTCCCCGCCCGGCCCCTGCTCGCCGCCGATCACCCGCTGCCGTCGCTGTCCTTCGGCCAGGCCCGCCCGGGGATCAACGAGGCCCCGCCCCAGGGGTTCTATTCGGGGCTGCGCTACATCGGTGACCTGGCCCGGCGCTATTGGCTCTGTGAGGGGCAGGGCGGGACCCTGGTGGTGCTGGATGCGCACGGGGTCCGCGAACGCGCGGCGCTGGACCTGCTGCGTGAGGCCTTCGGGAAGGCCACGCCGCAGGAGAGCTTGTTCGCTCAGGTGGTGCAGGTGCCGGCCACCGTGAGAAGCGCGCTGACCAACCGGGCCACCGCGCTGGCGCGGCTGGGGTTGCGGGTAGAGGCCTTCGGCGGAGACGCGCTGCGGGTGGAGAACCTGCCGGTGCGCGCGCAAGGGGAGGAGCTGGTGGCGCTGCTCACCGAGCTGGCCGAGTCCCTGCCCACCGGAGAGCCGCCGGATCACGTGGAGGCCTACGCGGGCGGGCTGCGGGTGCTGGCGTGCCGGATGGCCACCGAGCAGGGGACGGGCGCCACCGAGGAGGAGCGGCGGAGGTTGTTCTCCCGGCTGGACGCCTGCGACTTCGCCGCCCCCGCGCGGCACGGGACGGTGGTGGTGCACGAGGTCCCGCTGCTGGTGCTGGAGGGCCGCTCCCGGTCCTGAAAATTGACGGGAGGTCCCTCGCTGCTACCGTCTTCCACAGGCCTGTAGCGCACAGCCTGGCCGCGGAGGATGGATGCAGGGAGTGATCACCCTTCGCGACGTGCTGCTGAACCTCGGCGTGGTGTTGCGCGAGTTCGGTCCCCGCTGTCTGGGGCGGTGCTTGCTGGCCGCGCTGCGACACCAGAAGACCACCTTCCTGGAGGTGGCGTTCCGTAAGGAGAGTCCATGACCACCACCGCGCTCACCCAGCTGCCCCCCGCCGCCGTTCCCGTGGAGTACGCCGAGAAGGCGATGGGCTCGTTGATGAAGCTGCACGGCGAGCTGATGGAAGAGAAGGAGCGGCGGGTCGATCTCTACCGGCGGCTGATGGAGAAGGAGCAGTCGCTGGCCGAGCTCAAGATGTACGTAAAGCTGTTGGAGGAGAAGCTGGCCCCGGTGGCCAAGGCTCCGGAGCCGGCCGTTGCCCGTGCCGAGCCGCTGCGCGTGGTCCCCAGCCAGCCGCGCGCGGTGCCGCGTCCGCC
>JALYOC010000024.1 GCA_030857095.1 Myxococcota bacterium | reverse complement strand
AACGTTCCTTCCGACGCGAACACCGCGGCGCTGTTCTGGAAGGGCGGTGGTGAGGTCTCCAAGGGCGGCAAGGCCTCCTCCAAGGCCACCTCCAAGGCGGACACCGCCAAGGGCGGCAAGGCGGATCCGTACAGCGACGTTGCGCAGCGCGAGGCCTTCTACAAGAGCGGCTACTCCTTCGATGACGCGGCCGCCGCCAAGGCCAGCTTCGATTTTCTGGGGTCCATCTCCGAGGCCAAGGGGTACATCGGTCTCAAGGTGATCAACGGCTCCGAGGACATCCTGGCGGAGAAGGGGATCACCCCCGCTCCCTTCGACGATCACGAGGAGATGGCCGCCTACTTCAACAGCGACTACTCGTACGACTCGGCGGTGCAGGCCAAGTCCATGCTGGACTTCCTGGACTCGGTGGAGGACGCCAAGGCGTACATCGGGCTCAAGGTCATCAACGGCTCCGTGAGCATCCTCGAGGAGGTCGGCGTCTTCCCCTCCTCGCCCAAGGGCAAGGGGTCCATCTACCCGGACTCCGGTGAGCTGGCCGAGCAGTGGACCGGTGGCGAGGGCTCCAAGGCCAAGGGCTGCTAAGGCACCCTTTTTAGGATCGACGCCCGGATGAAGCCCCGTCGTCCCTCACGCGCGCCCGGCTCCCCTTCCCGGAGGCCGGGCGCGGTTCGTTCCGTCCCCTCCGCTTCGTCCTGGCCCAAGCTGGGCTGGAAGCTGGGCGTGGAGGTGGAGCTGCTTGCCCCGCGCGGCAAGACCCGCCGCGATCTGGCCGAGGCCCTGGCCAAGGAGACGGGCGGCAAGGTCCAGGTGGATCTGCACCGCGACTCCGAGCCCAGCAAGGTCCCGGGGATGAAGGTCTTCTGGAACCTCACCCCGGCCTTCAACGTGCTGGACCGCAAGGGGCGCCGGGGGTTCCGGCTGGTGGATGATCTCACCCTCCAAGACGACCTGGACCTGCACGCCCCTCCCCTGCCCGGCTGGTACCGGATCGTCAGTGATGACCTCCGCCTGCTTGGTCTGGCGCAGCGGCACACGGTGGCCGGGGCGAGCATCGCCCGGAGCCTGATCCCGCTGGGGAAGCTGTTCGGCACCCGGCCCCAGGCGCTGCCCAGCGGAATGTTTCGGCTCTCCGACTCCGCCGGGGCCTCCGTCGCCATGACCCTGCCCTTGCCGGGCGAGCGCCACCGCTCCTGTGAGGTGATCACCGCCCCGCTGGTGAAGGACCACGGCGCCCAGCTGGAGTCACTGCTGGGCACCGCGCGCGCGCAGGGGTTCCTGATTCCGCAGGAGGGCGCGGTGCACCTCCACTTCGACGGCGCCCCGCTTCGCAGCGCGGCCACCGTCCGCAACCTGGTCGCGCTGCTGCATCCCTACCGGGCGTTGCTCAAGGCGCTGGTGAAGACCAACCCCCGCTGCCGCCGTCTGGGCCCCTGGCCGGACGCGCTGCTGACCCTGGTGCGCCAGCCCGGCTTCACCTCCCTCCCCTGGGAGAAGGCGCGCGAGGCGCTGCTGGGCACCGGGCTGCAGAAGTACTGCGACTTCAACCTGATGAACTTCATCCGCGGGGTGCCGGGCAAGGAGACGCTGGAGGTCCGGATCCTCCCGGTGCATCTGGAGACGCAGCCGATTCTGGACGCGGCCCGCCTGTTCGAGGCGATCCTGCGCCGGGCGGAGCGGCCGGTGAAGTTCCGCCAGGACGCCGGGGAGACCGCCGCCGAGGCCCTGCGGCTGTTCAAGGAAATCGCCCTGCCCCAGGACGTGACCGGGCGGTACCTCCAGGTGCTCCGGGGCTCCTCCCCAGCTGCGTTGCCCGCCGCCTAGTGCGGGTCTGCCGCCCCGGCGAGTGTCTTCGGCAGGAGCAGCGCACTGAACTCGTTGAGATCGCGTCAGGGGCCGACGTAGCGCGCGGAGTACACGCTCGAGCTGCTGCCGAAGCCGAGCGCGCTGGGCTGCGACTCGCTCCAGGCGAGAATGGGCGTTCCGTCCGCGGTCAGCGTCAGGCCTGCGTGCCACACGCTGCCCCCGGCGTTCACAGTGGCGCCCAGCTGCGTCCACTCCGCTCCGGTCAGCCGGAAGAGGTGGATGCGCGCCTCGGCCCATTCGCCCATCACGAAGGACACGAACACCCGGCCGGAAGCGTCGTGCCGGATATGCGGGAACTCGCCCGAGCTCGGGCCCTCTCCGGTGAGGCGCCCGAGATTCTCCCAATCGCCCTCCGCGGACAGGCGATGCACGTGCACCGCATTCTCGCCCTGCCCTGCCTGGTTTGTGGAGTAGACGAAGAGGAGGCGGCCGGTGGCATCCAGCTGGACGTCCCAGCCGGTGACGTCGACAAGGTCGACCGGAACGAGCTGTGGCGCGTGCGCCTCCCACTCGCTTCCATTGAACCGCTTGAAGCCAAAGGTGGTCCCGCTGGAGCTGCCCTGGAGATACACGGCGACTGGCTCTCCATTCGGCAGGAAGACGAACTCGACGTGCCCCATCGCGTTGTTCTTCCCGGCCTCCTCCTCCGTCACCACCCGGTCGCCGAGCGAGACGTAGGCTCCGGTGGCGTCCTGGGCGAAGACCCGCAGCTCCTGCGGGGTCTCGCCGAACCCCACCAGGTGCCTGCCGGCCGGGTCCACGCCCGAGCCGTGAATCGTGGGAGGGAACCACTGGCTGGCCGCCGGCGGCAGGAAGGACGTCTCGCGGACGTACCCGCTGCCTGACCACCCCCACACCTCGGAGTGCTCCTGCCGGCCCGGTTCGTACGGCGCGATCCACCGCAGCCGGGGCTCCGCCGCTGCGCCGGACGCGAACCGGGCGAGCCGCAGACCCGTCAGCGGCGCACCGGCCGCCTCCCATCCATCAGCGCCCAACCGCGACAGCTGCACCTCCCAATCGCGAGGGTGTGACGCGGTGAGCGTGTGCAGCATCCACACCTGCCCGTCCGCGGAGGTCGTCAGGTGCGGCAGGCCCGTCCCCGGCCCGGAGGCCTCGATGAACTCGAAGCCCTCAGGGTTCGGAGGGGCGCACGCCACGGCCAGGATCACGGCGAAGGGCAGGAAGGTCCGAACGAAGATCATGGCGAACCATGATGCAACCCGCGGTCCAACCTCCTTCCCAGAGGGAGTCTCAAGCGGGTTGTGCACCGGCATGCACAGTGGGCGCACCGGCCTTCACAGTGACGCCCACCCGCAGGCTTTGAGCTGAGGTGGAATCCAGGAGCTGTCAGACTGGGGCCATGAAGGAATCAATCCACCGAGCTTGCGATTACTCGTACTCGAAGCCGGTGTGATCGAAGGCACTCTCGATCGCGGCCAGGTCCTTCGTGGTGCCTCCGTGCCCCCGCACAACCTCACGCCACCGAGCGGTGACGATCCGCTTCATCCGGTCGATGAGCCGCGTCGCCTGCGCCCGCGAGAGCCGGAACCGCTCGCACTGGCTGAGCAGGTTCTGGCGGGTCGCCCGCCGGTGCTGCGCCCCCACCACCATCGCCAGGTTCCGCTCGCGGCTGTGGGTGGGCGTGGGGTTGAGATCGTAGGCGGGGGCCAGGCGCCAGCCCTCCCGGTCCGCGATCAGCGCGTGGTTGCGCGGGTGATCGTCCGCGTTGTGGATGAGCGCGTTGAACGCCATCCGCCCGAAAAGTTCCCGGAGATCCTCCGCAGGCCGCGTCGCCCACCGGGCAAGCTCGTCGGCGAGGAGCAGGTAGGACCATCGGGCGCGGTCCTGGGGGTGATCGTCGGCCCGAAGCACCGTCAGAGCGCTCACCATTCGGCTGCGCAGGTAGCCGCCCGCCACCCTCTTCCGATCGAACCTGCGAACCAGGAGCACCGGCCGCCTCGCCACCTTCTCGATCTGGGCGCGCGCGGCGTCGAGGCCGCACTCCGCTGCCAGGACCAGCATCGCCCCCTCTACTGCGGCGCTGTTCCACCGATCCGAGCGGGACGGAAACTTCGCCAGCCACAGGCCGCGCCTGTCCTCGACCACGTTCTTCGGCCGGGCGCCGCCGAGCGAGGTCCCCGCTTGGACGAGTTCGGTGAGCTGCGCGCTCACCGGGAGATCGCGCTCGATCCGGTCGGCGATCCTCAGCAACTCCTGAAGTTGCACCACCTGGTTGAAGCGGTGGACTGCAGGCGGCGGCGTACCCTGGGTGCCGAAGGAGAGCGCGCCCGCGCGATCGTCGGGCGAGTGCAGCAGGTAGTCGACCTCGGTGAGCTGAGTGGAGCCCAGCGCTCGCTCGATGATCCTCCGGCCCCACGCATCCGGGGATGCGTCACGGAGGCTCCCGAAGATCCCGCCAAGCCGTGCGGTCTCGAAGGTGCCGGTGCGGAGCGGGAGCTCGAACTTCTCCAGCTCAACCGCGCGCGGGTGCGAGAGGTAGCTGCGGCCGTAGACGAAGCGCCCTACGCCGTCAGCCTGAACGAACCGACCGCAGGTGACCGTCTCCACCACCCCCGGGAGCTGGACGTAGACGAAGCACTCAGAAGTCGGCATCGAGCTCCGTCCGGCGGACCACTCGTCGCGGTCGCCGTGCCGCCTCGAGCGTCTTGCCTTCCTCATCCCGATCCGGGGAGGCCAGCTCCGCAATCTCGCGCTCCAGCCCGAGCGCCCACAGGGCCGCGAAGTACGCGCCGACGGCGGTGCCGGGGTGGCCCGCCTCGATGCGGCGGATCGTCAGCCGCGCCAGCCCGGTGCGCGCGGCGAGGTCCACCTGGCGGAGGCCCCGCCGCTGCCGCGCCGTGGCCACGTTCTCGCCAAGCAGGCGGACCGCGTCGACAACCCCTGCCGGCCACGACTTCTTGCTCGCCATGTTCACCATGGTATCCCTAACAGAACCTTCTGGACACTATAGTGACCTTGGTATCTCACCAAGTATCCCTATCGTGGCTTTAGGATTACTTTAGCAGCCCTGAAGCCAGCGACAGCGCCCGGCCCGGCGCCCCTCAACCTCCGTTCGCAGCGGGGCGCTCCCGGATCGCCCTCAGGGGGCCGCGCTGCCCCGAGTGTCGACCTCGCGGCACCGACGGGTCCTGGCCAGCAGGACGCCGACCAGCACGGACCACATGCCCGCGGAGAGGTCTCCGCTCGCCCCACATCCACACCTCCCCCGGGAGTGACCCAGGGGTCGGCTGCGGTTGCCTCCCGCCAACACCTGGGCGAGAAGACTGCTCGTCCCCTCCCCCCGGTTCCCATGTCCCTGGTTCGGCCTTCACTGCTCGCGGCGCTGTGGCTCACCCTCTCCGCCTGCGCCACCACCTCCTCGCTGGCTCCGCCCGTTCCCGCCGCGGCCCTGGACGAGGCCACCGTGGACGCGATCGTCGCTCGCGCCACCCGGCAGTGGCCGGTGCCGGGCCTGGCGGTGGTGGTGGTCAAGGACGGCCAGGTGCTGCTGGCCAAGGGCTACGGGGTCCGCACCCTGGGCTCACCCCAGCCGGTGGACGCCGACACCCTCTTCGCCATCGCCTCACTGTCCAAGGCCTTCACCGCCACCGGGGTGGGGATGCTGGTCCAGGACGGGAAGCTGCAGTGGGACGACAAGGTGGTCACCCACCTGCCCTCCTTCGCGCTCTCCGATCCGGCGATCACCTCCCAGGTCACGGTGCGCGACCTGCTCACCCACCGGGTGGGGCTGCCCACCTTCGGCGGCGATGTGCTGTGGTTCCTCTCCGACCTGGATCGCCCCTCGGTGCTGCGAAGCATCCGGCACGTGCCGCTGGGGTTCCCGTTCCGCTCCGGCTACGGGTACTCGAATCTGATGTACCTCACCGCCGGGGAGCTGTTCGGGGCCACCACCGGCCAGGGCTGGGAGGAGTTCACCCGCGCGCGGATCCTCGGCCCCCTGGGGATGACCCGCACCGCGATGACCCTGGCCGAGGCCCAGACCCGCCCCAACCGGGCCACTGCGCACACCAACATCGATCAGGTGGGCTTCCACGCCCTGCCGGATCGCAACGTGGACGTGGTGGGGGCGGCCGCCTCCATGTACTCGTCGGCCAATGAGCTCGGCCGCTGGCTGCTGGCCCAGCTGGGCCGCGGCCAACTGGACGGTCGGCGCATCCTCTCCCAGGAGCTGATGGACGAGACCTGGACGGTGCAGAACGCCCTGCGGGTATTGCCTGTGGTCCGCGGCTACTCGCCCTCCACCCACTTCAATGGCTACGGGCTGGGCTGGTTCCTGGGGGACTACGCCGGCCGGATGATCGCCCGCCACGGCGGGGCGCTGTCCGGGATGTACTCGTTCGCAATGGTGGTGCCGGAGGAGCACCTGGCGGTGGCGGTGCTCACCAACGCCGACTCCCACGGGCTGTACGCCGCGGTCCCCTGGGCCATCGTGGACGCCGCCCTGGGGAAGACGGACACCGACTGGGTGGCGGTCTACCGGTCGCTGGAGAGGACCCCGCCCATCCTTCCAGCGGGCCACGCGATCTCTCCCCAGGACTTCCCGCGGTTCGCAGGCCGCTACCTCTCACCCCACTACGGTGCGCTCACCGTCAGCGCCCAGGAGGGCCAGCTCCGGGTGACCTCCCAGCTCCACCCCAGCCTGTCCTGTCTGCTCTCCTCCGTCAGCGCCCGGGTCCTGCGTTGCCCCTGGAGCATCGTGGAGTTCGGGGTCTCCGACCTCACCTTCCGCGAAGATCTCCAGGGCTTCTCGGTGGAGTTCCATCCGACGTTCATCGACAACCTGACCTACGAGTTCGTCCGCCAGCCGCGCTGAGCCCCGATGGATCGCTCCTACCATTTCACCATGACCGCGCAGACTGCCTCGGCGCTGATCGAACCGCTGGAGCGGGCGCTGTGGGAGCAGCACCAGCGGCTCTCCCTGGCCATCGCCCCCGCCCGCTGGGTGCTCGGGGTGGAGGTCCTCTATGCCCCGCCCTCGGACGCCGTGAAGGCCTCCGCGTAGGGGCCTCCCTCAAGCGGATTCCACAGAAGGGGGTGCCGACCTACAACGCGTCGTTCCGCACCCCCATCCGTGGAATCTGGTTGAGGCGGCGCTTCTTGCCGCGGTGGGGCCCGCGTCCGTCCGGGTGGACCTCCTCCTCCCCACCGGACGCCGGGTCGGAGACAACCCATCGGAAGCACTGGTCTCGGGCGCGGCATGCCGGCTGCTCCATGAGGGGTCCCCCCTTCTTCGGAGTTCCCCGATGCGCCCCTTCGTCCTCAGCGCCCTTGTCCTTCTTTTGACCTCTACCGCTTGCGGAGAAGCTCCCCGGCCGCAGACCCCAAGGCCCGACACCACCCTCCCTGACCCGATCGCCCGCGACGCCGGAACGCCGCTCCCGGAGCCGGTGGACGCAGGCCCTTCGCCCATCTCCTCCAGCCTGGCCGCCGGGTCCGCCTGGGCAGCCATCTCCTCGGCGGAGACCTTGGCCCACTCGGCGATCAAGTTCGGTACGGAGGCCATGGTGCAGGCGAAGGAGCTCAGCGGTGCGGAGGCGCTGGTCACTGCTGGGACCCTGAGCGAAGACGGGGGCGCCTGGACCTACCAGGCCCAGCCAGCCTCCCACCTGGTCTACCTCTCCGAGGGGCGGGCCCCGCTCACCTTCGATGTGGCTCGGGCCGCCGCCACGTACATCGGCAACGCCCAGTCCCTGCTCCTCGAACCCCATGGAATCGGGTTCCGGATCCAGCAGCCCGGGGTCCTCGACCTGGAGTTGGCTTCTGATCGGGTCCGCCGGTCCTCCATCCTCCAGGACACGGTCCTGAGCATGAGGGGCAGCCACCCTGGCTGGGTCCAGCCTCAGCACACCGACTTCACCGAGAGCGAGTCCTTCGAGTCCATCGTGGGTGATGGCTACGTCATGGTAGACCGGACCGTGGAACAAGAGGTGACCTCGGTTGGGTCGTTGACCTCTGTCGCCGGCACCCGCTGGTTCGGGAGGAGGGTGGACGTGGACATGACCCACGCCTGGCGTTGGTATTACGAATCAGGCGAGTTCGAGATCTCCGCTGGCCAGCTCCGCTTCGACCTCACCTACTCGATTGACCAGAGCGACGCCTCGGGCCACACCCGGCTTCTCTCCGCCCAGGGCCAGTTGTTGCGCGACGGAGTCAGGGTGGGCGAGGTGCAGATCACCCAGGACCCGCTTTGGCACTACGTCGTCTTGAAGGTGGAGGACGCCGAGATCGAGCTCCATCGCTTTGGCCGCTAGCTTCGACTGAGGGATCCCAGGCCACCCGGCCCGGGATCCCCTGCCCGCCGAAGCTACTTCTTCACGATCTCGATCAGCTCCACGTCGAACTTCAAGGTGGCCCCGCCCGGGATCTCCGGGGGTGCGCCGCGGTCGCCGTAGCCGATGTCCGAGGGGCAGACCAGCTGGGCCTTGCCGCCGACCTTCATCTTGGCCACGCCCTCGGTCCAGCAGGGGATCACCTGGTTGAGCGGGAACTCCGCCGGCTCGCCGCGGGTGTAGGAGCTGTCGAACTCCTTGCCGTCGGTCAGGGTGCCCCGGTAGTGGACCTTCACCGTGTCGGTGGCCTTGGGCATCGGGCCGACGCCGGCCTTGAGCTCCTTGTAGAGCAGGCCGCTGGCGGTCTTCTGCACGCCCTTCTCCTTGCCCGCCTTCTCCAGGAAGTCCTTGGCCTTGGTCTTCTCCGCCTGCGCCTTGTTGGCGGTGCGCAGCTTGGCCAGCTGCTGGACCTTGGGCCCGTAGGTCTGCAGGTCCACCTCGGGCGGGTTGTTGTTCACCGAGTCCGCCATCCCCTTCTGCACGATCTGCAGCTCCTGCGGGGTGAGGTTGAACACGCCCAGGCTGCGCCCCACCGAGAGCCCCAGCGCGTAGAGCGTCTTCTCATCCTCGTTCTTCAGCGAGGACCTGGGCACGTCCGGCAGCGGAACGGTGCGGGTGGCGCGGGGCGCGTCGCTGGGGGGAGTCTGGGCGGAGACGACGGACAGCAGGAGGGCGAAGGGGACGGCAACCATTGCGTTAGGACTCCCGGGTGCGGAAGGAAAGGACGCCCTTCTAGCACCGGAGCCCGGGGCGCTACACCGAAGGCGGCAGCGCCGGCCAGCCACTGGCGCCGGAGCTCAGGGCACTTGAATCCGCTGCTCCACCCACTGGTGGATCACGGTGCGGAACTCCTCCCCCATCACCCGGGGGATGCTCCCGTGATCCGCGCCGGGGACCTTGATCAGCTTCTTGGGATCGTTGGCGCTGGCGATCAGCAGATCGGAGAACTCCGGGCGGACGAAGTCGTCCTCCAGGCCGTGCATCAGCAGGACCGGGACATCGTGGACCTCACTGATCCAGGTCGTGGTCGGCCAGCCATCGTCGGCGATGTAGTCGTCCGGGAAGTCCAGCAGCGAGCTGTCGGTCTTGATCTGCTCGATGGAGGCAAAGCCGCTCTCCAGGATCAACACCCGGGGCGGATTCTCCCGCGCCCGCTGGGTGGCCACCGCCGTCCCCCAGGAGTGGCCGTAATAGAAGATCCGGTCCGACCCTCCGGCCCGTTCCACCAGGTAGGCCAGCGCGGCGGCGGTGTCCTCGGCCACCCCGGCCTCGGAAGGCGCCACGTCGGAGGAGACCCCAAAGCCGCGGTAGTCGATCGCCAGCACGTCGTAGCCCAGGTTGGCCAGCCGCTTGGCGCGCTCGAGCTGCCCGCCCAGGTGGTCCCCCTTGCCGTGGAAGAACAGCCCGTAGGCGCGGGGCGGAGCCTCGTTGGCGTGGACATAGACCGCGCCCAGGGTGACCTGGTCGTTGACCACCAGCCGCAGCTCCTCCAGACGGTCGGCGGTGATCGCCTCCCCCGGGTCGTTGCCCTCCAAATCGAACTCATAGGCCTCGGTGCGCTCGGGGCCGTAGAGGAACGGATCGAGGCGGAAGCAGCCCGCCACGCACAGCGCCAGCAAGGCCAGCGACAGGTGTCTCACGGCTCACCTCCAAAGCGATAGCGCAGCCCACCGATGAAGCCCACCGCGCCCAGGTTCCCCATGCTCCACCAGTCCACCACCATGTAGCGGCTGTTGGCGTAGGGGGCGTACCAGCGGGCCTCCAGGGTCAGCCCGAAGTTGCCCAGGATCAGCTCCGCGCCGCCGGCCACCGAGACCAGCGGCAGCCCTCCGGCGAACTGGAACAGCACCGAGGTGGACAGGTACGGCTGCACCAGCTGCTGGAGCAGGTAGCTGGCCGACCCGGACAGCTCCACGTACGCGCGCGGCCCTCCCAGGAAGTCCACGTCGGTGAACCCGTACAGCCGCCCGCCCACCGAGAGCGCCGGGATTGCCCCCTGCTCGGGCAGCGCCAGATAGGTGGAGCCCACGTCCAGCCCCGCCACCCCGAAGGCCAGCGAGGTCAGGTGGACGTGCGCGGAGAGGTCGAACTTCTCGGCGACCCCGTAGCGGGCGCCCAGCGTGCTTAGCGGCAGCGGGACGTTCCCCAACCCGCCCACCTCCGCCATCGGTCCACCAAAGGAGAGCTCCGGCTGCAGCGCGCCCTTGGGGACGGGGCGCACCGCGGCCACGTGTCCACAGCCCACGGCGAAGAAGCCCAGCGTGACCAGGCCCATGAATCGTTTCATACCGAGCAGACTACGGCGGAAGCGACCCCGGCTGCATCCTTGGCGCCCCGGCGCGGACAAGCATCCTTGGCGGAAGGTTTTGCAAGGCCAGGAGCCCTGGTCGGAGCGGGCCCTAGTCTCCCTGGGCGACGCTATTTTTGGGGCGCCCCACTGCCTTGCCGGCGATCTTCAGCGCCTCGAACTCGCAGTGCAGGTTCCGGCAGCCCAGCGCCAGCTTGCCGGTGGTGTCCATCAGCCCCACCAGCAGCTTGCGGCCCACCCGCTGGTTGTTGACGAAGGCCTCCGCCAGGGTGCCGCCCTTCTGCCGCTTGAGCGTCAGCCGCACGGTGAAGGGCACCCCGTCCGGCGGAGGCGGGATCTCGTCGTCCAGCAGGCTGTTCGCGTCCTGGGCGCTGTTCCCCACCACCTCCACCCCGTCCACCGTGTCGTAGGCCCACAGCAGCCGCACCCCCTTGCCGGGGATGGCGAACACCGAGACGGTGACGCTGCCGGCGATGCGGAAGGACAGCTCCTCGAAGACCTGCGCCTCCGGCCCCAGCCCGTACTGGTCGTGCAGCGACTGGTAGGTCATCTGGACCTCGGCGGAGAAGTCGTCGCTGGTGAAGTAGCGCCGGGACAGATAGGCGCGCGGACGCAGCGAGGTCTTGGTGGCCACGTTCCCCGCCTGCAGCGCGATCAGCTTCCCGCCCTCCACCTTCCACAGCCCGTCGTTGGCGTTGATCCCCTGCGCCTCGGCCTCGCTGGGGGGGGCCTCGAACTGGGACTCGAAGGTGAACAGCCCGCCCTTCTGGGAGACGGTGGCCGCCGCCAGCAGCTTGAGGTTGGTGTTGGGGGGATAGCTGACCTTGCCCACCCCCGCGCGGCGTCCGCCCTTCCCCGGCCAGTACTCCTCCAGCGGGCCGCGCAGCAGCACCGCGATCAGCGTCAGGGCGCCGATCAGGGTCAGCCCGTAGCGGATCCCGCTCCAGCCCTTCTGGATCACCGAGGTCTGGTTCGTCACCGGCCGGGAGGTCCTGCCGGTGGGCGCCGCCGGCCAGCTGGCCGAGCCGGAGATCAGCGCCTCCAACTCCACCCCGATGTGCGAGGCGCGGGCGTACCGGGCCTCCGGATCCGTCTCCAGGGCGCGGATGATGATCCGGTCCAGCCGGGCATCCATCCCCGCCCGCTCGGACGGGAGCTTGAACCTCCCCAGGGGGAGTTCACCGGTCAAAAGCTCGTAGAGGATCACCCCCAGCGAGTAGAGATCGGCCCGGCCGTCCACGCTCTTGGCGTCCCGCCGCTGCTCGGGGGCCATGTAGTTGATGGTCCCCATCGCCACCGAGGTGGCGGTGAGGTTGGCCTTCTCCACCGTGTTGCCCACGAAGCTGGCCAGCCCGAAGTCCGCCACCTTCACGTGGTTCCGCTCATCCAGCAGGATGTTCTCCGGCTTGAGATCGCGGTGGATGATTCCCTGGTCGTGCGCGTAGTCGATGGCGTGGCAGATCTGGATGATCAGCCGCAGCGCCTCCGCCGCGGCCGCAGGCCCGCTCCCCATCAGCTCCCGCAGCGAGCGGCCCTGCACGAACTCCATCACGAAGAAGTAGTTCGACCCCACCACCCCGCGGTCGATGATCTGGATGATGTTCGGGTGCGACAGCGAGGCCAGCGCCTGTGCCTCCTTCTCGAAGCGGGCCACGAACTCCCGATCCGAAGACAGGCTCTGCGGCAACAGCTTCACCGCCACCATCCGGTCCAAAGACAGCTGCCGGGCCCGCCACACCTCGCCCATCCCGCCCCGCCCCAGCACGTCCAGCAGCTGGTAGCCGGGGATCTCCGGGCCCTTGTCCGCCGCGCGGATCACGGTCGGGTTGAGGTCGGACACCGCGCGGGCCGGGGTGTACACCGCGGGGGATCCGTCCGGGCCGCGCATCGCGGTGGCCGCGAAGGGCTCAGCGGCCAACGCCACCGGCCGCGCGGCCTGGGTGGGCGCCGAGCCCTCCTGGCGGGCGGAGGGCTCCGGGGCCGGGAGGGGAGCTTCCACCGGCTGCGGCGCCGGGACGACCGACGGAGCCTCGACCTCCACCGGTGCTGCGATCGGCGAGGCAGTCAGGGGACCGGCGATGGGCGAGTCGGCCACCAGAGCGGCGATCGGAGAAGGAGCCGCCGGAAGGCCAGGCTCCGGGGGCGCCAGCCGGTCCGCGGAGAGGTTCAGCGCCGCTCCGCCCACCGCGGTGAGGTGGGCCACCCGGTTCGGCTCGGCGGCTTCGTGGTCGGTGGCCCGCTGGGCGCCGAACAGGTGCCCCTCCACCGCCGCCGCATCCTCGGGCGGGACCCGGAACGGCTCTTCCAGTGGCGCCGGGACCTGGGCTCCGGTGCTGCGCCGTCCCATCATCGAGACGTCGTTGCGCTGCACCTCGAACCGAATTCCACAGCGACACAGGAGCTTCTGCCCGCGGACATAGACCTTGGTGTCGTGCAGGGTCTGGCAGTTGGGGCAGGCCTGCGATGCCATGGTGCCCTACGCCCGTCCAGCCTGCGTCTGCTCGATGCCCAGCACGCGGTAGGTGACGACGCCCTTCTCCTTGCCCTTGACCTGGGACATCGGCATCGGCTCGGCGGTGAAGCCTCCCCCGGCGCGGCGCATGGTGTGCTCGGTGGCGATCACCTCGCCGCCCTTGGCCAGGCCGCACAGCCGCGAGGCGGTGTTCACCGAGTCACCGATGGCGGTGAACTCATGGCGCTCCTGCGAGCCCATGTACCCCACCACCGCCGGACCGGTGTTGACCCCGATCCCGACCTGGATCGCCTTCTTGCCCTGGGCCACCCGGCGCTCGTTGAGCAGCTCGATCTCCCGCTGCATCTCCATCGCCGCGCGCAGGACCCGCGCCGGATCATCCGGGTGCGGCGAGGGCTCGCCCCACACCGCCATCACGCAGTCCCCAATGAACTTGTCCAGGTTCCCCTCGTGACGGAACACCACCGAGGCCATGGCGGTGAAGAACTCGTTGAGCATGTCGACCGTCTGCTTCGGCTCGTCGCTCTCCGCCATGCTGGTGAAGCCGCGGATGTCCGCGAACAGCACGCTGACCTCCGAGACCCGGCCCTCGCGCAACACCTCCACCTGGCCCTTGACCACCATCTCCGCCACCTTGGGCGAGAGGAAGCGGGAGAGCTCGGCGCGGGTCACCGCCTCCTTCTCGATGGTCAGCGCCATCTGGGCGTTCTCCAGGGCGATCGCCGCCTGGGCCGCGATCCCGGAGAGGATCTTCAGGTCCTTCTCCGAGAACGCATTGGTCCGCTCGCGGGTGTCGATGAACAGCACCCCCTTGAGCACGTTCTTGGTCAACAGCGGCACCGCCATCGCCGAGCGGATCCCCTGGGCGACGATCGACTCCGAGGAGGAGAAGCGGGAGTCCAGGATCGCGTCCGCGGTCAGCACCGCCTGGCGGGTCTCGGTGACCCGCTTGAGCACCGTCTCGGAGAGCACCACCTCCTGCTGCTGCGCGTGGCGGTGCAGCACGGCCTCCGCGTTGAGGTTCCCTTCGGGATCGATCAGGAAGATCACCCCGTTGTCGGCGTTGAGCAGCTGGAAGGCGACCTTGAGGATCTTCTCCATCAGCGACTTGAGATCCCGCTCCAGGCCGACCTCCCGCTGGAACTCGTGGGCGATCCGCAGCTTCTCGTAGTCCTGGCGGAGCGCGGCCACGTCGGTCAGCTGGTCCACCGGCCGGAACTCGGTGCTCTGGGCCTGATCCAGCTGGGCCAGGAAGGCCGGCATGGACTGGGCGGTGGCCACCACCGTCACCCCCGGGGCGGTGCCTCCGCCGGCGTCCCCGCTGCTGAACACCAGCCGCGAGTTGCCCAGGGCGATCTCGTCCCCGTCCCGCAGCCGCAGCTCGCGGACCCGCCGGCCGTTGACGAAGGTGCCGTTGGACGACCCCAGGTCCTTGAGCAGAAAGCCGTTGCCCACCTTCTCGATGGTGGCGTGCTCCTTGGAGACCTCCCGGTCCGCCAGCCTCAGGGTGTTGGCCGGGTGCCGTCCCAGCGAGGTCCGGGGCCCCAGCGGGTAGTCGGTGAGCCGACCATCCGGGGTCCGGGTGGAGAGTCGGGGACCCTTGATCTGCGCGCGCGCCCCACCGGTGAGGCCCACGGGGGCCGCCTCGGACACGGCCTCACCACACGAGGAGCAGGCCGCGGGATTCGGAACCGGTAGCGGTGTGCGACAGCGCGGGCAGTGGCTCAGCATTCACAGGTCAAGGGAGGTGGGATGGGCGGCGACAGCGTAGCAGACGGATCCCCGCCTCGAAAGGTTGCGAACCTACCTGTCTGCTCCCCGGACGGGGGGTCAGATCCGGACCACCAGCCCCACCGAGGGATACAGGGTCAGCCCCCCCAGATCCCGCCGCTGTCCCAGCACGTACGGTCGGCAGTGGGTGTAGCCCCCGGTCAGCTCCAGGGCCAGGTGCGCCCACCGGTAGCCCACCATCACCCCGGCGGTGGCCCCGAAGAACTGGGTGGTGACCGAGTTGGGGAGGGTCAGATCCAACCCGGTGACGTTGCCGGCCTGGGCGGCGGTGTTGACCAGGGTGGAGTCGAACTCGGTCCGGCTAAGCACGTACTTGGCCGCTCCGTAGACCTTCCAGATGTAGCCCCAGTCGTAGCTGACGTAGACCGGGACCTCCAGGTCCCAGCGGTCAAAGTCCCCCAGCTCCACGAACTCCAGCACGTCCAGGACCGGGTTGGAGAACAGGTATTTGGAGGCACCCAGGCCCACCGCCACGTCGAAGTTGCGCCGGTAGGGCTCGGCCATCTGCTCGCCCTCGTCCCAGTGGTAGACCCGGTACTTGGTGTCCAGCCGCACGGCGTTGATGCTGTAGCGCAGCCCCGCGTCCCAGTTGGCCAGGATCCCGGTGCGGACGTTCAGCTCCTGGGAGGGGGACGGGGGCATCACCGCCAGGGCGATGCCGGCGGTCAGCAGCCGCTGCTGCTGATCGGGGGTGACCTGGTACGCCTGGCCGGTGGCGGCGGCGACCAGGATCTCGGTCACCTGCGCGTGGCCCTGGGCGATGGCGGAGGCGGTGGCGCCCACCGGGGCGTAGAGCCCCGTGGCCAAGGTGGCCTCCACGTGCCCGGGGGAGATTGGGACCGCCGTCTGGTGGGTGGAGAGGGTGGTGGCGCAGCCGGTGGCCAGCACCAGCAGCGGGATCAGGAGTCTGGGAGATGGCGTCACTGGGTAAAGCCCCCTTCTTGCCGGCCCGAGAGTCGGGGTGGCATCTTTGGCGCGAATCGGCTCTCACGCCAGCGTGCCGTCGGCTGGACGCGTGTTATAGGCCCGTGCGTGCGCATCAAGCAGAAGCCAGAGGACTTCTCCGTCAAGGAGTCCTACCGATTCGATGAAGTTCCCTCCGGGCCCTACCGGATCTACCTGTTGGACAAGCAGAAGCTGTCCACCTTCGACGCCATCCGGCGGATCCGCGACCGGTTCGGGCTCCGCCCGGACGCGATCACCTACTGCGGGCTGAAGGACAAGCAGGGCCGCACCGAGCAGATCATCGCCGTGGACGGCGCGGATGTGGACCTGCAGGAGGCGGATCTGCGGCTGAAGTTCCTGGCCCGCAGCGACAAGCCCCTCTCCGCCCGGAACACCACCTCCAACCGCTTCTCGGTCACCATCCGGATGCTGCGGGAGGACGAGATCGGCAAGCTGCCCCTGGCCGCCGCCGACGTGAACCGCCTGGGGGTGGTGAACTACTTCGACGACCAGCGGTTCGGGTCGCTCAAGCACGGCCAGGGCTTCATCGCCAAGGATCTGATCCGTGGGGACTTCGAGGCCGCGCTCAAGAACTACATGGCCAAGCCGTCGCCGCTGGATCGGTCCGACGACGCCAAGGTGAAGGAGTTCTTCCGCAAGAACTGGGGGAACTGGGGCAAGGCCGTCCCGCCAATGGTGGCCGCCAAGAAGTACGACCGGGTGCTGCGGGCGATGCGCAAGACGCCGGACGACTTCGTCAACGGATTCCTGCAGATCGACGCCGACTACCGCGCGATCCAGATCTTCACGTACCAAAGCTACCTGTGGAACGAGTGTGTCCGCCGGCTGCTGCAGCTGTCCTTGCCCCGCGAGTCACTGTTCGTGATGCGCTATCAGGCCGGCACCCTGCTCTTCCACCAGGACGCGGACCCGGACACCCTGGAGTGGCTGCGCGGGGTCACGATGCCGCTGTTGGGGCCGACCTCCACCTTCACCGACCCCAAGGTCCAGGAGGCGGTGGAGTGGGTCCTGGGCAAGGAGAAGCTGAAGCTCTCCGACCTGCGGATCGAGAAGTCCCCCAAGCTGCTCTTCTTCAAGCACGAGGAGCGGCCGGTGATCATCTACCCGCAGAAGGTGGTGGTCGGTAAGACCCGCCCGGATGAGATCAACCGCGGGTTCCTCAAGTCCAACGTGGCCTTCACCCTGCCCCCGGGGTCCTACGCCACGCTGGTGATCAAGCGGCTGTTCCACTTCAGCGAGCTGGTGGACCGGGAGCTGGAAGACCGCGCCAAGGCCGACGCCAAGGCCGCCGAACGCGCCGCGGAGCTGCTGGAGAACGACGAGGACGGGGATGATCTGGGTGGGGAGATCTCGGTGGAGGGCGGGAAAGCCGCCAGACCCGAGGGCAAGTCCCGGACGTCCGCAGGCCGCGGCCCACCCCGCCGTGAGGGGGAAGAGGGCCACCGTCCCCCGGGGACCGACCGCAGCTCGCGGCCTCCGAGGCCGCCGCGTCCTGATGAGCGGGGTGCCGGGTCCGAGCGTGGAGCCCGTCCGCCCCGCGAGGATCGCGGTGCAGGGTCGGAGCGCGGTGCCCGTCCGCCTCGTGAGGATCGCGGTGCCGGGTCGGAGCGCGGAGCCCGTCCGCCCCGTGAGGATCGTGGTGCCGGGTCGGAGCGCGGTGCCCGTCAGCCTCGTGAGGATCGCGGTGCCGGGTCCGAGCGCGGTGCCCGTCCGCCTCGTGAGGATCGCGGTGCCGGGTCGGAGCGTGGAGCCCGTCCGCCCCGTGAGGATCGCGGTGCCGGGTCGGAGCGAGGAGCCCGTCCGCCTCGTGAGGATCGCGGTGCCGGGTCGGAGCGTGGTGCCCGTCGTGAGGATCGCGGCCTGACCGAGGCCCCGGTCGCGGTGCGCGAGGTGACTGCGCCGGCGTCCCTGAAGAAGGGCTTCCTGGAGCGTCAGCGGGAGAAGAAGGCCACCCGCAAGGAGCACCAGACGGAGTCGAAGAAGAAGTGACCTGGGATCAGCGCCGCTGCTCACCGCCAATGGGGCATCCGGGGCCATGAAATCTTCGCCCCTGCTCCGCGCGGACCTTCCGATCTTCTTCGCGCATCAGTGCGATCCGGAGGCGGCCCGGATGGCCGCGTTCCTGCCGCGAGAGCACACCGCCTTCCTGGACCACTGGAGGAGGATTCTCGCCGACCCGACCTGTACCACCCGGACCATCGTCTTGACTTCGCGCGCGGGTGGCCCGACACAACCCGGGTTCGATCCGCGTCCTGCAGAAGTGCGGCTTCGAAATCTCTGGAGAGGAACAGCTTCCCGGCGACGTCCCCGAAGTCCTGCTGATCCTCCGCGGGGCCTGAGCGCCAGCCCTGAGAAGCGGGGCGCGGCGCGGCTGCGCGGTCCCAACTTGTCTATCGCCAGCCCCACCTCATCGCAGGCCCCGGTAGCACGATCTGAAATCGGCTCAGGGCCTGGAGACCGGAACCTGCAGGTCCTTCACCGGCCGGGCCACCCGAAACGCCAGCAGCAGCGCCAGTAGCACCAGCCCTCCGCCCACGAAGTACGGCATCCCTGGAAGGTGCAGCTCCTTCGGACGATCAATGGCCCAGGCGAACACCTGGGTGAACAACAGCGGCCCGATCATCCCGGAGATCCCGCGCATGCTGCTCAACGCGCCTTGCAGCTGCCCCTGCTCGGTGGGGCCGACCCGGCGGCTCATCAGCGACTGCATCGACGGCGCGGTCAGCCCCCACAGCCCCACCAGGGGGATCCCCAGCACGAAGATCGACCCCACCGGGGCCAGCGCGTAGACCAGGAACCCCGCGGTGCCGGAGAGCAGCCCGGCCAGGATCGCCCGCCGCTCTCCCAGCCGCTTCACCACCGGCCCGACCAGGCCCCCGGAGACGATCGACGAGGCCACTCCCACCGCCGCCAGAGACCAGCCCACCTGGTCCGCGTCCCAGCCATAGCGATAGTCGGTGTAGAGCACCCACACGCTGGGCAGCGCCTCATGCGCCAGGTAGTAGAGGAAGGCGGTGGCGGCCAATCCCAGCAGCTGCCCGTGCGAACCCAGCAGCCGCAGCGACCCCAGCGGGTTGGCCCGGGTCAGCGAGAACCGGGCGGTGCGCCGCTCCTTGGGCAGCGACTCGGGGAGGATGAAGAACCCATACGCCGCGTTGGCCAGGCTCAGCACCGCCGCGCCCCAGAACGGCAGCCGCAGGTCGTACTGCCCCAGCAGCCCTCCCACCGCCGGACCGACGGTGAACCCCAGCCCGAAGGCCGCGCCCAGCATCCCGAACTTCTTGGCCCGCTCCTCCGGCGGGGACACATCCGCGATGTACGCGCCGGCGGTGGAGAAGCTGGCGGAGGTGATCCCGGCGATCACCCGGCCCACGAACAGCCAGCGCAGACTGGGGGCCACCGCCATCAGCACGTAGTCCAGCCCCAGCCCCAGGTTGGAGAGCAGGATCACCGGCCGTCGGCCGAACCGATCCGACAACGCCCCCATCACCGGCGAGAACACGAACTGCATCCCCGCCCACACCAGCCCGAACAGCCCCACGATCCGCAGCGCGTCCGCCACCACCCCGCCTTCGAACTCCAACACCAGCTTGGGCAGCACCGGGACCATGATCCCGACCGAGAGCATGTCCAACACCACGGTGACGAAGATGAAGCGGAACGCCGCCTGGCTGGGCGGCCTGGTTCCCGGCTGGGGGCTCATGCAGGCGGGCTTGACTAGCACGGTCCACCCCCAACCCGGGCCACATCTTCCCTGCCTGTTTCCAGGCACTTACGCGGACGACCCGAGCGCCGCGGAGGCAAATGTCCTGCAGCGGCAATGGCTTTCGGGCCCGGGGCGTACTCCAGGGCGTGACCGCTCCCGCCTTTCTTGATTCAGTCTTCTCCGGACCCCTTGCGGTGGGGATGTACCTGACCAGCCAGACGCCAGCCTTGCCCTGGAAGGCAGACGTCCTGGCCGCCCGCCGGGGCGACCGCAATGCGTTCGAGGCATTGGTCCGCAGCGTCCAGCGCCAGGTGTTCGGCCTCTGTCTGCGGCTGATGTCCAGCGAGGCCGAGGCCGCCGAGGTGGCCCAGGAGGCCTTCCTGCGCGCCTACCAGCACCTGCACCGCTACGACGAACAGCGCCCCTTCGATCTGTGGGTGCTGGCCATCGCCCGGAACCTCTGCCTGGACCAGCTGCGCCGGCGCAGCAAGCTGCGCACCGAAAACGTGGATGAGATGAGCGACACGCTCCCCTCCTCCGCCCAGAGCCAGCTGGAGGGCGCCATCGCCCAGGAGGAGCGCCAGTCGCTGGAGACGGCGATGAGCACCCTCTCCGCCGACGACCGCGAGGTGCTGGCCCTCTATTACGTGCAGAAGCGCACCACCAAGGAGATCGCCGAGATCATGTCCGTCGCCCCCGGCACGATCATGGCCCGCCTGTTCCGCGCCCGCGAGAAGCTGCGCAAGCGGATGACCGAGGCGGAGAATCCGAAGTCCCAGGAGGACGCGTCATGAACCAGTGTCCCGAGCTGGAGTCCCTCTTTCTGGGCATCGCTGAAGGCGACGAGGGCATCTGCGAGCACGCCTTTGCCTGTCCCGCCTGCTCGGCGGTGATGGAGGACCACCGGCAGCTGGAGAAGGATCTGTTCCGGCTGGTGGACCCGTTGCCCCCCATGGACTTCACCGCCCAGGTGATGGCCAAGGTGGCCGCCGCCCCCGCGCCGGTGGCCTCGGAGGTCAAGGCCGGGCTGGGAATCCTGGCCGTCTCCCTGGCGCTGTTGGTGTTGGGGCTGGTCACCCGGGGCGGCTCGTTGGCCGAGGCCGGCACCGTGCTGGCCCGCGGGCTGCTCACCGCCCACGACCTGGGGGTGGCGCTGTTCACCGGGCTCCAGGCGGTGTGGGGCACCGCGGCAATCCCGTTCGTGGCCGTCAGCCTGGTGCTGCTGGTCACCTCCCTCCTTGGCCTCCGGCGGCTGACCGCCGCTCCGCAGTCCGCTTGATCACGGGTGTCACCATGATGCGCTCACTCCAGACCCTGCTGCTCTCCACCGCCCTCGCCGCCACCGCCGCGCTGGCCCAGCCCGCCCCTCCCCGCCCGCCCCCGGCGCCACCTGCTCCTGCAGCCGCGCCCGTCCAGGCCGGAAAGCGGATCACCCTCAAGTACGACGGCACCCTCGGCGAGGCCCTGAAGAAGATCGCCGAGAAGGGCGGGATCAACCTGATCCTTACCGGCAAGCTGGACGAACCCGCCGAGGTCTTCCTCACCGACGTCTCCGCCGAAGAGGCCCTGGGAATCGTGGCCCAGGCCCACCGGCTGCATGTGCTCCGCCAGGGTTCGATCTGGACCGTCCGGCCAATGAGTCAGTCGGAGGCCGCCTTGGCCGACCAGGAGACGCTGCACGATCCCCAGCTGGAGGCCGCCGGGCTGGCCGCCGCCCGAGCCGCCGAGCACGGCCTCCGTCAGCAGGAGGTCCAGGAGCGGATCCGCGAGCAGACCGAGCGCCGGATGGAGAAGCAGGCCCGCCAGTTGGAGCGGATCCAGAACCGGTATGGCAAGGGCCGGGACGTGGCCGGCTACGGCACCATCGTGGTCCCGGAGGGCAAGACGGTGGAGAACGCCGTCTCCTACGGCGGTCCGCTGGAGGTCTACGGCCACGTGGAGGGTGACGCGGTCTCCTTCGGCGGCCCGGTGAAGCTGGGCGCCAACGCGGTGGTGGAGGGGGACGTGGTGGCCTTCGGCGGCCCGATCGTGAAGGAGGAGGGGGCGGTGATCGAAGGCGACGAGATCGCCATGGGCGGCGCCCACGCCGGGCTGAGCATCGCCCGGGGGATGAGGGGCTTCCGCGGGAACGACAGCGGCGACGACGAGGACGAAGGCGCGGTGAAACTGAACCATCGCCCGATCGGCTCGGGGCTTCCCGGGTTCCTGCTCTGGTTCGCGGCGCTGTTCGCGGTGGGCTTCGTCACCATGATGGCCGCCCCCAACCAGATGAAGCGGATGGAGTCCCAGATCGTGAAGAACCCGCTGCGCACCGGGGTGACCGGGCTGGTCAGCCTGGTGGCCCTGCCGGTGCTCTCGGTGCTGCTGACCCTGACCATCGTGGGCGCCATCCCGGTGCTGCTGTTCTGGTTCCTGCTGGTCCCGGTGGGGATGGCCGCCGGCACCTCGGCCCTGGCCAACGAGATCGGGATGCGGCTGCCGCTCAAGAACGTGCGCAAGACCCAGGCGCTGGTCCTGGCCCTGGGGCTGCTGATCCTGCTGGCGGTGTTCCACATCCCCGTCCTGGGGCCGCTCACCATGGTGGTCGTCGGCCTGCTCTCCCTGGGGGCGATATCCCGGATGATGCTGGAGTCCGCCCACCGCCGCCGTCAGGGTGTCCCCGAACCGATGTAGGCGCTTCCCTGGGTCTTTTCCCCGGGCCGGATCTGCGACTTCGGGTCGCGGGTTCGGCCCGACCCATTTGCGGGCCCCCTGCCGAGACGCTATTGAGGGGAGCGTCATGATCCACCCGGTGGCCACCCGCACCTGCACCTTCCTGCTGGACCCGCGGGGCTTCGTCCGCGCCACCATGCACCAGGGCGTGGAGATGGATCTGGACGACGCCCGCGACGCGCTGCGGACCACCACCCAGGTCTCCGGCGGCCAGCGGGTGCCGGTGCTGGTGGACTCCCGCCGGCTCAAGAGCCAGAGCCGCGAGGCGCGCCAGGAGTTCGCCAGCGACGAGGCGGTGCGGGTCTGCTCGGCGGTGGCGCTGCTGGTGGATTCTCCGGTCAGCCGGATCATCGCCAACTTCTTCCTCCGCCAGCAGGTGCAGCGCACCCCCACCCGGCTGTTCACCGACGAGACCGCGGCGGTGGAGTGGCTGCTGGGCCAGCCGCGGTGAACGCCGCAGACGACCCCCGCTTCGACGCCCTGCTGGAGGCGCTTTTGGCGTACGCCCGCGCCGACTTCTCCCAGCGGATCCCGATCAGCGACGCGCTGGATGTGATCGACGCCATCTCCACCGGGCTGAACATGATGGCCGACGATCTGAGCGGCGCGGTCGCCTCCCGCCAGGAGCTGGAGGCCGCCTACCGGTCGCTGCAGGAGGCCCAGGCCCGCGTGGTCCACAGCGGCAAGCTGATCGCTGTAGGGCAGCTGGCCAGCGGCGTTGCCCACGAGATCAACAACCCCTCCAGCTGGGTGCTGATGTCGCTGGGGCTGATCTCCCGGCACCTGGCCTTGCTGCGGGAACAGACCGACGGCGCCACCTCGCTGGACGGGCTGCGCTCCGCGCTGGCGGGCACGGTGCGGGTGCTGGAGGGTTCGCTGACCGACGCGCTGGCGGGTATGGAGCGGATCCGCACCGTCACAAACGATCTGAGGACCTTCTCCCGGATGGACGGGGACGAGCTGGAGCTGCTCTCCCTCTCGGAGGTGGCCAGCGCCGCCGCCAACCTGGCCGGGCCCTACCTGCGGGCGCGGGCCCGGGTCTCGGTGGAGCTGGGGGAAGGCCCCTGGGTGCTGGGCAACCGCGGCCGGCTGGCCCAGGTGGTGACCAACCTGTTGATCAACGCGGCGCAGGCGGTGGAACACCTGCCGCGGCCGGAACACCGGATCCGCCTGGAGGTCCGCGCCGACGGTGACGACGCGCTGCTGGCGGTGGAGGACTCGGGGACCGGGCTCCGCCCGGAGCTGCGGGAGCGGATCTTCGAGCCGTTCTTCACCACCAAGCCGGCCTGTCAGGGCACCGGCCTGGGGCTGTCCCTGGTGGCGGAGATCGTCCACCGGCTCCAGGGGACGGTGCAGGCCACCGAGGCCACCCTGGGGGGCGCCCGCTTCGAGGTCCGCCTGCCCCGGGCAGAGCGTCCCCAGCCGCGCTCGGAGTCGGCGACCGTGCTGGCCCAGCGCACCCCAAGGATGCGGGTCTTGATCGTGGACGACGAGCCGAACCTGCTGCGGACCTACGCTTTGGCCCTGCAACCGGACCATGACATCTGCGTGGCCCACGGCGGGGCGGCGGCCATCGCCCGGCTGGAGGTGGACCGCGCCTTCGACGCGGTGGTGTGCGATCTGCAGATGCCGGAGATCGACGGGATCGGGGTGTTCGAACAGCTGCAGCGCTTCGCCCCCGAGCTGTTGTCCCGGCTGATCTTCTCCACCGGCGGGGTGTACCAGGAGCGGATCAAGGAGTTCCTGCGCCGGACTTCGATCCCGGTGCTGGAGAAGCCGGTCACCCCGGAGCTGTTGCTCCAGACCCTGCTCCAGCGACGGACTCCTCCCCGATGAGCGGCCGGCTCTTCCAGATCAACGTCAACCCCCAGGGCAGCGTCCCCAAGCACCCGGTGCCGCAAGCGCGGCTGCAGCAGTCCGGAGTGGAGGGGGACCGCCAGCGCAACCTCCAGGTCCACGGTGGGCCGGACCGGGCGGTGTCCCTCTTCTCGCTGGAGCAGCTGCGGCGGTTGCAGGCCGAGGGCCACCCGATTTCTCCGGGGACCACCGGGGAGAACCTGACCGTGGAGGGCCTGGACTGGGAGCAGCTGGTCCCCGGGGTCCGGCTGCGGGTGGGGGCGGCCCTGCTGGAGGTGACCAGCTACACCGCCCCCTGCAAGCAGATCCGGGAATCCTTCCTGAAGGGAGGCTTCACCCGGATCTCGCAGAAGCTCCACCCGGGCTGGAGCCGGGTCTACGCCCGGGTGCTGACCGAAGCGGTGGTCCACCGCGGAGACCCGGTGTCGCTGGAGCCTCTTTCCATGAGCACCGACTGTCTGGGCTGCCGGGTGGTCCGAGGCGAGCACACCCCTCCGGGCGGGATCCTGCTGCGGCGCGACGGGCTGGTGCTGCACGCGGTGGCCGGCCCCTCTCCCCTCCCTGGCTGGCTGGTGCTGACCTCCGAGATGCACGTCCGGGCGCTGTACGACCTGGAGGAACCGGCGCTCTCCTCGCTGGGGCCGCTGACCCGGGAGGTGATGCGCGCCCAGCGCGCCGCCCTGGGCGCCCAGCACCTCTACGCGTTCGCGATCGGGGATCTGCTCCACCACTTCCACCTGCACCTGGTCCCCCGCTTCGCCGACACCCCGGAGCGGCTGCGGGGGCGGGGTTGCTTCGAGCTGCAGCCGGGGGACGCCTTGCCAGCGGAGTTCCTGGCGGAGGCCGCGGAGCAGGTGGGGCGACTGCTGTCCCGCTGAGGAGGTGAAGGGGCCCAGCACCCATCGTCGGTGGCGCGCCGGGGAGCGGGGCTGCTATCCAGCGCCCGCCCATGGTTACCGCCTCCGCCGCCTCTCCTCCGCACCGCCAGGGCGGCCTGCTGTACTCGCTCTTGGCCTTCGTGGTGTGGGGCCTCTCGCCCATCTACTTCAAGGCGCTCAAGGAGGTCTCCCCGGTGGAGATCGCCGCGCACCGCGTGGTGTGGGCCATCGGCTTCCTGGTGCTGTTGCTGGCGTGGATGGGAAGGCTAAAGCCGGTGTTGGCGGCCCGGCCCAACCTGCGGCGCCTGGGCCTGTACCTGCTGACCACCCTGCTGATCGGCGGCAACTGGCTGCTCTACATCTGGGCGGTGAACACCGGGCATCTGCTGGAGGCCAGCTTGGGGTACTTCATCAACCCGCTGGTCAACGTGCTGCTGGGGGTGGTCTTCTTGCGGGAGACGCTCAACCGCCGGCAGCTGATCGCGGTGCTGCTGGCGGCCACCGGGGTGTTGTACCAGGTGGTGGGCTACGGCGAGCTGCCGGTGATCTCCCTGGTCCTGGCCACCAGCTTCGGGGTCTACGGACTGCTGCGGAAGAAGGCGAAGGTGGACCCGATCGCCGGGCTGCTGTTCGAGACCTCGCTGCTGACGCCCGCGGCGCTGATCTACCTGGGAGTCCTGGGCGCCTCCGGAGGAGGTGCCTTCATCACCGGCGGCTGGAAGCCCTCCTTGCTGCTGGCGCTGGCGGGGGCGATCACCGCGCTGCCGCTGATCTGGTTCCAGTTGGGGGCCAACCGGATGAAGCTCTCCACCCTCGGCCTGGTGCAGTACCTCTCACCAACCCTGCAGTTCCTGTTGGCGGTGCTCCTCTACGGCGAGCACTTCACCTTCGCCCACGCAGTGACCTTCGCCTTCATCTGGGCCTCGCTGGCCCTGTACACCGCCGACGCGCTGGCGCAGGGAAAAAGGGGACAGGCTACATTTTCCGGCCGCCAGCTTGCAGGCAAGCAAGGCGAGGGCCGGAAAATGTAGCCTGTCCCCTTTTTCGGCGCAGTGCGTCACGGATTTCTCCGCCGACCGCCGTGTGTTGGGCAGACGGGCACCAGCCCGGTTCCTCCCACCCTTTGACGCGGCGCGATGAGAACGCGCGCATGGAGCACACGATGCGGATCGACAGCGGGACCAGGTCCTGGACCTGGGAATTGCGGCCTCCCCGGGTGCTGATCGCCGAACGCGACGATCAGGTCCGCGCGGAGTGGGTCCGGGCGCTGGAGGCCGACGGTTACGACACGGTGCAGGCGCGCGACGGGGACGAGATCCTCGACTCGCTGCTGGCCTTCCCTCCCGGTCCCCAGGACTGCATCGACGTGGTGATTGCCGGCGAGAACCTGGCGGGCACCGAGGGTCCGCAGGTCGTGTTCCGACTCCGGGAGATGCGGATCCGCACCCCCTTCGTGGTGATCCGCTCCGGCACCGACGCGCCCGTCTCCGGGGAAGGCGACGTGGTCGACTGCACCGCGGATGTGAAGGAGATCTGCGGGGCGGTGTTCACCCTCACCCACGACTTCACCACCCGTCAGTAGCTCAGCCGCGGCCGACCACCACATGGCTGCCCACCCGGGCGTCGATCGTCATCGACCGATCCTGCGCGCGTGAGTCGAAGTACACGCTGGTAGCATCGGTGGTGGTGCTGCGGCAGGCCTCGTAGAAGTAGGTGAAGGAGATCGAGGCGGGACGACGACGGGCGGGCGCGGGGGTGTTCAGCAAGGTCCGCCCATGATGATCCCGTTGCGGGATCCCGCCAGTTTTCGACCGGGCCCCACCCGCCCTGGCTTCCGGGTCCATTCCCGCGCCCTGCTCTTCCCCTGATCACACCCCCCGCGGCGCGTTGATCCCCGGACCGGTCCCTGTATGTTGCCCGGCCTGCCGTACCCCCCTTCCGAGAGGAGAGACGCCGTGATCGCCGCCATCCCCCGCGTCCCGCAGCCGAAGAACGAGCCCATCTACGAGTACGCCCCCGGCAGCCCGGAGCGCGCCGAGCTGAAGGAGGCGCTCTCCCGCCTGTCCTCCCAGCAGGTGGACATCCCGGTGGTGATCGGCGGCAAGCAGATCCGCACCGGCAAGACCGACGAGATCCGCAGCCCCCACAACCACCAGCAGCTGCTGGGCGTGGTCCACGAGGCGGGCCCGGAGCACGTGCAGCCGGCGGTGGACGCGGCGCTGAAGGTCAAGCGCGACTGGGCCCAGCTGCCCTTCCACCATCGGGCGGCGATCTTCCTGCGCGCCGCGGATCTGCTGGCCACCCGCTACCGGCCGATCATCAACGCCGCCACCATGCTGGGCCAGTCCAAGACCGCCTACCAGGCGGAGATCGACGCGGCCTGCGAGTCGATCGACTTTTTGCGCTACAACGTCCACTTCGCCGAGCAGCTGCTGGCCTCCCAACCGGAGTCCGGGCCCTACCAGTGGAACATGATGGACTACCGTCCGCTGGACGGGTTCGTGCTGGCGGTCTCCCCCTTCAACTTCACCGCCATCGCCCTGAACCTGGCCACCGCGCCGGCGCTGATGGGCAACGTGGTGCTGCTCAAGGCCGCCTCCACCGCCATCTACTCCAACTGGTACCTGATGGAGCTATTGCGCGAGGCCGGGCTGCCGGACGGGGTGATCAACTTCCTGCCCGGGCCGGGCGCGCCGATCGGCAACGCGGCCCTGAGGCACCCGGAGCTGGGCGGGGTGCACTTCACCGGCTCCACCCCGGTGTTCCAGGGGATGTGGCGCACGGTGGGCGAGAACATCGCCTCCTACAAGCAGTACCCGCGGCTGGTGGGTGAGACCGGCGGCAAGGACTTCATCTTCGCCCACCCCTCGGCGATCGACGATGCGGACGCCCTGGCGGTGGCCATCGTCCGGGGCGGGTTCGAATACCAGGGGCAGAAGTGCTCGGCGGCCTCGCGGGTGTTCGTGCCGGAGTCGGTGTGGAAGAAGCTCAAGCCGCGGGTGCTGGAGATGATCGGCGAGATCAAGGTCGGGGACGTGGCCGACTTCCGCAACTTCATGGGCGCGGTGATCGACGAGAAGTCCTTCAAGAACGTGTCCTCCTACATCGAGCTGGCCAAGAGCTCCGGGCAGGAGGCCACGGTGCTGGCCGGCGGCACCACCGACCGTTCGCAGGGCTGGTTCGTCAAGCCCACCCTGGTCCAGCTGCAGAACCCGCGGCACCGGATCATGGTGGAGGAGATCTTCGCCCCGCTGGTGGGGCTGCACGTGTACCCGGACGACAAGTACCTGGAGACCCTGCGGGAGTGCGACGCTGCGGCCACCTACGCGCTGACCGGCGCGCTGTGGGCCCGGGACCGCCACGCGCTGGACGTGGGGATGACCGAGCTGCGCCACGCGGCCGGCAACTTCTACATCAATGACAAGCCCACCGGCGCGGTGGTCGGCCAGCAGCCCTTCGGCGGTAGCCGGGCCTCGGGGACCAACGACAAGGCGGGCTCAATGCTCAACCTGGTGCGCTGGACCTCGCCGCGGACGATCAAGGAGAACTTCGTGCCGCCCACGAAGTTCGGGTACCCGTTCATGGGCGCCGAGTAACCCCACCACCCCATGAAGCGACTGTCCACACCGCCCGGCCGGCCGGTCCAGATCGAATTGGACGGAGAGCAGCTCTCCGCCCACGAGGGCGAGCCGATCGCCTGCGCCCTGCTGGCCAACGGGGAGACCCTCTTCTCCCGCTCCATCAAGTACCACCGGCCGCGCGGGCCCTACTGTCTGGCCGCGGCCTGCACCCACTGTCTGATGCGGGTGGATGGGGTCCCCAACATCTACACCTGCCGCACCCCGGTGAAGGAGGGGATGCGGATCGAGCGGCAGAACGCCTACCCCTCCGCGAAGGTGGACCTCTTCCAGTCCATCGACTGGCTGTTTCCCCGCGGGCTGGATCACCACGAGATGTTCGCCGGGGTGCCGGTGGCCGAAAAGGTCATGGCCAAGGTGGCGCGTCATCTGGCCGGACTGGGGCTGCTGCCGGACCACCCGGCGCCAGAGCGGCTGGAGTGCCGGACCCTGCAGACCCAGGTCGCGATCGTGGGCGGCGGCGCGGCGGGGCTGGCCGCGGCCCGGGTGCTGGTCGGCCGGGGGATCGACTTTCTGCTGATCGAGCGCGACGCGGTCACCGGAGGCCGGCTGATCGACGGCCCGCCGGAGACGGATGCGCCGGCGGTGGAGACGATCCCGGCGGCGAAGCTGCTCTTGAAGACCTCGGTGATCGGCCTGTTCGATGATCAGGACGGGAAGTTCTTCGCCGCCATCTCCTACTCTCCGCAAGGACCGCGGCTGCTGAAGATCCGCGCCTTGCGCCTGCTGGTCACCACCGGCGGACACCCGGCGGTGCTGCCGTTCGAGAACAACGATCTGCCGGGTGTGATGGCGGGTCGGGCCGCCACCCGGCTGATCCGCAGGCATCAGCTGAGGCCGGGATCCAAAGTCGCCCTGGTGGGCACCGGGGTGGAGCTGGAGTCGATTTCCCAGCTGGTGGCCAGCGTGGGGATGAAGCTGCAGGCGGTGGTGGAGGTCCGGGGAGCTCCCAGCGGCCAGGCGGTGGCCGGGACCCGGCCCAAGGCCCATGGCCGCAGCAAGGTCAGCGGGTTCTCCTACCAGCGCGCAGACGGCAAGACCCACAAGGTGTCGTGCGACACGGTGCTGGTGTGCATGCCGCCCTCCCCGTCCTTCGAGCTGGCACGCCAGGGGGGCGCGCGGATCACCTTCTCCGAGCAGCACGGGGTGTTCGTGGTGGAGGCAGACGCGGTGGGCCGGACGCACGCCCCGACAGTGTTCGTGGCCGGAGAGCTGCTCTCGCCCACCTCCGCCCGGGAGGCCGCCTTGTCCGGGCAGCGGGCCGGCGAGGCGATTGCCGGGGAGGTCGCGTGAGCAAGGCGCTGTTGTGTCCCTGCGAGGACGTCACCGTCGACGATGTGGATGCGGCGATCGAGAAGGGCTACCGCGACGTCGAGTCGGTCAAGCGGTACACCGGCTTTGGCACCGGGATCTGCCAGGGGAAGAGCTGCCTCTCCTCGGTGGCCCACCACCTCCACCAGCGGGCGGGGCTGAAGAAGGAGGCGGTGATCCCGTTCACCCCCCGCACCCCGCTCTACCCCACCGAACTCTCGCTGCTGGCCACTTCGCCGGTGGACGAGTCCCAGCCGCCCTCGGGCGGGGTGCCGGCGGCGCTGGGCTACAGCTTCCACGCCCTGCGCCCCGAGGCGCCGGTGCAGGCCCGGGCCAAGGTGGTGATCATCGGCGGCGGGATCATGGGCCTGGCGTTGGCCCACAACCTGGCCAAGCGCGGTGAGAAGGACGTGGTGGTGATCGAGAAGGGCTACCTGTGCGCGGGCGCCTCTGGCCGCAACGGCGGCGGGGTCCGGATGCAGTGGGGCACCTCCTCGATGATCGACTTGGCCAAGCGCTCCATCGACCTGATGAAGAGCTTCGCCGGCGAGATGGGGATCAACATCTGGCTGCGCCAGGGCGGGTACCTGTTCCTGGCCAAGAGCAAGCAGATCGCCCAGCGGCTGGAGCGCAGCGCGAACCTGCACAACGTGCACGGGGTCCCCACCCAGCTGCTCACTCCGGACGCGGCCCGGGACATCGTCCCCCAGCTGACCATGAAGGGGGTGGAGGTCTGCGCCTACAACAAGGAGGACGGGGTGATCTTCCCCTGGCCCTTCCTGTGGGGCTACGCCCAGTCCTGCCAGAAGCAGGGGATCGCGGTGGAGACCTTCACCAACGTCACCGGCTTTGAGATCTCCGGCGGCAGGATCCACAAGGTGAAGACAGACCGCGGGGACATCGCCTGCGAGACGGTGGTGCTCTCCGCCGGGGCCTGGAGCCCGTCGGTGGCCAGGCTGGCCGGGGTGGAGCTGCCCAATGAACCGCACCGCCACGAGATCCTGAGCACCGAGCCGCTCAAGCCGTTCTTGGGGCCGCTGGTCTCGGTGTTGGACTCCGGCCTCTACTTCAGCCAGTCGATGCGCGGGGAGATCGTGGGCGGGATGGGCGACCCCAGGGAGCCGCCCGGACTGAACATGGGGTCCACCCTGCGCTTCGTCTCCCGGTTCGCCCGCGCGCTGACCGAGCAGCTTCCCCAGGTGGGGCAGATCAAGGTCCTGCGCCAGTGGGCCGGCTGCTACGACGTCACCCCCGACAACAGCCCGATCCTGGGACGCACCCCGGGGCTGCCGAATCTCCTGCAGATGTCCGGCTTTGTGGGCCACGGCTTCATGATGGCCCCGGCCATGGCCGAGCGGATGGCTGCCTGGATGGTCACCGGAGAGTCTGACGACCTGTTCGAACGCTTCTCTCTTGATCGCTTCCGGACCGGGAAGTTGGAGCGCGAGGACATGATCATCGGGTAACAGGGGGGGGGCATAGCCGGGTGCCCCGCCCTGTTGCACCCCGGCCCCGCGCCCCAGCTCGCGGTTGTCCGCCCCCTCCTTTCAAGAGAACCCTGGTCCCCTTCATGAACCGTCTCGCGCAAAGCCCAGGCCCCGACGCCTCCCCCCCGGACGTTGAACCGGTGTCCCCCTCCACCCCGGACGGCGCCGTCAACGTGCTGCAGCCCGAACAGCCGCGCCGGCGGATGTCCGCCGATCTGACCCTGGAGGAGATCCGCGCCTGCACCGCGGTGCTGGAGGTCATCGCCGCGGACAAGACCGGGATGCTCAAGGTCCCCGAGGACGACCGGATCGACCTGCTGGCGGCGGCCGGGAAGGTGGCCTCGCCGGAGCGGATGGTGAAGCGCCGGCTGGCCAAGCAGCTGCGGCGGGAACGATCAGAGGTGAAGCGCGAGAAGGACCGGGTGCTGCGCGCCACCACCGAGATCCGCGCGCTGCGCACCGACGCGGTGTTCTCCGCCCCGCTGCTCCCCGCCGGTCCCAAGCTGGGCCAGCCGGAGCGGCTCCTGGAGGAGCCGCGGGCCTGCTACGTGTGCAAGACCCACTTCCGCCACCTGCACCACTTCTACGATGCGATGTGCATCGATTGCGGCAACTTCAACTACGCCAAGCGGTTCCAGACCGCGTCGCTCAAGGGCAAGGTGGCCCTGGTCACCGGCGGCCGGGTGAAGATCGGCTACCAGGCCTGTTTGATGCTGCTGCGCGCAGGCGCCCGGGTGATCGTCACCACCCGCTTCCCCCATGACTCCGCCCAGCGCTATGCCCGCGAGGAGGACTTTGACGCCTGGCGGGACCGGCTGGAGATCCACGGGCTGGACCTGCGCCACGCCCCCAGCGTGGAGCTGCTGGCCCGGCACCTGGAGCAGACCCACGACCGGCTGGACATCCTGCTCAACAACGCGGCCCAGACCGTCCGCAGGCCGCCCGGCTTCTACTCCCACCTCCAGGAGCTGGAGGCCCGCCCCACCGACTCGCTGAGCCCCGAGGCCCGGCGGCTGCTGACCGGGCACGTGGCGCTGGTCTCCCGTCTGGATGGCCGGAACACCCTCGGCCAGGGCGGCGGGGCCAACCTGGACGTCTCCTGGCGCAGCGGGGACGCGGGGCTGGGGATCCACCACTCGGCGGCGCTGTCGCTGTTGCCCTACGAGATGGAGCAGGACACCCACTCCGAGGCCCTCTTCCCCCAGGGAAGGTTGGACGCGGATCTGCAACAGGTGGACCTGCGCAGCGTCAACAGCTGGCGGCTGACCCTGGCGGAGGTGGACACCTCGGAGATGCTGGAGGTCCACCTGGTCAACGCGGTGGCCCCGTTCATCCTCTGCGCCAAGCTCAAGCCGCTGATGCTGCGCGACCGCAAGGAGCCGGGGCACATCGTCAACGTCTCGGCGATGGAGGGCAGCTTCTCGCGCGGGACCAAGACCGACAAGCACCCGCACACCAACATGGCCAAGGCGGCCTTGAACATGATGACCCGCACCTCGGCGCCGGACTACGCCAAGAGCGAGATCTACATGAACGCGGTGGACACCGGCTGGGTGACCGACGAGGACCCGGCGGTGCATGCCAACCGCAAGGTGCAGGAGCTGGACTTCCAGCCCCCCCTGGACATCGTGGATGGCGCGGCGCGGATCGTGGACCCGATCTTCAACACAGCGCGCACCGGAGAGGTCTTCTCCGGCTACTTCTTCAAGGACTACCAGCCCACCAACTGGTGAGGCCGCTTCGCTTTAGAAGGCGAAGCCGACGCCCAGCCGGGCCAGCGGGGTCAGGCCGGATCCCCGGTACAGGATCCCGTTGAGGCCCACCGGGCCCACTGTCACGTTGCCTCCCACCGCGGGGGCGATGTGCAGCCATTGGAAGAAGGTGAAGTTGTAGCCGACCCAGGCTCCGAAGCCGACGCTGGTGCCCCTGGCGTTCGCCACCGCTTCTCGCACCACCAGGTTGTAGGCGGTGACGTCCGGCCCCACGTACAGCCCGTTGGGGGCCTCGCCGAAGGGGAAGTAGCGCCCGGAGACAGAGAACGCAAAGCCGCTGACGGTGCTGGTTCCCCGGGTGGTGGCGAAGTCACGCTGGACTATCCCGCCCTCCAGCAGGATCGCCAGCTGGGGGATCATCACCCGCTCCAGCGCCACGCTGTAGATCCCCAGGGCCGCGGCAGCCAGGTTGAAGGTCGCGGTGTTGGGACGCTTCACCTTGGAGCGGGGGGTGGGCTTGGGCTTGTTGCCCAGCTTGGGGCGATCCGCCGCCGGCGGTTCCACCGGGGGCGCGGCCTGGGGGGGCTCGGCCTCGGGAATCGCATCCGGATCCGCGGAGATTGGTCCCATCTCCTGGGCGGGCACCCCGCCGTCCGGAGCGACGGCCGCCGGGGAGGGATCCTGGATCGGGGCCTCGGCGCCCGCATCGCCGGGCTGGGCCGGGCTCACCACCGCCGGAGTCGACTCCTGGGTGCCGGCGTCCGGACTGCCTACCTGCGCCAACGCCCACCACACCACCGCGTACGCTGCACTGCCGCCGATCATTCGATCCTCCGGCCGCGCAATCTAGCGTCCCCCCTTCCCAAGCAGCCGACTATTCGCAACCCGCGAACATCCACCACCGGACCGGTCCTTCAGGTCCTGCCAGAAGAGGCGGACTCGAACCCGTCGCCGAGCGCGTGCTGCTCCCCTCGCCCGTGCCTGCTCCCCGGAAGAACGGCGACGCCAGGCATATGGACGGTGTGCGCGTCCGAAGCTCGGCGTTGACGAAGCCACCGAACCGCGCAAAGAGGCGCCGGCAAGTCGTCGCCTGGAGGGCGCAAGTCAGATGGAACAGTCGATCCGCGAGCTACTGGAAACTGATGAGACCGAGCTGGGTCACCGCATCGCGGAGGTGGAGAAGCTGCTGCAGCGCAAGTACGGCAAGCTGACCCTGTCGGGAGAGAAGTCCGAGGTGGCGGTGCTGCAGAAGGCGATCGACGACGGCGTCCTCTCCCCCCGTCAGGCAGGGACGCTGCAGAACGCCGGGCTGGCCTTCGGCAGCATCGCGGTCCAGGCCCACGGCCTGCGCTGGGTGATGGTGGAGGACGACTACGGCACCGATCCGGCGCTGCAGGATCCGGACACCGAACAGGTGTTCCAGGCACTGACCCTGATCAGCAACCACTTCGACGACGGCAAGTGCGACCTCAAGGCGCTGCTCGCTGCGCTGGGCCGCCGCGACAGCCAGCTGCTGGCGCAGGCCTCCTAGTCTCACACCCGCTTCGCGCCTTTCGTGGCGGCGCAGCCAGGTTGTTCGGCCGGGACCGCTCTGTGTTGATTCCGCCTCACACCCGCTGTGCGCCTTCGTGGCGCAGCAGCCAGGCCTTGCGGTCCAGCCCTCCCGCGTAGCCACCCAGCTTGCCACCGGTGGCGATCACCCGATGGCAGGGGACCACCAGCGCCACCGGGTTGCGTCCGTTGGCGGCCCCCACCGCCCGCATCGCGGTGGGCTTGCCCACCTCGCGGGCCAGCCGGGCATAGGTCCAGGTCTGCCCCACCGGGATCCGCCGCAGCGCCGCCCACACCGCGCGCTGGAACCCGGTCCCCTCCAGCACCACCGGGACCGCGTCCAGCGCCCCCACCTCGCCGCCGAAGTAGGCGGTCAGCGCCTGGTCGATCGCCTCCACCGGCCGCCGCTTTAGCCCCGCTCCGGGAGGGACGAACCGGCGCGACAGCTCCGCCTCCCCGGCAGCGAACTCCAGCGCACACAGCGCGCCCTCGCGGGAGATGAGGGTCAACCTCCCCAGCGGGGTCTCACGTTGCCACAGCGCGAACATGGTCCGTCCTCCTTTGCTGCTGCTCCAAATCCATCGCCCACAGGTGCATCGCCGCGTACGCCCGCCAGGGACGCCACGCCTCGGAGAGCCGCTCCAACTCCTCCTCCGAGGTCCCCGGGAGCACGCGGCGCAGTGCCAGATCGCCGGCGGGGAACGCGTCCGGATCTCCGCCCGCCCGCATCGCCAACAGGGAGCGGGTCCACGGTCCGATCCCCGGCACCGACTCCAGTGATTCCAGTTCCAGCTCCGGGCGGGCCAGGGCGGCCACCGCCAACAGCGTCCGCCCCCGGGACTGCGGCATCCCCAGCTCGGCCGGCGATAGCGCTTCCAATCCGGCGGGGGTCACGAAGCAACGGGTGATCCCTCCGGGCGCGCTCTCAAGCGGCGCACCGGCCCGCTGACACAGCCGGGAGAGGACGGTCCGGGCGGCGGCCACGCTGACCTGCTGGCCGACGATGATCCGCACCGCGCCCTCGAAGGGCGAAAAGGCGCTGGCCACCCGCAGCCCTCCGCGCCTGCGCACCGACGCCTTCAGCACCGCCGAGGCGCCCAGCACCGTGGAGATCGCGGTGGGATCCGCGTCCAGGTCGAACAGCCGACGGACCTTGCGGACCAGCGGCAACAACATCCGCGCCGAGCCCCCATGGACCTCCAGTTGCAGGGTGTGGGGCCTGCTTCCCGGTCGGACAGAGAACCAGCCGCAGCTGCCCTCCAGGGAGAAGGACCTAAAGTAGGTCTCCCCGCCCACCGCCTCCACCCCGGGCAGCGCCCGCGCGGCGAAGAAGGCCAACATCCCCTGCCAGTCCAGCGGCGGGCGGTAGGCCAGCCGCAGGGTCAACGCCCCCTCCTCCCCTGAACAGCACCGGCAACCACCCGCGCCACAGGACAGCTCATGCAAAGAAGATCGCTTGGCAGGCGCCTGGCGGCGAAGCGCGGTGGGCGGCTGGGAGAACGCCTGGCGGAACGCGTCGTTGAACTGCCGCAGGCTGCGAAAGCCGGAGGCTTGCGCCAGCTCGGAGATCGGCAAGCCGGTGGTCTCCACCAGGGTCCGGGCAAAGTGCAGCCGGCGGGTGCGCGCCACCTGCGCGGGGGCCACCCCCACGTGCGCCTCGAACAGCCGGCGCAGCTGCCGTTCGCCCAGCCCCAGGCGGTCCGCCAGCGCTGGGGCGGCGTGCGCGTCCAGGTACCCGTCCTCGATCAGCCGCAGCCCCCGGGAGACCACCGCCGAGGTCCCACTCCAGCTGGGCGTTCCCGGCGCGGCCTCCGGACGGCAGCGGCGGCAGGCACGGAAGCCCGCCTCTTCCGCCGCGGCGGCGAAGGCGAAGAAGCGCACGTTCCTGGCCAGCGGGGTGCGCGCCGGGCAGATCGGCCGGCAGTAGATCCCGGTGGTCGTCACCGCGGTGAAGAACCGTCCGTCGAACCGGGCGTCCCGGCTCTGGTAGGCGCGATAGCAGGTGTCCGGATCGGGAAGCACGAGGACATCCTACGGGCGCCACCTCTCCCCGGCTGGCGGTTTTCGGACGTCCATGTGCCGCCTCCCGGCGGCTGGGCAGGCAGGCGGACCTTGAAGGCCAGCGGGATCCCGGCGGACACCCTGCCGGCCGACCCGCACTGAGAACTAGCCGCTGCTCTCTTCCGCCAGCCGCTTGAGCCGGGTGTCCATGAACGCCGGGAGCACCGGCAGCGGGACCGGCTCCTGGGCCTCGGCCAGCGGCACCGCCTCCACGTGGACGATCTGGGCCATCCGCTCCTCGCCCAGCCCGGTCTCGATCAGGAACAGGAGCACCTCCTCCAGGTCCTCGCGGGCGGAGAGGACGTCGTCCACGAAGATCCGCAGCCCCAACGCGCCGGGCATCTGCGGAGACTCCAGCGGCTCGAAGCTCAGCTTGTCCGCGGAGAGGGTGGCGTCCCCCTCCAGGTCCAGGGTGAACTCGAAGCCCCGGGCGGGCCGCAGGGGGATGAACGCCCAGCCGTCGAGGGCCGGCGCCACCTCCACCAGGGCGTAGACCTCGTCGAACAGCTCCACGTTGCCGCCGGCGGTGAAGATCACCTCCGAGGGCTCACCCTCCACGTCTCCGCTCACCTCCACGGCGATGGAAGTCCCCAGTTCGACCAGCTTGTCGCTGATCGTCCCTGCCCGGGTCTCCGGCGCCTCGGCCTTCAGCGCCTCTGACTGCTCCTTAAACCAGCCCCAGAACTCACGCGGCTCCATGTCGCCTCCAGTCTGCCACGCGTCCGCTCCGAAGGCGCGCCTTAAGCCATCCGCTCCACAATCAAGGTGAGCCCGCCCAGGGCGATCATCACCCCGAAGGCGATGACCACCCGCCGGCCGAACGACCACCCGCCTACAACCACCGCCATCCCACCCTTGACCAGGGTGTTGGAGGCGGACGCCAGCAGGATCCCGGTCACCGCCACCGAAGGGGTCAGCTCGCCCCTGGCCAGCCCGGCGAGCGAGAGGGTGATCGCATCCACGTCGGTGGCGCCCGCCAACACCGCGGTCAGGTAGGTGGCCCCCGTCCCGAACCAGGTGGTGGCCGCCTTGGACAGCAACAACACCACCGCGAAGATCGCCGCGAACTTCAAGGCGGAGCCCAGCTCGAACGGGTTCTTGAAGTCCACCTGCTCCGGCTGCATGTGGGCGGCCTTCTTGGCCCGTCGCCACAGCACCAGGGCGGCGCCTCCCCCGGCGACGGCCATCACCGCCATCGGCAGCCAGAGGTCGGAGAGCAAGGCGGGGTGGACCACCCCCACCGCCACCAGCACCCGGACGAACATGATCCCCGAGGCCAACACCACCGCCAGCGCGCAGCTGTCCGCCAGCGCCGGGGTCTGCCTGGCCCGGCCGCTGAAGGTCAGGGTCACCGCGGTGGAGGAGGCCAGCCCGCCCAGAAGGCCGGTCACTCCCAGTCCCCGTCGGGCCCCCAACAGCCGGATCGCCAGATAACCGCTGAAGCTGATCCCGGCGATCAGCACCACCATCAGGCCGATCTTGCGCGGGTTGAGTACGTCCAACGGGCCGTAGGTCCGGTCCGGCAGCAGTGGCAGCACCACCACCGCCACCACCAGGAACTTGAGGGTGGCGTAGATGTCCTCCGGCGCCAGCTGCTGGATGAAGCGGTGCAGCGGCGCCTTCACCGACAGCAACAGCGAGGCCACCACCGACAGCGACAGCACCACCAACACCCGCCGCCCGGAGTCCTCCACCGCCGGCGTCACCGCCAGGGCGCCCAACAGGAAGGAGAACAACAGCGCCGCCTCGGAGGTCAGCCCGCGGTCGTTCTCCTCCAGGTCCTTGGCGTAGGAGAGCCCCACCAGTAGCAAGGTGCCGACGAAGGCGATCACGAACACCCACACCCCCAGCGACTGGGACAGCAGCGCCGCCACCGCGCCCACCAGGGAGAAGAGGGGGTAGGTGCGCGCGCCTCCCAGGCTGCGGCGGGTCTTGTTCTCGCGCGCCATCGCCTGCTCGCGCTCGAAGCCGATCACCAGGCCGGCGACCAGCGCCACGCCCAGCTCCAGGAAGATCGTGTGGGAGTCCATCTTGCCCGGGATTCTAGCAGGCCCGCCCCACCCCGCGGCCGGTCATCCTCCGCGGGTGTGCAGCTCCAGATGGGGACCGCCGCGCAGGGTCTCGCCCGCGGCCGGTCATCCTCCCCGGGTGTGCATCTCCAGATGGGGATCGCCGCGCAGGGTCTCGGCGGAGAGCAGCGGTCCCCTCCCCTCCTGGGCCAGACGTTCCTCCGCGCCGCGGTCCCGGCGGGCGGTCCAGGTGCTGGAGATCAGCGCGGTCAGCGCCTCATCGGAGGCCCCGTCCCGCAGCGCCTGGCGCAGGTCGGTCCCGGCGCGGGCGTAGAGGCAGGTGAACCAGGTCCCATCCGCGGTCAGCCGGCTGCGATCACAGCTCTGGCAGAACGGCTGGGTGGTGGAGGCGATGATCCCGAAGGTCTGGCCGGTGGAGAGCCGGAAGCGCTCCGCCGGCGCCGATCCGTCCGGCACCAGGGGGTGGACCGGGCCGTACTCGGCGGTGATCCGCTCCAGCATCTGGGCGCGGCTGAGCACCTGCTCCATCGACCAGCGGGTCGCGCCGCCCACGTCCATGTATTCGATGAAGCGCAGCTCGGCGTTCACGGTGGCCGCGTAGCGCAAAAGCGGCAGCAGCTCGTCGTCGTTGACCCCCTTGAGCATCACCGAGTCCAGCTTGAGGGAGGCGAACCCCGTCCCCGCCGCAGCCGCGATCCCGTCCAGCACCTGCGGGAGCGAGTCCCTTCGCGCCAGGGTCTGGAAGCGCAGCCGATCCAGGGTGTCCAGGCTGACGGTCACCCGCTGCAACCCCGCCTCCCTGAGGGGCTGGGCGTGCCGGGCCAGCTGGACGCCGTTGGTGGTCATCGCCAGGTCGCCTATCCGGTCGTTGGCGGCCAGCATCCGCACCAGCTCCGGCAGCTCCTGACGCAGCAGCGGTTCGCCGCCGGTCAGCCGGACCCGGTCCACACCCAGGCCGGTGAACACCGAGACCACCCGGACGATCTCCTCGAAGGAGAGCAGCATCCGCTTGTCCAGCCAGCGGTACTCCTCCTCCGGCATGCAGTACGCGCAGCGCAGGTTGCAGCGGTCGGTCACCGACAGACGCAGGTTGCGCAGCGGGCGCTGGAGGGAGTCGCGGACCACGGGTCTACTGTCACCGGGTGGGCCGGGGCTGTGCAACCTGGAACAAAGGGCCCCTCGGTTGCCAGGAGGGCGGCGGGATCCGAGGTCGCTAGGCGCCAAACCCCACCGACCGGAAGGCCGCCGCGCCCTTCCCGGGCTCCCGGACGTCGTCCAGGGACAGCTTGAACACCCGGTCCGCCTTGACGTTGATCACCTTCCCCGCCTTCTCCACCCGGCCCTCCGCGTAGAGGAACAGCGCGCCGAGGATCTCCGAGCGATCCTTCTCGAACAGCGCCGGGGGGACCACCACGTTGGAGATCCCGGTCTCGTCCTCCAGGGAGATGAAGCAGAACCCCTTGGCGGTGGGCGGGCGCTGCCGGCAGATGGCCATCCCCCCCACCCCCACCCGCTGGCCGGGGCGGACCTTGAGCAGCCCCTGACAGGTCACCGCCCGCAGCCGGCTCAGCTGCGGCCGCAGCAGCGCCAGGGGGTGCGTCTGTAGCGACAGCCCCACCGTCTGGTAGTCCTCGCACACCCGCTCCGCGGCGGTCAGCGGCGGCAGCTCCACCACCGTCTCGTCCATGGGCAGCCCGAAGAACAGGTCGTCCTCCTCCAGCGGCCCCAGCGCCTGGATCTCCCACAGCGCCTCGCGCCGCCCCACCCCGAAGCTGGCCAGCGCGTTGGACAGCGCCAGCCGGATCAACTCATGGCGGGGCACCCGCGCCCGCCGCGCCAGATCCCCGATGCTCCGGTAGCCGTCACCGCGCGCGCGTTCGATCTTCCTCCCGGTGTCCTCGCGCAGCCCGCGGATCAGCCGCAGCCCCAGCCGCAGCGCCGGCCCCTCCTTCCCCCAGCT
>JALYOC010000149.1 GCA_030857095.1 Myxococcota bacterium | reverse complement strand
TCCGAGACCCAGGCCATCGGAGAGCCAGGGCCCGTGGAGACCCTGTACGTCGCCTTGAACAATGGAGCATCGAGCGAAATGCAGGTGCTCCGGCCGGAGGGAAAGAGTGGCTCGCGGAATGATGTGGTCGCTCTCCCTGAACCCGTCACCTACCCCGGGAACGTGGTGACCACGGGCTTCCAGGCCCACCTGGTCGACTCGCAGGGCACCTTCCGCTCCTACGGATTGAACTCCGCTGCGGACAACATGACCGAGCGGTTCGCGATGCCGGTCGGGTTGTTCATCACCGGAGGAGCGCTGACCGGTACGGAATATGTAGGAGGAGGAGGAGGAGGACCTGGGGTGAAGGCAGCGATGGCCGCCCGCATTTCTGATGGAGGGACGGTGTGGCGGTCTCCCAATCTGGTGGCGCAGCCCTCCTCGGTGGTGCTGGACGAGAACGGAATCGTCTTCGCAGGCACCGTCAGCGGCTTGACCCGAATCGCCCCAGCGCCGCCCAGCGCGACCTTCCTGGAAGTGGCGCTTGGCGAGAGCGTCGTGGGCACTCCGGTGCTCGTAGAAGGACAGCAGCTGTACTCGGCGGGCATGACCGGCAAGGTGGGGCTGTGGAACAGGGACCTGACGCCCGTCTGGCTCTTCAAGGTGGGCGACGCGTTCGAAGCCTCCCCCAACATGGACTGTGCGCGCGACGGAGGCGCCATTGTCCCCGGACGGCCACCGACGCTCTATCTGCTCGACAAGGGCGGCAAGCTCTACTCTGTGGTCTCCGACGTCGCCCTGGACACCTCGGCCCTCTGGCCGCGCTACCAGCGTGATCCGCTCAACCGCGGCACCACCACGGCGGATCTCACCGAGTTCGCCTGTCCGTAGCCGTGGAGCGGTCCCGGGCGCTTAGACTCTTAAATCCAGCAAAACAGGCGGAGTGCTTCCTCGCCCGGGAGCCGCGTGCTAAAGGCTCCCGGGGGAGGGTACCAATGCGCAGTCTGGTTGCCGCGAGCGTCTTTCTGGGTGGGCTGACACTTGTGGTGATGTCCGGATGCGATCTGGTCGGCCTGACCCGGTGCGAGTCTGGGGCTTGCCCTGCGGGGACCCGCTGCAACACCGAGACGAACTACTGCGAGGCGATCGGAATCCGCCTGGTGTCGCCGACCGGTGGCACGGTGGGGCCCTCGTCCCAGGTCGTCGCCGAGCTGACGTTCCGGGACCCGGACGCCACCGAGGTTCCCAGTTCGCTGCAGCTGCGCGCTGGCCCCCAGCAGGTCCAACTCTCGCGAGGCGCGGACGGGCGTTACACCGGCGTCTGGACGCCTCAGTCCGAGGGACCGGTGACCCTGGTGGTTCGGGACGGTGCGGCCGGGATGTCTAGCGAGGCGGTGGAGGTGATGGTCGACCTCACGCCGCCCGTCTTCATCGTCTCTGCTCCGGCGCCGTTCCGGACCGAGACCGGCGGCTTCACCGATCGCGACGGGGAGGCCTGGAAGCGCGATGAGCGGCTTCCGGTCTATGTGGCCGGCGGCGCTGGAATCGATGTGAGCTCGGTCCAGTATTCGGTCCAGGTCAACGTGGGCGGAGCTCCTGGCACAACCACTTCACTGCGCCCGGTCCCTCGCGATGGAGGCACCTCCGCCGCCTATTTCGGAACCGCGGAGGTGGACCTGGCCGAGCCGCAGTTCGATGGCTTCCGGGGCACGGTGGTGATCAACGTCACCGGCAAGGACCTGGCGGGCAATGCCGGGGCCGGCACCTACGCCCTCCCGCTTACCCGACTCAAATGGATCTGGCGGTATCCCTTCGCGGGGACGCAGTTGGAGCCGGTGATCACCGACGACGGAGCGATCTGGTCTGGAGTCCAAGACGGTGGGGAGGGTCGGATCTTCCGCATCGAACCCGATGGGAATCTCAGCTCCTTCAACGCTCCCGGACTGGTGGGCGGAATGTTGGTCGCCCACCACCCGGCGGACCTTCGCCAAGGGGTGTACTTCACCGCCAACACCGACGGCGGCGCGTACGATCCGGATGCGGGAACGCTCCGGGTGATCCATTCGGGGACGCGGCAACTCTCCCAGGTCTGTGGTCCCTACGCCGAGGGCGTGTATCCCCAGCTGGCCTTGATGTACGGGAACGAGACGACCCAACAGTTCGAGCAGGCGATTGCCTTTGCGTCCCGCGCGGACGGCGGAACCCTGGTGGGGGCCAGAATTCTTCCCGGTGAAACCCTCTGCGTGGCGCGCAAGACGGCGCTGTCCCCGGCGCCTGGGACCTCCTGGGGCGCTTCCTTCTGGTCGCTGTACCTGACCCAGGGATCGTCCACCCACCGTTGGAACCTGAGTCAGTCCAGTTGGAATGAAACCGGCGGTGGCTGGCCCGCCAGCGCCACCTTCTTCAACGGGATCGCGCTCAACGGCCCAGACCTCTACGGCGCCGGAAAGAAGGACTCCAGCGGGGGCCTGTTCGTGCTGGCCAGCGACGGGTTGAGCGGACCGCGTGGCGCGGCGGTGACCGGATCCGCAGTGGCCCGGCCCGGCGCCTTTGACGAGAACTGGATGGGCTACTTCGGCGACGGCGCGGGTGCATTTGTCCAGGCCAACTCCGCGGGAGTGGTGAACCGGGTCGCGCTGGATGCCGGAACCGCCCCGGTCCTGGGCGAGGATGGAACGGTGTACGCCATCGACGTGAATGGACGGCTGGCAGCGTTCTCCGGCGCGTTGGAGGAGAAGTGGGCGGTGGGCGATGCAGGCGTGCAGGCCAACGCCATGCTCCTGGACTGCGCCCGTCAGAAGGACGGGGGCTACGCCGCAGGTCGCCCAGGCACCCTCTACATTCCGTCCGGGGCGGGGATGACGGCGGTGATCGTTGACAGCCCCGGTCTCAATTCTAGCGCCGGGTGGCCTCGGGCTCGCCACGACAATCGCAACACGGCTTCGGCCGACACCGACCTTCCGGTCTGTCCTTAAGGAGTGACGATGCGTCCCCTCGTCCGTCAACTCGCGGTACTCGGAACGATGAGCGTTCTGCTCACCCTCCCGCTGGCCTGTGTGGATCCAGGGCCGCCCGATGCGGGCACGCAGGAGCCTGGTCCAGACGCGTCCGTCCCGCCCCTGTCGCTGGGCAACCTGGGACCGCACCTCATTCGGCAGGGCGCCCGGTTGGACGTGAGGCTGCAGGCGGATGGAGGGACGCCCCCGTACGCCTGGGAGCTGGATTCCTCCACTTCCGATTCTGCGCTCACTTGGGTGCACCTGGATCCCTCCACCTCCAGCCTGACCGGTTTTGCGGGCCAACCCACCGAGGGTGCCAAGGCGGTGGTGGTCGTGGTCCGTGATCAACGAGGCTCGGCACTACAAGGGCAACTCCTGATCGATGTTGAGGCTTGCCTCGACGGAAGCACCCAGGCCTGTATGTGGTCCTCCGCGGAGGAAATTTGCGTGGTGGGCGTCGCATCTTGTGAGAACGGCGCCATCGACTTGACTGATTGCGTTGCGCCCGACGGGGGGGCCCAGCCTTCCGACGATCTTCTCTTGTGCGGCGCAGGTTGCGGTGTCTGCGATCTCGACAAGGCAAACGCCTGCGTCGGAGGCGTCTGCGCCTGTGGAGACGGCGGGGCGTGTGCGGAGGGAAGCGGCTGCTGCTGGACGACGGTGGTTCGCGCCTGCTTCGACCTGCAGACCTCGGTGGACCATTGCGGCACCTGCACCATCAACTGCGCCCAGTTCAAGAATGCGGTCCGTTCCTGCACGGCGGGAACCTGCGGTTCGACCTGCGAGGCTGGCTGGGCGCGCTGCCCCCCGCTCGACCCCGGCGCGGCTGGGGATTGTGAGACCCACATTGCGGTCGATGTGCAGAACTGCGGCGAATGCGGTCGCATCTGCCCGGCCTCAGACGGGGGCGATTATCCGGCTTCGGTCACCTGTTCGAATGAGGTCTGCGGCCTGGACTGTGGATCGGGCCGCCAGTGTGGTGCTGCCTGCTTCAACTTGAACAACCCTGCCCACTGTGGCGGCTGCAACACTCCCTGCTCCGCAGCCGTCCCCCACGCGGTGAGCGCGACCTGTACCGGCACCGGAACCTGCGTCCTGGCCTGTGAGGACGGCTGGGCGGACTGCGACGGGGTTCGGGCCAACGGCTGCGAGGTGGATCTCACCTCGGACAGCGCCCACTGCGGCCAGTGCTTCAGGCCGTGCCAGGGGACCTACAATGTCTGCTCGGCTCGGGAATGCGTGCAGGCCTGCGGCCCCTTAAAGTGTTCGGCGCCGGAGATCTGCAACCCCGACTGCGGCGGTCCCTGCGATCCGCCAACTCCCTGTCCGTCGATTCCCTGCTGCGAGTAGCAGCGGGCTGCCCACTCAAGACAACGCCCGCCCCCGTTTCCAGGAGGCGGGCGTTTCCATGTGACCCTACGGGGACTCGAGCCCCGGTCTGAGCCTTGAGAGGGCTCCGTCCTAACCGCTAGACGATAGGGCCGGGCTGTTGGGGGATTTCTAGGCCCCCCCAAAAGAGAACGCCCGCCTCCGTTTCCAGAGGCGGGCGCTTCCTGTGACCCTACGGGGACTCGAACCCCGGTCTGAGCCTTGAGAGGGCTCCGTCCTAACCGCTAGACGATAGGGCCGTATGTGGCTGGGGAACTAGGATTCGAACCTAGATAGCCAGAGTCAGAGTCTGGAGTCCTGCCGTTGGACGATTCCCCAACAAATGTCGACGGCTACTTCTTTTTCGGCTTTGCCTCGGCCTTCTTCTTTGGCTCTGGCGCGGCGACGATGATGAAGATCCTGACCTCATCGTTCGCCTGGTAGATGTTGATCCCCTCGAACCGCTTCTTCCCCGGGTTGCTGATGTGAACAGCCTTCACGCCTGGCTGATTCACCACCGACCGTCTGGGAAACGCTCCTGCCGGCAAGACCGTCCGGTAGTACTTCAGCGCTTCGTCGAAGTCCTGTCGGACCCGGTAACGATTCTCCCCCACCTTCTCAGCCCCGTCCGGCAGCTGAACCCCGCTCACCACCTCGGCTTGCGCCGACCCCGCCAACCCCACGGCCACCAACAGCGCCGTTCCCGCCCGCCACAACTGCGTTCGAGGCGGCGGCTTATAAAGTTCGCGTTTCGTGGTGTCAAGCGTCGGAAGCATCACGGTCGAGGAAGATAGGTCCAGCCGGAAACCACGTCCATCAGGACCGCCATTCCCCGGGCCCACTTTGCCGCCTTCCCGATGGTTCCCCGCCCGCACCGTGGGGACGACGTCCGGGGCGCGGGCCGCCTGACTGCCGCTCAAAGGATGCGCCCGATCGCCGCGTCCAGCCGCCGCAGGGTCTCGTCGCGGCCAATCAACTCCAGGGTCTCGCCGATGCCAGGGCTGGCAGTACCGCCGGTGACCGCCACCCGGACCGGCTGGGCCACCTTGCCCATCCCGACGTTGGACTCCTCGGAGACCTGCTTGACGATGTGCTCCAGCGGCTCCGGGGTCCAGGCCGCCAGCTCACCAGCCAGGGTGCGCACCCGCTGCAGCAGGGGCTTGGAGTCAGCGGTCAAGTGCTTGGTTGCCGCCTTCTCGTCCAGGGTGACGCCTTGGCTGAAGAAGTAGCGGGCGGTCTCCGCCATCTCGGCCAGGGTGCGGGCCCGCTCACGCAGGGCCTTCACCAGCTTCACCGGGCGCTCATCGCCGTCCGGGACCGTGAACCCCTTCTCGCGCAGGAACGGCACCAGCAGGGCAGCCAGGGCCTCTGGGGCCATGCTCTTGAAGTACTGCTGGTTCAGCCACAGCAGCTTCTCCGGGTTCCACACCCCGGAGGTGGAGCCCACCTGGGCAAAGTCGAACCACTCCAGCATCTGGGCCCGGGTGATCACCTCGTCGTCTCCGTGGGACCAGCCCAGCCGGACCACGAAGTTGTTCAAGGCCTCGGGGAGGATGCCGCTTTGGGCGTGCAGCATCACGTCCGCCTCGGGGTGCTTGCGCTTGGAGAGCTTCTCCCGATCCGGGCCCAGGATCAGCGGGAAGTGGGCGAACTCCGGCGGCTCCCAGCCCAGCGCCCGGTACAGCATCAGCTGGGGGAAGGTGGAGTTGACGTGCTCCTGGCCGCGGCCGACCAGGGTGATCTCCATCAGGTGGTCGTCCAGCACGCACCCGTAGTTGTAGAGGGGGATCCCGTCGGCGCGGAGCATCACCCAGTCGTCCAGGTCCGACCACTCCTTGGTGATCTTCCCCAGCACCCGGTCGGTGAAGCTGGTCTGGCCCTCGCCGTCCGGCATCCGGAAGCGGATCACCGCCGGGCGGTCGGGGGCGTCCTTCCGGTCGCGGCAGGTGCCCTCGTACTTGTACTGGCGCTTGTGCTTCTCGTACTCGGCGCGGCGGGCGTCCAGCTCCTCGCGGGTGCAGTAGCAACGGTAGGCCTTGCCCTCCGCGATCAGCTTGTCGGCGTACTCTTTGTAGATCCCCAGCCGCGCCATCTGGTTGTAGGGGCCAAGCTCGCCGCCCACGCCCGGGCCCTCGTCCCAGTCGATCCCCAGCCAGCGCAGTCCGTCCAGGATGGTCTGCACCGACTCCGGGGTGGACCGCGCCTGGTCGGTGTCCTCCATCCGCAGGATGAAGGTGCCCTGGTGGCGCCGGGCATACAGCCAGTTGAAGAGGGCCGTTCGAGCGCCGCCGATGTGCAGATAACCGGTGGGCGAAGGGGCGAAGCGGAGACGGGGTGCCTTGGCCATGGGGGCCGGCGGGGATAGCAAAGGGGGGTAGGGGGGTCAAACGAGGAGGATGGGCCGACGTGCGGTAAGGTCCTCTCCGATGGTGCGAGCGCGAGGACGAAGGCGGGTGTGGGCGCTGGTGGCGATGCTGCTGGCCCCAGGTGCCCTGGCCACCCAGGTGATCGGCCTGGACGTGGAGGGCCTGACCCGCGGGTCGGATGCAATCGTGGTCGGCAAGGTGGTTCGCAGCCACAGCCGGTGGACCTCCGACCAGCGGCTGATCGTCACCGAGGTAGAGGTGGAGATCGCCGAGTCGCTCAAGGGGGCGGCGGGCAGGTCGGTGGTGATCCTCCAGCCCGGCGGGGTGGTGGGGGAGATCGGCCAGCGGGTCAGCGGGCTGGCCCGCTTCCAGCTGGGAGACGAGGTGCTGGTGTTCCTGGAGAAGCAGGGGCGGCGCACCTTCCTGGTCACCGGGCTGGCGCAGGGCAAGTTCCGGATCGACCGCTCCAGCGACGGTCAGCAGGCCTATGCGGTCCCGGATGACGTGGCCGAGGCGGCGCTGGTGGATCCACTGACCCACGCGCCGATGCGCTCGCCGCTCACGACAATGCGCCTCTCCGCGCTCAAGGCCCGGATCGCGGATGTTCTTCGGGGAGAGCGGCCCCAGCCGTGAGCGCCGCGGCGGTGCTGCTGACCGTGCTGTTGGCGCAGGCGCCCTACGTGCGGCTGCAGACGGTCAACTCCCGGGAGGTGACCCACTGTCTGTGGTGGCCGGTGGCGCCGCTGGAGCTGCGGGTCCACCAGGACGGCAGCCCGGAGGTGGAGGGAGAGACCGAGTTCGCCGCCATCTCGCGCTCGCTGCAGACCTGGAAGACCGAGTTTGACAGCTGTGCCAGCCTGCCGATCTCCGAGGGGCCGCGGACCGCCAACCGCTGGATTGGCTACAACCTCAAGTCGCCGGCGGCCAACGAGAACCTGGTCCTGTTCCGCCAGGGGGGGCTGTGCAAGCAGGTGGTGCCGGACTCCGACCCCTGCTGGGACGAGTCGGCGTTCTACTGCGCCAACCTCCACGACTGCTGGCCGCACGGGGCGGGCGCGTTTGCGATCACCACCAACACCTTCAACGCCGAGAGCGGCCGGGTCTTCGACTCCGACGTGGAGCTCAACGACGGGACCTTCCGCTTCACCGCCACCGTGGCGACCACTCCTCTCTGCGTGGCGCCCAACTTCGAGAACTGCGTGTCCACCGACGTGGAGAACACCATGACCCACGAGTTCGGGCATGTGTTCGGGCTGAACCATGATCGCGCCCGGGCCGGCTCCACCATGTACCCGGAGGCCTCGGTGGGGGCGACCTTCATGCGGGATCTGGATCCGGGCTCGCAGCAGTTCGCCTGCGAGGCCTATCCTTTGGGGCTGCCTCCGCGGGACTGCGTGCTGGAGACGCTGGATCCGGATCTGGGGCGAAGCCACTGCGGCGCGGTGGGGGCGCTGCCGGGGCTGGGCCTGCTGCTCTCGGCGCTGCGACGGAGGCGCCGCGGGTGAAGCGGGGGAGGGTCATCGGCGCGCTGCTGGCCGCGCTGGCGGGCACCTCCGCCCCGGCCCAGGACGAAGAGCCACCCTTCCGCCGGCTCCAGGTGCCGGGCAAGGACGTCTGCATCTCCTGGGCGGAGCGGACCTACACCTATACTCCGGACGCGGCGGGCAGCCTGCCCACCCCCGGGGACACCGAGTTCGCGGCGATCGAAGCGGCCTACCAGACCTGGCAGGCGGCCTCCGACAGCTGCAGTGACTTCCAGTTCATCCGTGGTGAACGGCAGCTGGACACCGTGTTTGGCTACGACCGGGCGGGCCTGAACAACAACATCGTGGTCTTCCGCGAGACAGCCTGTCGGAGCGTGGTCCCCGTCGACGATCCGTGTCGCGACGACGGCTCCTGCTCCAACGCCTACCGCTGCTGGGATCACGGGGACTTCACCATCGGCCTGACGGTGACCTCCTTCACCGCGCGCGACGGGACGATCGTGGACGCGGACATCGGGCTCAACGGGTCGCTCCACCAGGATGGCCAGCGGTTCTTGTTCACCACCGTAGGCGCGCCGGCCTGCGTGGAGGGCTCGGAGAGCACCACCTGCGTGGCCACCGACGTTCAGAACACCCTCACCCATGAACTGGGGCACGCGCTGGGGCTGGATCACGTGTTCGTGTTCGGCAGCACCATGGAGCCCACCGCGCCTGTGGGAGAGACCCGAAAGCGGATCCTGGACTCCGGCACCCTGGGCGGCTTCTGCCAGATCTACCAGCGAGGGCTCCCGGCGGCGGACTGCATCCAGACCGGGCAGATCGTCCCCCAGGTGATCGCGGTGAACCGCGGCACCCCCGGGCTGCCCAACTTCGCCTGCGCGGCCGCCGGCGGAGGTCCCTGGCTGGCCGCGGCGCTGGCACTGCTGGGGATCCTGCGCCGCCGACGCTAGAGTCTCCGCGAGCACCCTATGGGGGAGTGATGCACGATCCGAAGCTTGTGGCCGAGGCCCTGGCCGATCTGCCGCCGGACATCGCCGGCAGTCCGTTGTTCAACGGGGACCTGGCGCCGGTGCCCGCCTCCCGGCGGGTGTGGACCACCTACAACTTCGCGGCGCTGTGGATCTCCATGGCCCACTGCATCCCCACCTACATGATGGCGGGGGGGCTGGTGGCGCAGGGGATGAACTGGTGGCAGGCGCTGTTGACCATCGCCCTGGGCAACCTGATCGTCCTGATCCCGATCCTGCTCAACGCCCACCCGGGGACCAAGTATGGGATCCCCTTCCCGGTGCTGGCCCGCGCCTCCTTCGGCACCCTGGGGGCCAACGTCCCGGCCATCTTGCGGGCGGTGGTGGCCTGCGGCTGGTTCGGGATCCAGACCTTCCTGGGCGGCGAGGCGCTCAAGACCTTCCTGTTGGCGCTGTGGCCCTCCTTCGGGGAGCTGGGCGGGACCGCCTCCCTGTTGGGGCTGACCCTCTCCAGCGGGATCACCTTCGCCCTCTTCTGGGGGCTGAACATCTGGATCATCTACCGGGGGATGAACGCGGTCCGGGTGTTCGAGAACTGGGCCGCGCCGCTGGTGCTGGTGATGGCGGCGGTGCTGCTGATCTGGGCAGTGGTCCGGGCCGGAGGCTTCGGGCCGATGCTGCAGGCCCCTTCCCGCTTCCACACCCTGGGTGAGTTCTGGCCGGTGTTCGTCCCCGCCCTGACCGCGATGATCGGCTTTTGGGCCACCCTCTCCTTGAACATCCCGGACTTCACCCGCTTCGGGAAGGGCCAGCGGGAGCAGATCCTGGGACAGGTGCTGGGCCTGCCCACCACCATGGTGGCCTTCTCGGCGATGGGGGTGATCATCACCAGCGCCTCCCAGGCCATCCTCTCCGGGGTGGACCCCACCTTGCTGTGGGACCCGGTGGTGCTGTTGGGGCACCTGACCTCGCCGCTGGCGCCGCCCGGCGCGGCGGGCCCGCTGATCGCCTCCACCCCGGTGCGGCTGATTGTGGCGGTGGTGGCGCTGCTGGGGGTGGCGGTGGCCACCGTCTCGGTGAACATCGCCGCCAACGTGGTCAGCCCGGCCAACGACTTCGCCAACCTGGCGCCCCGGCACATCTCCTTCAAGACCGGCGGGCTGATCACCGGGGTGGTGGGGATCTTGATGGTGCCCTGGAAGCTGATGGCCACCGCCGGGAACTACATCTTTGTATGGCTGATCGGGTACTCGGCGCTGCTGGGGCCGATCGCCGGAGTGATGATCGTCGACTACTGGCTGATCCGCCGCCGGACCCTGGACGTCCCCGACCTGTACCGGGTCGGGGGGCGCTATGGCCGGGTGAACCCGGTGGCGATGGTGGCGCTGGTGCTGGGCGTCCTCCCCAACCTCCCCGGGTTCCTCAAGGCCACCTCGCTGCTGGAGGGGCCCCCCAGCTTCTGGGACGCGCTCTATCCCTATGCCTGGTTCACCGGGGTGGTGATCGCGGGGACGGTCTACTGGGTGGGGATGGGGCTGCACGCCCGGACCCTGCCGGCGTCGGGGCCCCAGGCGTCGCTGGGCGCCTAATCCCAGTTCCACCCGGAGTCAACTGGACGAACAGTGCCCCGACCGTCGGTGTCCCACCTCGTCAGAGGGGCGGGGGGCTGCAATGGCGAGCGAGATATGGGTAGATTACCCGTCGGCATGAGTGAAATGCCTCATTGCTCCCGACTTTCGAGATTTACAGACAGTGGAAAAAAGCGACCCTCCGATGCCTTCAGTACTTGCTCCCGACATCCGGCTGGCGCCCGAGGCGCAACACCAGCTCCAAAGTGCGCTGGAGGGGCTGCTCCGGCCGATGTGGGACGCGGTGCCGCTGGCCTTCAACGCGGTCGATCCCCAAGGCCGGGTAGTGGCCTGGAACGCGGCCGCAGAGCGGCTGTTCGGGTGGACCTCCGCGGAGGTGCTGGGGAAGCCGCTGCCCACCGTGCCCCAGGAGGCGCGGTCCCAGTACCGCGAGCACCACCTGGGCGCGCTGACCACCCAGGTCCAGGGGCAGCTGGTCCAGCGTCGGAGCAAGGACGGGCGGTTGCTGTGGATCCGGCTGTGGACCTCGCGGGTGCTCTCGCACGATGGGCTGTTGCTGGCCGCGGTGGGGCTGTTCTCCGACGAGACCGAGCGCCGGGGGCGGGAGGAGCAGGAGTCCCGCGCCGCCTCCCACGCCCGGCTGCTCAAGGAGGTGGCAATCGCGGCCAACGAGTCCGACGCGCTGGAGCCGGCGTTGCGACGGGCCCTGGCGGTGGTCTGTCAGGCCACCGGCTGGAGGCTGGGCCACGCGCTGGTGGTGGAGGGCGCCGAGCTCCGGGAGACCGCCATCTGGTCCAGCTTCGGGCCGCCGGGCCACTACGACGCGTTTGCCCGGTCGGTGGAGACCACCCCGCCGCAGCGGGGGCAAGGGGTGGTGGGGGCAGTGCTGAGCACCGGCGCCACGGCCTGGAACGCGTCGCTGGAGGTGGACCGCAGCTACCCTCCCTGGAGCCACGCGCTGGCGGCCGGGCTGCGCTCCGCCTTCGCCTTCCCGCTGCAGGTGCGTGACGAAGTGGTGGCGGTGCTGGAGTTCTACGCGAACCACCTTGAACGCCCGGACTCCGAGCTGGTGGAGACCCTGATCCAGGCCGGTCAACAGCTGGGCCGGGTGGTGGAGCGGCTGCGGGCGGCGCGCGAGGCGGCCCGGCAGGAGCAGGCCATCAAGCTGGCCGCCGCGGAGAAGGTGGAGGGCCGCCGCCGGACCCTACTTGAGCCCCTCTCCCGCCGGGAGCTGTCGGTGCTCTCGCTGCTGGCGGAGGGCTCCGACAACCTGAAGATCGCCGCGATGCTGGAGATCAGCGAGCGCACGGTGAAGACCCACGTCTCGGCGCTGCTGCGCAAGCTGTCGGTGGAGAACCGGACCCAGGCGGCCCTGTTGGCCAGGACCGCCGGGCTGGGGCGCAGCCTGGAGGGCTGAGGCCTCAGCTTCCCTTGGTGCCCACCGGCAGCCGCAGCCGGATCCGGGGATCGAGGCCGAAGCGGCCGCTGCCCATCAGCACCGCGGCCAGGCCCACCGCCAGGAAGATCGCCGCCGACTCCATCCGGCTCAGCGGGTCATGGCGGTGGCTGTAGAGGGCGACCAGCATCGTCCCGCTGATGAACAGCCCGGAGGCGCGGGTGGCCAGCCCCACCGCCAGCAGGATCCCTCCCACGAACTCGCTCAGCGAGGCCACCCAGGCATTGAAGAGGGGGAAGGGCATCCCCATCTCCGCCACCTTGTTCGCCAGCTTGTACACCCCGCCGTGGAAGACCTTGGAGTAGCCGTGGAACGCGGCCAGGGAGGCGCCGGCCACGACGCGGATGAGGGCCCAACCGAGCTCAGCACGCTGCATAGGTACCTGAGACTCCAGCAAAACCAGAAAGGGGACAGGCTACATTTCCGACGCACCGCGCCGGAAATGTAGCCGGTCGCACTTTCGGGCGCTGGGCGTTGTGGGGTCCGATCGTTACACTTTCCGGGTGTCCGTCGCCTTCTTCGATCTGGATCGAACTGTCCTGGCGGTGAACTCCGCGGCGCTGTGGTTGCGGCTGGAGGTTGCCGCCGGGCACGTCTCGCGGCTGCAGGCGCTGCGGGCGGCGGTCTGGCTGGCGGGCTACAGCGCCGGGCTGGTCTCGGTGGAGAACGCGGTCCGCAAGGCGATCTTCACCCTGGCCGGGATCCCCGCCGCGCCGATCCGCGGCCGGATGGTGGAGTTCTTCCAGGCCCACCTGCGCCAGGGCTACCGGCCCGGGGCGCTGACGGCGGTGGAGGAGCACCGGCTGCGCGGAGACAAGCTGGTGCTGCTGACCGCGTCTACCTCCTATCTGGCGGAGCTGGTGGCCCAGGACCTGCGCTTTGATGCCTACCTGAGCAACGAGCTGGAGGTGGATGCTCAGGGGCACCACACCGGCCGCACGGTGGGCGAGCTGTGCTTCGGCAGCGGCAAGCTGGGCCACGCGCGCGCCTACGTGGAGCGCGTGGGCGCCGAGCTGGAGGACTGCGCCTTCTACACCGACTCCTACAGCGATCTTCCGGCGCTGGAGGCGATGGGCCGACCGGTGGCGGTCAACCCCGATCAGCGGCTTCGGCGGGAGGCGCTGCGACGGGGCTGGCAGATCGTGGACTGGGGGGCGCCAGCGCGCCCGCCGGGGGGGCGATCTCCACCCTCGGATCGAACGGGAGCACCGCCCGGACTCCAGTAGGTCCGGCCAACAGGCGCCCGCCGAAGCTCTCCAGCAGCCCCGCGCAGCGCTGCGCCACCCGCACCGGCAAGGTGGCGTACTCCCCGGCGGAGACGCTCAGCTCCCAACCCAGCTCTCCGCGGGAGAGGGACAGCTCCATCGGCGCATGGGGATCGGCGGTGGCGCCCATTCCCCGGATCCAGCCGTGGAGCGCGGTCTTCACCGCATAAGGGCTGGCCAACACCCAGCAGGGTTCGTCCGGGAGGTGCAGCCGGACCGGCCGCCGCTTGCCGGACACCACCTCCCGGGCCAGGTCCCGCAGGTCCACGGTGGGCAGCGCCGGATCGCGCAGCCGGTAGTCGATCAGGTCGCGCAGCCGGTCCACCGACTGCTTGGATCGCTCCAGGTAGCGCTGGCTGGTGGGGGTCACCGGCCCGGCCATCCCGCGCAACATCATGTCCAGATAGCCCTTCACCGGGACCAGCGGGGCCTTGAGATCGTGACGGGCCAGGGCCAGCCGGCGGACCAGATGGGTGGCAGCGCTCTCCTCCCGGCGCAGGGCCGCCCGGGCAAATCGCAGCTGGGCGGCCTGGACGTTGGACCGGGAGTAGGCCTGGAGGGTGGCGGACAGCAGCCGCAGGACGGCGGGCGGAACCTGGAGCGCGTCCGGCTCGGAGCGGCGCAGGCCCACCAGCAGCGCCCCGGCCACCACCCCGTCGGCGAAGAGCGGATAGGTGGCGTACTCCCGGCTCCGGTAGGAGGTGCCCCGACGGACACTGTTGCGCAGGATCCGGTTGGAGCGCAGCTCGCGGTCGATCCAGGTGGGGGCCGGCGGTTCGGAGGTGGTGGCCAGACAGCGCGAGCGGTTCTGCTCCAGGCACACCACCTGGGCGTGCGGGAACCCCAGCCCCACCAGCGCTCGGCAGATCGCCTCCATCGCCCGGGTGGGCTCTCCCTGCAGCGCGACGGTGGCCGCGGCCACCAGTTCCTCCTCCACTCGCATGGGGAGGGGTAGGAGCAGGAACCATGCCCCGGCGTCCTGCCCCCGGATGGCGAAAAGTGGGCCCGGGAAGGTGAAAGAGTTTCCCCTCCAGGAGAGCCCCCGCGGGCAGGAGTTACAGGGCGGATCGCCGCTGGATCCGCGGGCGCAGGCAGAGTGATTGCCGGCCAACGCCCGCCTTGGGCCGTCGGTCTCCCCCAGGGGCCGCTGATGCCAGGTGGCCGACGCTTCCGGCCTCCCGGGCCTGCTGGCCCATCGATTGCTTTGGGTGGAGGCAGGAGACGACGAGGTCGGTCGTCGGAGGGGGAGTGCTTCAGGGAAGCAGGGGCGCCGGGGTTTCGGTGTCCTGGCAGCAAGCATCAGAGAGGAATGCAGATTGCGTAGAGCGACTCGGGTGGGGGCCCCAGTCACTCCGCCACGGCCCTTCGTACCAACCATCATTTCGGTTGGCGCGAAAGGGCCGTGCCTCTTTGCGGGCCTGGATCCGGGAAGACCCATTGCCAATGGGGAGGGGGCGCCCAACCCTTGCCGCCTGAGGATCCGGAGCATGAGCGTCGAGCGGACTGGGTTGCTTCTCCTGCTGGCGGCGGCCTCCGCCTCGGCGCAGACGGTGGACGTGGCGGCGGTGGCCGGCGGCAACGCGCTCTCCACGGTGATGCAGCGTCACCTGGTCCGGGTGGAACCGGGGGGCGGCGGCCCGACCTTGATGTTGGCCCTGCAGCGGGATGAGCGGGCCTCGCCGGATCCGGAGGGGCTGCACTGGTACCGCAGCGACGACGAGGGACGCAGCTGGCGCCACTACGCACGGATCATCGACGACGGGATCGCCGGACGGGAGCTGCACCTGACCGCCGATGTGCTGGTGGTGGGGGATGATCTGGCGGTCGTCTACTCCTACGACACCACCCAGACCCTCTTCTCCTCCGACGCTTCGGATCCGCAGCGGAAGGTGTACTTCCAGTGGTGGCGCTACGACGGCGCGGGAGACTGGCGGCCCGGCCCGCGGCTGACGGTGGGAGATCCGGCCAGTGGCCACGCCTACCACCGCGCCAACCTGGCCCTGGACTCACGGGGGCGAACTGTACGTCTGCACCAACCACTATCTCTCCGCCACCGGGACCTTCGAGCTCCATTCGCGCAAGCTCTCGGACCGCTTCGCCAGCCGGGTGGTCCTGGAGAGCACCCGTGACGGCAAGTACTACCCCACCGCCCCGGAGCGGGTCCCGGCGCAGGTGCCGACCATCCCCTGCGCGTACACCTCCACCGGCGGTTCGGTCCGTACCCGGGTCTCGCTGCAGTCGGCGTCCTCCGCCCAGACGCCGGACTTCTCGATCTCCGCGCTGCCCGCGCAGCTGGGCGGGGAGGGGACCAGCACGCTGCGGCACCGAGGTCCTGCTGACCATGACCGCCAGCGCCAACGGCAGCGCCAGCTTCAACCTCAGCCCCGCCGGGGTGGCGCTGGTGCAGCGGTGGATCACCCAGCCGGCCAGCAACCTGGGGCTGATCCTGCTGGAGACCCCCGGGGCCACCGACGGCCTGGACTTCCTCTCCCGGGAAGGCGCCGCGTCGGGGCGACCGCGGCTGACCGTCCGCTACCTGCCTCCGCCGTAGCGGTCAGGGGGTGGCGTGGGGACTGGCCGCCGCGGGAGGGGTGATGAACCTTGGCGGGGTGCGGAAGCTCCCGGAGGTGACGAACTGCTTGAAGCCGCCCAGGAAGGCCTCTGGGGTCTGGGCGGTGATCTCGGTGAAGGCCTCGGCGAAGGCGGGGCCCTCCGCCATCCGGTCGATGATCTGCAGCACCGGGGCCTCCCCGTGGATCTTGATGAAGTAGGCGAAGGCGTGGTGGGCGGAGGCGTAGACGATCTCCCGATCGCCCTGGTACAGCGGTTCGGGCGAGGAGATGGGATCCAGCCCGGTCCGTGATCGGTAGTAGCGGGCGATGTCCTCCAGCGCCGGATACTGGTAGCCCTGATCCGCGGTGTAGGTGGCCATCCCTTCCCGGAACCAGAGCGGGATGTGCTTGCGCCGCCAGGTGGTGGTGGTGGCCGCCCGCTGGAACATCACCGAGTGGGTCAGCTCGTGGAGCACCATCTCCTCCAGCTCCTCCGGGGTGGGCGGGCGGACCGGGAAGGTGGAGGGGGACTGGAAGAGCAGATCGTCATGGCGGGCCCAGGCCCTCAGCCAGGGGTAGCCGTGGCGGCCGGTGTGCCACTCCAGTTGATCGTGGGTCACCAGCAGGATTCGCAGTGGAGCGTCCAGCCTTCCCCAGCGCACCAGCTTGGGGGCGGCCTGCTCCACCGCCACCCGGAAGGCGTTGGCTGCCTCGGCGTCGTCCTCGGCGTACTCCACCTGGACCGGGCCCACCGCGGTCTGCAGGGTCACCTGCTGTCCCAACTCCGGCAGCCCGCGATCCAGCACCTGGCCGAACTCGGCGCTCATCGGGGTGCGACAGCCGGCCAGGACCAGCAGGGCCAGGGTCGGGGCGAGTAGAGGGGACCTGCTGGGTTTCCCTGGTGGCTTGTTCGGGCCTTGAAAAAAAGGGGACAGGCTACTTTTCGCCCGGGCGCCTGCGTTGGCTCCGGGGCCCTCTTCCGGCGAAAAGTAGCCTGTCCCCTTTTTAGACATCGAGCAGGTGGAGGATGACCCGGCCGACGTCGGCGATGGTGACGAGGGGCGGGAGGTCCTGGGAAGTCGGTCCGAAATAGAGCACCGGGACGTCGTTGAGGGTGTGGGAGCGGGTAGACAGATCTTCCACATTTCCGTGATCACTGCAGATGAGGACGTGGAGGGAGCTTGGCTTGTTCTCCACCACGAATCGAGCGAAGCGATCGAAGGCGGCGAGCACTTCGTCCGCGCTCTGGCGGTCCCGGGCGTGCCCCGCCTCGTCGGCCAGGTAGTGCTCGAACAAGGTGAAGTCGTGGCGGGCGGCCATTGAGAGGAAGATTGCCGCCGCCTCCTCCGGGGTCCTCAGCGGCGCGGCGATTCCCCGGGCCCGGGCTCTGGCGCCATCCAGGTCGTTGGTGATCGCCTCCCCCCGATGCGCGTGGTCCATGCTCCGCAGCCCGACCCCGCCGGCGCGCATGGCCAGGGTGGTGGCGGAGGGCTTGAAGCGGCGGCGGAGCCGGGCAGGGAACTCCCGCCCATCCGAGCTGCCGCCGCCCTCCAGGATCGGAAGCCCCAGCGCGGCCAGGTAGGCCACCGGGTAGGCGTTGGCAAAAGTCGCGGTCCGTCCCCCCTCCACCAGCCGGCGGACGATGGAGCGGCGCTCGAGCAGGTCGGCCAGAAAGGCGTTGGGAAAGCCCAGCAGGTGGTGGCCCAGCAGCACCGGTGCCGGATCTCCGGTCAACATCGCGCTCTGGTTGGTGGCGGACTGGGGACGTCCGGGGATTCCGAAGGTCGGATCGACCCGATACAGCCGTCCGCCGGGGAGCTGGGTGCCCGGCGCATCCTGGAACTGCGAGAGGAGGTGACCGGCGCCCGAGAGGGGATTGTGCGCCGGCTGGTGGAGCCCCACCCCCACTCCGTCGATGAACAGCAAGGCGACGCCCACGGTCAACGGACTGTATCCTCAAAGAACTACATGGCCTTCCACGGTGATCTCTTCAGCTTCCCGCTTCCTGAGCTTCTTCAGTGGCTCGACTCCTCGCGCAAGACGGGGACCCTCCAGCTGACCTGGGAGGCGGGCGAGCGGAAGCTGTTCCTGCTCTCTGGCCAGGTGGTGGCCACCTCCAGCCAGGGGCTGCGCGAGCGGATCGCCCGGCTGCTGTCCCTCTCCCGGCTGGCGAGGGGGGAGACTGTGCTGGCGGCCTTCGAGGATCTGCAGCGTTCCAACGACTTCAACGCGACGTTTGCGGCCCGGGGCCTGGACCCGCGGATGCCGCTGCAGCTGGCGCGCGATGAGCTCAACGGCGCGGTGGTGGACCTGGTGATGGCACAGAACGGCCACTTCCACTGGACCGAGGACGCGGACCAGGGAGGCGACGAGTGGGCCCCGGTGGACATTGGCCTGCGGGAGCTGCTGTTCGAGGCGCTGCGCTGGATCGACGAACAGCCGGAGGTGGATCGGGCCCTGGCGCTGGACTCGATGTCGGTGCGGTCCCTGGTCAAGCCCGCCCCCGAGCAGGGACTGCTGCACCGGATCATCCTCACCCTCTGCGAGAACGGCCAGAACCTGGGCCGGCTGCGGCTGGCAATGGGGGTCTCCCGCACCGCTACCATCCGCCGGGTCTATGACCTGCTGCGGCTCAAGTGGGTGCGGGTGGACGGCGCCCCAGAGGTCGAGATCGACCCGGTGGCGGACATGCTGGAGAAGGGATCGGTGCTGGTCCGCGAGCGGCAGTTCGAGGCCGCCGGGCTGGTGTTCTCCGCGCTGCTGGCCAGCGATCCGGCTGATCGCCGGGTACGCGAGTTTGCCCGCATGGTGGAGCGCGAGCACGTGGCCTCCCTCTACCGGGAGCTGCCGCCGATCATGGTCCCGCTCTTGATCGAGGATCCGGAGAGCCTCTCCCTGCTCCGCCCGGAGGAGCGCCACATCGCCGGGATGGTCAACGGGCGCTGGGACGTCTCCACCATCATCCTGGCCAGTCAGTCCCGGGAGCTGGACACCCTCAAGTCGCTCTACAAGCTGCGACGGATGGGGCTGATCCGATCCTCCACCGAGCCGGCCTGAGCGATGCGGGGGGCTACACCCCGGCGCGCGGGTTGAGCCGGGCGAAGGCCTGCATCACCACGTAGATCGCGAACGCCGCGTCCTCCGGGCGGACGTTGGCCTTGCTGGCCAGCGACTGCAGCCGGAGGAGATCCGGTCCGTCGATCTTCAGGAAGTAGGCCTGGGCGGCCATCGAGGCCTCGCCGGTGTGGGCCAGCGCGCGGCGGACCGCCTCCTGGCAGGCCAGCACACAGTTGACGTAACCACCCTCGGCAAAGGCGCTTTCCACCGCGCGCGCGTAGTCCACCAATTCGCGGGGGGCGATCGCGGTCAGCGGACCGCTGGCCGGCGCGACGGGGCGGGCCGCCCGGGCCGAGGCGGGGGAGGCCACCGC
>JALYOC010000107.1 GCA_030857095.1 Myxococcota bacterium | reverse complement strand
CGGTGCCCCTGCGCTCGCGGCGCCCGGCCCCGGCGTGCTCTTGATCGCGGAGTGGTCTGGGCTCGCCGTCCCGGAGGAAGCGGGCGCGGGGACAGACGGGCTCGGCCCCGAGGATGGGGCGGCGACGGGCGCCGGGCCTGACGCCGAAGCGGGCGGAAAGGTGGCCCAGCCGGAGGTCTCGCCCGACGGGTCGGCAACCCACAGCGAGAGCACGAGAAGGGAGACGGCGCTCATTCGATGGACTCCGGCTCGAGGCAGACCGTGAGGTTGCTCCAGCGGGTGATGGTTCCGGAGACCGGGTCGTGCACGTACCGCAGGCAGTTGGCGGTGCAGACCTCCACCTCCAACGGGACACTGATCGGCTGCACCTGGCTGGACCACTCCAACCAGACCTCGGGCTCTGCCGAGCGGACTGTGGGGGGCAGCAGGGGATCCACCGGTGCGGTGGCGGATGCGCCAAAGCCGGTGGGGATCAGGCTGACCCCGGGGTTGCACCACAACAGCCGCTGGGCCCGCCCCAACAGCGCAGGGCTGAGCACCGGCATCTCCACCGCCGGTCTCCGGGAGCGAAACGGCAGCATGCTGTTGCCGGTGGTTTCGATCGCGGTGCGCAGCCTCGAATCGGCGCTGAAGGTCCAGGCCACGCTGGCATCGAACTGCTCCTCCAGGACCGCGGCCGAGCCCACCCCGAACACCGCCGCTGGCCGGGTCGCCGTCCCCAGCGAACGCAGCGACTGGAGATCCGCGCGCAGATCCGCGCTGAGGGGCAACGCCACGTTGTTCACGTACAGGAACAACGGGCGGACGCGGACGTCGCCGAAGCGCTCGCGGGAGAACTGCACCCCCTCCTGCAGCGAGACCAGATCGATGCGCCGCTGCACCGGCTGCGCACAGCCCGGGGCGATCTCCTGCGCCTGCAGCTCAATGCCCTCTCGCCCGGGCGGGAGGAAGGAGCGGGCCGCCTCCAGCACCATCCGGGTGGCGCTCTGGCACTCCAGCGGATCGGGGATGTGCAGATCCAGGAGTACCGCGTACACCACGGGTTCATCGACCACCGGGTGGTCGAGCACTTCCATGACCCGCTCCAGCACCGGAGGATTGGGTTCGATGAAGGCGGCGTCACACCCCAGGACGCTGAAAGTCAGGGCGAGAACGAGGTGGCGTCCTGCGTGCACGGCCGGGACCCTAGACGAGCTCCGAGGGTCAGTGCCAATCGGGGAGAGCGGTCTAGGTTGGGTAATCCAGGACCCAGCGCGGGGGGCTCCACGAAAAAAGGGGCGGCCACCGAAGCGGCCAACCCCTTGCAATTCGCTGGGAATTCCATGAGCCGACATCCGGATTTGAACCGGAGACCTACTGATTACGAATCAGTTGCTCTACCGACTGAGCTATGTCGGCGAAAAGCGCGCCTCTCCTAGCATCGCGCCTCCGGCCTTTGCAACGGCGTTGTCCGCGGGGAGACTTCCCGGAGACGTGTCGATCACTTCGGCATGACCCCGGAAAATCGTTCCCGGGCCACACTTGATCGATTCCGAGATGACACGGTGCGTCGCTAACCCCCGGGAATCAGGACTAGAACTGCCACTAACGCGGTTGACCCTTCCAAGCCGAGGCGGTTAAGGGTGCCCCGCCTAGTACCCGAAATGGCACCCGTCGTTTTGGAGCACCCAATCCATGTCATCTGAAGTCGTCCACATGCGGGCCCCGCCGCCGTCCCCCAAGAAGACCATCTACACGGAGGCGATGGAGATCTTCCACCGCGCCGCCGACCTGATCGGTCTGGACAACCGCGTGCGCCTGGAGCTCGAGGAGCCGGACTACGAGCACATCTTCTACGTCACCCTCAAGCTCAAGGACCGCCTGGTCCCGCTGAACGCCGAGGAGGCGAAGGGCTTCTCGGATCTTCCAGTCTCCAGCGTGCGCAACCCGGACGGGCTGGAGCTGCTGGCGGACGGGAAGATCATCCTCAACGGCCGCGCCCTGCTCGGCTCGGACGTCTCCATCCGCCGCGGTCACCTGCGGCTGCCCAGCGGCGGCGTCTACCAACTGGTCCCCGGCGAGCCGGTGCGCTTCAAGGCCTACCGCGTCCAGCACAACCAGGCCCGCGGCCCCTACAAGGGCGGCATCCGCTACCACCGGGAGGTGTCGCTGGATCTGTTCAAGGCGCTGGCCGCGGAGATGACCTGGAAGACGGCAATCTCCGAGGTCCCCTTCGGCGGCGGCAAGGGCGGGATCCAGATTGATCCGCGCCAGTTCGGCAAGGAGGAGCTGCAGACCGTCACCTTGCGCTTCATGTACAAGCTCAAGAGCATGATCGGCCCCAACATCGACATCCCGGCGCCGGATGTGGGCACCAACGGGGAGATCATGGCGCTGATGCTGCGCCAGTACATGGACGGCGAGCGCGAGCGCCACAACACCCGCGGGGTGGTCACCGGCAAGGACGTGCGGATCGGCGGCTCCGAGGGCCGCGTCAAGGCCACCGGGCAGGGCGCGGTCTACACCATCGAGGACTACTACGCGGACAAGGGCGAGACCCTGCGCGGCAAGACCTTCTCGGTGCAGGGCTTTGGCAACGTGGGATCCCACGCGGCGATGATCCTCCACGGGATGGGCGCCCGGCTGCTGTCGGTCAACGACGCCGACGGGACCGTCTTCAACGGTGACGGGATCGACGTCCCGGCGCTGTTCTCGTACGTCTACGAGAACCCCAAGAACCTCAAGCGGTCGGTGCTGGGCTTCCCGGGCGCGCAGTCCATCCAGAAGGCGGATTTCTGGGAGGTCCCGGCGGACTTCCTGCTCCCGGCCGCGCTGGGTGGCGAGATCACCGAGGTGGAGGCGGAGAAGCTGAAGGTGAAGCTGATCGCCGAGGGCGCCAACGGCCCCACCACTCCGGACGCGGATCGGATCCTCCAGCGTCGCGGGATCGACATGATTCCTGACATCATCTGCAACGCCGGCGGCGTGACCGTCAGCTACTACGAATGGGTGCAGAACAAGCGGATGGAGCGCTGGACCGAGGCGGAGGTGAACAGCCGCCTGGAGCACGCCATCAAGCGCAACTACCGGATCATCCGGGACATCGCGCGCAACACCCCCCGCCGCACCGACATGCACGACTCCAAGCCGTACTGCGTGGGCAAGACGGTGGACACCCGACAGGCGGCGATGGTGCTGGCCCTCAAGCGGATCGAGGCCCACTACCTGCTGGAAGGCTTCTCCCAGTAGTCATCGGGAGGGCAGGCGTCACGGCCGTCGGGGGAGTCCTTCCCGGCGGCCGCCGTCTTTGCGGGGTGTGCCCAACCCGGGAGGCTCAGCTCAGTGCAGGACCTTCTCCCGCGCCACCAGCAAGGCCGGGGAGTCCTCCTCGGTCTCGTAGGCCACGATCCGCAAGCCCACACCCCGGCTGTTCCCCTCGCCCCCGTCGTTCTTCCCGTAGGCCAGGGCCACCTGGTAGCGGACCTCGCACAGGCAGGTCATCTCGGTGCCGTCCTCGCCGGAGAAGGTGATCTTCACCCGTCCTCCCAGCGGCACCGGGGTGCGGGTCTCCACGAACAGCCCCTGGGAGCTGATGTTGCGGCCAATCCCGCGGGACATCCCGTCCGGGCCGGTGATGTAGACGGTGAAGACTTTGTCGAATCGAAGCTGGTTCCTGCGTTCGCTCGTGGGCAAGGGCACTCCGTGAAGAGGTGAGCGAAGGGTATCGGGTGGGAGCATGTAGTCAAACTATCCACCTCCAACTACCTGCCCCGATTCTCTAGAGTGGCCCGATGCGCTGGTTGCTCCTGGTGGCCCTGCTCCCCTTCGCCGCCGTCGCCGAGACGGACATGAGGTTCGCCTACTACCGGGATCAGGCCCAGGCCCTGGACGACGGTGGGCTGGCGGCGTTCCTGGACGCCTACATCGGCGCGTGCCGTGGCTTCTTCGACGGGCAGCGCTGTGTGGACAAGGCGCAGCGGTTCCGGGACCAGCACACCGGCAAGAAGCTGTGGTCGGTGATCCGGGAAGGGGACGCGGACAACCTGCGGATGGCGGAATTCAACCCCCAGACCAACGAGTACACCCTGCTGATCACCCCGGTGTTCGCCGACGGGGGCCACTACCTTACCGACGGCAAGCCAGAGCGCGTCGACGAGCGCGGGGCCCCGCTGTTCCGGGTGCTGGCGGTGCCGGTGAAGGCCCGGGGCGGGATGACCCCGATGCAGGTCTCCCGGATGTACAGCGACAAGCTGCTGCGGGTGCAATTCGTGTTCACCCCGGTGGAGGTGTGGTCGCTGGAGCGGGCGGGCAAGCCGATCTTCGGGGTCGCCTCCCAGCTGCACGCGGTGCTGGTCACCGTGGGCGCCACCGGGGAGCGGATCGGCGCCTGGTACGAGCCTGGGCCCGCCCAGCCGGTGGGGAAGAAGCAGCAGAAGAGGTAGCGCCCTACCCCGGGCCCACCGCCACCACCCGGACCTGCTGCCCCCGCTGCACCCGGACCAGCGCGCTCTTCTCCGGCCCGGTGACCGCCAGCGCCTGGCGGAAGGCGCGCAGGTCGTTGACCCTGCGCTTGTTCACCTCGGTGATCAGGTCGCCCTCTCGCAGCCCGGCGCGTTCGGAGGGGGTGCCGGGGACCACCCCGGTGACCAGCACCCCCGAGAAGGGGGCCAGGTTCAGCTTGGCCGCCAGCGGGCCGGTGACCTCCTGCACCACCAGCCCCAGCTGTTCGGCGTGCCCTGGTCCGGTCAGCGCCGCCTGCAGCGCCTCGGGGGCGGGGCGTTCGCCCAGGTGGACCAGGACCTCGAACTGCGATTCGTCCCGCTGGAGCATCAGCCGCGCGTCGCTGCCCGGGGCCAGGATCGCCACCCGCCGCAGCAGCTGCAGGTAGGTGCCGATCGGCCGGCCGTTGACCGAGAGCACCCGATCCCCGGCGCGGATCCCGGCCTCGGAGGCGGGGCTCTTGGCGAACACCTCGCTGACCACCGCGCCCCCGTTGGCGCTCTCCTTGATGTTCACCCCCAGCCAGCCGCGGGCCAGCCGGCCGTTGACCCGCAGGTTGGGGAGCAGGTCCTTGACCATGTTGCTGGGGACCGCGAAGCCAATCCCCTGCCCCTGGCTGACGATGGCGGTGTTCACCCCCACCACCTCCCCACGCATGTTGAACAGCGGGCCGCCGGAGTTGCCGGGGTTGATCAGCGCGTCGGTCTGGATGAAGTCGTCGAACACCCCGATCCCCAGCACCCGCTCCTTGGCGGAGATCATCCCGTGGGAGACCGAGTGGTCGAGGCCGAAGGGATTGCCGATCGCCAGCACCCAGTCCCCCACCTCCAACCGGTCCGAATCCCCCAGATAGGTGAAGGGCAGATCGCGCACGTCGTTGCCCACCAGCTGCAGCAGGGCCACGTCGGTGGAGGGATCCCGCCCCACCACCTCCGCCAAGAAGTGCCGTCCGTCCGCCAGGGTGACCCGAATCTGCCGGGCCTGGGCCACCACGTGGTTGTTGGTCACCACGAAGCCATCCGGGGAGAGGATGAACCCCGACCCCAGCGAGCGGCGCGCCACCGGCTCGAACTCCACCGACCCCACATTGACGGTGCTGATGTTCACCACCCCGGAGCGGATGCTCTTGATCAGCGGGGCCAGCGAGGTGGGGGGGGCGAAGTCCGGGAAGGAGGCGTCCTGGGGACGCTCGCGGTACAGCCGGTGGGGATCCCCGCCGTCCTGGGTGGTGCGCGCGTAGGCGTCGTGTTCCCGCGCGCGCGCCTCGAACCAGTTGTCCAGGGGGGACTGCCCGGCGGCGGTCAGGGAGAGCAGCCCCAGGGCAATCGCGAGTGCGCGGATCATCGCCCCAAGGCTTAACACCCTCCTTGGACTTCGGCCCCGACTACGCTTCCGCTGGCTTGACGTACTTGGCGACCTTCACCCGGGCCGCGCGGATCACCCGACCCTTGAGCCGGTAGCCGGCGGTGATCTCCGAGACCACCTCCTGGTCCCGATCCCGGTCGGGGGTGATCTCCATGTCCACCGCCTCCGCCAGGTTGGGATCGAAGGTCTGCCCCACCAGGCTCAGCCGCTCGATGCCGGAGGCCAGCGCCTTGCTCAGCAGGTTGTCGCGGATCAGCCGGACCCCCTTGGCCAGCGGCGAGGCATCCTGCGGGCTGGCGGAGAGGCTGCGATCCAGCTCGTCGATCGCCTCCAACAGGGTCTGGGCCACCTTGCCCTTCTCCACGTCAATCATCCGCTCGCGCTCGCGGTTGAGCCGCTGCTTGAACTCCTCCCGGTCCGCGTTGAGCGCCTGATAGGCCCGGGCCAGCTCATCCACCCGGCGGTGCGCGGTCCCCAACTCCTGCTGCAGGCGTTCCACCTCGGGGTCCTGGAGGGGGCCGGCCTCGCCGGTCTCCTCTGGCTCCTGCACCTGGGGCTCTTGCGGACCCGGGGGACGTCCGGAGCCGTTGCCCCGGGTCTTCACATCGTTGTCCATGTTGGATTCGTCCCGTGCGTGGCGAGGGTGAAAAGTCCAGCAAACGTAACCAGATGCCCCACCCTGTCAACGAAGGCGAACCTAGGTCCGCCGCCTCAATGATTGGGGGGTGGGGCCTCGTTGAACATCAGCCCCGGATCGACCTGGCCTGTGACCTCGTCCACGATCTCCACCTTGGCCGCGCGCAGCGAATAGTAGAGCAGCCAGCGCTCGGCGGCGGTGAGGGTCCCCGCTGGCAGGGCCTCCTCGATCTCCTGCACGGTCAGTCTGCCTTCGCGAAGGCCCTTCTTGAAGAGCACCTTGCGCGCCACGTAGCTCTTCCCGATCCGGTTATCCATCACGCCCTCCTGTCGGAAACCTAATGGTGCTGGTCGCTGGGCGCAGGACCCGGGGCGGGCGGCAGGGTGCCCGCTTACCCGACAAGCAAGAAGGCGCCCGGTGAGGGGCGCCTTCGGGTTCCACCTCGGGTGGGGGGCTACAGACTGCCCGGCCAGGGATCGCGCGGCGCGATGGTGACCGCGCTTTCGTCCTGGGCAGAGGGCCGCTTGTGGTCCTCGGAGGTGACCTTGGGCCCGAGGATCCGCTTGATGTCCTCCTCCTCGATCACCTCGGTGGCCAGCAGGCGGGCCGCCAGCGCCTGGACCCGATCCTTGTGCTGGGAGAGGACCTCGCGGGCCCGCTCCAGCGCCTGGGAGGTCAGCTTGCGGATCTCCTCGTCGATCAGCCGGGCGGTCTGCTCGGAGTAGTTGCGGACGTCCGGACCGACTGCCGCCGAGCGCAGGAACGGGCTGGCCCGATCCTCGGTCAGGCACACCGGGCCCAGCGAACTCATCCCGTACTCGCGCACCATCCCGCGGGCGATGTCGGAGGCCTGCTTGAGGTCGTTGGAGGCGCCGGTGGAGATCTCGCCAATGAAGATCTCCTCTGCGGCCCGGCCGCCCATCATCCCGGCCATCTTGTCCAGCAGCTCGTCGTAGGACATCAGATACCTGTCCTCCAGCGGCATGGACATGGTGTAGCCCAGCGCCGAGAGCCCGCGCGGGATGATGGAGATCTTCTGCACCCGCTCCGCGTGGGGGAGCATCCAGTTGACCACCGCGTGGCCCGCCTCGTGGTGGGCGACGATCTCCTTCTCCTTCTCGTTGATCCGGCGGTTCTTCTTCTCCAGGCCGGCCACCACCCGCTCGATGGCCTCCTCCATGTCCGCCTTGAGTACCGCGTCGTGGTTGCGCCGCGCCGCCAGCAGCGCCGCCTCGTTGACCACGTTGGCCAGGTCCGCGCCGGCGAACCCCGGGGTGCGCCCGGCGATCTCGCGCATATCCACGTCCGCCCCCAGCTTCACCTGCTTGGCGTGGATCTGGAGGATCTTCTCCCGGCCCCGCTTGTCCGGGCGGTCCACCAGCACGTGCCGGTCGAAGCGGCCCGGCCGCATCAGCGCCGAGTCCAGGATCTCCGGGCGGTTGGTGGCGGCGAGGATGATCAACCCGGCGCGGGCGTCGAAGCCGTCCATCTCCGCCAGCAGCTGGTTGAGGGTCTGCTCGCGCTCGTCGTGGCCGCCGGCCACGCCCGCGTTGCGCGACTTGCCGATCGCGTCCAGCTCGTCGATGAAGATGATGCACGGGGCCTTGGCTGTGGCCTGGGCGAACAGGTCCCGGACCCGGGCCGCGCCCACGCCCACGAACATCTCCACGAACTCCGAACCAGAGAGCGAGAAGAAGGGAACCCCGGCCTCACCGGCCACCGCGCGGGCCAGCAGCGTCTTGCCGGTGCCGGGCGGGCCCACCAGCAAGACCCCCTTGGGGATCCGGCCACCGAGGCGACGGAACTTCTCCGGCACCTTGAGGAACTCCACGATCTCCTGAAGCTCTTCCACCGCCTCGTCGATCCCGGCCACGTCCTTGAAGCCCACCCCCACGTCCACCTCGGCCTGGACCTTGGCGCGGGTCTTCCCGAAGCTCATCACGCTCTGCGGACCGCCCTGCCCCATCCCGGCGCTCATCCGCCGCATCAGGAAGCTCCAGAACAGGAAGGCCAGGCCCAGCGGCACCAGCCAGATCCAGAAGGCCTCGGCCATCCCGGACTTGGGGACGGCCTCGTAGGGAACCTTCTTCTCGTCCAGCAGCTTGACCAGCTCCTCGTCACCCTCGACGCGGTAGGCCAGCCAGGGCAGGCTGGCAGGCTCGCCCCGCAAGGCGCCCTCCTCCTGCTTGGCGGTGGCGGCGGCCTCGGGCAGATAGCCCTTCACCGACTCGCTCGCGATCTGGACCCGGACGAACTGTCCCTGGGTCACCGCCTCCTTGAACTGGCTGTAGCTGACCCGCCGCACTCCGGCGTCCTGGAACACGTTGCGGAACAGCATGAACCCCAGCACCAACAGCAGCACGTAGCCCAGCGGAGAACCAAACCGGAACCGGGGTCCGTTGGGGCCCGCCGGCTTCTCGTTCTTCTTCCCCTTCGGATTCGTACCCGGCGGTGGACTGACCTGCATGTTCGCCAAAACGCCCTCCCGACACCCAACCCGCGAAGCTGCGGATCCGGGCGCAAAGATGTGCACGCACCGGACGGGGACAACTGGGCAAGCTGCGATCGCACCGCGGTGGCGCTACCCACCCTTTGGACCAGACGTTTGGCGGCGCGGCGGATCAGGGACCGGGTCCGCTGGTGGACAGCCAGGGTCAGTGATCCAGGCCCAACAGCCGCTCCAGCGACCGCTGATCGGCCGGAGGGAACTGGTACCCGGACATCTCCTGCAGGGTCACCCAGCGGTGATCGTGGACCCGGACGTTCTGGATGGTGCCGTCCGGGGTGGTCAGCCGGCAGCGGAAGACCCGGAAGTCCACGTCGTACTTGGGGTACTCGTGGTGGATGCGCAGGACCTCCGCGCCCACCCGCACCGCGATCCCCATCTCCTCCAGCAGCTCCCGGGCCAGGGCCTCTTCGTCGTCCTCCCCCTCCTCCACCCGCCCGCCGGGGAACTCCCACATCAGCGGGAACACCGCCCCCGGACGGCGCTGGGTGATCAGGTAACGACCGCCCTCTTTTTCGATCATCGCGCCCACCACGCGGATGTGTCGACGGCTCATGGTTGCTCCCTCCCGGAGGGCACGCCGCGTACCACGCCACCCGCGCGGGGCACAAACGCCCAGGCGCGGGCCACGGGCATGGACACCTGTAAGCCGACGGCCCGCGCTCTCCCTGGTCGGAGGAGGCGGGCCGCATCGGTCTGGGCTGTGGACGCCCGACTACATCGCGCCAGCGTCGCCGGTGGTCTGCGGCTCGGCGGTCGCCCCGGCGTCGCCCATCGCCCCACCATCGGTGGCCATGGTGCCGCCGTCGGCGCCCGCGCTGGAGGCGGCGGTGATCGCCTCGGAGATGGCGACCAGCTTCGCCTGGATCACCTTCTGGTTGGTGGGGCCCATCCGCAGCAGGTGCTTCTCGGCCGCGCTCAGCGCTTCGGTGGCCGGGTCGGCGAAGGCGAACAGCGCGCCCTGGGGGACCACCTCCACCTCACCCACCGGCAGCGGCACCGCCACCAGCCGGTTGATGGCGTTCTGCCAGATGGTCTCGAACCGGGCGTTGCGGGGAGCGATCTCCTCGAAGGCCAGGTCGATCCACGGCTTGAGCGCCACGTACGCAGAGGCGATCACCTTCTCGTCCAGCGACCCGATCACCAGGGTCACCCCGTCATAGCGGGCGTAGGAGGCAGGGGCGATGAAGAGCTTCCTGGTCTTCTTGCGCCGGTCGGCCTTCTCGGTGGTCTGGAACTCACCCACCGGCCTGAGGAAGAACAGCCGCGTTCGCGGGCTCTCGCCCTCGGCGATGTTGTTGGTGGCGGAGACGAAGACCCGCACCAGATCGCTCTGCTTGAGGTACTCGGCCCAGTTGGCCTCGGTGGAGGCGGGCCCCAGGAGCGAGCGGACGCGGGGATCGGTCTCCGAGGGGGACGGCAGGGTCGGCTTGGGCGGCGGGGCCGGGGTGCCGGCGTCCACCACTGCCGGAGCCGGCGCCTCCTCCTCGCCACCAAGGTACCAGTACCCCAGCCCTCCCAGGAACAGACACAGTCCGATGATCATCAAGATCACCTTGCCACCACCGCCGCTGCTGGGCGGCTTCAGGTGATCGGTGCCTTCGCGGTAGACGTTGAGCGTATCGGCCATTTTGGAAATCCCCTCCGGGTCCGCGGCTTCTATCGACGGTAGGGCCCTGCGGCAACGGGGAAATCGTGCTTGGGGCTCCCGCCCGAGGGGGGCGACCAGGCGGAGGCGGTAGATCGCGCTTGTGGGCGCACAACCCACTAGGGTGCTGCGATGACCAGCTGGATCTACCGAGTGGGCAACAAGAACGCGTGCATCGAGGACACCCGCAACCTGGTGCTCCAGCACGGGATGATCTGGTGCCGCGCCGGAGACACCCGGAAGGTGCAGCCGGGGGATCGGATCCTGCTGGCCTTCAACGACGAGGGGACGCACATCGTCCCTTTGGCGCTGTTGGAGGCGAGGCTGCCCCAGGGAGCGGAGACGCCGATCCGCAAGGGACCGTGTCTGGCGGAGATGCCGGACGCGCCGCTGACCGGCTACCTGGACGCCACCAAGGGGGTGGGCGGCCGCGGGTACCAGGAGATGGACAACCGGGACCACACCGGGCTGTGCGTGAGGGTGATCGATGACTGCTCCTCGCTGTGGTCCAAGCGGGCGCCGGGCCGCGATCCCCACAAGGCGCCGCCGGCCTCGGAGTTCGGGTGGATGCACCGGGAGGCGGGCAGCGGGCCGATCGTGGAGTTCGACCCCTCGCTGCTGACCGACCCGCTGCTGCCCCCGGAGCTGCGTCCGTAATCGGTGACAACGCGGGGGCAGGAGTAGTAGCAGCAGCCCCATGTCGAGAGTGATTCGAGCGCCCCGCGGCAACACCCTCTCCTGCAAGGGCTGGGTGCAGGAGGCCGCCTTGCGGATGTTGATGAACAACCTGGATCCGGAGGTGGCCGAGCGCCCCGAGGACCTGGTGGTCTACGGCGGCACTGGCAAGGCGGCCCGCAACTGGGAGGCCTTCGATCGGATCGTCGCCTCCCTCCAGTCGCTGACCGACGAGGAGACGCTGCTGGTCCAGTCGGGCAAGCCGGTGGGGATCATGAAGACCCACCCGGACGCGCCGCGGGTGCTGATCGCCAACTCCAACCTGGTGGGGGCGTGGGCCAACTGGGACCACTTCCGCGACCTGGAGCAGAAGGGGCTGATGATGTACGGCCAGATGACGGCCGGCTCCTGGATCTACATCGGCACCCAGGGGATCCTGCAGGGCACCTACGAGACCTTCGCCCAGGCGGGGCGCACCCACTTTGGCAGCGCGGATCTGGCCGGACGGATGGTGCTCTCCGGGGGGCTGGGCGGGATGGGCGGCGCGCAGCCGCTGGCCGCCACCATGAACGGGGCGGTGTTCCTGGGGGTGGAGGTGGACGAGACCCGCGCCCGCCGCCGGGTAGAGACCCGCTACCTGGACGTGGTGGCCAAGGACCTGGATGAGGCGATTGCCCTCTGTCTGGCGGCGAAGGAGGCCAAGGTGGCCCGGTCGATCGCTGTGATCGGCAACGCGGCGGAGATCTTCCCGGAGCTGCTGCGCCGCGGGGTGCACTTCGATCTGGTCACCGACCAGACCTCCGCCCACGATCCGCTCAACGGCTACGTTCCCCAGGGGGTGACCCTGGAAAAGGCGGCGGCGCTGCGGGTCAGCGATCCCAAGGGCTACGTGGAGAAGGCGCGCGCCTCGATGGCCGCTCAGGTCTCGGCGATGCTGGGCTTCAAGCAGGCCGGCAGCCATGTGTTCGACTACGGCAACAACATCCGTGCCCAGGCCCAGCTGGGCGGCCTGGAGGGGGCGTTCGGCTTCCCCGGCTTCGTCCCGGCCTACATCCGGCCGCTGTTCTGCGAGGGTCAGGGCCCGTTCCGGTGGGCGGCGCTGTCCGGTGATCCGGAGGACATCCGCCGCACCGACCGCGCGGTGATGGAGCTGTTCCCGCACAAGGAGTCGCTGCACCGCTGGCTGAAGCTGGCGCAGGAGAAGGTCGCCTTCCAGGGCCTGCCTGCGCGGATCTGCTGGCTGGGCTACGGCGAGCGGGAGAAGGCCGGGCTGGCCTTCAACGAGCTGGTGCGCAAAGGCGAGGTGAAGGCGCCGATCGTGATCGGCCGGGACCACCTGGACTGCGGTTCGGTGGCCTCCCCCAACCGGGAGACCGAGGCGATGAAGGACGGGTCGGACGCGGTGGCCGACTGGCCGATCCTCAACGCGCTGATCAACGCGGTCAACGGGGCCTCCTGGGTGTCCTTCCACCACGGCGGCGGGGTGGGCATCGGCTACTCGCTGCACGCCGGCCAGGTGATCGTGGCCGACGGGACCGAGGCTGCGGCCAGGCGGCTGGAGCGGGTGCTGACCTCCGATCCGGGGATGGGCGTGCTGCGGCACGTGGACGCCGGCTACGAGGAGGCGATCGAGGTCGCCCACCAGCGGGGGGTGAAGATCCCCGGCGTGACCTGCTAGCGAGGTGGGCGTGGCGTTCGATCGGCTGATCCGCAACACCTCCGAGGTGCTTACGCTGACCGGCAGTCCGCCGGACGCAGAGCGGGCGCTGGCCCCGATTCTTGGCGGAGTGGTGGGGATCGCCGCCGGGAAGATCGCCTACCTGGGCCCGGAGGAGCAGCTGCCCGAGGGCGCGGTGGGGCCATCCACCGAGGTGCTGGATGCCCAGGGCGGGTTCGTGGGCCCGGGGTTCGTGGATCCGCACACCCACGCGGTCTTCGCAGGCGAGCGGGCCCATGAGTTCGAGCTGCGCAACCGGGGGGCGAGCTATCTGGAGATCGCCCAGGCCGGCGGAGGGATCGTCAGCACCGTCCAGGCCACCCGGGCCGCCTCCGAAGAGGAGCTGGTGGCGCTGGCCGCGCCAAGGCTGCGGCGGATGCTGGAGTTCGGGATCACCACCGCGGAGGTCAAGAGCGGGTACGGGCTGCACACCGAGGCAGAGCTGAAGATGCTGCGCGCGGTGCGGAGGCTGGGAGAGACGCTGCCGATCTCCCTGGTCCCCACCCTGCTCTGCGCCCACGCCATCCCCCCGGAGTACAAGGAGCGGCGGGGCGCGTACCTGGACCTGTGCACCGAGGAGATCATCCCCGAGGCCGCCCGGCTGGGGCTGGCGCGCTTTTGCGACATCTTCACCGAGAAGGGCGCCTTCGACGTCCCGGAGAGCCGGCGGATCCTCCAGGCCGGGCTGGCCGCGGGGCTGATCCCCCGGCTGCACGCAGACCAGCTCTCCAACCTGGGCGCGGTGGAGCTGGCCTGTGAGCTGGGCGCAGCCAGCGCCGATCACCTGGAGCAGGTCTCCGACGCCGGCATCGCCGCGCTGGCCCGGGCCGGGGTGTCCGCGTGTCTGGTGCCGGTCTCCACCCTGTTCCTGCGGGTGCGGCCCTTTGCCCCCGGGCGCAGGCTGTGGGACGCGGGGGTGACCGTTGCCCTGGGGACCAACGTCAACCCCGGCTCGGCGATGAGCGAGAACCTGCCGCTGACCCTGGGGCTGGCCTGCCTGGAGAACGGGCTGACCCCGGCGGAGGCCTACTGGGCCGCCACCCGCGGCGCGGCCCGGGCACTGCGGCTGGAGGAGGCCGGCCGGCTGCAGCCAGGGGGGCCGGCGGACCTGGTGATCTTCTCCTGCGCCAGCTTCCGGCACCTGCCCTATCACCTGGGGATCAACCACGCCCGGGTGGTCTTGCGCGGCGGCCAGGTGGTGGCGCGGCAGCCGGCCGACGCCGCGCCCTGTGTCTGACCAGGGATAGACCCGCGCACGCGAAAGGTCGCCGTCCGGGCCGTGACGGACTAGATGGAGGGGGCAGCCATGTGTCGCCTCTTCGGATTCCGGTCGAACCTCGCCACCCCGGTGCACCGCTCTTTGGTGAGCGAGCAGAACTCACTGCGGGTCCAGTCCCACGAACACAAGGATGGGTGGGGCATCGCCTCCTATCCGGGAGAATTGCCGGTGGTCGCGCACGGGTTGGGCGCGGCGCACGGAGACCCGGAGTTCGAGCGGGTCAGCAGCCTGCTCTCCTCGCGCACCGTGCTGGCCCACGTCCGCCTGGCCTCGGTGGGCAGGGTCCACAAGCTCAACGCCCACCCCTTCGTCCACGGTCGTTGGGCGTTCGCCCACAACGGGACGGTGAGGGACTTTGCCGCCCACCGGGAGGAGCTGGAGTCGGGGATCGCCCGGGACCTGCGGGCGCAGCTTCAGGGGGAGACCGACTCCGAGCGCTGCTTCTACCTGTTCCTTACCCAGCTGCGCGAGAACGGCCGGGAGGATGCGCCCAGCGCGGACGACGTGGCCCGGGCGCTGGCGCAGGTGACCCGCCAGGTGACCCGGCTGACCGATCAGCCGGACGGGCAGAAGCCCACCTCGTTGAACCTGCTGGTGACCAACGGGGACCTGATGGTGGGCAGCCGGCTCAACCGCACCCTCTTCTTCTCCGAGGGCCGAAAGCACCCCGCCACCGCGGACCGTCCCCCGGAGGGAAGACACCTCGAGCAGCTGGTGATCGCCAGCGAGAAGCTGGAGGGCGAGTCCCACTGGCACGAGGTCCCCGAGCGCTCGATGATCGGCGTCGGCCCCCGGCTGACCCTGCGCTTTTGGAGAACCGACTCCCTGGTCGAGGACTGACGCAGCGTCCCAATAAAGGGGACAGGCTACATTTCCAGATCCGCGCCGATGGCCTCCACCCACGCGTCCAGCAGGCGGGGGGAGCGCTCGCCACGGGCGGAGACCAGGAACCGCCGCTGGTCGATGCTGACCGTCTGGATGCGCAGGTCCAGGGCGTCCTGGGGCATCGCCGCCGGGATCCTATCGATCCACTCCACCAGGAAGGCGCCCGTCCCTTCGGTGAGCAGATCGAAGAAGCCGGTGGCGTACAGCTCCTCCTCGTCCGCCAGGCGGTAGAGGTCCGCGTGGAAGAGCGGGATCCGCCCCTGGTACGGATAGACGATTGCAAACGTCGGGCTGGCCACCTCCCCGCGCGGGACCCCGGCCCCTTCGGCCACGCCGCGGGAGAACTCGGTCTTGCCGGCGCCCAGCTCCCCCATCAGGCCAACGAAGTCACCCGGCAGCAGCAGCCGCCCCAGCGCCACGCCCAGCGCCCGGGTCTGCTCCGGGGAGGCCGACTCCAGCTGCCGGGTCACCGTCCCCATCGCGTCCACACCTCTCCCAGGCTGGCGATCAGCTCGCTGGCGATCAACCCCAGCTGACCGGTCCGCCGCGCCGCCAGATCTCCGGCCAGTCCGTGCGCGTAGGTCGCGGCCAACGCCGCATCCAGCGGTGCCAGCCCCTGGGCCAGCAGGGCGCCGATCATCCCGGAGAGCGCGTCTCCCATCCCGGCGGAGGCCATCCCCGGGTTGCCGGTGGGGTTGATCCAGGCGGTGCCGTCCGGCGCGGCGATCACCGTCCGCGCGCCCTTGAGCACCGTGACCACCCCCTGCCCCACCGACAGCGCGCGGGCGGCGCCCAACCGGTCGGTCTGGATCTCCTGGGTGCTGCGCCCCAGCAGGCGCGCCATCTCGCCCGGATGAGGGGTCAGCACCAGCGGGGCGAGGGTGTTGTCCAGCAGGGCCAGATCGGAGCCGATCGCATTGAGCGCGTCGGCATCCAGCACCATCGGCAGCGCCAGCCGGTCGAACAGCGCCCGCAGCAGCTTTGCGGTGTCCTCTCCCCGGGCGATCCCGGGGCCGATCACCAACGCCGACTTTCCCTCCGCCAGCTCCAGCAGCCGCTGCAGATCGTCCAACCCCAGCGCGGAGGTCCCGGCCAACGGCGCGCCCATCACCTCCGGCGCTTGGACCAGCACCGCCTCTTGCGCCTCTGGGCGGGAGGCCACCGTCACCAGCCCCACCCCCGAGCGCAGCGCGGCCCAGGCGGTCAGCGCCGCGGCGCCGGTCTTCCCCGGGCTGCCGGCCACCACCAGCAGGTGGCCATAGGTCCCCTTGTGGGTGTCCGAGTTCCGCGGGGCCAGCCGCTCCCGCGCATCCGACTCCTCCAGCCCCAGGGTCCGCGCCCCCGAAGCGCCGCCCGCCCGGGGAAGCCCGAGGTCCGCGACCTTCACCGCGCCGGCCAGGGTGGCGCCCGGCTCCATCGCCAGCCCCACCTTCTCGTAGCCGAAGGTGACGGTCACGTCCGCCTCCACGCAGGGGACAAAGGCCTTGCCGGTGTCCGCCTGGAGCCCGGAGGGCAGATCCGCGGCCAGCACCCTGGCGCCGCCCTGCCGCCAGCGGCCAATCCGCTCGATGGCCCGTGCGTACTCGCCCCCCGGCGCCCGGGAGAGTCCCGTCCCCAACAGGGCGTCGATCACCACGTCTCCCGCCCCCACAGTCAGCTCGGCGGGGATCGGCGCGGGGACGAAGCCACAGCCCTGGAGCGCGTTGAACGCCTCGGTCGGGAGCTGGGCGTCATCCCCGGGAAGCAGCTCGCAGTGCACCTCCCGGTCCAGCGCCAGCAGCCGGCGGGCGGCGACCAGGCCGTCTCCTCCGTTGTTGCCGCGTCCGCACAGGATCAGGAACCGGCCGGTGCCGGAGGCCAGCCGTTGCGCCTCCTCGGCCAGCGCGGCGCCGGCGCGCTCCATCAACTCCCCGGTGGAGTCCTGCTGCTGGGCGCTGGCGCGCTCCAGCTGCGCCATCTGTGCCGCGGTGACCAGGAGCTTCACGCTGGGACTCCTCTCCCTCAGGTCGGGTTGCGCATCAGGTCCAGCATCTCGCGGACCGCGCGCTCGAAGCCCACCAGCACCGCCCGCCCGACGATCGCATGGCCGATGTTCAGCTCGTCGATCTCCGCCACCTTGGCCACCGCCTTCACGTTCTCGTAGTTGAGCCCGTGCCCGGCGGCCACCCCCATCCCCAGCTTGGCGGCGGACTTGGCGGCGTCCACGATGCGGGCCAGCTCGCGGCTGCGCTCCTTGTCGTTGCGCGCCTCGGCATAGCGGCCGGTGTGGAGCTCGATCCGGTCTGCGTTCACCTTGTGGGAGGCGCGCACCTGGTCCAGGTCCGGGTCGATGAACAGGGAGACGATGATGTCCCCGTCCTTGAGGTTCTTGATCAGCTTGGCCAGCTGCTCGCGCTGGGAGTTGACGTCCAGCCCGCCCTCGGTGGTGAGCTCCTCCCGCCGCTCCGGGACCAGGGTCACCAGGTCCGGCTTGTACTCGTAGGCGATCTTCACCATCTCCGCCGAGGCCGCCATCTCCAGATTGAGCACCGTCTGGCAGGTCTCGCGCAGGATCCGCAGATCGCGATCCTGGATGTGCCGCCGATCCTCCCGCAGGTGGATGGTGATCTGATCCGCGCCCGCCAGCTCCGCCAACGCGGAGGCGGTCACCGGATCCGGGTACTGGGTCTTGCGCGCCTGGCGCAGCGTGGCCACGTGGTCGACATTCACGCCAAGTCGCTGGGTCATAGGCGGGTACTCATATCAGCGGGGGCGGGGAGTCAAAGTCCCCGGTAGCGTGGGCCCCAACGGGCCCAGGGGAAGAGCGCGCCGCGCCGCGCCGGCCAAGAAGAAGGCGCGAGGGTGACGGATTGACCGCCATCGCGCCGCGCCAGACCGGAGACCGACCCGCATTCAATCCGCGGGCCGGGAAATGTAGCCTGTCCCCTTTATCGACGCGGGTGCGTTAGCCGTTGAGGGACTTGCTCAGCGCGTCGGCGATCTGCTTGGCGTGCTGTTCGTTCTTGGCGGCGTCCGGGCCTTCGATCAGCACCCGGGCCTTGGGCTCGGTGCCGGAGAAGCGGACCAGCACCCGGCCGTCCTTGCCCAGCTTCTTCTCCACGTCGGCGATGCTGCGCATCACCTCCGGCAGCTCCCCCAGCTCGCGGCGCTGCTTGACCACCACGTTGAGCAGGGTCTGGGGCACCGGGTGGAAGATGGAGGCCAATTCGGAGATCGGCTTCTGCTGCCGGCAGGCCACCGCCAGCAGCTGCAGCCCGGCGAGGATCCCATCCCCGGTGGTGGCGTGATCCAGGAACAGCAGGTGCCCGGACTGCTCGCCACCGAAGTTGTAGCCGTTCTTCCGCATCTCCTCGACCACGTAGCGGTCGCCCACCTTGGTGCGGATCACCTTCCCGCCCCACTTGGACACCGCGTGCTCCAGGCCGATGTTGCTCATCACCGTGGAGACCACGGTCTTCTTCTTCAGCTCCTTGCGGGCCATCAGCTCGCCGGCGCAGATCGCCATGATCGCGTCGCCGTCCACCACCTGGCCCTTCTCATCCACCACGATCAGCCGGTCCGCGTCGCCGTCCAGCGCCAGGCCCATGTGGGCCCCGTGCTTGACCACGGCTTTGGACAGGTTCTCCGGGTGCAGCGCGCCACAGCGGTGGTTGATGTTCTTGCCGTCCGGGTCCACGCCCAGCCGGATCACCCTGGCCCCCAGCTCTTCCAGCACCTCGGGGGCGACCTTGTAGGCGGCGCCGTTGGCGCAATCGACCACCACGGTCAGCCCCTCCAGCGTCAGCTCCCTGGGGAAGGTGTTCTTGAGGAAGACGTTGTAGCGGCCACGCGCGTCCTCCCAGCGGACCGCCCGGCCAATCTTGGTGGCGGTGGGCCGGATCCGGTCGATGGCGCCGTTGGCCAGCAGCTCCTCGATCTTGAACTCGGTCTCGTCGGGCAGCTTGAAGCCGTCCCGCCAGAAGAACTTGATCCCGTTGTCCTGGTACGGGTTGTGGGAGGCGGAGATCACCGCGCCCGCGTCCGCGCGCATGGAGGTGGTGATGTTGGCGATGCCCGGGGTGGGCAAGGGGCCGACCAGCGCCACGTCCACGCCCATGGAGGTGATCCCCGCCGCCAGCGCCTGCTCCAGCATGTAGCCGGAGACCCGGGTGTCCTTGCCGATCACCACCCGGTGCCGATGGTTGCCATTGCGGATCAGGTACGCGAGCGCGCGGCCCAGCTGCACCATCACCTCTACGGTCATCGGGTAGACGTTGGCGACACCACGCACCCCGTCGGTCCCAAACAGCCGCTGCGTCTTGCGGGCCTCGGTTGCCTTCTCGTTCATCCGGTACGCCATCTGCCTTCCATCCCCTTCTTCGAATCGTTTGATTCGCCAACCCGCCAAATCGGTAAGCGCCGCCTGGAAGGCGTCGTCCCCGTACAGAGTGGCCGAAACTAGGAACCCACCGGTCTGCCAGCAACCGGGCCCGTCATTCTCCTGGCGGAGGGCCTCCCTAAAATAGCGGTGTTTGCGACATTCCAGCCCGCCTGGCTGCCCTGCGCCCCGGCGCTCAGAACAGTTCTCCGCCCTCGGTGGCCAGCCGGACCGCGTCCGCCACCGCCAAGGCATCCCGGGTCTCCTGGACGTCATGCACCCGCACCACATCCGCGCCCCCGGTCACCGCCGCCAGCGCCACCGACCCCAGTGATCCGGCCAGCCGCTGGTCCGCGGGCTTTCCCCCGGTCAGCCTTCCCAGGAAGGACTTGCGACTGGTCCCCACCAGCACCCCCACCCCCAGCACCCGCAGCTGGCTCAGGTGCCGCAGCAGGAACAGGTTGTGGCCCAGGGTCTTTCCAAAGCCGATCCCCGGATCCACCAGCAGCCGCTGCCGCGGGATCCCGGCGCCAATTGCCCTCACCACCCCGTCCCGCAGAAAGCCCAGCACCTCCTCCATCACGTCCCCGTACCGGGGATCGTCCTGCATCGTCTGCGGGGTGCCCTGCAGGTGCATCAGGCAGGCGGAGGCCCGCTGCTCGGCCACCACGTGGGCCAGGTGGGGTTCGAAGGTGAAGCCGCTGATGTCGTTGATCAGCGCCGCGCCCTCCCCCAGCGCGGCGGAGGCC
>JALYOC010000056.1 GCA_030857095.1 Myxococcota bacterium | reverse complement strand
GAGGACGGGCCACACCCGGGACGGGCGGAACCGGAGGCGCGCCCTGCCGGACCGGGGGAACCGGAGGCGCGGAAGGCCGCTGGGCTGGCTGCGGATCTCCCGGCCGACTGCCCGGGCCTCCCGGGCCCGGACGCGGCGGATTCCCTGAGCCGCTGTTCGGAGGATTGGCCATCGCGCCGCTTGGTTACTCCGCCACCGCGGGGAGATCCGTCTCGTGGCCGGACAGCTGGATCTGGCGGGTGGACTCGATCGAGCTTTGGATGTCCTGCTCGGTGAGGCCGGAGGAGAGGGAGATGGTGGTGGAGGTCTTCTGGCCGGTCTCGGTGTCGGTGGCGGAGACGTTGACGATCCCGTTGGTGTCGATCTCAAAGGTGACCTCGATCTTCACCTCACCGCGGTAGCCGATCCGGAAGCCGGAGAACTCGAACTCCCCCAGCATCTCGCACTCGTCCGCCTTGTTGGACTCGCCCTGGTACACCCGGATCTTCACCTTCTCCTGCCCGTCCCGGCTGGTGGTGAAGGTCTTGGACTTGTCGATTGGCAGCGGGGTGTTCTTGTCGATCACCTTCTCGGTGTAGCCGCCCACGGTGCCGATCCGCAGCGAGAGCGGGGTCACGTCCACCAGGAAGGTCTCGGTGGAGCTGTCCAAAAGCGCGAAGGCCTGCAGCGCCGCGCCCTGGGCCACCGCCTCGTCGGGGTTGATCCCCTCCATCGGCTCCTTCTGGAAGTAGTGCTTCACCGAGTTCTTGATGATCGGCAGCCGGGTGGGGCCGCCCACCAGGATCACCGCGTCCACGTCCGCGGCGGTCATCCGGGCGCTCTGCAGGGCCTCGTCGCAGACCTTGAAGGTCCGCTGCACCAGGTCCATCACCATCTTGTTGAAGGCATCCAGGGTCAGCGTCCCCTGCAGGTCCATCACGTTGCCGTTGGCGTCCTGGCAGATCCCGGAGCAGAGGATGTCCGCCACCCCCTGCTGACCGACCTCGATCTTGGCGCGCTCGGCGGCGTCCTTGAGCATCTGCAGGCAGTACTTGTTCTGCCGCAGGTCCAGGCCGGTGCGGCGCAGGAAGTCCTCCGCCAGCCAACTCATGATCCGGTCGTCGAAGTCGTCCCCGCCCAGGTAGGTGTCCCCGGCGGTGGCCAGAACTTCGAATACGTCCTTGCCGATCTCCAGGATCGAGACGTCGAAGGTCCCGCCGCCCAGGTCGTAGATCACCACCTTCTGGTTCACGTCCCGGCCAAAGCCGTAGGCCAGTGCCGCGGCGGTGGGCTCGTTGAGGATCCGCAAGACCTCCAGCCCGGCGATCCGGCCCGCGTCCTTGGTGGCCTGCCGCTGGTTGTCGTTGAAGTAGGCGGGGACGGTGACCACCGCCTTGGTGATCTCGCGGTTGAGGTACGTCTCCGCCACCGCCTTCATCTCCTTGAGCACCAAGGCGGAGATCTCGGGCAGGGAGAAGGTCTTGTTCCGCACCGCGATCCGGACCTGGTTGTTGTCGCCCTCCACGATCCGGTATGGCATCACCGCCTGCGCCTTCTTCACCTCGTCGGAGAAGTAGAAGCGGCCGATGAGCCTTTTGGCCGAGTACACGGTGTTCTCGGCGTTGGTAATGATGTTCTTCTTGGCGTTGTTGCCGACCACCACCGTCCCGTCATCCAGGAACGACACGCACGAGGCGTGGGTCTGATCCCCCCATTCGTTGGGAATCACAACGGGTCTTCCGTCCTGCATCACCGCCACGCACGAGTACGACGTGCCGAGATCGATGCCGATCGCGATGTCGTCTGCCATTCGGTCTCCGTCGACTCCTGGGCGTTGGGGCCGTCAGCGGCCCAGCGCGTCGCGCGATGTTAGTCGCGTTGGTCCTCAAGTCAAACCTTGGTTTTACTTAAAGCGCAGCCAAATCAAGGGGTTAGCAAAGGGGTCCGCACGGCGGGACTCTGGTGGCTGGCCGGGAGGGTGCCCATTATGAGAGCCCCGACCCAACAGGAGCGCCCGGATGTCCATTGTCTTTGGCCTCTTCACCTCCGACCCCAACCTGCTGGGGTGCGAGCTTCGACGGCTGCACGACCAGGTGCGACTTTCGGAGGATGGCGGGCAGCACAACGCGGTGGGGGTGGGCTCCTACGCCGACGAGACGGTGCTGCTGCACCGCTACCCCTCCCCTGGGATGCCCCGGCTGGTCACCGAGCTTCCCACCACTGGCCAGTCCAGCGCGCTGCTCTACCATGGGCGTTCGCTCCCGGTGGGCACCTCCCTGGAGGACAACACCCAGCCGTTCCGCTTTCGTCGCTGGCTGTTCGCCCAGGTCGGAGAGCTGGAGGGCTACCGCGGGTTCAAGCAGCAGGCCTGGGAGGAGCTGCCGGATCACCTCAAGCGGCAGGTGCGGGGAGAGACCGACGCCGAGCTCGCCTTCGCCCTCTTCCTCAACGGGCTGCGGGAGGTGGGGCGGACCGATGATCGCTTGCTAGAGCCGCTGCAGGCGCTGCGGATCCTGGGCGCCGCCGCCCGCCACCTCCAGGAGCTGTCCGCCCGGCACTCCCCCCACAGGGCCGTGAACCTGGGCTGGGTGGCCACCAACGAGGCGCTGCTGATCGCCTGCCGGCTGGGGCAGGCGTCCTTGTCGGTGCGGCTGCTGGAGGGGCAGGGCAGCTGCTCGGTCCACAAGCTGGTGAAGGGTTCCCCGCAGTCAGAGCCGCTGTTGCGCGCCCACGAGAGGTGCCGCTCGGTGGCGGTGGCCTCGCACGCCATCGCCGACGGCGGCTGGACCCCGCTGGAGGACGGGATGGGGATCGCGGTGGGGATTCGCGGGACCCTGGAGCGAGCGGCGATCTAGTTCCGGCCCAGGAACGACGCTTCCAGGATCAGCTCGAAGAGGTTGAAGGTGGCGTGGATCAGGGTGGCGCCCAGGAGGGTTCCGGTGCGCTCGCGGGCCCAGGCGAAGAGCAGGGCGGGAAAGAACACGCTCAGCCGCCAGACCTGGAAGATCGCCAGGTGGCCCAGCGCGAACAGCACCGCGGTCAGCCAGAAAGCCGGGCCCAGCTGGATCCCGAACAGCCGGCGGCCGCGGGGCCAGGCGTCCCGAAGGCGGGTCTGCAGGTAGCCGCGGTAGAAGAACTCCTCCGGCAGCGCCACCACGAACATCTGATCGATCACCCACTCCGCGAAGCGGTCCGGCAGCCGGGGCCGGAACTGGGCCGCCCCCGACAGCGGGGTGATCACCTTGGCCAGTCCCGGAGGCAGGTGGGGCAGCACCTCCAGCCACAGCACGAAGCCGGCGGCGAACAGAGGGAGGGTGACCGCGCACACCCCCAGGTACAGCCGCAGGTCCCGTCTCCAGCCGGAGAGGGTCAGGCCGTAGTCGGCGTAGTCCTCGCCCCGGCGCCCCATGGCCAGGATCGGCAGGTAGAGGAAGGTGGCGGTGGCCACCAGCTTGGCGGCGTTGGCGTTGTAGGCGTAGGCCAGCAGGATCGCGGCAAAGGAGATCGCCCACAGCCCCAGCGCCTCCTGGACCGCGCCCAGGCGCGCCGGCTGCAGGGCGGTGCTCATCCGGCGTTGGCCGCCAGCTTCTGCTTCACCGCGGAGACCGGGACCACCCGGCGGCCGGAGATCGCCACCCCCAGCAGCTTACCGCCGGCGTCGAAGATCGGGCTGCCCTCCTGGACCGGGCGCTCCAGTTCGAACTCCCCCGGGCGCTGGGAGAGGCGCCGGCGCACCACCGCCACCACCGGGGCAGGGCCGCGGGAGGTCAACCGGACCGCCACCACCGTCTGGCCCCGCTTCACCGTGTCCTCCAGCCGGACCGGGGCGGCGCGGAAGGTGCCCTCGATGGAGATCTTCACCAGGGCGATCCCCTGGTAGGCGTCCGCCACCAGCACCTGGGCCGGGTGCTGCGCCCCCTCCCACTCCACCTGGGCCTGTTCCAGCCCCACGTGACGCACCGAAGTCAGCACGTGGCCCGAGGCGCCCACCATCACCCCCAGTCCGGACCGCTTGGGTCCGGTGACCCGCACCAGGCTGGCCCGGTTGTTCTCGAACGCCCGGCGCAGCGCGGCAGGGGTGGGTTCGGTGGCCAGGGCGGCGACGGAGCAGAGGGCCCCGGCCAGGAGGAGAAGACGCATGGACCCGGGAGTCTACGGCTTCTGCTGCGCGGGGCGCTTCTTCAGCCCCCAGTAGCGCTGGTGGTAGCGCAGGTTCAGCGCGTCCAGGGTCAGGGCCTGCTCGTACTGCTCCAGGGCCAGCGGCAGCTGCCCCTTGTTCTCCCAGGCGCTGCCGGTGGCAAAGGCTACCTGGGCCCGGCTGTCGTGGGTCTGCCGCTGGGCCAGCACCCGGGCGCGGATCTGCTCCAGCTCGGTGACGGTGAGGCCATTGGCGATGCAGCGGGCCACCCCCCGGAAGTTTCCGCGCAGGCCGTCGAACTCCGCCCGCCGCGCCGGCGTTCCCAGGGCCTCCTGCGCCGCCTTGAGCTTCTCCAAGATGGTGGTGATCTGCCCACGCTGTTTGTCGGAGATCGGGCGAAGCTTGATCTCCTCCACGTCCTTGAGCGACTCGCGCAGCCGCTGGCGGATCTCGGCGAAGTCCGCGTCCTGCATCACCGCCAGGATCACGTAGTGATCGCCGTTGATCCGCTTGCGGTAGAAGTCCAGCTGGGCCTCGGCGATCGGGTCCTCTCCCAGGAGGCGGGCCCGGGCGACCGCCACTGGCGCCGCCGCCTTGTCCAACGGGAGCCCCTGCACCAGCCGGGCGATCGACTCCTTGAACCCCGGAGAGGGGTCGGTGAACTGGACCCCGAAGCCGGCGGACATGCTCCAGGCCCTGGCCTGCTCGGGGGTGACGTGGCGGACCACCTCTCCTTGGCATTCCAGGTCCACCCCGGGGGTCTGCAGCACCACAGTCACCCTGGTGAACACCGGCGGCAAGGTGGCGGAGCTGAGGAAGACCCCGCCCCGGGAGACGTCCTGGGCCTGCAGGTCGCCCAGCTCCTGACCCTGGGCGGTCCGGCAGCGAGCGGGGAAGTTGGCCGGGTGGCGGGACTGCGACGGCGCAGGGGTCCCGGCCAGCAGCCCACTGGGCGGGGGCGGGGTGGGGATGATCGGCGCGGTGCGGGGACGGGTGAGGTAGGCGTCCAGCGCCTGATCCAGCGCGTCCCGCATCTCATCCGCGTTCTGGAAGCGGTCCTCGGGGCGCTTCTCCAGCGCCTTGAGGATGACTTTCGCCAGCCCGTCCGGGAGCTTGGGGTTGAGGAGGGTGGGGGGCACAGGGATCTTCTCCCGGTGGGCGATCAGCATCCCGGTCAGTCCGCCCCCGGTGAAGGGCAGCCGGCCGGTGGCCAACTGGTAGGCGATCACCCCCAGCGCGTAGATGTCGGCGCGGCCATCCACCTTCTCGCCCGACCCCTGCTCCGGCGCCATGTACTCCGGGGTGCCGATGATCATCCCCGCAGAGGTCTGCTCGTTGAGGTTGTCGGCGAAAAGTTTGGCGATCCCGAAGTCCACCAGCTTGACGAAGTTCTCGTTCCGGCCGCGCCTGACCAGGAAGATGTTCTCCGGCTTCAGGTCGCGGTGGACCACCCCGTTGGAGTGCGCGGCGTGCAGCGCGTCGCACACCTGGGTGAGGATCGGGATCGCCACCTCCGGGGAGAGCGGACCCCGGGCCAGGGCCGAGAGGGTCTTCCCGTCCAGGTACTCCATGATCAGGTAGTACCGCGACGGCGGCACCACGTTCATGTCGAAGATGTTGACGATGTTCTCGTGCCCGATCAGGTTCACCGAGCGCGCCTCCGCGTAGAAGCGCGACACCAGCCCGGGGTTGGTGGCCAGCGCCTCGTGGAGGAACTTCACCGCCACCTTGCTGCCGATCACCGTCTGCTCACCCAGGTAGACGGTGCCCATCCCGCCCTTGCCCAGCCGGCGGATGATCCGGAAGCTGCCCACCGTGGTCCCCAGCAGCAGATCCTCACCGGACTCGGGACCCAACACCGCCGCATTGAGGGGGGTGGGAACCGAGGGGGTGGGAGAGAGCGGGCGGACCAGCGTTCCCTCGTCGCCGGAGCTGTTGACCACCGCCTGACGGGGAGGTTCGTCCGGGAGGGTCAACGGCGCGGCTGCGAACGAAGCGCCCATGATCTGCGTGCCGCCGCCTTCGTGGGGGACGAAGGTGGAGCAGGCCCTCTCGGGCGGATGGTGCTGTCCGCAGATCGCGCAGGCCATTTTGAATCACCGGTCGCGCAACAACTGCGCGACTTGCCCCCTGAAAAGGAAACGGCGCAAGGGTGGGAGAACCATACAGGGAAATCGCAGGTAGGCCTAACACCTCATGGTGCATAGGGTGTGGGAGAATTCGGTTGCTGGGAGGGTGTTGAGCACGTCCTCTTTGCGGGCCCAGCCCTTCCGGGCGGTGCCCACCGAGAAGCGCAGGTGGGCCAGCTCCCGGACGCTGTGGGAGTCGGTGCTGACCACCAGCTTGACCCCCTGCAAGAGCGCCTGGCGGACGTGCTCGGCGTGAAGGTCCAGCCGGTGGGGGTTGCCGTTGACCTCGATCACCACCCCCTTGCGCTGGGCCTTCTCGAAGACCTCGGCCATCCGCAGCCCGTAGGGGGGCCGGGTGTTGATCAGCCGACCGGTGGCGTGCCCCAGGATGTGCAGGTACGGGTTGTCGAACGCGGCCAGCACCCGGCGGGTCATCTGGTCCTCGTCCTGCGAGTGGCGCACGTGGACCGAGGCGATCACCACCTCCAACTGCTGGAGGATCCGCTCCGGGTAGTCCAGCGACCCGTCCTCCAGGATGTCCACCTCGATCCCCTTGAGCAGGCGGATCCCCTCCAGCTTCTCGTTGAGGGCGTCGATCTCGTCCCACTGTCGGCGCAGGGCATCCTCCGTCAGGCCCCCGGCGTAGTGCGCCGCCTGGCTGTGTTCGGTCACAGTCAGGTAGGTGAGCCCCTGGGCGCGGGCCGCGTGGGCCATCGCCTCCAGGGAGTCCTTCCCGTCCGACCACACGCTGTGGCTGTGGACGTTCCCCTGCACGTCCTCCAGTTCCAGCAGCCGGGCCGGGAGGGTGGCGGTCTGGGCCGCCTCCACCTCTCCCCAGTCCTCACGCAGCTCCGGGGGCACGTACGCCAGGTCCAGGAGCCGGTAGAGGGTCTGCTCGTCGGGGACAGGCAATTTCTCCTCGCCCCGGTGCACGCCCCACTCGGAGACTTTCAAACCCCGCTCCTGGGCCCGTCCCCGGAGGCGGATGTGGTGCGCCTTGGAGCCGGTGAAGTGGTGCAAGGCGGTGGCGTAGTCCTCGTCCGGCACCACCCGCAGATCCACCTGGATGTCGGGTTGGAACAGCCGGACGCTGCACTTGGTCTCCCCGTGGGCGATCACCTTGGCGACGTGGGAGTCGGTGGCGAAGGCCTGCATCACCGGCACCGGGTCGGCGCAAGACGCGATCAGGTCCACGTCCGCCACCGTCTCCCGGAAGCGGCGGACGCTGCCGGCCACCGAGGCCCGGATCACCCCCGGGGTGGCCCGCACCCTGGCCAGCAGCTCCTCGGAGAGGGGCAGCACGTCTCCCAGCCGCTGCCGGAAGTCCGCCTGCTGCGCCCGCAGCTGGGAGATGCCCTCCAGGATCTTGGCCTCGCTCTTCTCCCCGAAGCCCTTCACCCCGCGGATCCGTTCCTCCCGGCAGGCCTTCTCCAACGAGTCCACGTCGCCGATCCCCAGCTGCTTCCACAGGGTCGCGGCCTTCTTGGGGCCCAGGTCCTGGACCTTGAGCAGGTCGATGATCCCGGGCGGGTAATCGGCCAACAGCTGTTGGTGGTATTCCAGCCTTCCGGTGGTCACCAGCTCGGTGATCTTCTCTTCAATCGCGGCGCCGATGCCCGGCAGGGTGCGCAGCTTCCTCTCCGCCACCAGGGTGGCCAGGTCCCCGGGAATTGCGGCGATCCGATCAGCGGCGACGTCATAGGCGCGGGACTTGAAGGCGTTCTCCCCCTTCACCTGCAACAGCACGGAGATCTCCCGCAGGATCCGGGCAACGGTCGATTTGTCCAGGGGGTGGTCCACCCGGGCAACATAGCTGCCTGGCTGTGTGGCAGCACCGGTGAATGCCTTCCTGCCCGTCGGACTGCCGGGCGGACGAACACGGCGGTTTCACTCTGGGGATGCCAAAGATAGAAGGGCGCCTATGAGCACCAGGTTCCCGCTGGGACCGGCGGACTTCCGGGACAACGAGATGCGCGGCTTCGCGGTGGGCAAGCGCAACGTGATCGTGGCCCGCATCCACGGCCAGTACGTGGCGCTGGACGACTGGTGCAACCACGCGGGGTGTCTGCTCTCCGGCGGATACCTGGAGGAGAAGTTGGTGATCTGCCCCTGCCACGAGGTGGGGTTCGACATGGAGACCGGGAAGAACGTCACCTCCCCCGGAGTCTGTGACGACCAGCCGGTGGTGAAGATCGTCGAGAAGGACGGGCAGTTGATCCTGATCGACTTCAACCCGAATCCGTAGAGGCCAGCGATGGGACACGAAGGACACGACCACGGGCATCACCACCACGACCTGGACCCCAAGCTGGGCCCGGCCCACAGCCACGACCATGGGTTGCCCCACGATCACGGTCACCCTGCGGCGGCCTCACCGGTGCAGGCGCACAAGGCGGCGGCGCCGGCCCAGGTGGCCACCTTCGTGGTCACCTGCTCGGACAGCCGGGACGCGGCCCACGATCAGACCGGGCCCACCATTCGCCGCGCCCTGGAGGCGGAGGGACACCCGCTGGTCGGCTTCCGGCTGATCCCAGACGAGCCCATGGAGATCGGCGCGGCGCTGGAGGCCGCGGTCCAGGCGGGCGCCCGGGCGGTGATCTTCAACGGGGGCACCGGCGTCTCCCGCCGGGACGTCACGGTGGAGACCTTGGAGCGTTTGTTCGAGAAGCGGCTGCCCGGCTTCGGCGAGCTGTTCCGGATGCTCTCCTACCAGCAGATCGGCTCGGCGGCCTGGCTGTCCCGGGCCACCGCCGGGGTCTGGCAGGGGATGGTGATCTTCGCCATCCCCGGCTCGCCCAGGGGGTCGGAGCTGGCGGTCCGTCAGCTGATCCTCCCGGAGCTGGGCCACGTGGTCCGCGAGCTTTCCCGCTGAGGGGGCCGGTCCGCGCTCCCCGGCTGGACGCGCGCAGGCTGTCGGTGCTCAAGCCGCAGCTGGACGCGCTGGTGGCCGGCTTTCCCCACGCTTTGCGGCTGCTGCGGGATCCGGTGGAGGTGCCCCACCGGTTCACTCGCCCCCGAGATATCGAGGTGGTGGCGCTGCTCTCCGCCTGTATCGCCTATGGGCGGGTAGACCTGTTCAAGCCCCGGTTGGAGGAGCTGGTCCGCCGGCTTGGGTCTGCGCCCGCACGCACCGTCGCCGGGCTGGATGCCCGAGGCGCCGCGGAGGTGGTGGAGGGGATCAACTACCGCTTCAACCTGCCGGCGGACTTCGCGGTGCTGCTGCTGGGGATGGGGCGGATCCTCAACCAGCACGGATCGATCGAGGCGGTGTTCGCCGAGGCGCTGGAGCAGACCGGCCAGCTGCATTCCGCGCTGGGCACGCTGACCTCCCGGCTTCGGGACGTGGAGTTGGCGGAGGTGGAGAGGCACGCCGGTCCGACCCGCGGCCTGGCCCACCTGCTGCCCTCTCCGCTGGGGGCCGGAGCCGCCAAGCGGCTGAACCTCTATCTGCGCTGGATGGTGCGCGGTCCGGACCCGGTGGACTTCGGGATCTGGAAGCGGGTGCCGGCCTCCGCGTTGCTGGTCCCGCTGGATACCCACCTGCACCGACTGGCCACGAACCTGGGCTTTACCAAACGCACCGATCTCTCCTGGCGCACCGCGGAGGAGGTCACCGCCGGGCTGCGCCGGTTGGACCCGGAGGACCCGGTGAAATACGACTTCGCCCTCTGCCACCTGGGGATGAGCGGGGCCTGTCCGCAAAAGGCCCGGGCGGCCAGCTGTGCGGCGTGTTCGTTGCGCTCGGCATGCCGGACGGGCGGCAGGCTGCTCAAGCGCCCGGGCTGAAAAAGGGGACAGGCTACATTTCCCCTGCGCACGGTGCCGAAGACGAGCCGCTGAGCCAGGGGGGAAATGTAGCCTGTCCCCTTTTTCAGTCGTCCAGGCCGAAGATCGCGCGCAGCCGGTGGAGGATCCGGTTGGCCTCCGGGACCGGGTCCGGGAGGGGGGCGTGCTCCGAGGCCTGGCGCAGCTCGGATCTCCGGTGGGCCAGCACCGCCGAGAGCTGCTTGGCCAGGTTGTGGTTCTCCGCGAACAGCTTGGCGAACACCGGGCGATCCAACTCCAGCAGCAGGGTGTCGGTGGTGGCCACCACCGTGGCGGCGCGCGGCTCTCCGGTCAGCAGCGACATCTCGCCGAAGTACTGGCCCCGACGCAGCCTGGCCACCTCCTGCTCCGGCTTGCCGGCGCGCACCGAGACCTCTCCGGTGGCCACCAGGTAGAAGGTGTGGCCCGCGCCTCCCTGCTCCAAAATCCGCTCCCCCTTGCCGAAGCGGCGCGGGTGCATCTCCGGCGCCAGGCGGTGGAGATCCGGCTGGGCCAGCACGTTGAAGATGTCCACCGACTCCAGCAGTCGGACCACGGTGGTCTCGTCGACTTCCTGCCGGCTGGGGGCGGGCAACATCTGGATGTTCCGGTAGGGGACCGCGATCGGGATCCCCTCCCGCCGCAGCCGGTACCAGAGCCGGGAGTAGAGCTCTTCCATCACCGAATCGGAGGTCAGGTAATCCGCGACCCAGAAGCGGATCTGGTAGGCGATTCCCTTGTCCTCGAAGGCCCAGGTGCGGACCTTGGCCGGCGGCTCCAGGAGCACCAGCGGGATCTCGCGCAGCACCTCGAAGACGGTCTCCTTCACGTGGTTGGGCGGCGTGTCGTAGGAGACGTTCAGGTACACGTCCCGTCCCATCGGCTCGGCGCCGCGGGAGAAGTTCTTCACCGCCTCCTTGGAGAGGACGTTGTTGGGGATGGTGATCGACTCTTGCCGGAAGGTCTCCAGCCGGGTGGCCCGCCAGGCCATCTGCACCACCCGCCCGCTGTGGGGGCCGATGGTCACGTAGTCCCCCACCTGGAACGGGCGCTCGACCTGGATGGAGAGGCCGGCGAAGAGGTTGCCCAGGGTGTCCTGCAGCGCCAGGCCCAGCACCACCGAGAGGATGGCGGAGGTGGCCAACAGACCGGTGAGATCGATCTCCAGCTGCGACTTGAGGATCGGGACCGTGGCCAGCACGTACAGCGACCCGTCCAGCACATCCCGGAGGATCTTGGGGGTGGGGGCGCCGGAGCGCGACCGCAGCACCCACAGGCCGACCGACACCACGGTGCGGATCACCCCGAAGGCGAACATCAGCATCCAGCCCACGGTCAGCGCCCTGGCTCCCGCCTGGGGCAGCAGGGGCGAGATGGCCTGGGCCAGCACCCGCAGGACCAGGAACAGCATCAGGAAGATCAGCGCCCCCCGGACGTCGCGGCGCAGGTCCTTGTCGCTGGAGGCGGCGCGCAGGCCGATCAGCACGATCGCCAGCAGGGCGCCAACGATCAAGGTCAGGTTGCTCTGCAGGAAGAGGAGCACGGTGGCGGCGGAGACTGCCCCCCGGACCGGGAGGGGTCAACCGGCGGTTGACGTCGCCAGACTGTGCGTTCATACCTCCGCGCGATGACGCTCGCGGCGGTGGAGGGACAAGGCAGGGCGGTGGATGGGCTGAAGGCCGCCTTGCGGTCCGGAACGGCCCACCACGCCTACCTGTTCGGCGGTCCGGACGGGGTGGGCAAGGAGCTCACCGCGCTGGGCTTCGTGCAGGCGCTGTTCTGTCCCCAGAAGCCAAACGAAGGCTGCGGGGAGTGCGCAATCTGTGTGCGGGTCCAGCGGGGCAACCACCCCGATCTGCTGCGGGTGATGCCGGAGGCAGAGCAGATCGACCGCGGGCTGGCCGGGCGGTCCGACTTCAGCGGGACCCCGTCCCGGGAGATCAAGGTCGAGCAGGTGCGCGCGCTGCAGGAGCGGCTGGCCCTGCGCGCGCTGGAGGCCCCGTACAAGGTGGCGCTGATCTCCACCGCCCACGAGCTGAACCTCCAGGCGCAGAACGCGCTGCTCAAGACGCTGGAGGAGCCGTCTTCGGGGACGATGCTGATCCTGGTCTCCTCGGCTCCGGACAAGCTGCTGCCCACCATCCGCAGCCGCTGCTCCAAGGTGCAGTTCGGCCCGCTGTCGCAAGAGCTGCTCACCCGCCTGCTGGGCGAGCAGCGGAAGCTGGACCCGGCCACCGCCGCGCTGCTGGCGGTGATGTCCGGAGGCAGCCTGGCCCGGGGGATGGGCATCGATCCCAAGGGGCTGGAGGCGCGGCGGGAGGTGATCGAGAAGTTCGAGGCGATCCAGTCCTCCGATGCCCGGGGGGCGCTGCGCTTCGCGGAGAACTTCGGAGGTTCCCGGGACGCGGCGGAGGACGCGCTGCGGATCCTGGCGGTGTGGATCCGCGACCTGGCCACCGCGATCGCCGGCGGGGGAGGGATCGTCAACCGCGACCTGGTGGAGCTGATCGACCAGGTCGCGCCCCGCTACACCTTCGAGGAGCTGCTGCGTCGCGAGCGACTGGTGATCCAGGCCCAGAACGCGATCGCCTCCCGTAACGCCTCCCCCCGGTTGCAGCTGGAGCGGCTGCTGCTGGGGATCGGCAACCCGCTGCTGGCGCGGGAGACCCCGATGGAGGAGTGGATCCGCAGGTACGAACAATGAGCCGCTTCCACGATCAGGATGAGGTCCTGGCCGAGCTGGCCAGGGGTCAGGAGGCCCCCGCCTATCTGGTGGTGGGCGAGGAGTACCTGGCGCGCAAGGCCACCGACGAGCTGGTCAAGCTGCTGGTCCCCGACGCGGCGATGGGGCTGAACTTCTCGGTGCAGGACGGGGCCTCGCCCCGGGAGGTGGCCAACGATCTGGCCACCCTGCCGCTGTTCCCCGGGCGCAAGGTGGTGCTGGTCCGGGACCCGGAGTTCCTGGCACCCAAGAAGGGCCGCACCGACGGGCTGTCCAAGGCGCGCGACGCCTGGCGGGCGGGGCGGCGCAAGGAGGGCGCGCGGCGACTGCTGGCGATCATCGGCCGGGCGGGGTGGGGCGCGGGGCAGCTGAATCCGGACGCGTCGGGCGCGCCGTCCGCCGAGCAGTGGAAGGAGGAGCTGGGGATCGACCTGGGCGGGACCGACCAGGAGTTCCTGCGTGAGGTGGCGCTGTTCTGCCGCGAGGAGCGGATCACCGCCCCGGAGAGCGACGTCACCGCGCTGATCGATCTGCTCAACAAGGGCCTGCCCAAAGGACAGGTCCTGGTGATGATGGGCTCGGAGGTGGATCCCAAGAACCCGCTGGTGAAGTGGGTGATGGAGAAGGGCCGGGGGATCGAGAAGAAGGTCGCCGCCAGGCTCAAGGATCTGGACGTCACCGAGCTGTCCACTGACGTGCTGGCCTCCTTCAAGAAGAAGCTGGGCCCCAAGGCCGAGGCGCTGCTCAAGGAGCGGGTGGGCGGCAACATGCGCCTGCTGCAGTCGGAGCTGGAGAAGCTGGCGCTGTACGTGGAAGGCCCGACCATCGAGGCAGCGGACGTGGACCTGCTGGTGGCCCACGCCCGGGGTGAAGAGTTCCTGGAGCTGTCGGACGCGATCCAGAAGCGCAGCCTGCCCGCGGCGCTGCGCTACGTGGAGGACGCGCTGGAGCAGGACGCCGCCCCGCTCAAGCTGCTGGGGGCCATCGCCTCCATCACCCGCGGCCTGCTGGAGAGCCGCGAGCGGATGACCGAGCTGGCCGGGGGTTCACCGCCCCGGAACTTCGACGACTTCAAGGCCCGGGTCTTTCCGAAGATTGAAGAGCAGGCAAAGGCCGGCAAGACCAGGGTGCCGCACCCGTACGCCGCGTTCATGTCCATGCAGAACGCCGGCAAGTTCAGCCGCGAGCAATTGTTGAAGGGGATGGTCTCCTGCGCCGAGGCGGACCTGTACCTCAAGGGCGGCGGTTCGTCCGGCAAGCTGGTGCTGGAGCGGCTGCTGTGGGGGCTCTGCGGCGCCTGAGGTCCGCTCGGGAGCGGAAGGCCTCCTCCGTCGTTGCCCGTTAGGGGAATAGGGCTATTGTCCGCGCCCTTTCCCGAGACGAAATCGATGCCCGACAAGTACCTGATCACCAGCGCGCTGCCGTATGCCAACGGCCCCCTCCACCTCGGCCACATGGTGGAGTACATCCAGACCGACATCTTCGTCCGCTTCCTGCGCTCCTGCGGGCACCAGGTGGTCTACTTCTGCGCCGACGACACCCACGGCACCCCGATCGAGCTCAACGCCGCCAAGCACGGCCTTAGGCCCGAGGAGTTCGTGGCGCGGTTCTTCGAAGAGCACCAGAAGGACTTCGCCGACTTCGGGGTGCAGTTCGATCAGTTCTCCTCCACCAACTCGCCGGAGAACCAGCACTACGCGGAGCTGATCTACGGGCGCCTCAAGGAGGGCGGGGACATTGTCCGGCGCGACGTGGAGCAGACCTTCTGTGAGAAGGACCAGCGCTTCTTACCGGACCGCTTCGTGCGCGGCACCTGCCCCAACTGCAAGGCCCCCGATCAGTACGGTGACGCCTGCGAGAAGTGCGGCAAGGCCTACGCCACCACCGACCTGATCGATCCGCGCTGCTCGTTGTGCGGCAGCACCCCGGTGCGCAAGAAGTCCGAGCACGTGTTCTTCAAGCTCTCCGCGCACGAGACGTTCCTGCGCGAGCTGATCAAGCGGCCGGAGTTCCTGCACTCCGGGCTGGCCACCCAGCTGCTGCAGTTCTTCGACAAGGGCCTGGCGGACTGGGACATCACCCGGGACGGGCCGTACTTCGGCTTCGCCATCCCCGGGGAGACCAACAAGTTCTTCTACGTCTGGCTGGACGCGCCGATCGGCTACATCTCCACCACCGAGAAGTGGGCCAAGCAGACCGGGAAGGCCAAGGACGCCACCGAATTGTGGGGCGAGGGGAGTGACTGGAAGATCCAGCACTTCATCGGCAAGGACATCCTCTACTTCCACGCCTTGTTCTGGCCGGCGGTGCTCTCCCGCAGCCAGTTCAAGATCCCCTCCAAAATCAGCGTGCACGGACACCTGACCCTCAACGGGGAGAAGATGTCCAAGTCCCGCGGCACGCTGATCGCCGCGCGCACCTACCTGGACAAGCTGGACCCCAGCTACCTGCGCTACTTCTACGCGGCCTCCCTGGGCGCTGGTCCGGAGGATCTGGACCTGAGCCTCAAGGACTTCCGGCTGCGGGTGAACGGGGAGCTGGTCAACAACCTGGGCAACCTGGCCAACCGCGGGCTGACCATGCTGGCGGAGAAGCTGGACCGCAAGCTGGCCCCGGTGGGAGACGGCCCCGGCCGCAAGCTGGTGGAGGACTCGTTGGCCAAGGTGCCGGAGATCCGCGCCGCCTTCCAGGAGCTGGACTACCGGTCCGCGATCAAGGGCATCACCGGGATCGGCCAGGCCGCCAACGGGTTCCTCCAGGAGGCCGCGCCCTGGAAGACGATCAAGACCGATCCGGAGCGGGCCCGCCGGGATCTGACTGACGCCGCCGAGGTGGCCTATCTGCTGGCCGCCCTGCTGGAGCCGGTGGTCCCGCGGCTCTCCGAGAAGCTGTTTACCCAGCTGGGCGCCACCCGGCTGACTTTCGCGCAGCTGGCGGAGGCGAAGTACCCACTGTTGGATCGCACCCGTCCGCTGGGCTCTCCGGAGCCGCTGATCGGACGCATCGAAGAAGGGCAGGCCGAGTCGATGGTTCCCCCCGAAGAGAGCAACCCTCCGGCCCCCAAGAAGGAGAAGGGCGCTACCCAGGCCTCTGCTCCCGGTGCCAAGCCCGAGGCTGCGCCGGCCGCCCCGGTGGCGACCCAGGCCTCACCGGGCGCCGGGGCCGCGCCGGCCGGCGAGATCGAGTACGCCGACTTCACCAAGGTGATCCTCAAGGTGGGACGAATCGTCACCGCCGAGCGGGTCCCCAAGGCGGACAAGCTGCTCAAGCTGGGCGTGGACGTGGGCGAAGGTTCCCCGCGGACCATCTGCGCCGGCATCGCCGAGGCCTACACCGAGCCGGAGAAGTTGGTGGGCCGCAACGTGGTGGTGGTGGCCAACCTCAAGCCGCGGATGCTGCGGGGGATCGAGTCCCGCGGGATGTTGCTGGCGGGAGGCGCGGGCGGCCCCGAGCTGTCGCTGGTGGATCCGGGACCGCTGCCGCCCGGCAGCGACGTGAAGTGAGCGGGGCGGTGGACTGGCGGCGCGCCCGGGACGAGGCGCTGCTGGTGCTGGAGCACTCCAAGAAGACCGAAGAACGGATCCGCGCCGCGGAGGGACTGCTGGGCCTGGCGGACGGCTTTCCGGATCGCTGGGAAGAGCTGGCTCCGGCCATCCCCCGGCTGATCGCCGATCGCCAGGAGGAGCTGCGCCGCGGTGGGGTGCGGCTGGCGGCGCTGTTGCTGCATCCGGATGAGGCGGAGGGCTTCCTTGGCGCCCGGCTGACCGATCCCAGCCCGCGGGTGCGGATGGAGGCGGCCGGACAGCTGGCGGATCTGGCCCGTCCCTCCTCGCGCGGGGTGTTGGCGGCGGCGCTGAACGACGCCTCCTACGCGGTGCGCTTCGAGGCGGCCCGGGGGATGGCGGCGGTGCACCACCCCGCCGGGCTGGAGGTGCTGGTGGAGGCACTGGACAACAACGACCTGCGCTTCCGGGCGCTGGGCGCGCTGGGTGAGCTGGCTGACCCGCGGGCGCTGGGGCCGGTGCGGACGGTGTTCGCCCGCTGGATGATGAACCCCTTTGAGCGCACCCAGGCGGCGGCGGTGATGGCCCGGCTGGGCGATTCGGAGGGGCCCCGGTATCTGTTCGAGCGCAGCAAGCCGGTCCGCTTCCGTCGCGCGCCGGACCGGGCGATGGCGGTGGAGCTGCTGGGAGATTTGCGTCTGCCGGGCGCGCAGCAGCGGCTGGTGGAGCTGCTGGAGACCCCCGGGGAGCCGGTTCGGGGCGCCGCGGCCCGGGGCTATGGCCGCCTGAGCGCGCCGGACGCCGAGGAGCGGCTGGCGAAGCTGGCCGATGAGCAGGGCCTGCCCGAGGACGTGCTGTTGGATGCGCTGGAAGGGCTGTGCCAGGTGTCCCTGCCGCGGGCGCAGACGGTGGCGGATCAGGTCTCGGCGCGGCTCTCGCACATCGCCCGGACCGAGCTGAGCAAGATGCTGCGCGACTTCGCGGCGCACGAAGAGGAGCAGGTCGGATGAACTGGGTCGATGCGCACTGTCATCTCGAGCGGGGGGACTACCCCGACGCGATCCCGTACATCGAGCGGGCCCGCGCCGCCGGCCTGGTGCATGCGGTGATCGTCGGCCAGCTGCAGGGGCCGGGAAACTTCGGGGACGCCCTGGCGGTGGCCCGCGCCCACCCGGAGTTCCTCTCGCCCACCATGGGGATCCACCCCCACGACGCGGCCAAGGCCACCGAGGCGGACTTCACCGAGCTGGAGCGGCTGTGCGCGCTGCCGGAGATGCGGGCGGTGGGGGAGGCGGGGCTGGACTACTACTACGACCGCTCGCCCCGGGACGTGCAGCGGGAGGTGTTCGTCCGCCAGTGCCTGCTGGCCAAGAAGCTGGACAAGCCGCTGGTGGTCCACGTCCGCGACGCGCACGACGATTGCGCAGAGGTGCTGCGGGAGACCGGAATCACCCATGCGGTGATCCACTGCTTCACAGGCGATCTCTCCGCCGCCCGCACCTACCTGGACCTGGGGCTGCTGCTCTCCATTTCCGGGGTGCTGACCTACAAGAAGACCGAAGGTCTGCAGGAGGCGGTGAAGTACGCCCCCCTGGATCGCCTGATGGTGGAGACCGACAGCCCGTTCCTGGCCCCGGTCCCCTACCGCGGCAAACGCAACGAGCCGTCCTTCGTCACCGAGACCGGCAAGAAGATGGCGGAGCTGAAGGAGGTCTCGCTGGAGCAGGTGGCGGAGGTCACCACCGCGAACGCGGGGCGGTTCTTCAAGCTGCCCTAAAGGCGTGGGGAGCGATGACCCTGAACCTGCCATCAGCTCCGCATCGAGAACTGGCAGGAGCGGGCGAGGACCCAGCCAGGTTGCAGTCCCCGAAACCACGAGGTGCTACCCTCCGCGTCGGGAGGCGCAGATCCAGACAATACGGTGGAAGCGGGTGTTGGTGGTGATGGTCACCGGGTTGGCAGTGGCCTCACTGTTGGTGGTCCTGCTGGCTCGGCGCTCGAAGGCGGCCCGGCCGAAGCTGTCCCCGGACATCTTGGCGCGCGCGGCGGAGGCGCCATGCCCCAGCCCCGCCGATGCACCCTTCATCGACGTCAGCTGGACCGGCATCGCCGGGATCCGCCTCGAGCTGTGCGGCGGTTCGCCGCCGTCCACGCTGTTGGTGGATCCGTACCTCACCCGCCACAGCCTCCCGGAGCTGTTCTTCCCGGTGGACGCGGACAGCCCCACCTTGGCGCGCGCCTTCCCGCGCGCGGACTTCATCGTCGTCGGGCACACCCACCACGATCACTTCGCCGACACTCCTGAGATCGCGAAGCGCACCGGGGCGACCATCCTGGGCTCCCGCTCCACCTGCAACCTCGCCGTGGCGATGGGGGTCGCCCCCGCCCAGTGCATTGCCTTCGAAGACCAGAATCCGGTGCAGGCCGGGCCGTGGACCATCGAAGCCATCCCCACCCCACACGCCCTGGTGTGGCCCGGCTTTGTTCCCTTCAGCGGGGACGTCCCTCCTCGACCGAGGGACGACCGCCCCTGGGTCTGGCAACTGCGGGAGGGCCAGATGTGGAGCCTGATAATCCGCGGCGCGGGGAAGACGCTCTACCACCACGGCTCCGCCGGGCTCTCCGACTCCCAGCTGCGGCGGGTTCGCGGCCTGCAACCGGATCTGGCCTTCGTGGGGATCGCCCTGCGAGAGAACACCCCGGACTTCGAGGCGCGCCTGCTTGAACCCCTCCGGGCCAAATCGGTGATGCCGGTCCACCACGACAACTTCTTCGGACCGATGCTGACCGACGAGGGGCCGCTGCTCTCCCGGATCAACCTTCCCGAGTTCGAGAGCCGGATCGGCCAGTATGGGGCGCACTTGCTGGTGCGCAAGCCGTTCGAGCGCGTCCGGGTGCAGTGAGCCTGCCGTCCCTGCCCTCAGCCGGAGACTGCTCCCCGTCGCCTCTTGCGGTTCATCACCGCTCCGCCCAACACCAGGAGCGCCAGCAGGCCGTTGCCGTCAGCTCCGCTTGAGCACCCGCACCGGGGGGGATCAGAATCGCCGGGAGGCGTGACCCCCGCGTCAGTCCCCTGGGGTCCGCCATCGGTGGCCACCTGGCAACCCGGGTCGGTAAGGTTCACCACCAATTCGGCGTGGGGGGACCGGAGCAGGCGTCTTCCGCGCTCGCGGTCAGCTCCACCGCGGTGGTGGCGCCGGCACACTCGACAGTCTTCGGCGCAGGGCAGGTCATGGCCGGCGCCGCGCTGTCCACCACGCGCACGGTGGCGAAGGAGCTCGCGCTCTGAGCGCAGCTGTCCGTCGCCCTCCACTCCACCAACGCGGAGCCGGTCTGGCCCCCACAGCCTCCGCCCAGACCCTGGTAGTCGTGGGAGAGGGTCACTTCGGTGCAGGCGTCCTCGGCACTCACGCTGACAAGCCAGGCGGAGATCGAGGCTTGTTGCGGCTCGCCGCACTCAAGCTCCATGTTCACCGGCACGGATTTGAAGGACGGCCCCACGGTGTCCTCGATCGTCACCTCCGCCGAGCACTGCGTCTGTGCAGAGGCGTCACTGACTGTCAGCGTCACCTTGCAGGTGGCGAGGAACACCCGGTCGGGCTTGGTGATGGCAAGCCAGGTGACGCGCTCGGACGGAGCATCGAAGACGGGGCCAGGACAGTCCGTGCTCCACACGAAGGACACTTCGTGGATGGGGACCGCGGTGCCTCCGAGTGGACCCTGTCCGGGACGACGACCGCCGGGCAACGGATCGAAGTCCGGGGCTGCGACCTGTGGACGTTCCGCGATGGCCAGGTCGTGAAGAAGGATTCGTTCTGGAAGATCCGGACGACTGATTAGTGCGGGGAGGCCGACCCGGCGCGGCTCAGGCGCTGGGGGACAGCGCTGCCAGCTCCACGTCCACGGTCGGCACATCCATCAGCAGCGACTCAGGCTCGTAGGTGAACTCGGCGGACTGCAGCCGGGTCATCGCCTTGGCGGCGGAGGGCCCGGTCTCTCCGGAGAACGCCGCGTGGACCACCCGGCCGCCCTCCAGCTGCAGGAAGCCTTCGGCCGCGCCCTCGGACTTGAGCAGCAGCCTCCCGGACTTCTTTCCCTGGACGATCAACCGGAACAGCTCCGCCTGGGGGAGCTCGTCGTAGCTGCCGCGGACCACCCGGCCGGGGGCGCCCAGATCGATCCGCTCCTGGAACAGCTGCTGCAGGGTCTTCGCGGCGGCGTCCGGATCCAGTGGCATCGGGATCACCGCGCTGATCCCCGCCTGGTACAGCTGGGTGCGGGCCAGGGTCTCGGTGGTCTCCCCCAACACCACCACCGGGACCGCGGCGGTGGACGGCTGGCGGCGCAGGGCGTCGGTGAGGGCCACGATGTCGTTGACCCCGTAGCGCAGGCCCACCACCACCACGTCCGCGTCCCCCTGCAGGGCCAGGTCCACCACGCCCTCCATGGTGGACTGGGTGTGGGCCACCAGGCCCAGCTTGCGGGTGGCGTCCAGCAGGTCGGTGCGGATCCCCTCGTCCGGATCGGCGATCAGGATCTGCCTGCCGTCCGCCACCAGCTTCTCGCGCAGCAACTCGCCAGAAGGGATGTGCCCCACCAGATCCACCACCACCGGATCGAACAGCTTGCCGGCGCCCTCCGAGAGGACGGCCAGCGCCTCCTGGCGGGAGAAGACGCGGCCATGGGCATTGGCCGGGTTCTTCATCAGGTCCAGGTACGCGTCCACCGCGGCCAGGATCCTCGCCCCGATCGAGATCTCCTCTCCCTTGATCCCCAAGGGGCCGCTTCCCTCCCAGGTCTCGTACAGCTGGGTGAGCACGGTGGTCACGGTGGAGGGCAGCTTCACATTGGCGAACAACTTCAAGGGCGCCTTGAGGTAGCGGCGCGCGTCTTGCGCCCACTCCGTCTGCAGCCGGTTGTTCTCCAGGGTGAAGTGGCGTTCGGTGGGCTTGCCCAGGTGGTGCAGGTGGGCCGCCACCCGCAGGTGGGCCAGCTCGCGCGGGGGCAGCGACAGCCGGGTTCCCACCAGCACCGCCTGGCGGGCCAGCTGGCTGGAGTGGCCCTTGAGGGTGGGGCGCTGCGCCTCCAGCATCCCCACCAGTACATTGAGGGTCTCGCCGAAGTCGTGGTCGGCGAAAGACCCGCGGGTGATCGCGGTTCCCTCCCGGCTGGCGCCGATCGAGGTGCCGTTGCCCATCGAGGTGCCGCGCACCCGCGCCCGGGGATCGGTCTCCCTCCGCAGTGGGATGGGGGCCCGGAAGGAGCCAGAGCCGGAAGCATCGTAGGCGGCCGCCCGGGCGGCGATATCCGCGCGCATCGAAGGCTGGGAGATGGAGGGATCGAACGAGGCGAACGCGGTGGGGTCGCCGTAATAGTGCTTCTTGATCCCCGCCTCGATCGCGCTGCGCAGCCCGATGAAGGCGTAGACCTCGTCCATCCCGGTCACCAGCGCGATCTCGTCCAACAGGCTGGCGTTCTGCGGTTCCGCCGCCACGATGGAGAGGATCTTCCGCTCGGGGTCGATGGCGATGGGGATGAAGCGCTGGGCCTCCGCCATCCGCACCGGGACCTTGTCCATCACCTCGGGCGGGATCTTCACCTTCGCCAGCTTGTCCGAGGAGACGTAGCGGGTATTCAGCTCTCCGGCCAGGAAGCGCAACAGCACCGACTCGGCGATCAGACCCAGCTCCACCAGGCAGTCGCCGATCTTGTAGCCGGTGATCTTCTGTTGTTGGAGCGCTTGCTCGACCGCCTCCTTGGTAACGAGGCCGGCCTCGACAAGTCGCTCACCGAGCTTCTTCGCCATCGAGTGTGCTGATCCTATGCACGCTCGATGGCGTGTTCCAAATCAACCGTGAAGCGATTGATCTTTCTCAGGCACCGAGATTTTCGGTGCCGTTTCCACCCTCGGGGTTCTCATTCTTCGAGGAAGTCGCCTCGATTCCTGAGGATGCCTCCGGGGCCGAAACCGCGTCCGGCGCCAGCTCTGCCAACGGCTTGAAGGCCAGCTTGGGGGCTGCCTCCTTGGCCTCGCTGCGCTCCGCGCGCGGTCCCTTCTCGGCGCGTTCGGGGCGCTCGCGGCGCGGACGCCGCTCCACGCTGGGGGTCTTGGCGCGGGCAGTGGGGGAGGGCCCCTTCCAGAGCTGGCGATCAAAGCCGCGCGCCACCTCGGTCCAGGTCTCGTGGCGCGAGCCATCCTTGCGGACCGCCTCCACGAACGCCGAGGCGCCGGTCTGCAGCGCCCAGATCGCCTGCACCAGGATCGCCTCCAGGGTGGCCGGGCGCGGGGTGGGGCCGACGTCGCTGGCCACTACCAGATGGATCAGGTGCTGCGTCAGCAGCGGAGGGAAGTTCTCCAGCTTCGAGGCCTTCTCCGAGAGCCGCACCGCGGACATCACCACCGCGCCCACCAGCCGGGCCTCGTCCAGGTGCTCGCGCTGTGCTTCGCGCACCCGGCAGATGCCGCGCAGCAGGGTGCCGGCGATCAAGAGGTCCTTGTCCGCCGACGGGTTCTGCTCGCTGACCCGCTGAGCCTGCTTGACCGCTGAGAGCAGCGCCTCGCCCACGCCGGCGCGGTGCGCCTGCGCCAGCTTCAGCTCCGGATCGTCCAGGAACGCCTGCACCAGCGCCCGGACCTGGGGATCGATCAGCCGCTCGCAGATCTCCCGGATCTGGCCGATGGCCTGGGTTCCGCCCACCCGTTGATCGGAGGGGGCCTTGGGCTCCCTCGGCTCGTGGGCCTCCGGAGTCTTGGACTCGGCCTTGGCATGTGCCGGCTTCTCCGCGCGCGGGGGCGGGGTGAACTCCGCCGGATCGATCGGGCCCGGATCCAGCTTCTCCAGACGCTGGATCACCAGCTGGTTCTTGCCGTGGAAGAGAATCACCTCGCCCCGCAGCAGCACGAAGTCGCCCTGGGAGAAGGCCTCGTCGAAGGCGTCGATCTGGTCGAACACCCGGGCGTCCACCTCGCCGGTCTTGTCAGCCAGCTCCACGGCCAGGAAGGACTTGCCCGAGCGGGCAGTCTGCTTGGCCTTCGTCATCACCCGGAAGACGGTGTGGACCTGCTGTTTCGGGTGAAGGTCCCGGACGTACACCTTCCGGACCGTCTCCAGGTTTTCGTCGCTTGCCTGCCCGTTGGAAGAGCCGGGCTGCTCCATCGTCGATTCAGAGTCGCTCATTTCGGCGCGCACCCTACCTCGGGAACGGCGGTTAGACTTCGATCATGTCCGGCTTGGCACTGCTTCCTATGATTCTGCTCCTGAGCAGCCCTGCCGGGGACGGGTGGAAGCAGACAAACGTGGACTCCGGGGTCACCGTCTTCACCCGCCCCCACAGCGAGGTCACCGAGCTGAGGGGGACCGGGTTGATCGACGCCCCTCCGGACCGGGTCCGGAAGGTGATCCTGGACTACCCCAGCTATCCGCGGACCATGCCCTACATGCAGGCGGCCCGGGTGCTGGGGAAGGAGCCGGATGGCAAGACCCTCTACGTCTACAACCGGGTCTCCGCGCCGCTGATCGCCGCCCGCGACTACATCCTCAAGGTGAAGGACGAGTCCCGTTGGGATGAGGGCCGCGGATACATGAAGGTCTCCTGGACGGTGAACCCCGACGACCGCGGGGTGGCGCCGGTGCCGGACGTGGTGCGGGTGCGGATCAACTTCAAGGCCTTGCGCAAGGCGGTCCGTTAGCTCAGCTCGATCGCCACCGCGCCCATGTATTCGGCGCCGGGCGAGCCCAGCACGGTGGGGAAGTCCACCGGCAGCGAAGGCCGGAACAGCCGGGTCGCCAGCCGCCCCTCGGACTCGCAGGCGTAGGCCACCCGGGCATCGAAGCTGTGCGCGGGCGAGGACTGGAGGTTGGCGGAGAGGATCATCCGTCCGCCGTGGCGGGTGTTGCGCACGCACAGCCGGATCAGCCGCACGAACGGGTCCTGGTCCAGGTCCGGACCCTCGGCCAGGTCGGGGCTGTGCAGCAGCACCAGGTCGAAGGGTTCGTGCAGTGCCTCCAGGGCGGTGAAGGCATCGGCGGTCTCCACGGTGGCGCGGGAGATCAGCCCGTTGGCCTCGGCGTTCTCCCGGGCCAGGTCGGCGGCATCTGGGTCCACGTCGAAGGCCAGGATGCTGCGCGCGCCGTGCAGCCCGGCGTGGACGAAGTGACCGCCCACGTAGCAGCAGGGGTTGAGCACCCGCTTGCCGTGGGACATCCGTACGATCGCCCGGCGCACCTGGCGCTGATCATAGAAGTAGCCGGTTCCCTCGCCGGAGAAGAGATCCACGGTGAACCGCGCCCCCATCTCCAGCACCCGGGTCCAGCGGGGAGGGGTCCCGAACAGCACGTGCGGACGGGACGGGGGCAGCCCCGCCTCCTTGCGGCGCGGGTTGTCGTTGCGCAGCAGCACCGAGCGGGCCCCCAGCACGTTCACCAACGAGCGGGCGATGTCCTCCACCCGGCCGTCCATGGCGCGGGTGCTGGTCTGCACCACGAAGTGGGTGTCGTAGCGATCCACGACCAGGCCGGGCAGGGCGTCTCCGTCCTCGTGCACCAACCGGCAATAGCGGGGGTCCTGGACCAGCAGGCTGCGGCGCTCCAGCGCCAAGCGCAGATGCCGCTGCAGCAGTCCCTCGACGGTCTCGTCCGCCCGGCCGATCCGCCGGATCGCCAGGCGGGCGTCCAGGTCCAGGTCTCCCAATCCCAGCGAGCGGCCCGCCTCGTCCCGGACCATCACAGTCTCCCCCGGCGCAGGCGTCCCGTCGGTGCGCAGGATCTCCTCCCGGTAGACCCAGGGCAGCCCCTGGCGGAACCGCCGGGCCGCATCGTCACGCACGTAGGTGTTCAGCATTCCCGTCTCCTGGTTCCGTTGTCCCGGGAACAAATCTGGAGAGGGTGACCCGCAGGCGCCACGCGCGAAGGGTCGACGGAAGGGCAGGCTAGCGGGGCAGCGGTTGATGCGAGAGGGCTATCCCCACTTCGCGCGGAGGGTCATCTGCTCCGCGGTGCGGTCGTAGTCGACGATGTCGACGCGGGGATTCGGCGCGCCCGAGATCTCGATCACCGCGTGCACCGATCCCTGCATCACCTCGGCGTAGCCCATGAACGGACGGCTCACGAGCTCGAAGTCGTTGGGGGCCAGTTCGGTGAGGGTCAGGCCAACGAAGTTTGTGCCGATCTTCGCCGACGTCGGCAACCGCAGCAGCGTTCGCCGAGGTCCGATCAGGCGGATCATCGCCAGCATCGCCTTCCCGACCAGGGTGTCGTCCAGCCCGTAGACGGTTCGAGAGCCGAGCCGGAAGTGCGCCTCCGATGCCTCGAGCCCCGGGCAGACATCCCGAGCGATGACCTCCAACGCCCGGTGCCACATCACCGCCGGGTAGCCCGGCTTCAGCGGCCGGTCGAGGTCGATGCCGAGCTCCCGCAACTCGGACTTTGTCGTCCCGTTCAGCTGCGCGCCGACCCCACGGACGAGCCCCTCGACAGTGGGAGCAAAGACGAAACGTTCGGCTGGGTTCACGGGAGCCACACACCTCGGAAGAGGAACCGGAAGGGACGTTCTCACACTTGCCGCTTCAGCGCGTCGGCAACTACCCGAACAAGGCCCGAGTTCTGCCGCGGCCAAGCCCCCCACCAGGCGCCCAACACAACGGAGTGACCTACGGGTCACTGCGCTGCGATTTCCTGGTCGTTATTTCGCAGCGGAGTGACCGCACGGTCACTCTGTTGTGTTGGTCATCGCGTCAGACCCCGAACACCCGTCCAGCACCACGCGCCCCCCTGCCTCAAAGCAGCAGTCTCTGTGCGTCCGGCCGGGTTCTTGGCTCAGGCTCGCCAGCTTGGTGCCTCAGGCCAGCGCCCACTTCGAGAGAAGCGAGGTTCTCACCCCTGCCGCCTCGCAGGGGGACTTCCAAGGTGGCCGAGTTCTCCAGGTTCACCTCACCCGCCAGCGTCGGCTCCCGGGGCGGCCGGTGACCCTACCGGACTGCCCCGCTAATGCCTGATCCGCGAGACCATCCGGGTGATCTTGAACAGGGTAAAGGTGATCAAGATCGCCACCATCAACGCCAGCTGCCAGCTGCCCTTGATCCACAGCACCAGCGCGGCGATGGAGAGAATCAGCACCGCCACCACCCAGGGGATGTAGCCGCCCCTAAAGGAGCTCTCCGCCTTCTTCAGCCCGGCCAGCTGCGGCAGTGAACCCGCCTTGCGCCAGTCGGTTTCCCCCTCCTGGCGGATCTCGTCTTCGGGGGCGATCCACCCGGCCATGTACGCCTGCTCCACGTGGAGCAGGGTGTCGTAGGTCATCACCCCGCCTTCAGAGCGGACCTCGTAACGGACCGACCGCCTCGCCGGGGAAGTGCTCTCGGACATGGCGCCTTCTTAATGCCTGGGGCCCAGCTCGGTCGCGATCTGCTCGGCGATCCGCAGCCCATCAATCGCCGAGGAGACGATTCCGCCCGCGTAGCCGCAGCCCTCGCCGCCCGGATAAAGCCCGCGCATGGAGACGCTGTGCAGGTCCTCGCCGCGGACGATCCGAACCGGGGAAGAGGTCCGGCTCTCGATCCCGATCAGCATCCCGGCGTCGCTGGCAAACCCGTGCATCTTGCGGTCGAACTTCTTGAGCGCCGCCTTGATCGACTCGGTCAGCCGGGTAGGGAACAGTAGATTCAGGTCCACGTGCGATAGCCCCGGCCGGTAGCTGGTGCCTCCCGGCTTCTTCTTCAGCTTCCCGGTCAGGTAGTCGGGGATCGACTGCGCGGGGGCGAAGAACCTCCCCCCGCCCAGCTCATACGCCTTCTTCTCCCAGTGCTGCTGGAAGGAGAGCCCGGCCAGCGGACCGTGGAAGCCCTCCCGGTTGAAGTCCTCCACCGAGACGGTGACCACGATCCCGGCGTTGGCGTACTTGGCGTTGCGGTGGGAGTTGCTCATCCCGTTGGTGCACTGTAGCCCGTCCTCGGTGGGGGTGGGGACCACGATCCCGCCCGGGCACATGCAGAAGGAGTAGATCCCCCGCATCTCGCCGTTGACGTCCAGGTTCTCCGCCAGCTTGTAGTCCGCAGGAGGCAGCTTGGGGTTGTCCGCCGCCGACCCATACTGGATGGAGTTGATCAGCTCCTGGGGGTGCTCGGCGCGGAAGCCCAGCGCGAACGGCTTGGCCTCGATGCTGACCTTCCCGTCGGCGGCGAAGCGCTCGAACAGCTCCCGGGCGGAGTTGCCAGGCGTCAGCACCACCCGGTCCGACTCCATCACCCGTCCGTCCGACAGCTTCACCCCGGCGATGTGCCCGTCCCGGTAGACCAGGTCGTCCACCCGGGTGTCGAACATCACCTGGCAGCCGCCGGCGATCAGCTCCTCGCGCAGCACCTGCACCGCGCCCGGCAGCAGGTCCGAGCCGATGTGCGGCTTGCCCTGGACCAGGATCCGGTCCGGCGCCCCGGCCCGGGCGAACATCTCGATCACCTTGCGCACCATCGGGTGGTTGATGCGGGTGGAGAGCTTGCCGTCGGTGTAGGCCCCGGCGCCGCCCTCTCCGAAGTTCATGTTGCTCTCCGGATCCAGCGTCCCGTCGCGCATCAGCTTGGCCACGTCCTTGCGCCGCGGGGTCACCTCCTTGCCCCGCTCGATCAAGATGCTGGTCACCCCGCGCTCCAGCAGGCCCAGGGCGCAGAACAGCCCGGCCGGGCCGGTGCCGATGATGATCGGCAGCTTCCCGGGCGCCTTGACCAGGGTGGAGGGGGGAGGGGGCGGGGCCACCTCGGAGACGTCGGGGGGGATCTTCCCCGGCTTCTTCCCCGGGGCCAGCTCCACCTCCAGGGTGTGGATGTAGCGGGGGTGCCCCTTCTTGCGCGCGTCCAACACCGAGCGGACGATCTGCACCGACACCAGGTCTCCCACCCGCAGGCCCAGCTTCTCCGCCGCCTGCTTGTTGAGGACCGAGTCCGCCTCGTCCAACCACTGCCCGATGTTGTTTACGCGGTACGCCATGCACCCAGCTCCTCTGCACGCTCCATAGAACGTTCGGCAACGCTGCTGCCAGAACCGTCTTATCTACCTGTAACTTCGGCGGTTTAGGTCGCTTCGAACTGTGTAGCGGACTATGCACCCACACCGCGCCGGTTCACTCGTGAGCGGGCCGGGGACTGCGAAGCGGCCTACGCAGTGGAAATCGACCGACGCACCGCGTCGCTGGGCGTAACTCCCTCTGCCGGCGCTGTTTTGTCCGAAGAGGCACTCCGGTGGCACGGCGGTTGTAGAGGTCCCCCGCGACGGAGCATTCGTAGGAAACACTTTGGAGGTACCTGTGAGCACGGACGTGAAGGGCTCGAAGATTCTGGCTCGGACTTTCTTCAATCAGCTGAGGTCCAGCGGCTACACCCCGAACCAGATTATTGGGATCGCCACCGAGTTGATCGACCTGGTGACCAATGACCTGCGCGAGGACAAGAACCTCGCCGCGACCCAGGCGCAGGATGGCGTCGAGGCCCGCCCACAGGCCTAAGGCTTCTTCCCAAGGATTCAACTCCTCGTGGGGTCCCGCTCGCTCCGAACTGGCTTCGGGGCCAGGAGCCCTTCGGGGAGGATGGTTTCAGCAAGCGCCCGGTGTCCTTCCCAGTCTGGACGGACCGGGCGTTCTACTTGCGGGGACCCAGCTTCTGCCGCTCCAGCGCGCTGGCGAAGGCCAGCACCACCAGGGCGTAGGTCATGGCGCTAAAGACGTAGCTGTGCGAGCGCTCCATCAGCGGCCACATCAGCCCGGTGGCGCCGGCGAAGACCAGGGCATCCAGCCAGCGGGGCTTCTCCACCGGCATCATCAGCGCCGCTGCGCAGACTGTCAGCGGGATCCCCAGTGCCACCTGGCGGACGATCCCCGGCAGATTGGCCGGCACAGTCTCCCAGTTGTTGACCAGGATCGCCGCGAAGATCACCGTGGTCCCACCAGCGAGCACCAGCACGCCCGCTGCCGCGGCGTCCTTGGTGATGCGCGCCTTCTCGTCAAACTGCTGGATGGCCAGGTCCACCAACTGCTCCAGCGCTGTGTTCAGGATCTCTGCGAAGAAGACCATCAGGACGCAGAAGATCATGATGACCTTCTCCGCCAGCCCCAGCGGGATGCCGCTGCCCACCAGCCCCACCAGCACCGCCGCCACCATGTGGATGCGCATGTTGCGCTGGTACACGATGGTGTGGACCAGCCCGTTCCAGGCATGGAGCAGCCCGTCCCAGAACGAGCCGCCGCTCAGCGCCGGATACGCGGGGATCTTCGGTGATTTCTTTTCGCGGAGCCGCTTCATCGGGGAGCCAGCGTCACCGGCTCTCAAAGCGCGTCTATCACGGGTCCTGTTCACAGGAAGTTTCCGCTTCCCCGTTTGGTTGACTCGCTATCGACCGGGCCCTAGGTTGGCCGCCCTTTTTCCTGCCTGAAAACCACTCGCAAAGGAGCCTCTTTCCATGGCCACCAAGATTGCCATCAACGGGTTCGGCCGCATCGGCCGCTGCATCCTCCGCGCCGCCACCGAGCGGAAGGAGGACTTCGAGATCGTGGCGATCAACGACCTGGACAGCCCCAAGTCGCTGGCGCACCTGCTCAAGTACGACTCGGTGCACCGGGGGTTCCACGGGACGGTGGAGGCGGGTGAGAAGTCGATCACCGTCAACGGCAAGGAGATCCTGATCACCGCGGAGAAGGATCCGGCCAACCTGCCCTGGAAGAAGCTGGGGGTGGAGGTGGTGCTGGAGTGCACCGGCCACTTCACCGAGCGCGCCGGCGCGGAGCTGCACCTCAAGGCCGGCGCCAAGAAGGTGATCATCTCTGCTCCCGCCAAGGGCGAGGACGCGACGTTCGCATTCGGGATCAACCACCAGAGCTACGATCCGGCCAAGCACCACATCATCTCCAACGCCTCCTGCACCACCAACTGCCTGGCCCCGGTGGCCAAGGTGCTGGTGGACAGCTTCGGGGTGGAGAAGGGGCTGATGACCACCATCCACAGCTACACCAACGACCAGCGGATCCTGGATCTGGCCCACAAGGATCTGCGCCGGGCCCGCGCCGCCGCGCTGTCGATGATCCCGTCCTCCACCGGAGCCGCCAAGGCGATCGGCCTGGTGCTGCCGGTGCTCAAGGGCAAGCTGAACGGGATGTCGGTCCGGGTCCCCACCCCCAACGTGTCGCTGGTGGACCTGACGGTGGTGCTGTCCAGGAACGCCACCGTCGAGGAGATCATCGCCGCGTACAAGACGGCGGCGGAGGGTCCGCTCAAGGGCGTGCTCCAGTTCTCCGACGAGGAGACCGTGTCGGTGGACTACAACGGCAACCCGCACTCGGCGATCTTCGACTCCACCAACTGCTTCGTGATGGAGGGCAACCTGGCCAAGGTGATGGCCTGGTACGACAACGAGTGGGGCTTCTCCAACCGCATGGTGGACATGACGAAGTTCGTCATCGCCAAGGGCGTCTAGGTCGTTGCCGTCTCCCTGGGGGAACCGATGATCCGCTACCTCGACGAGCTGCAGCTGACCGGAAAGCGCGTCTTCATCCGGGTGGACTTCAACGTCCCGCTGGATGAGGCCGGCAGGGTGACCGACGACACCCGCATCCGCGAGGCGTTGCCGACCATCCAGCGCGCGTTGCAGATGGGGGGCCGGGTGATCCTGGCCTCGCACCTGGGACGTCCCAAGAAGGGCCCGGACCCGAAGTTCTCCCTGGAGCCCGCGGCCCGCCGCCTAGCGGAGCTGTTGGGCAAGCAGCACGAGGTGTTGCTGGCGGATGACTGCGTCGGCGACGGGGTCTCCAAGATGGTCAAGGACCTCAAGGAGTCGCAGGTGCTGTTGTTGGAGAACCTGCGCTTCCACCCCGAGGAGGAGGCCAACGACGAGGGCTTCGCGCGGAAGCTGGCGTCCATCGCGGATGTGTACGTCAACGACGCGTTTGGCACCGCGCACCGGGCGCACGCCTCCACCGCGGGGATGGTGCCGTTCGTGAAGGAGAAGGCGGCCGGGTTCTTGATCCGCAGGGAGCTGGAGAACCTGGGCCTGCTGGTCAAGCACCCGGAGAAGCCCTTCGTGGCCATCCTGGGAGGGGCGAAGGTCAGCGACAAGATCAAGGTGATCGAGAACCTGCTCACCAAGGTGGACTCGATGCTGATCGGCGGCGCCATGGCCTACACCTTCCTCAAGGCCCGGGGAATCGAGGTGGGCCGAAGCCGGGTGGAGACCGACAAGCTGCCGCTGGCCACCAAGCTGATCGAGGCCGCGGCGCGGGTAGGGGCGGAGCTGGTGCTGCCCATCGATCACATCGTCGGCACCGAACCCTCCGCGAACAGCACCGCCGAGGAGACGCCGGATCAGGTGATCCCGGCGGACAGGATGGGGCTGGACATCGGCCCCAAGACCCGGAACCTCTTTACCCAGCACATCCGCGGGGCGAAGACCGTGTTCTGGAACGGCCCGATGGGGCTATTCGAGGTCAACAAGTTCGCCGAGGGCACCCGGTCGGTGGCCGCGGCGATGTCCATCAACACCGGGGCGCGCACCGTGGTCGGTGGCGGAGACAGCGCGGCGGCGGTGGAGCAGATGGGCTACGCCAAGAAGGTGACTCACGTTTCCACCGGCGGTGGCGCCTCCCTCGAGCTTCTCGAGGGCAAGGAGCTCCCCGGCATCAAGGCGCTGGAGGTTCGCTAGATGTCCAAGGCAGATCGTCGTCCGTTCATCGCCGGCAATTGGAAGATGAACAAGACCGTGGGGGAGGCCACCGCCCTGGTCCGTGAGCTGCGCGGGCTGGTGTCGATGGTGCGCGACCGGGTGGAGATCGCGGTCGCGCCGCCGTTCACCGCGCTGTATCCGGTGGCCAGGGCGCTGGAGGACTCCAACATCTGCCTGGCGGCGCAGAACTGCCACTGGGAGGCGTCCGGGGCGTACACCGGAGAGGTCTCCACCGGGATGCTGCAGGAGGTGGGGTGCCGGTACGTGATCATCGGCCACTCCGAGCGCCGGCAGTTCTTCGGGGAGACCGACGAGACGGTGAACCGCCGGCTGCAGGCGGTGCTGCGCTCAGGGCTGCTGCCCATCCTCTGCGTCGGTGAGACGCTGGCAGAGCGGGAGGGCAACCGCACCCTGGAGGTGGTGGGCCGGCAGCTCAAGGGCGGTCTGGCGGGGTTCTCCGCCGGAGATGTGGGCGGGTTCGTGGTCGCCTACGAGCCGGTGTGGGCGATTGGCACCGGCAAGACGGCCACCTCCGACCAGGCCCAGGAGGTCCACGCCTTCATCCGCGAGCAGCTGACCTTGCTGCACGGTCAGCAGACGGCCAACCGCATCCGGATCCAGTACGGCGGGTCGGTGAAGCCAGAGAACGCGGCAGAATTGCTGTCCAAGCCGGACGTGGACGGCGCCCTGGTGGGCGGGGCCTCGCTCAAGGCAGGGGATTTTGCAGGCATCATCAAGGCGGCGGGATAGACCTCCCGACGTTCACCGGTTGTCAGGTCCTACCCGTCGCGCTATAGGGGGCCCCCCTTTTCGGGGCTTCCGAGGGTCATCAGTTCATGCTGACGTTCTTCACCATCCTCCACGTGCTGCTGTGCGTGTTCATGATCTTCATCATCCTCCTGCAGCCGGGGAAGGACGCAGGCATGGGCGCGGCCCTGGGCGGCGGAGCGGCCACCACCGCCTTCGGCGGCCGCGGCGCGGTCACCTTCCTGTCGAAGATCACCGGCGTCTGCGCCGCGCTCTTCTTTCTCTCCTCGCTGGGCCTGTCCTTCGTGGGGTTGCGCACCTCGGTGGTTGGCGGGGACGACGAGGTCCCGGCGCAGACCGCGACCACTCCTCCCTCCGAGGGGGGCAGCTCCGGGATCACCCTGGATCAGAATAACGGCGCGGCTCCGGCGGCGGCTCCCACCCCGGCTCCGGCGGCCACCGAGCCCCAGCCTCCGGCGCCCTCCGGCACCCAGCAGTAGGTCCAGTTAGCAGTTGAAGCAGGGGCCTCCCTCAGTGGTATAGGAGGCCGGCAGATTGCCCGGGTGGTGGAATTGGTAGACACACCATCTTGAGGTGGTGGCGCCGAAAGGCGTGCGGGTTCGAGTCCCGCCTCGGGCACTCGCAAGGAACAGGCCTCCGGAGAAATCCGGGGGCCTTTTTCTTGTCGTGCCCCGTACCCTGGCCAGCGACACGGGTCAGGGTGGCCCCAGATCCTTGCGCCCGGGTTGATTGACTGTCTCCGCCCGGTTCCATAGACGACGGTACCCATCACCTCCGTCGGGGGGGAGGGCGACATGCAGTGGTGCTACGGAGTCATGAGGCGAGCGACCAGCAGGCTGGCCTGGGCCGTGCTGGCGATCAGCGGGCTGGCGCTTGCCAATCCTCCAAGGTCCCTGCTGGACTCAAGCCCCGGTGCGGCCCTGACCGCCGATGCCGGCACCGCTGTGGAGTCCGGGGGATCGCCGCACGAGGAGGGGCCGCCTCCGGGGGCTTCCTCCTCCCTCCCGGCCGACGGGCCCACGCCAACTTCCGAGGACGAAGCCCCCTCCCTGCAGACGGTGATCACCGCCTCCCGGTCTCCCCAGCGGGCGGAGGATCTGACCATCCCCACCGAGGTGATTAGCCGCCGGGAGATCGAGGTCTCCGGCGCGCGCGACCTGGCCGAACTGCTGGAGCAGCACCCGGGGGTGGAGATTGCCCGGGAGAGTCCGGTCCGCACCTCCGGGGTGCGGCTGTTGGGCCTGGACCCCGAGTACGTGCTGCTGCTGATCGACGGTCAGCGGGTGGCGGGCCGGGTGGGCGGCACCATCGACCTCGAGCGCTTCTCGCTGCGCGAGGTGGAGCGGATCGAGATCGTCAAGGGTCCGGCCTCGGTGCTCTATGGCTCGGACGCGATGGGAGGGGTGATCAACCTGATCACCCGGCGCACCCGGCGGCCGCTGGAGGCCGAGGCCCGGGCCAGCTACGGGGGCCGCGGTGAGTCCGACCTGCGCGCCGGGGCGGGGGTCTCCGGTTCGCGCTGGAACCTGGGGGCCGGGGCGATCCACCGCCGGGGCGAGGCCTTCGATCTGGATCCTTCCACCGTGGCCACCACCGGCAGCGCGCTCTCCAGCTGGGACGTGGAGCTGACCGGCGAGGCCCGCCCGGTGGACGGGGCGTTGATCGATCTGCGGCTGCACTACCAGCGCCGGGACACCGGCGGGGTGGACGCCGCGCCCTCCGGGGCGATCTTCGACCGGAGGAACCGCGGCGAGGTCTACGGCGCCACCCTCCACGGCCGGCTGGAGCACACCCCGCTGGGAACCCTCAGCCTCCGCGGCGCGGCCTCCGGCTTCCGCGATCAGTTCCAACAGGACCAGCGGCTGGCCCGGGATCTGGACCTGTACCAGGAGTCGAAGGAAGGGGTGGTGGAGGCGGGGCTGCAACTGGACCAGAACCTGTTCGAGCGGCACCAGGCCTCGGTCGGCGTGGACGGGCTGATGGAGACCCTCCGCTCGCCCCGCCTGGGCGCTGGCTACGGCCGGCGCTTTCGCGGCGCGGTGTTCGTCCAGGACGACTGGCGCCCGCTGGATGAACCCCGGGTCCACGCCTCCGCCGGGGTCCGGATGGATCTGGACTCGCAGTTCGGTCCCAGCGTCTCTCCCCGCATCGCCTTCCGCTATGACCCCTGGCGCGGGCTGGCACTGCGCGGCTCGCTGGGGTGGGGCTTCCGGGCGCCCAGCTTCCAGGAGCTGCTGCTGAACTTCGAGAACCCCGGGATCGGCTACGTGGTGGAGGGCAACCCGGCGCTGCGCCCCGAGCGCTCCCGGGGGATCAACCTCTCGGCGGACTGGACCGCCAGCGATCGACTCACCGTCTCCGGCAGCGCGTTCCGCACCGATCTGGACGACCTGATCGCCCTGATCACCGTCCAGGAGGCCACCCCGGACACGCCGCTGCGCTTTGGCTACCGGAACGTCTCTCGCGGCTACACCCAGGGGGTGGAATTGGCCGTCCGGACCAAGCTGGGCTCCTTCCTCTCGGTGGACCTGGGCTACGCGCTCACCGACGCCCGGGACGCGGAGAGCGGCGCGCCGTTGGAGGGCCGCGCCATGCACCGCGGAACGGTGAGGCTGACTGGCCGGCTGCGGCAGTGGAACCTGGACGGCAGCCTGGGCGCCTCGCTGGTCGGTCCCCGGCCGTTCCTGGATCCCGCCTCCGCAGGGGGCTTCCGCTACTCCGCGCCCTACGCCAACGTGGATGCCCGGGTGGGCTGGAGGCCCTGGCCGTTTTTGGGGGTGTTCGCCTTTGCCACCAACCTGCTGGACTCGGGGAACGTGGTGGATCTCCCGCTGGCCCCGCGCGGGTTCCACGCAGGGGTGGAGGGCCGACTGTGAGAGGCCAGACGACGGTGGTGTGGTTGACCTGCCTGCTGGGCGCCTGCGCCCCGGATCTGCGCGAGGACTACCCCTTCGACGGCGACCTGCCCGACGGCGACTACGTCACCTTCCAGGCCCTGGAGGGCGGGGTGGAGGAGGGCCGGGTCAACGCCGGGCAGCCGGAGAGCTGGGTGTTCGTGGATCTGGACGGACGCCGACAGGTGCCGGGCAGCGAGGCGATTGGCACCGTGGGCTGGGACCTGGGCTTCCAGCGCTTCAAGATCATCTCCAACAGCGGGGTCAGCGGAGTGGGGCCGTTGGAAGTCGCGATCCTCCCCGGAGCGGACTTCTCCACGCTGACCCAGGCCCCCACGGGTGGCTACCAGGTCGACGCGGCGGACGGCCCGGACTCCAACAGCGAGGTCGACTCCGCGTTCCTGATCGACGACGGCTGGTACAGCTACGACCTCCTCAACCATGGGGTGCAGCCGCGGGACCTGGTCTACGTGGTGCACACCGACCAGGGCTACCTGGCGCTGCGACTGCTGGCCTATTACGACGAGGCGGGCACCGCCGCCCGGATCCGCTTTCAGCAGAAGGCGCTGACTCCCCCGTGATGGGTCCCCCCCCGATGCTGCGCACCGTCCTGGCCAACGCTACGTCCCCCCCCTGAGGGAGGGCGGCTCCTTGCCCGGGGTGGTGGAGGCCGACGACGAGGGGCTGTACGTGGTGAAGTTCCGCGCCGCGGGGCAGGGCGCCAGGGTGCTGGTGGCCGAGCTGTTGGGCGGCGCCCTGGCTCAGGCGGTGGGGCTGAAGGTGCCGGAGCGGGTCTTGATGCAGGTGGAGCCGGCCCTGGGCCGCGCTTGCCTGTCCCAGGACTTCCTCAAGGCGCGGGTGGAGCTGGACGAGGCCCGGCTGCGAGCGCTGGATCCGACCGCGGACATCGCGTTGATCCGCTCCCACCTGGAGACCTTCCCCCGGGTGTGCGCAGGCGGGGCAGACGCCGGCCCGAACGGCAAGCTCTCCCAGAAGGAACGCTGGCACTGGCTGGTGGCGCCGCGCAGCACCATGGTCCAGGTGTCGGCCGTCCACTCCGGGCTGTGTGAGAGCCCCCCGCTGGCACTGGAGCGGGTGCTGGCGCGGATGGTGCGTCAGCCCAACTCCAGCCCGATCCACCAGTAGATCAGCCCCGCCACCCCGCCGGCGACCGCCAGCGCCACCGCGCCGGTGATCAGGATGATCCACAACATTCCCCGCGCCACTTCCTTCATGGGGGCGGACTCTATCCGGGCCTTGGGACCGACTGGCCGGACAGGGCACTGCCGCGACGGCTCACCAGTCCGCCAGCAGGCGGCGGGTGCTGGGGTGTTCGGGGGTGACCAGCACCTTCCCCGGCGCGCCCGCTTCGATGATCCGCCCGTGGTCCATCACGCAGACGTGTTCGGCCACCCGGGCCAGCGCCAGATCATGGGTCACCACCACCTGGGTCACCCCGGTGGCGTCCACCCGGTGCAGCGTCTGCGCCACCTCCTGCTTCATCGAAGGGTCCAGCGCACTGGTGGGCTCGTCGTACAAAAGCACCGCCGGCTCCATCGCCAGCGCGCGGGCGATCGCCACCCGTTGCTTCTGCCCGCCGGAGAGCTGGTCGGGATGCGCGCCCAGCCGGTCCGCCAGTCCCAGCCGGGTCAGCAGATCCACCGCCTTGAGCTCCGCGTACCGCCGGGAGATGTGCTTGACCCGCATCGGCGCCAGCACGCAGTTCTCCAGCGCGGAGAGATGTGGGAACAGCTCGAAGCTTTGGAACACCAGGCCGATCCGTTCGCGGACCCCGCGCAGCGCTCGCCTGCGCTCGGAGGCCGGGGACTGCTCGGTCCCGCGCAAGACCACCCCCTCCACCTCGATCTCCCCCCGCTCGAAGGGCTCCAGCCCGATCAGACAGCGCAGGAAGGTGGTCTTCCCCGCACCGCTGGGACCCAGCAGCGCCACCAGGGTGCCCATGGCCAACTCGAAGTCCAGCCCGTCCAGCACCGGGGCCGCGGCACCGGGATGACGGCGGACCAGCCCGGAGACCCGCAGCCTCATCGGTCCACCTGGCGCAGGTGACGCCCCAGCCGGGATTCCAGCCGGCGGGAGAGCAGGGCGAAGGGGAGGCCGATCGCCAGGTACCAGAGCGCCACCAGCAGCCCCAGTCCCAGGTGGTCGCGCATCGCGTTGCCCAGATTCAGATAGGTCTTGGTCAGCTCGGTGAGGGTGACCAGCGAGACCAGCGAGCTGTCCTTGAGCAGGGCGATGAAGTCGTTGGTCATTGGCGGCAGTGAGATCCGCGCCGCCTGGGGGCCGAGCACATGGCGCAGCGCCCCCAGCCGGGAGAGGCCTAAGACCTCCGCCGCCTCCGACTGGCCGGAGGGGACGCTCTCCAGGCCGGCCCGGTAGTTCTCCGCCTCCGCCGCGCCGTAGTTCAGCCCCAGCGCCAGGCAGCCGGAGAAGAAGGGATCCAGCCGGATCCCCAGCTCCGGGAGCCCGAAGTAGATCATCGTCAGCTGGATCAGCAGCGGGGTGCCGCGGAAGAACTCCACGTAGCCGACGCACAGCCAGCGCAGCGGGCGGGGCCCGTAGCGCCGCCCGGTGGCCACCCCCAGCCCGATCAGCACCGCCAGCCCCATCGCCAGGAGCGAGAGGGCCAGGGTCATCGCCGCGCCGCGGGCGAACATCGGCAGCACCTGGGGATAGCGCTCCTTCACCCGGGTCCAGAACGGGGGCAGCTTGCCCACCGCCGCGCGCCAGCGTTCGAACTCCGGGGCCAGCGGGGCGGCGCCCACCGGGTCCGGGGCTCCCCACAGCCGCGCGGTCCCCGCGTTCCAGATTCCCCAGCGCTGGTAGATCGCGCGCAGGGTGCCGTCCTCCGCCAGCGCACCCAGGGCCTGATCCAGCGCCTGCTGGAGGGCGCCGTCCTCGGGGCGCAACGCGATCACGTAGTGGACCTGCCCGAAGGATCCGGGCACCCGCTCCAACTCGGGGTCGATGTCCCCATAGAAGCGCGCCACCGGATCGTCCAGCAGTACCGCGTCGATCCGGCCCAGGCGCAGGTCCTGGTAGATCTCGTCCTGACCGCCATCGTAGGTCCGGACCTCCGCGCCCGCCGCCTCCAGGATCCGGGAGGCCAGCGAACCGGGCAGGGTCCCCACCCGGCGGCCAGCCAGCGCCTCGCGGGTGCGCGGCGCCTGGGGATCCCCCCGCCGGATGGACAGCACCTCCTCGGCCACGAAGTAGGGGCGGGTCCAGCGCGCCACCCGCCGCTTCTCCTCCGCCAACTCCAGCCCATTGAGGGCCACGTCGAAGTCGCCCCGGGCCAGCAGCTCCAGCAATTTGTCCCACGGCCCCTGCACCGGCGCGGCGCGCACCCCCAGCTGGCGGGCCAACGCGTCCGCCAGCTCCACCTCGAACCCGATCAGCACGTTGGGGTTCATCGGGTCCGGGAACACGTAGGGGGCGCCGCCCTGGGCGTCAGCGCCCCAGGAGAGCTGGCCTGATTCCAGGACCGAGTGGAGGGTGTCCGCGGATGATCCCGCCGGCGCGGGGAGGGAGTCCGCGGGGGCCTGGGCCAGCAGGGGCGGGGCCCCCACCGCGGACGCCGCCAACACCCCTGTGATGACCGCGGCCCAGCTCACCGGCCGATGCTGTGCCCACCCGGGCGGGTGGCGCAAGAAACCCGCACCCAATGAAAAAGGGGCCCTCCGACTGGCGGAAGGGCCCCCTGGTCACGTCCCGGCAGGCAGTCGGCCTACAGGCAGACGGTCTCCAGCATCACCCGGGTGACCTCGTACGGGTCGATGTTGGCTGCCGGGCGGCGGTCCTCGAAGTAGCCCTGACCGTGCTGGCTGGCGGCCAGCGGGATCCGGATCGACGCGCCGCGATCCGAGACGCCGGAGCGGAAGACGTTGATCGGCGCGGTCTCGTGCAGGCCGGTGAGCCGCTCGATGTTGTGGGCGCCGTAGACCTTGATGTGGTCCTCGTGGCGGCCCTTGAGCTTCTCCACCGCGGCCTCGATGAACTTGATGCCGCCCTTCTCCCGCATCGCCTTGGTGGAGAAGTTGGTGTGGCAGCCCGCGCCGTTCCAGTCGCCCGGGACCGGCTTGGGGTGCAGGGTGGCGCTGATGCCGTAGTCCTCGCCCATCCGGTACAGCAGCCAGCGGGCCAACCAGAGCTCGTCGCTGACCTCCAGCGGGCCCAGGGGGCCGACCTGGAACTCCCACTGCGCGGGCATCACCTCGGAGTTGATGCCGCAGATCTCGATCCCGGCGCGGATGCAGGCGTCGGCGTGCGACTCCACCAGCTCGCGGCCGAAGACCTCGTCGCTGCCGACGCCGCAGTAGTACCCACCCTGCGGAGCGGGGAAGCCGTGATCCGGCCAGCCCAGCGGCCGGTTGCCTTCGAACAGGGTGTACTCCTGCTCCAGGCCGAACCAGGGCTCCTGGCCGCGGACCTTCTCCTCCACCGCGCGCAGGGCAGCGCGCTTGTTGCTCCAGTGCGGGGTCCCGTCGGGGTTGTTCACCTCGCACAGCACCAGGATGTCGCCCTCACCGCGCAGCGGGTTGGGGACGATCCGGACCGGCTTGAGCTCCAGATCGCTCTTCTTGCCCTCGGCCTGGTACGTGGACGAACCGTCAAAGCTCCACAGGGGGAGCTCTTCCAACTTCTTCACCGGCTGGATGACCTTGGCCTTCGACCGGAGCTTCGCGGTCGGCTTCTGCCCGTCAATCCAGATGTACTCCGCCATCACCTTGCTCATCTGTTCCGTCCTCCAGGCGCCCGACGCCGGGCGCTCCTGCTGGGTGTGTAGTGCATTCGGGATGCCAGGGTCGGAGATTAGGGGCCCGTCGCGGAAGCGCTTGGAAGATCTCGCGGATCCGGCGCGGATCGTCCGATCCCCATCGAAGCGGAGTTCCGACAAAATCGTAGGAACCACCCCTGGATGCCGACATATCTGTAGGAATGCCTCTCGGCGGAGAAGGGGAGACGGCTTTCAATCCCGGGTCCCGCGCGGGGCCAGACGTTGGCCCGTCGATGGTTCCTCCCCCTGGTCGGCGGGCGTCCCTGGGTCGGGCACACAAAATTGTAGGAACCGTCGACGGCGGTGACATAAATGTAGGAAGCCGATGAGACGCACCGACCCCTCCGGGAGTGATCAGGTCCTGGCCAGCCTGCTGGAAGCGAGCCAGGCGTTGGCCAGCGCCTCGGATCTGAAGTCCGCCCTGCAGCGGGTGCTGGAGCGGCTGGAACGTCACCACGGGGTGATCCAGGGCGCGGTGGCGGTGCACGACGAGGAGGCCCAGGAGATCGTGCTGGAGGCCTCGGTGGGGGTGTCCGCGGAGGGCCGGCGGGCCCGCTACAAGGTGGGGGAGGGGATCACCGGCCGGGTGGTGCAGACCGGCAAGCCGATCGTGGTGCCCCAGATCAGCCGCGAGCCCCTGTTCCTCAACCGGGCCTTTGAGGTCCGTCCGAAGGCGGGGGAGGAGCACAGCTTCCTCTGTCTGCCGATAGTGCTGGGACGGCGTCCGGTGGGGGCGCTGAGCGTGGAGCTGCTGTTCCGCAAGGACCGGGACTACGAGGCGGAGAAGCGCTTCTTCGGGGTGGTGGCGGCGATGATCGCCCAGGCGCTGGCGGTTCACCGTCGGCTGGAGCAGGAGCGCCGCAAGCTGGTGGAAGAGAACAGCACCCTGCGCCAGGAGCTGCGGGAGAAGTACGACTTCTCCAACATCCTGGGGACCAGCGGCGAGATGCGCCAGGTCTACGAGCAGGTGACCCAGGTGGCGCGCACCAACACCACCGTGCTGGTGCGCGGCGAGTCCGGCACCGGCAAGGAGCTGATCGCCCACGCCATCCACTACAACTCCGAGCGCACCAAGCGGCCCTTCGTGAAGGTCAGCTGCGCGGCGCTGCCGGAGACGCTGATCGAGTCCGAGCTGTTCGGCTATGAGAAGGGGGCCTTCACCGGCGCCCTGGCCCGCCGGCGCGGCCGCTTCGAACTAGCGGAGACCGGGACCCTGTTCCTGGACGAGATCGGGGAGGTGAACCTCACCACCCAGGTCAAGCTGCTGCGGGTTTTGCAGGAACGCGAGTTCGAAAGGGTGGGCGGGACCGAGACCCTCAAGTCCAACGTGCGGCTGATCGCCGCCACCAACAAGGACCTGGAGCAGGCGATCACCGAAAAGAGCTTCCGCGAGGATCTCTACTACCGGCTCAACGTGTTCACGATCTTCGTGCCCCCGCTGCGGGAGCGCAAAAGCGACATCATGCTGCTGGCCGACCACTTCGTGGGCAAGTACGCCCGCGAGCACGGCAAGAGCATCAAGCGGATCTCCACCCCGGCGATCGACATGCTGGTCAGCTACCACTGGCCGGGAAACGTGCGCGAGTTGGAGAACATCATCGAGCGCACGGTGCTGGTCTGCGACGGCAGCGTGATCCACGGCCACCACCTGCCCCCCACCCTGCAGACCGCCGAGGCCTCCGGCACCGTGCCCACCGCCTCGTTGGACGAGGCGGTGGCCCAGGTGGAGAAGGACCTGATCTCGGACGCGCTCAAGTCCGCCCGGGGCAACTGCGCCAAGGCAGCCCGGCTGCTGCGCACCACCGACCGGATCTTCAACTACAAGGTGGAGAAGTACGGGATCGACGCGGGGCGCTTCCGGACCTGAAGCCGTGTCACTCCATCATCACCGCGTTGCCCCCGCCCATCCACGCCCCGCCGTCCGCCACCACCGTGGCCCCGTGGACCAGCGACCCTGCGTCGGAGCATAGGAACAGCGCCACCGAGGCGATCTCCTCGATCCGTCCGAAGCGCCCCAGCGGGATGGTCCGGGTCAGCTTCTCCTTCATCCCGCCCTGGACCAGCCGGCTGACCCCTTCGGTGTCTTCGATCGGGCCGGGGGCGATCCCCACCACCCGGATCCCCGCGCCGCCCCACTCCAGGGCCAGCGAGCGGGTGATGGAGTCGATGGCCGCCTTGGCCGCCGAGGCGTGCACCTGCATCGGGGTGGCGCCATAGTGCAGGGTGGCGGAGATGTTGAGGATGCAGCCGCCGTGATCGCGAAGCCGCTTGTCGAAGGCGGTGCGGGACACGATGTACGTGCCCACCGCGTCGATCTCCATCACCGTGCGGAACCCGTTGGGGGAGAGCATCGCCGCCGGCGCCAGGAAGTTCCCCGCCGCGCCGTTGACCACGATGTCCAGCCGGCCGAAGCGGGCCAGGGTCTGGTCCACCGCCCCCTCCACCTCGTCTGGCTTGCGGACGTCCGCCGGGGCCGCCAGGCAGGTCCGACCTGTAAGTTGGCTCAGCCGCTGGGCGGTCGCCTCCAGCCGCTCCACGTTGCGGCCGACGATCACCGCGTCCGCCCCGTGCTGCAGGAACGCGCGGGTGATGCCTTCACAGATGCCAGAGCCGCCGCCGGTGACGAAGGCCACCTTGCCGGCGAGGAGATCGGTTCGATAGGGGGAGGGGGTCATCAGGCCGCGCAGCATGCCTCAGGCTGGGGGGGAAGCCTCCTCCAGGGTATCGATCCTGCGCAGCTCCGGGAACCACCAACTCCACAGGGCCACCACCAGCAGGGTGCCCACCCCGCCCACCACCACCGCGGTGGTCACCCCCAGCAGCGCGGCCACCGCCCCGGACTCGAACTCTCCCAGCTCGTTGGAGGCGCCGATCATCATCCCGTTCACCGCGCCCACCCGCCCGCGCATCTCCTCCGGGGTAGCGATCTGCTCCAGGGTCATCCGCACCACCATGCTCACCATGTCAGAGGCGCCCAGCACCACCAGCGCCCCCACCGAGAGCGCGAAGCTGCGCGAGAGCCCGAAGACGATGGTGGCCACCCCGAACAGCGCCACGCACCACAGCATGGTCAGCCCCACCCGCCGGCGCAGGGGGAAGTAGGCCAGCAGCACCGCCATGGTGGCCGCGCCGATCGCCGGGGCGCTGCGGAGGATGCCCATCCCCTGCGGGCCGACCTGGAGGATGTCCTTGGCGAACACCGGCAGCAGCGCCACCGCCCCGCCCAGCAGGACCGCGAACAGGTCCATGGACATGGTGCTCAACAGCAGCCGCTGCTTCCACACGTAGTGGAAGCCGGCCAGCACCGTGGACCAGGAGACGTCCCGGCGCTTCCGCACCATCGGCCGGGGCCGCAGGCGGGCGGCGAAGGAGAACGCCACCGCCAGCAAGACCGCCTCCAGCGCGTACACCGGGGCGGTGCCGTGGGTGGCGCCCAACACCAGCCCACCCACTGCCGGTCCGGTGATGGTGGCGATCTGCCGGACGGTGGAGCCCCAGGTCACCGCGTTGGTGAAGTGCTCGGGGGGTACCAGGTTGGGCAGCAGCGCCTGGGTGGCCGGCATGGAGAAGGCGCGGAGGGTGCCCAGCCCCACCGTCACCAGGTAGATCGGCCACACCTGCTGCATCCCCGAGAGGCTGAAACCCCACAGCGCCAGCGCGCACAGGATCTGCCCTACCAGGGCCAGCGCGAAGATCCGGTGCCGGTCGTACCGGTCCGCGGTGTGGCCACCCAGGATGGAGAGGGCGACGAAGGGGATGAACTGGGCGAGCCCGATGTAACCCAGGTGCAGCGGGTCATCGGTCAGCAGGTACACCTGCCAGCCCATGGCCACCGACTGCATCTCGATCCCGATCACCTGGATGAAGCGGGCGATCTGGTAGCGGCGAAAGTCCGGGTGCCCGAAGGCGGCCCGGGCGGAGATGGCCGGTGGCGGGGACATGTTGCGGGAAGGTGGGAGCTACCCTCCGCAGACGTTGCCGACCGAGCAGCGGTTGAAGATAGTGTTCAGGAAGTCCAGCGCGTTGTCGCACTGGGTGCTCTCGATCGCGGACAGGCAGACCTCCAGGTCCTCCCGCTCGATCTCTGCGCAGGCGGCGTTGTCCCACAGCGAGTTGAAGGTGTTCGCCGACTCCAGTTCGCACTCGTCGCGATCCTCGAAGGTGAGGCCCGGGCCGATGTCGCCACACTCCTGGTACCAGGCGCAGGCCTTCTGCGCCGCCGCTTCCCGCGCATCCGCGCGGGTCACCGGTCCGCAACCCACCAGGCCCACCACCAACGAGACAGCAGCGATCATGCGAAGCATTGGGGTTCTCCTCCTTCAGGAAGGCCGGGTTCTTACTCCAGTGGGTTTCCGGAGGAACCTCCTTCTCCGGGTGTGGCCTTCAACCACCTGTTGTGCTCCTTCCACCCAGGTGCCCTCCCATGATGGTAGGTGGGGGACGATGCGCACCTTCATTGGCGTGGAGCTGGGCCAGGCCTTGCGCTCCCGGTTGGAGCCAGCGCTGGGCCGCTTGGCCCGGCTGGCTCCGCAGGCGCGCTGGGTTCGCCCAGACAGCCTGCACCTGACGCTGGCGTTCCTGGGCGAGGTCCCCGACGCCACCGTCCCCCGGATCGGCGAAGGACTCCTGAAGGTGGCCGCGCTGCATCCGACGCTGGAGCTGGGGGTGCGCGGCAGCGGGATCTTCGGACCGCTGGACTCCCCCAAGGTGCTCTGGACCGGGCTGTCGGGAGCGGTGGAGGGCCTGGAGAACCTCCAGCGCGCGGTGGTCGTGGAACTATCGCCCCTGGGGTTGGCTCCCGATCATCAGCAGTTCGTGCCCCACATCACCCTGGCGAGGGCGAAGTCACCCCGGGGGGACCCGGGGCTGGAGCGCTGCGCCGACACCCTGCGCGACGCCGACTTCGGAGCGCTCCGCGTGGAGGAGGTCATCCTCTTCGCCAGCCAGACCGACAAGCAGGGCATGCGCTATCACCCCCTGGCCTCCGCGGTGCTGGGCAGGCGGTAGCGCAGGTGGGTCACCGCACCCCGCCGGAAACGAGTACCACTCCGACTTCCGTGAAGGTGGTCGGGAGACCAGCCGCTTCCGCTTCCAGGGCGGGCCGCCGGTCACCTACGACGCTGTCTATCTGGACCTGGTCATCGAGAAACGGATCGTCTGCTCGTACGTGATGACGGTGGGGGCAAGCGGATCTCCGCGTCCCTCTCCAGCGTAGAGCTGATCGCCGACAAGGGAGGTACCCGGCTGGTCTACACCGAACAGGGGCAGTTCTTCGACGGGGTTGACCAGCCCCGCCAGCGTGAGCTGGGCTGCATCGAGCTGTACGACAGGCCGGGGGAGGAACTGCTTCGGGGCAGCTGAGTCGAGGCCCGCGGGCGACAGGTCACAGGTTCCGCACCCTTCGGTGCTGGCGTCTGAGGAAGAGTGGGCCACCGCCCTTCAACGGCGACTTGCTGCTGGCCGCCTCGGAGGGGGCCGCGCGGCGCGGTTTGTGTCGGGTGGATCTAGACACCCTGCAGAAGGAATCGGAGGGCCTTTCCCCGGTGAGCGGAGCGGTCCCCTCCGCCGTTCGTCGGAGCCCATCAGCTGCGGCCCGTTCGGCGAGGTCCCGAAGACCAGGCGATCACCTGCCGTCTGCAGGTACTGGGGGAGACTCGAATCGCTCCCCTGAAGGAACGCACCACCTGGGTCCCCGCCAGGGTGCCGTCCGAGGTCCACAGCATGCCGCCCTCGGAGAAGAAATGGCGACACTGGTGCGCAGGCGGAGCAAGGACCAGCCCGATGGGCTCGGTGCCATCGACAACCTCGTCGCGAAGCTACCGCACAGAATGCGACCCGCATGCGCTACCACTCTTACCGGCGCAGCAGGGTTGCCGAGTGGCAGCGGCATCGGAGAAGGCGCCCATCGCCACGTCCTCCAGGTGCGGATGAAGCGGGCGGGACAACGCTGGGTTCTGGGCAATGCTCGGCGACTGGGACACCTCCGTGCCGCATATCGGACCGGAGGTCCCCAACACTTCTACGGAGCCATCAAGCAGGCACACCGCGAAAGCGCCCGTCGTCGCGAACAACCGACTCCGCGGAGGGGTGACTTCCGGTACGCCCGCCAGGGTCGCCGCGACTGGTCCGCGCTCTGGAGGTGTACCGGCTGGAAGGGGCCGACTACCGGCTGCTGGAGAAGGTCTCCGGCGAAGCGACGCTGCAGCCCGTGCCTTTCGTGGAGGCTGCTTTCAAGCTCCATTCCTTGTGGGCGCCCTGAGCAGGCGCCGGCCGTCGGTCCCCGGTAGGCGTCCGGTGCCAGATGGAAGGTAGCGCTGGGGTCCCACCAGGGTGATGACCCGGCGGCACCGGGGTGGGTGGCGCAGTGCCAGGCAGCTCACCTTTCGCACCCCGCCGCCGTTGCCGCCCGGGGGGCACGTTCCTAGGTTGACCCGCCGATTGAGTGGAGGCCGTGCGGGTAGGCGCGGCCGTGGGTGGGTGTTGGGGGAGGGGAGTGGCGATGCAAGGGTGGTCTGAGCGGGGCTCACGCTGGACGCAGTCTCTGTTGGTGGCTGCGCTGATGCTGGTGGGCTGTGACCGGCGGCAAATGGCCGACGCCGACGGGAAGCTGTTGGTCCTTCCCAGCAAGCTCGATTTCACCCGCGTGCCGATGTACGGCGGCGCGGATCTGGAGCTGCGCCTTCGAAACGTGGGCCGCGGAAGCGTCAGCGTCACCGAGGCCTGGGTGGAGGGCGCGGACGGAACCACCTACGCGGTGGAGTTCCTCCAGCCGGCGCCGCACGAACTCAAGCCGTCCGATACCGACGACCTGCGGGTGAAGTTCCGTCCCACCCGGGAGGGGCTGCAGGGCGCGGTGCTGGTGGTGCGAAGCGATCACCCCACCGATCCGCTCACCCAGATTCCGCTCTCCGGCCAGGGCGTCAACGCCAAGGCCACCGTCAACGTCAAGCGGCTGGACTTCGGCCGGATCGAGGCCCAGTCCCAAAAGTCGCTGCAGCTGACCTTCAAGAACATCAGCGACCTGGGGATCGAAGTCGGCAACACCGTGGTGGGCAACGACGGCGACGAGTTCACCGTCCCCTCCTTCCCGTTGGGGCCCTTCGAGGAGAGGGTGGTGGAGGTGGCGTTCGCTCCCGAGCGGGTGGGGGTCAAGGACAGCAGGATCGTGGTCCAGCCCTGCAAGCACTGCCCCACCGAGGAGGTGCTGCTGGTGGCCGAGGCCCTGGACCGGGCGGTGGTGGCCGAGCCCTGGACCCTGTCCTTCGGGCAGGTGGCGATGGATCGCGACGCGACCCTCAAGGCGACCTTGCACAACATCTCCACCGAGCCGATGGAGCTTCTGGACTTCGCCTTCGCCGCCAACACCGACGTCTCCTTTACCTCTCCCGGCGGGTCCTTCCCGCTGGTGCTGCCGCCGGATGGCAGGGTGCAGTACGACATCAAGTACACCCCCGGTCACATGGGCCCGGCCTCGGGTCAGGCGGACTACGGGGTGCGCAGCGTCCGCAATCCCCACACCAGCGTGCCTTTGGCCGGCTGGGGCGGGGCGGCGGAGATCTGCATCTCGCCGCTGGCCTGGGACTTCGGCGAGGTCCCGGTGGGCTCCAAGAACGGCAAGGTGGTCAACATCCGCAACTGCGGCACCAACAACGACGTGCCACTGGAGATCCGGGGGATCCGCTTTGGCAGCGACAACGTGCCGGGGGAGAACCAGTTCACCCTGGAGGCCCCCGCCACCCCGGTGTCGCTGAGGGCGGGGGAGGAGATCAACGTCACCGTGTTTTACGAGCCTACCCGGGACGGCTCGGCCGGCGGCAACCTGCACCTGGAGACCTCGCTGTTCGGGCTGGAGGATGTCCGGGTGGGCTTCAACGGCCGTGGCCGGACCAGCGAAGACTGCCGGATCGCGATCACCCCGCTGCAGCTGGACTTCGGCACGGTGACCCCGAACCGGGGCGGGGTGCTGGGGGTGAAGGTCCGCAACGTGGGCACCGATGTATGCCCGGTGAAGAACATCAAGATCCGCGACGACGCCGGCGGGGTTTTCAACATGCCCGGCGGGGAGCTGGACGGCTTCGTGGTGATTGACGGGGAGTACTTCTCCTTCATGGTGGCCTTCGAGCCCCCGCCGCAGGGGGGCAGCTTCGTGGGCACCCTGCAGATCCAGACCGGGGATCCGGCCAACCCGCTGATCCTGGTGCCTCTGCTGGGCAACTCGCAGCCCACCTGCCTGGTGGCCACCCCCCACGAGCTGAACTTCGGGGTGGCGCGCCCGGACTGTCCGCCGCCTCCGCAGGAGATCAACTTCGTCAACCAGTGCGCCCAGCCGGTGGAGCTGCGCGGGATCAGCATCGGCGCCGGCACCACCGACGGGGAGTTCCTGCTGGATGGGATCAGCGAGAGCCTGCCGCGCACCCTCCAGCCGGGGCAGGGGGTGACCGTCTCGGTGAGCTACCTGGCCCAGATCCGCGGACTGAACCTCTCGCCGCTGTATGTGGACGTGTCCGGCCTGACGCAGCCGCAGATGGTGTCGCTGATCGGTGAGTCCTCCAACAAGGTGGACCGCACCGACCGCTTCACCCAGCAGGACGGCCAGAAGGTGGACGTGCTGTTCGTGGTCGACAACACCGCCTCCATGGTCGAGGAGCAGCCGCGGCTGATCAGCGCCCTGCCTGCCTTCGTGGACGCAGCCTTGTCCAAGGGGGTGGACCTGCACGTGGCGGTGACCACCACCGGCATCGCCGCGGTCTCCGATGCCTGTCCGGGCGGAGCGCGGGGCGGTGAGGCGGGGCGGCTGTTCCCTGTCGACAACTCCAGCCAACGCCTGCTGACCCAGGCCACCCCGGACCTGGCGGCCAAGCTGCAGCAGAACGCCAACGTGGGCCAGTGCGCCCAGATCGAACAGGGCTTCGAGGCGATGCGCCGGGCGCTGTCCGATCCGCTGGTCCGCAGTGCGGACGACCCGCGCACTTCGCTGCCCAACGACGGCAACGCCGGCTTCCTTCGCGACGAGGCGGCGCTGGCGGTGGTGTTCGTGGGCGACGAGGACGACCACTCCCCGGACGCGGTGGACACCTACCTGCGCTTCGTGCGCGAGCTCAAGGGGGCCTCCCAGCCGAACCGGGCGGTGCTGTTCGCCATCGCCCCCACCGAGAACTCCTGCTCCACCGCGGGTGGCACCGGCAACCGCTACTTCGAGGCGGCCACCCGCACCGGCGGTGAGGTGATGGACATCTGTTCGGCGGACTACGCCCCGGTATTGCGCAACGTGGCCAACAAGGCCTTCGGGCCCCAGGACCGCTTCCCGCTGTCCGCCGTCCCGGACGGGACCGGCTTCACGGTGCGAATCAACGGCGCGGTGGTCACTTCCGGGTGGTCCTACGATGCGGGCACCAACTCGATCGTGTTCTCGCCCATGCCCCCCGCCGCAGCCCGGATCGAGATCTCGTACCGGATGGTCTGCCAGCGGTAGACAAACCGCCGCCCAAAGGCCGGTAGATCGGCCCTGGCGCTGTCCGTAGGTTGGCGTGCTACAGGCCTGCAACACCTTGGAATCTGGCGGGAAACTTGGCGAGTCGGACCTCGCGGGTATCTTGTTTCCCAGGCCGTAGTCCGAAGGGCGGGGCACGTGAAGAAGCAGCAGCCGGAGTCGCACGAACAGCTCGAGCTGATGTTCCCCACCCGGGAGAGCCCGGCCGTGCTGGCCCGGAGGGGGCCGATCTCGGTGCTGGACGGCGGGGCGGTGGAGACCCCCCAGACCCGTTCCGCCGCCCGTTCCAAGGAGGCCAGGGCCCTGCGCGCGGAGATGGCCGCCCGGCGGGAGGAGGCGGCGGCCCCCGCGCCCCGGCCCGGCCTGCGGGTGATCCAGGGGGGCGGCCAGAAGAAGTCCGAGGAGAAGCTGGGCTCGCGCGACGCGGTGGTGCGGGTGCTGATCGAGGCCGGCGCGGACATGCTGCTCAAGCGTATCTCCTCCGAGCGGGCCACCCACATCGAACAGCGGGTGAACAAGATCATGGACCTGTTCGACCGGGTGGATGACTCGCCGTCCCTGATGCCGATCCTCCAGCGTCAGCTGGATGAGCTGGAGGCGCTGATGTCCGAGACCCGCGGCGCGCGCACCCGGCGGCCAGGCTAGGTCCCCGAAAGGGCAGTGAGTCCCGGCGCCTGGAGGGCGGCCGGGCAGCAGGGGGAGCGGGTTTGACCACCCCTTCCGCTCCGCTTACGATTTTTGACGTCCCCGCCCATCCTTTGGGGAAGTGCGCGCTGTCTGGGTGGCAGCCCGTCGAAACGTGTCTATCGAGAACTACGGCAGGTACCAGCTCCTCAAGCGGATCGCGACCGGCGGTATGGCGCAGATCTACCTTGCGCGGCAGAGCGGGCTGGAGGGGTTCGAGAAGCTGCTGGTGGTCAAGCGGATCCTCCCGCACCTGGCCGAGAACCAGGACTTCGTGCGGATGTTCCTGGACGAGGCGCGGATCGCCGCGCGCCTCAACCATCCGAACGTGGTCCAGATCTTCGACCTCGGCTCGCAGGACGGCAGCTACTTCATCGCCATGGAGTACATCCACGGCGAGGACGTGCGCCGGGTTTGGAAGCGCGGCGCCAACCGCGGCCGGACCCTGCCGTTGCCGCTGGTGTGCCGGGTGATGATGGATGCCTGCGCGGGGCTGGACTACGCGCACAAGAAGGCGGACGCGGCGGGCAAGCCGCTGGGGATCGTGCACCGGGACATCTCCCCGCAGAACATCCTGGTCACCTTCGAGGGCGAGGTGAAGGTGGTGGACTTCGGGATCGCCAAGGCGGCGGACCAGGCCACGGTGACCCGCTCCGGGGTGCTCAAGGGCAAGTACTCGTACATGTCCCCGGAGCAGGCGCGGGGCGAACGACTGGATCGCCGCAGCGACATCTTCGCTTTGGGGATCGTGCTCCACGAGCTGCTCACCGGACACCGGCTGTTCAAGCGCACCAACGACATCCAGACCCTCAACGCGGTCACCGAGTGCAAGGTGCCGGCGCCCTCCGCGCTCAACCCGGAGGTGCCCGCGGATCTGGACCGGCTGGTGCTCAAGGCGCTGGCCCGTACCCCCGAGCAGCGCTTCGAGGACGCCGCCGAGCTGCAGCTGGCGCTGGAGGAGTGGCTGATCTCCCATCAGCTGGCGTCCTCCTCCGCGCTCCTGGCCACCTACATGCAGGAGCTGTACGCCGACCGGATCGAGCAGGAGAAACGGGCGGGGGAGGTTTTGCTGGAGCTGGCCGACGAGGCCCCGCACAGCGCGTCGCTGGCGCCGCCAGGCCCGGCCCCGGACGAGGGCGGGATCTCCCTCAGCGGCTCGGAGCGCGCCACCCAGCTGGGGATGCCGTCGGTCTCCGATCTGGAGAACACCCACGCCGCCCGACCGGGCGCCTCGCGGGCCACTCCGGCACGGGAGGACCTGCGCCGCTCCGGTGATCGGTCGGTGGTTCCGCCCGACGAGCTGCGGCGCTCCGGTGATCGCTCGGTGGTTCCGCCCGGCGAGCTGCGCCGCTCGGGTGAGCGCTCGGTGGTTCCGCCCGGCGAGCTGCGCCGCTCGGGTGAGCGCCCAGCGGAGGCCCAGGAGCTTCGCAAGTCCGCCGAGCTGCGCTCCTCCAGTCTCAAGCTGTCCGGTGACCTGAAGACCCCGGAGCTGCGGCAGAGCGGCGCCGACCGCGCGGCGCCACGCTTTGAGACCAACCGCTTCGAGCTCCCGGAGTCCGGGGAGGAGTCGCAGACCACCCAGGCCGGAGGATCGCCCTGGGACGGGATCGAGGTCAGCGCCTCGGTGCGCTTTGGCCAGCCCAGGCCGAAGCGGCGCCTGTTGCCGATGCTTGCGGCCGCGATCCTCCTGGCCACCCTCAGCGCGGTGGGGGTGGGCGCCTGGGTCCGGGGCTCGCGTCCCCAGGCGCCGGTGCTGGCTTCGCTCCAGCTGCGCTCCGAGCCCGCAGGCGCGCGGATCAGCCTGGACGGGCAGCACCGCCCGGGCGTGGTCACTCCCTGCTCGCTGCCGGAGGTGGAGCCGGGCACCCACGCCTTGCAGCTGGAGTTGGACGGGCATCTGACCCACCGGCTGGAGCTGGTGGTGCGGCAAGGCGGAGTGCTGGAGGTGCCGCTGATCCGTCTGGCGCCGGAGCCCCCGCCGGTGGTCCCGGTGGAGAGTCCGGTGGCGGTGGCCGGGCCGGCGGAGGCTGGGCCCGCAGGTCCGGTCCCGTTCACCATCCGCTCCCGGCCCCTGGGCGCGATGGTCCTGATCGACGGGAAGAGTGCGGGGAGGACCCCATACACTGTGGAGGCCGCGGTGGGCGCAGCGCTGGACTTCCGGATCGAGCTGGCTGGCTTTGCTCCGGTGTCCCGGACGGTCCGGGTGGAGGGGCCAGGCCCCCAGGAGGCCACCGTGAACCTGGAACGTCGCTCGGCCAAGGGTAAGGTGCGCTTCGTGGTCACCCCCTGGGCAACAGTGTCGTGCAATTCGTTGGAGCTGGGGGAGACCCCGCTGGCGGACCAGGAGCTGGCCGTGGGCACCTACCAGTGCCGCTTTGTCCACCCCGAGCTGGGAACCGTCCACCGGCGGGTCGAGGTCCGGGCCAACGACCTCTCCAAGGTGCTCGTGCAGTTCTGATCCGGACCCTCCCTTGACCCTCCAGGCCGGCACACCCATCGGAAAGTACGTGGTGCGAAGGAAGATCGCCGAGGGCGGGATGGCGGAGATCTATCTGGCCTCCTCGGTGGGGCCGGAGGGCTTCGAGAAGGAGGTGGCGATCAAGCGCATCCGCGCGTACCTGGCCACCGATCCCGGCTTCGTGGAGATGTTCATCTCCGAGGCCCGGCTGGCCTCGAAGCTGAACCACGCCAACGTGGTGCAGATCTTCGACTTCGACAAGCACGAGGACACCTACTACCTGGCGATGGAGTTCGTGCGTGGCCACTCGCTTTGGGACGTGCGCCGGCGCAGCAAGGAGCTGATGGCGCCAATGCCGCCCACCCTGGCGGCGCACATCGGCGCGGAGGTGGCTCGGGGGCTGGCGTACGCGCACCGGCTGACCGACCGCGGCCGGCTGCTGAACCTGGTCCACCGCGACGTCACTCCCCACAACGTGCTGCTCTCCTTCGAAGGCGCGGTGAAGCTGGCCGACTTCGGGGTGGCCAAGGCGGGGAACTCGCAGACCGCGGCCGGGGTGCTCAAGGGGAAGTTCGCGTACATGTCCCCCGAGCAGTCCCGCGGTGAGCCGGTGGACGCGCGCACCGACGTGTTCGCCCTGGGGATCGTGCTCTGGGAGATGCTTACCGGCGGCCGGCTCTTCGATGGGGACACCGACGTGGCGGTGCTGCGCGCGGTGCAGGAGCGGGTCATCCCTCCGCCCGGTCGCCTCAACCCCAACGTGCCCACGGACCTGGACGCGGTGGTGATGAAGGCGCTGGATCGCGATCTCAACTCCCGCTTCGGCTCGGCGGCGGAGCTGGAGCGCGCCCTGGCTGAGGCGGTGTTCCGCACCGCCCGCTCACTGGAGGACCGCGACGTGGGCGCCTACCTGCGTCAGCTGTTTCCGGAGGAGGCGGAGGAGCGGCAGGAGGGGACCCGCGCCGGATCGCAGACCGGCTCTGTTCCCCCCGAGGGGCCGGCTCCCAAGGCCACCCCGGTGCGCGAGCCGACCGCGGTGATGGGGGCCGGCAAGGCCACCCCACTGCCGATCTCCCCCGACGAAGACTTCCACGGCGCCACCCACGTGGTGGACCGGGCCCGAGGCGCCGGGACCCTGGCCCAGGCTGTCCCCCAGGTGCCCGCTCCCCGTGCCACGCCGGCCCCGCAGCCGGTCCCGGAGGCGATTGCCCCTCCCGACCTGGGGGAGGATTCCCAGGCAGTTGTCTCCCAGAAGTCCCGCCGGCCGATCTCGCTGGTGGTGGGCCTGGGCGCGCTGTTGGTGCTCGCCGCCGGCGCCGGTGTGGCTCTGTCCGGCCGGGATCAGGCCAAGGGCCCGGCCACACTGGAGGATGAGCGCCCCACCGATCCGCCGGCGTTGGCGGTGAAGCCAGCGGAGTCCGAAGTCGACCCCGCTTCGTCTCCGGGTCCAGTAGCCGCCGCCCCAAGCGGAGCAGAGCCGACGCGGCCCGCGGGGTCTGCTTCCGAAACTGATGTCGAGCCGACGCGGTCCGCGGCGTCCGATTCGGAGGCCGCCCTGGCGGCGGCGCTGGCCGAGAAGGCCTCCCGTCCCAGCGAGACCGTGCAGGCCCGCCGGGAGGGGACGGTCACCTTGACGGTGATCCCGTACGCGATGGTCTACCTGGATGGGCGCAAGTACCTCAACGAGGTCAGCCGGACCCGCAAGCTCAAGCTCCCCGCGGGCAAGCACCGACTGATGCTGCGCCACTCGCTGGGCGAGAAGACCTTCGACTTCACCCTGGAGCCGGGCGGCAACGTCTCGCTCTCCCACAACTTCATGACCGCGAAGTAGCGCTCGCGCCTGAGCCGCTGTGCTGAGCCGCTGTGCTGAGCCGCTGTGATGAGCCGCTGTGCTGAGCCGCGCTGTGCTGAACCGCGCTGTGCTGAACCGCCCGCGCCTGAGCCGCTCGCGCTGAGCCGGGCGACCAGGACAGCACGCATCGGACGCGCTCGGGCGTCGCGGTAACTGAACCTCCTGGGCTGAGCCGGCGCCTCCGCGAGACCGCTGAGCAAGCGCCGCGTTCGCGCCCTCTGGACTTTGCGCCGCGCCCTTGGTCAGCCGCGCCCGGCGGCGCGCATTCCCACCGCGCGATCCACGGCGAACGCACCACGTCAAGCATTCGACCGGACAGCCGCTTGACATCTCCACTGAATATCAACTACTCAGTGGCATCCATTCAGTATCGGGGCGACGCGGTGGAAATCCTGGGAGCTGAGGAGATTGCGCGGATCGAACAGGACTACGCCGCCGGCATCCCGGCGCGCGTGATCGTCGAACTGTTCCGGCCGCGCGGCGTCCGCCTCTCGGAGGCGACGTTCCGTAAGTACGTGCAGGCGGGGCTGCTGCCACGCAGCCGTCGGGTGGGCCAGAAGGGCAAACACCGCGGGAGCCAGGGGCTGTACCCGGTGGAGGCGGTGCGCCGGATCAACGTCATCAAGAAGATGATGGCCGAGGGGATGACCCTGGAGGACATCAAGCGGTCCTTCGTCTTCTTCAAGAACCACATCGATTCGATTGATCGCGGCCTGGACGAGGTCCTGGATGCCTTCCAGGCGGAGCTGGACGACCGCGGCTTCGGCGCCGACCGCCGGACGGAACTGGAGGCCGAGCTGACCCAGCTGCGCCAGCGGGCCATGGACCTGCTGCGGGACGTGGCCCGGGTGGGGAGCGCGGTGACCGTGCGTTCCAACGACCCGTCAATCCAGAAGAATTTGCCGGCCATGACGTCGGTGGTCGCGCAGTGACAAGCTGCAGTGCAAGCGGTACGGAGGAGGGGAAATGAGCGAAGCAAAGCAAGAGGCGCCGCTGCTGGCGGACGACGACGCTGGGCTCGATGAGCGCAAGCGGTCCAAGACGATGTCCCGCAAGGAGATGGCGCGGGACCTGAGGCGGCGCCGGCTGACCGGGGACGTGGATCCGGAGGAGGCGGAGCTGCTGCAGGCCATCGAGTCCACCCGGCCCAAGGTCCGCGCGGACTGCATGAACGGCCCCCGTCCGTGCCTGTTCGTCTCTTGCAAGCACAACCTCTATCTGGACGTGAATCCGGAGACCGGGTCGATCAAGCTCAACTTCCCGGACAAGGAGATCGGCGAGCTGGAGCACACCTGCGCCCTGGACGTGGCGGAGAAGGGCGGGATCACCCTGGAGGAGGTGGGGGCGATCATGAACCTCACCCGCGAGCGCATCCGCCAGGTGGAGACCCGCGGGCTGATCAAGCTGCGGGAGGCGACCGAAGACGATCCGGTCCCGCCCGCCAAGTACATCCCGTAGCTTGGCCGGTGGCGGGTCGCCCCGGCGCCCGGCGCAGGATGTTTTCCCAGGCGCTGGGCGCTGTTTGACACCCCCGGACACGGTTGGTACGAGGCCGCGCTCACCCCCTTCGGCGAGGTCGCGTCTACCGTGTTGGCACTGCTCAGTGTTTCCGACAAGCGGGGGTTGGTTCCCTTCGCCCGTGGCCTGGTCGAGGCGGGGTTCTCGTTGCTGTCTACCGGTGGAACGCTGGAGGTCCTCAAGAAGGAGGGCATCGCGGTCACCAAGGTGTCCGAGCACACCGGCAGTCCGGAGATCCTGGGCGGGCGGGTCAAGACCCTGCACCCGCGCATCCACGGCGGCATCCTCGGGCGCCCGGATCTGGAGAGTGACCGCGCGGAGATGGCGCAGCACCAGATCCCGGCCATCCAGATCGTGGCGGTGAACCTGTACCCCTTCCGCCAGACCATCGCCCAGGGCGTCTCCGACGCGGAGGCGATCGAGCAGATCGACATCGGCGGTCCGGCGATGGTGCGGGCGGCGGCCAAGAATTCGGCGCACGTGGCGGTGGTGGTGGACCCGGACGACTACCCGGCGATCCTGGAGGAGGTCCGGGCCAGCGCCCAGAAGCAGATCTCCGCCCAGACCCGCCGCCGGCTGATGCTCAAGGCCTACCAGCACACCGCCGCCTACGATGCGTCGATCGCGGCCTACCTGGCGGAGCAGGCCGGTCAGTCCTTCCCCGAGGAGCTGAGCCTCTCCTTCCGCAAGGTGCAGGAGCTGCGCTACGGCGAGAACCCGCACCAGCGCGGCGCCTTCTACCGCGAGCACCTGGCCCCCAAGGCCCCCACGGTGGCCTTCTCCCAGGTGCGGCAGGGCAAGGAGCTCTCCTACAACAACATCCTGGATCTGGACGCGGCGCTGGCGTTGGCGCTGGAGTTCCATGACACCCCCTGCGCCGTGGTGATCAAGCACAACACCCCCTGCGGGGTGGCCACCGGCGCTGACCTGGAGCAGACCTACCGGGCGGCCCGGGCCATCGACGAGGTGTCGGCCTTCGGCGGGATCGTGGCGCTGAACCGGCCGGTGGATGGGCCCACCGCCACCGCCCTGGCGGAGACCTTCCTGGAGGCGGTGATCGCCCCCGCCTTCAGCCCGGAGGCGCGCGGCATCCTGGCAGCCAAGAAGAACCTGCGGCTGCTGGAGGTGGGCGAGACTTGGAAGCCGGAGAGCCGGGCGCGGCCGTTCGTGGAGGCCCGCAGCGTGGCCGGCGGGATCGTCTACCAGGACCGGGACGCACATGAGCCGCAGACGGAGTGGAAGCTGGTCACCCGGCGCGCCCCCACCGAGGCCGAGCTGGCGGCGATGAAGTTCGCCTGGCGGGTGTGCAAGCACGTGAAGAGCAACGCCATTGTCTTCTCCACCGCGGATCGGCTGGTGGCGCAGGGCGGCGGGCAGACCAGCCGGGTGGACTCGGCGAAGATCGCCACCGGGAAGGGCGGCGAGGCGGTGAAGGGGACCGCCTGCGCCTCGGACGCCTTCTTTCCCTTCCGGGATGGGCTGGATGAGGCGGCGCGCGCCGGCGCCAGCTGCATCGTGCAGCCGGGCGGGTCGGTGCGGGACGCGGAGCTGATCGCCGCCGCCGACGAGCACGGGCTGGCAATGGTGTTCACCGGGATCCGGCACTTCCGCCACTGACGGCACGGTGCGGCTCGTCTGTCCCAAATGCTCGGCGGCCTACGCGATTGAAGATCGGCTGATCGGCGCGTCAGGCGTCCGGGCCCAGTGCCCCCGCTGCAAACACCAGGAGTTCGTCCGCAAGGGGGACCGGCGCGAGGCGGACCCGCCGGTCGCCGAGCCCGCGGTGGCGGTGATCCGGCGGGGGGACAAGCCGGTGGCCAGGGCCGCGCCGCCACCGCCCCGACCGCCGCCCCTGCCCGGGAGCAGGCCGCCGGCCCATGACCCCGAGGCGGTCCCCACCTGCTCCGGTTGCGGCAAGCCCCTGCAGGACGCCTTCGATCAGGCGCTGGGCGCGTGCGACTCGTGCCGCAACGGGCCGCCGGCGGCGGACTTCCAGGACCTGCTCTTGGACTCGGGGGCACTGCAGTTGGACACCTCCGCCCCTCCCGCTGCAGCTCCGGCGGCGCCCGCCAGCGGGAAGCGGGGATCTCCCACGGCGCCGGATCCGTTCGACTTCGGCGCCACCCCGGAGTTCGAGCGGCGGGAGGTGGCTGCGCCCCCGGTGGCCGAAGGGGCCTTCCACTGGGACGCTCCGCTGCAGACGCAGGAGCCCGTGGCGGGCGGGCCGGCCAACGACGGCGATCCGGAACCGGCGGCCGAGCGGGTCGCCCCGGCGGTGGTCCGCGCCCCCCGCGTCGCCCGTCCCGAGCAGGGGCGAACCGGCCAGGACGAGATCGCCCTGCGGTCCTCTCCGCTCAAGCTGGTGGAGTCTCGCCCCAATCACTGGCGGTTGATCGCCGCCGGGGTGGGGGGGCTGCTGCTGAGCGTGGTGGTGGCGCTGTTGCTGTGGCCCCGGTGGCACGGCTCGACCCCGGAGGAGGATCCCCAGACCATCCCACCGGCGGTGACCGCGGTGCTTCCACGCTGGCGGCTGCTGTTTGTGGAGGTCTCCGGCACCGCCGCCTCCGCGCTGGAGCAGGGCCGCGCGCGCCTGGCCGCCGACGAACCCCTGGCCTACGGAGAGGCGGAGGAGGCCTTCCAGCAGGCGTTGCTCCTGGAGCCCCGCAGCGATGAGGCGATCACCGGCTACGTGCAGGCGGTGGCCCTGGGGCGCAAATCGGAGCTGGACGACGACACCTACGCCGAGGCGGAGGCGCTGATCCTGGCTTCCCAGCGGCGCACCGCCCGCAGCGCGCCCACCCTCACCGCGCACGCCAACCTGTTGCTGACCCGCCCGCTGGTCCCCGGGAACCTGGAGCAGGCGCGGGCGCTGGCGGAGGAGGCGGTGGAGCGCTCCACCCCGGAGACCCGCGCCGATGCACTGCTGGCCCAGGGGCGCAGCTATCTGCAGTCCTCGGCCGGACTGGCCGCCCAGGCCTTTAGCGAGGCACTCAGCGGACTGCGCCCGCCGCTCTCCGCCTACTTCTACCGGGCGCTGGCGCTGGAGGCGCAGGGCGAGTACCGGGGCGCGATCGAGGATCTGCGCCGGCGGCTGGAGCTGACCCCCGGCCAGGCGGACGCGCTGGAGGCGCTGGGGCGCATCTACCAGGAGTGCGGGGATGTGGACCGGGCCCGGACCGCCTATGCCCGGGCCCGGGAGAAATACCCGGAGGATCTTCGCTTCGCCGTCCTCCACCTGGCCTTCGCCTACCAGGTGGACAACGACCCCCGCCTGGCCGCGGCCGGCTTGCGGGCGCTGCTGGAGGACGCGGACCGCTACGACCCGCGGGTGGCAGGCCTGGGCCTGGTGCACCTGGCCACGGTGGAGCGGCTGCTGGGCCACCTCTCCGCCAGCGACGCGGCGGCGCACAAGGCCCTGCGCTACAAGGCCGACGCCACCGGCGCCTCCCTGCAGTTGTTCCTCAACGCCCTGGCCCGGGGCGAGGCGGCCTCCGCCCGCACCGCGTTCTCCAGTCTGGCCGGGCGCACCGGACAGCCGGGCCTGGAGGCGGTGCTGGAGGGGCAACTGCTGATGGCCGAGGGGCAGCCCGCCCGCGCCGCCGAGGTGTGCCGGGCCGGGTTCGAGAAGGATCCCCGCCGGGTGGACGCGCTGATCTGCAGCGGCGTCGCCCGGGTGAAGGCCGGACAGGCGGATGAGGGGTACCGGGCGCTCCACCAGGCGGCCCAGTTGGAGCCGATGCGCAGCGCCCCCCGTCCGGCGGTGACCCGGCTGTTCGTGCGGGAGGCGGATCTGCTGACCCCCTTCACTGGGTTGCTGACCCGGCCCGGGGCGCCGATCGGGGATGTGCGCGCCGCGATCCACGAGGGGATACTGCGCTTCCGGCTGGGCGAGCTGCGCGAGGCGGAGGGGCTGCTGCAAAACGCGCTGGCGGAGGACGCCTCCAACCCCCTGGCCGCGGCCTACCTGGCGCTGATCTCCGTGGCCCGCGGGGACGCGGCGGGGGCGATCCGCCACGGCCAACAGGCAGCGCAGCAGGGGCGGCGGATCGGGGTGGCCCGGTATGCCCACGGCGAGGCGCTGGCGCTGGTCGGCAAGCGGGACCTGGCGGAGCGCGAGTTCGCCGACGCGATCGAGGCCGCGCCCGGGCTGCTGGCGGCGGAGGTCTCGCTGGCGCGGCTGGAGGGAGCGCGGGGCGGCAAGGACGCGGCGCGCAACCGGCTGACCCGCGCAATCGGCCGGGATCCGAGCTATCTGCCAGCCAAACGCGCGCTCTACGCGCTGCAGGGAGGAGGCGGACCGTGAGGGTGCTGGTGCTGGGTGGGGGCGGGCGTGAACACGCGCTGGCCTGGAAGATCTCGCAGAGCCCGAAGCTGACGAAGTTGTACGTGGCGCCGGGCAACCCGGGGATCGCCGCGCTCTGCGAGACGTTCTCGCTGCGGGCGGATGATCCGGCGGCGGTGGTCCAGGCGGTGCGTGAGCGGCAGATCGACCTGGTGGTGGTCGGACCGGAGGCGCCCCTGGTGGCCGGGGTGGCCGACGCGCTGATGGAGCAGGGGATCGCGGTCTTCGGACCGGTGGCGGCAGCGGCGCGGATCGAGGGCTCCAAGGCGTTCGCCAAGGAGATCATGGACGCGGCAAGCATCCCCACCGCGGGCTTCCGGGTGTTCGAGGACGATCCGGCGGCGGCCGAGGCCCACGCCCGGCAGGTGGGCGCGGTGGTGGTCAAGGCGGACGGGCTGGCCGCGGGCAAGGGCGTGGTGGTGGCCCGCGACGCGGCGGAGGCGGTGGAGGGGGTGCGCGCGCTCTCCGCGCTGGGAGAGGCGGGCCGGCGGCTGGTGTTGGAGGAGCTGCTGGAGGGCGAGGAGGTCTCGGTGATCGCGCTGTGCGACGGGCGACGCTATGTGCTGTTGCCCTCCGCGCAGGATCACAAGCGGGTGGGCGAAGGGGACAGCGGCCCCAACACCGGCGGGATGGGCGCCTACGCTCCGGCGCCGTTCCTGGACGCGGAGGGGATGGCGGAGGTGGGCCGGACGGTGATCGCCCCCGCGCTGGCGGAGCTGGCCCGGCGCGGCAGTCCCTTCCGGGGCGCGCTGTACGCGGGGCTGATGCTGACCCCGGCCGGGATCCGGGTGCTGGAGTTCAACTGCCGGCTGGGCGACCCGGAGACCCAGGTCCTGATGATGCAGGTCCAGGAGGATCTGCTGCCGGTGCTGGACGCCTGCGCGCGGGGAGCGCTGCGCCAGGACACCCTGGCCCTGCACCCGGGCGCCAGCGTGGGGGTGGTGCTGGCCGCGGATCGATATCCGGGCACCCCGGTGCTGGGGGACGTGATTGACGGGCTGGGCGCGGTGCAGGAGGAGGGCGCCCAGGTGTTCCACGCCGGCACCCAGGCCCGCGACGGGCGGATCGTCACCTCCGGGGGGCGGGTGCTCACCGTCTGCGCCCAGGGCCAGGATCTGGCGGAGGCGCGGGCCCGCGCCTACCAGGCGGTGTCGAAGATCCACTGGCAGGGGATGCACTTTCGCCGGGACATCGGAGCCCGTGCCCTGCGGTAGCCAGTCCGCCCAGGAAGGGCTGGCCCCGGGGCGTCCGGGGTCGCAAAGTGCGCCCGGAACCCGATGATCCTGATCCGCTACATCCTCAAGGAGATCCTGCTTCCGCTGGTGGTGTGGATCGGCTTTCTGTTCCTGCTGCTGATCGTGATGCAGTTCCTGCGCGGCAGCGAGCTGTTGCTGGGCTCGTCGGTCACGCTGATGGACCTGGCGGAGCTGTTCCTCTACCTGGGGCCGCACTTCCTGGTGATGGCAGTGCCGATCGCCTTCATGCTGGCGATCCTGCTGGGGCTGGGGCGGCTGAACGAAGACCGGGAGGTGATCGCCCTGGCCTCGCTGGGGGTCAGCCCCCAGCAGCTGGCGGTGGCGCCGATGGCGATCGGGGTGCTGCTCTCCGGGCTGTTGTTGTTCATGTCCTTTAGCGCCGAGCCGTGGGGCCTGCGGATGGTCTCCCAGCGGGTCACCGAGGTGGTGAAGAAGAACGTGATCGGCGACGTGAAGGGCGGCACCTTCTACGAGGATCTCACCTCGCTGGTGCTGTTCGTGGAGCGGGTGGACGCCAAGGAGGGCCGCTGGCACAACGTGCTGTTGCACGACGACCGCGACCCCAACGCGCCCCTGCTGGTGCTGGCCCGGACCGGCACAGTCCAGCCGGGTGAGAACCGGGACGGGCTGAAGCTGGCGCTGAGGGAGGGCGAGGTCCACCGCGCCACCCGGGCCAGCGAGGACTACGCGGTGGTGAACTTCGAGCGGGGAGAGCTGTCGGTGGTGCTGGGCGGCGCGTCGCTGCGCAAGAACCGGTTCCCGCGCGCGCCCAAGGAGGAGATGTTCCCCGGGGAGTTGTTGGCGGCCGCGGAGGAGGCCGAGGCCTCCGGCCATGACTCACGCCCATATATGATGGCCTTCCACGGCCGGCTGGGCCGGGCCTTCACCCCGTTCGCCTTTGCGGTGCTCTGCGCCCCGCTGGCGCTGGCGCGCTCCTCGGCGGGGAGGGCGCGGGGGTTCCTGCTCACCATCCTGGGGTACATCGGCTACTACGTGCTGACCCGGCTTGCCGACGGGTGGGGGACCCAGGGGAAGTTGCCGGTGCTCCTGGCCGGGCAGCTGCCGAATCTGATCTTCTGTCTGTTCGGACTGATCGCCCTGGCCCGCATCCAGCGGGTGAGGTCGCCGCGGTGAAGTGGATCCTCTACCGGTACGTGGCGGTCACCTACCTGCGGTTCTTCCTGGCCATCTTCGGGGTGGTGCTGGCCATCTTCCTGATGGCGGACTTCGTGGACCGCTCCAAGTTCTACTCCGGGCCCGGCTGGGTCTCGGCGGTGATCGAGCTGTACGCCCACAAGGCGCTGCTGGCGATCCGGCAGCTGGCTCCGGCGGCGATGCTGCTGGGCGCGGGCGCGGCGGTCTCCGCCTTGCGCAAGTCCGGGGAGGTCACCGCGCTGCGCTCGCTGGGGTTCGGACCGCGGGCGGTGTACGCGCCGATTGGAGTCACCGCCGCGGCGATGTGCCTGGGGCTGATCGTGTTCGACGAGAAGGTGGTGGTGCCGGCCGGGGTGCGGGTGGACGAGATCACAGTCGGGCGCTTCAACACCTGGGGGGATTGGTCGTTCTTCTTCGTGCCCAAGCGCTGGTTCCGGGTCGAAGATCGGATCTTCCACCTGCGGGTGGGGGAGAGCCGCACCGGCTACGAGGACGTCACCGTGCTGACGGTGAGCAAGGACTTCAAGCTCCGGGCCCGTATGGACGCCCAGACCCTGCGCTGGGTGGAGGGCACCACCTGGCGGTTGACCTCGGTGGTGGAGCGGACCTTCGATGACCGCGGCGGCACCCAGGTCCGCACCGCCCCCTCGCTGGACCTGGATCTGAAGGTGGCCGGGGACGCCTTCTACGTCCGCACCGGCCGCCCGGAGCAGATGTACTACCCGGAGCTGCTGGAGCAGATCGAGATCCGCAAGGCGGTGGGGATCTCCTCGCAGATCTGGGCCCTGGCCCTGCACAACCGGCTGGCCTATCCGCTGGCCGGGCTGCCGGCGGCGCTGTTGGCGATCGGCCTGGCGCTGCGCCCCGGTCGCCGCGGCCATCTCACCCTGGCCCTGGTGGAGGGGCTGATCGTGGTCACCGCGATGTGGGGCCTGATGGTGATCTCCCGTGCCCTGGTGGTGGGCGAACGTCTGGAGCCCGCGGCGGCGGCGTGGATGCCCACGGTGCTGCTCTCGCTGGGCGCGGCGGCGCTGTGGCTGCGCCGCGAGGGTCGGCTGGGGTGGCGGGGCGCGTGAGCCCGCTCTCCTCCAGCGGGGGCCTGCGCCTGGCCTCCTTCGGGCTGGGGCTGTGGGCGGTGGGCCTCTTCACCCAGGAGCTGTTCGCGATCATTGGAATGGTGGCCACCGTCCTTGGCGCCGCGGTGCTGGGCTGGACCCGGCGCGACCTGTTGCCGGACCCACGCGCGTCCCTGCGCACCTGGTGGCCGCTGGCCGCCTTCTTTCTCATGGCCCTGCTGGGGCCGCTGCTGGGAGGACGGCTGCCCGGCGCCACCGGACTGGCCCGCCACCTGGAGTGGCTGCTGTTGCCTTTGGTGGCGTGGACCGTGGCGCAGCTCTCCGGCCGGCAACGGCGGAGGCTGGTGGCCATCGCCTTGGTCACCCTGACCCTCTCGTCGCTGGCGGCGGCCCTCCAGCACTGGGGGATCTGGCCTTCCAGCGAGGCCTTCCGCCCGTGGGCCTGGACCCGCACCCCCTTCGACCGGGTGTACGAGCCGGCTCCGGGCGCGGAGGGGAGGTTCCTGGCCGGCGGGCTGGTGTTCCACCGGCTCAAGTACGCGCACGTGGGGGCGCTGGCGGTGGCCGCGTTCGCCGCCTGGTCGGTGGAGGCGAAGGGGCGGGACCGCTGGGTGCTGATCGCGGCCGCGGTGTTCAACGGGGTGGCGATCATCCTCTTTCCGGCCGCCCGCGCCGCGGCGGCGGCGCTGTTGGCAGGGACCGCGGTGGCGCTGGTAGTGGCCCGCCGTCCCACGTTGCGGACCGGATTGGCCGGAGCGGCGGTGCTGGGGCTGATCGCCCTCGCCGCGGCCAGCTATACGCCGGTGCGCACCCGGCTGCTCTCCAGCTTTGATCGCGAGGGGAGCGGGGCCCGGACCACCCTGCTGATGACCGGGGTCACCGCGTTGCGGGAGGCCCCCCTCACCGGTCAGGGGCTGGGACGGTTCCGGGCGATGGACTTCCTGCCGCCAGATGCGCCCAGCTACACCCTCCACCACCCGGGAAAGTCACACAACCAGCTCCTCTCCATGGCGGCGGAGACCGGGATCCCCGGCGGGCTGCTGTTCCTGGTGCTGATCGCGCTGCTGTTGGCCCGGCTGTGGAGGCAGCGCGCCGCCGCCGCAGTGGGAGGGCTGGTGATCTTCGTGCTGCTGTCGATGACCCACGACCCTCTGTTCCATCCCCAGTTCGCGCTGGCCCTGTTCCTTTTGGTGGGCGCCTCGCTGGGCGCCCGGGGTCGAGTCACGGCCGCCCCAGCGCCCGCTGGTACACCGCAGCGGTCCTGATCGCGCAGGCCTCCCAGGTCGCGCGGGCGGCGCGCTCCAGCCCGCGTTCGATCAGCTGCTGCCGATGCGGTGGATCCCGCAACAGCCGCAAGGTTCCCTGGATCCAGCGGTCGCGATCATCCGGCGGAAGCAGCAGCCCGGCTTCGCCGATCACCTCCGGGAGGGATCCCGCCTCGGCGGCGATCACCGGGCAGCCGCTGGCCATCGCCTCCAGCGCGGGCAGGCCGAAGCCTTCGTAGCGGGAGGGCAGGAGCAGGGCCTGGGCGCCGCCGTAGAGCAGGGGCAGCTCCGCCTCCGGGAGCTCGGACAGCTGCACGGTGGAGGCGGGGAAGCCCAACTGGCGGGCCGCGCCGGCGCCGGCCAGCAGCACGATCGGCACTGGCAGGGACTCGGCGATCTTCGCCAGCAGCCCCAGGTTCTTGAAGGGCTTGGGGTTGCCCACCGCCACCAGGTAGCGGGCAGGGAGGCGATGACGCGCGCGGAAGGACTCCAGCGCCGACGCGGCCGGAGGCTGGAACTGCTCGGCCACTCCCTGGGGGATCACCTGGAAGCGATGGGGATCCAGGGAGAGGTGCCGGGCCAATTCGTCCCGGGCGAACTGCGAGGGGGCGATCAGCGCTTGGGCCCGCTGGGCCCGGGGGCCGACCACCAGCCGGTAGTAAGCCACCCGCCCGGGCCCGTACTCCTCGGAGAGCGCCAGGTGGTTGGCGTCGTGCAGGGTGGCCACCAGCCTCCCGGTCCACAGCGCCGGTAGGGAGAAGGAGGTGGCGTGGAACAGATCGCAGCCGCTTTGGAGCAGGCTGGCCACCAGGAGCGGCTGCTCCAGCGGGCTGAGGAAACCCGCCCGGGAACGTTCCAGCGGCAGGTCCGGCTGCAGCGCGCCCAGGCCTTCGGGCAGTCCCTGGGGGCCGGTCAGTCCCGCCACCTGCCAGTCGGGCGGGAGATGGCGGGGCAGGCGCCGGGCCAGCTCCAGCGCATAGCGGGCGATGCCGTGCATCCGCCCGCGCACCATCCGGAGGTCGATCAGCACCTTGGGCACCGGGCGCGATTACCACACCCGGGCGGGGAGGCCACTGTCTGCGGCCGGGACCCGGCACCGGCCCACGGCGCGACCCTGGCGAGCGCCAGGCGCGCCCCGAGCGCGCCCAGAGCGAACGGCCAGGCGCGGCAGGTGAGGCCGGCGCAGCCGGTGGCGATTGGCCCTCGTCGCCTCCGCAGGCCGGGTATAGATCCCGCCTTCGATGCGGGTCGCCCTCGTCCACGACTGGCTGGTCACCTACCGCGGCGGCGAGAAGGTCCTCGACGCGATGTGCGAGGCCTTCCCCGACGCGGAGCTCTTCACCCTGATCCACCAGCGGGGGACGATGAGCGCCCGCATCGAATCCCGCCCCATCCACACCTCCTGGTTGCAGCAGGTGCCCGGGATCCATGCCCGGTACCGGCACCTCCTGCCGGTGCTCCCCGCGGCGGTGGCCTCGCTGCAGATCCCCGGTTGTGACCTGGTGGTCTCCTCCTCCCATTGCGTGGCCAAGGGCGTGCCCATCCCCTCCGGGGCCCGGCACCTCTCCTACGTGCACGCGCCGATGCGTTACATGTGGGATCGCTTCGACGACTACTTCGGCCCCCAGCGCGCCTCCCTCCCGGTGCGGGCCGCGGCCCGGATGGTGAGGCCGGCGCTGCAGCGCTGGGACGTGCGCAGCTCCAGGGGGATCGACCGGATCTTCGCCAACAGCGCCAACATCGCCCAGCAGATCCGCCGGGTCTGGCACCGCGACGCCCAGGTGCTCCATCCCCCGGTGGAGCTGGATCGCTTCACCGCGCTGGATCCATTGGCCTCGGGGCGGGGCGGCTACTTCCTGTGGCTGGGCGCGCTGGCCCCCTACAAGCGGGTGGACGTGGCGATTGCGGCGTTTGCCCGCACCGGGCTTCCGCTGTGGATCGCCGGCTCCGGGCAGGAGTCGTTGACCGGGCTGCCGCCCAACGTCCGGGTGCTGGGACAGGTGCCCGACGCCCAGGTGCCGGAGCTGTTCTGGAACGCCCGGGCGCTGGTCTTCCCCGGGGAGGAGGACTTCGGGCTGACCCCGATCGAGGCCCAGGCCTGCGGACGTCCGGTGATCGCCCTGGGACGGGGCGGGGTGCTGGAGACCACCTCGACGCGGACCGCGCTGTACTTCGATCCCTCCGATCCCGAGGCCCTGGCCGCCGCGCTTTTGGACTTTGATCGCTTCGAGGCTTGTTTCGACCCCACCGAGGCCCGGCGGGGGGCGCTCCGCTTCACCCGCCAGGCCTTCATCCAGGGGCTGCGTGGCGCGGCGGAAGAGCTGGTCTCCCGCCCTTCGTAGGCTTCTCCCCTGACAGGGCTGTCGCGACCCGCGCGGGATGCTGAGGGTTGCCCGCCGCCCAGCCTGGCGGGCCGCCGGGGCTAACCCGTTGGATTTCCTTTCCCCGGCCGTGCTATGCGGCCGCCATCGAAGTGGTCGGTTTGGGCCGACCGCGACACCCTCCCGGGCTCGCGGCTTGCACCAGACGCAGGCGCCCACGGAGGGGAAGTCCTTGTTCGGTCGGTTCCAGCGTTTCTACGAGTCGCTCAAGGTCACCGCCGATCTGGCGGTGCTGATGCTGGCGTTCGCGTTCGCCTACCTGACCCGCTTCCACGGCCCGCTTCAGGCCGATTATGTGCCCCCGGTCGAAGACAGCGTGAAGATCCTGCTGCTGTCGCTGGTGGTGTTCCCGTTCTCGTTCCACCAGGCGCGGCTGTACGCCACCAACCGCTCCCGCACCCACATCGCCGAGGTGTTCGAGATCTTCAAGGCGATGGTCACCGGGTCGCTGATCCTGGTGGCGGTGGCCTACTTCCTCTGGGAGCGCTACTCGCGGCTCACCCTGGGGATCTACCTGGGGTACTCGTTCCTGGGGCTGACCTTCGTCCGGCTGATGTTCCGCCAGACCCTCAACGAAATCCGCCGGCGCGGCCACAACCTCAAGTCGATCCTGGTGGTGGGCGCGGGCGAGCTGGGCGAGCGGGTGATCGACACCATCGAGAACCACCGCGAGCTTGGGTTCCGGGTGGTGGGGGTGCTGACCCGCAAGCCTGAGAAGGTGGGTACCCGGCTGGCCGGGGTGCCGATCGTGGGGCTGATCCAGGAGGTGGAGGCGATCCTGGATCGGACGACGGTGGATCACGTGATCGTGGCCCTTCCTCACGAAGAACACGCACACCTCAAGAGCCTGATGGAGGTGCTGGCCCTGCGCACGGTGGACGTGAAGATCGTCCCCGACCTGTTCCAGTACGTGACCCTCTACGGGGGGCTGGAGGAGTTCGGCGGCCTGCCGATCATCAGCCTCCAGGGCGGTCCGCTCTACGGCTGGAACCTGATCACCAAGCGGCTCTTTGATGTGCTGTTCGCCGCGGTGGCGCTGGTGCTGGTCTCGCCGATCATGCTGCTGACCGCGGTGGCGGTGAAGGTCACCAGCCGAGGCCCGCTGTTCTACGCCCAGGAGCGGATGGGGATGGATGGCGCGGTGTTTCCGATCCTCAAGTTCCGCACCATGAAGGTGAACTCCGAGTCCCTGGGCGCACAGATGGCCTCCAAGGGCGATCCGCGTAGGACCGTGGTGGGGACCTTCCTGCGGGTCACCTCCATCGACGAGCTGCCGCAGCTGGTCAACGTGCTGGTCGGCCACATGAGCCTGGTGGGCCCGCGGCCAGAGCGGCCGGTGTTCATCGAGGAGTTCAAGAAGCAGATCCCCAAGTACCACCTGCGCCACAAGGTGAAGGCGGGGATCACCGGCTGGGCCCAGATCAACGGGCTGCGCGGGCAGACCTCGATCGAGAAGCGGATCGAGTACGACCTCTATTACATCGAGAACTGGTCGCTGCTGTTGGACCTGAAGATCCTGGTGCGCACCGCGCTGGGTGGCTTCCTCTCCAAGAACGCCTACTGACGCGCCTCTCATCGAATGTCGTTCCCCGGACAACCTCGGGAAATCACTCGGTCTGCCGGACTAGTGAGGGTTCAGCGGCAGATATTTCAGCCCTGAGCCGGAAACGTCTTCTGGGTTATCACCTTGATGGAAGTCAGGTGGGACGGATGAAAGCGGCCTCCGGGTTGACTGATGTTGCAAATGATAATCAATTGCAACGCTCAACCACCCCCAGGAGGCCCGCGTGTCCAATCCCCACACCGCAGTCAGCGAACCCCACTGCCCGCAACACCACGGCGCCGACGCCGAGCACCTACCCGGTGCGGAACTGGACGCGGCGAAGATGCCCGGCCATTGGCTGCTCGCGCGCGTCGGCAAGCGCGTCCTGCGGCCAGGGGGGCGGGAACTCACGGAGAGGATGCTGGCGGCGCTTGGGATCGGAGCCAATGATCGGGTGGTCGAGTTCGCCCCCGGGCTCGGCGTCACCGCGCGGATGACGCTGGAACGTCGACCTGCCTCCTACACCGGTGTGGAGCGGGACGAGGCCGCGGCGGCGAGCGTGCGCCGCCTGCTCTCTGACCCACGTGATCGGTGTCTGGTGGGTACGGCCATGGCGACCGGCTTGCCGGACGCCTCGGCCACCGCTGTGTACGGAGAGGCGATGCTGACGATGCACACCGCCGCGCAGAAGGCGAAGATCATCCAGGAGGCCTTCCGGGTGCTCGAACCGGGAGGGAGCTACGGGATTCACGAGATGAGCCTCGAGTCGGAGACCCTGGACGACGCCTTGAAGAACGAGGTGACCCGTGAGCTCTCGGCCGCGATCCACGTGGGCGTCCGGCCGCTGTCCTGCCCGGAGTGGCGGGCCGCGCTGGAGGCGGAGGGGTTCGTGGTCGAAGCGGAGCACAAGGCGCCGATGCTGCTCCTGGAGACGGGGAGGGTGCTGGGGGACGAAGGGTTCGGCGGCACGCTGAGGATTTGTTGGAACCTGCTCCGGATGCCCGTGGCGCTGCGGCGCGTGCTGCAGATGCGATCGGTCTTCCGTCGCCACCAGCGGCACCTCGGGGCGATCACGCTTGTGGCCCGGAAGCCCTCCGCCCCTGATCCCATCGGCTCCGGAGGCTGACCATCGAAGGGCCCAAAAAAAACGGCCCTGGATCGCTCCAGGGCCGTTCCCCTCTCCCAAGGCGGCCCGAAGGCCGCCTCCCTTGATGCCATGGTCTTCTAGCTGCAGCCCGAGGTGGCGCCGCAGTTGCTGCACTTGTAGCAAGCCCCGGAGCGAACCATGATCGACCCGCAGGTGTGGCAGGGCGGCGCGTCGGCCTGGTTCAAGTAGGTGTCGCGAACGCCGGCGCGGGCGGCGGAGGCCCCCGGGTTCACCACCGGCAGGGCCTTGGGCTCGGCGGGCCGGGAGGCCAGCTCGGTGACAGCCTCCTCGCCCTCCGGCAGCTGCGCGGGCAGGAACTTCAGCGACAGCCAGCGGAAGATGTAGTCGGTGATCGACTTGGCGATCGGGATCTGCGGGTTGCCGGTGAAGCCGGAGGGCTCGAAGCGGGTGTGGCTGAACTTGTCGGCCAGCACCTGCAGCGGGACCCCGTACTGGAAGGCAAGGGAGATGGCGGTGGCGAAGCTGTCCATCATCCCGGACACCACCGAGCCCTCCTTGGACATCACCACGAACAGCTCGCCGGGCTGACCGTCGTCGTACATCCCGACGGTGAGGTAGCCCTCGTGGCCACCGATGGAGAACTTGTGGGTGATCGACCGGCGCTCATCGGAGAGCCGGCGGCGGACCGCGCGGGGCTCGGTGGACACCAGCTGGGTGATCGCCTCCACCGGGGTGGCGGCCTTGGTCTCACTCCGGGAGGTGTTCAGCGGCTGGCTGCGCTTGCAGCCGTCGCGGTACACCGCCACCGCCTTGAGCCCCAGCTTCCAGGCCTCCAGGTACGCCTTCTCGATGTCCCCCACCGTGGCCACGGTGGGCAGGTTGACCGTCTTGGAGATGGCGCCGGAGAGGAAGGGCTGGCAGGCGCCCATCATCTTGAGGTGACCCATCCAGTGGATGGAGCGTTCGCCCTTGGAGGGCTTGAAGGCGCAGTCGAACACCGGCAGGTGCTCGGACTTGAGCGCCGGGGCCCCCTCGATGGTCTCCTGCTGGTCCAGGTAGGCGATGATCGCCTCTCCCTCCGCCGCCGAGTAGCCCAGCTTGGTCAGCGCCTGGGGGACGGTGTTGTTGACGATCTTCAGCATCCCGCCGCCGACCAGCTTCTTGTACTTGATCAGCGCGATGTCCGGCTCGATGCCGGTGGTGTCGCAGTCCATCATGAAGCCGATGGTGCCGGTGGGGGCCAGCACGGTGACCTGGCTGTTGCGGAAGCCGTGGGCGGCGCCCAGGTTCAGCGCGTCGTCCCAGGCAACGCGCTGCGCGTCCAGCAGCGCCTTGGAGACCCCCACCGCGGGGATCTGGTAGGCGTGCTTGCGGTGCTTCTTGATCACCGCGTTGAACGGTTCTGCGTTCTTCGCGTAGCCGGCGAACGGGCCCATCTTCTCCGACATCCGGGCGGAGTGGGCGTAGGCCTGGCCGCACATCAGGGAGGTGATCGCCCCGGCGTAGTTGCGGCCCTCGTCGGAGTCATAGGGCAGCCCGGTGGCCATCAGCAGCGCGCCCAGGTTGGCATAGCCCAGGCCCAGCGGCCGGTAGTCGTGGGAGTTCTTCTCGATCCGCTGGGTGGGGTACTTGGAGAACCCGACGATGATCTCCTGCGCGGTGAGGACCACGTCCACCGCGTGGCGGAAGGCCTCCACGTCGAACTCGCCCTCGATGGTCCGAAAGTGCATCAGGTTCAAGGACGCCAGGTTGCAGGCGGAGTCGTCCAGGAACATGTATTCGGAGCAGGGGTTGGAGGCGTTGATCGGCGCGGTGGCCGAACAGGTGTGCCAGCTGTTGATGGTGCTGTCGAACTGCATCCCCGGGTCACCGCACAGGTGCGCCGCCTCGGAGATCTCCTTGAACAGGTCCCGGGCCCGGTAGGTGTCCATGGGGGCGCCGTCGCGGATGGCCTTGGTGGTCCAGGAGCGATCCTCCACCACCGCGCGCATGAACTCGTCGGTCACCCGCACCGAGTTGTTGGAGTTCTGGAAGAAGACCGAGGAGTAGGCCTCGCCGTTGAAGGACCCGTCGTAGCCGGCGTCGATCAGCGCCCAGGCCTTCTTCTCCTCGTCCGCCTTGCACTTGATGAACTGGAGGATGTCCGGGTGATCCGAGTTGAGGATCACCATCTTCGCCGCGCGGCGCGTCTTGCCGCCGCTCTTGATCACCCCGGCGAAGGCGTCAAAGCCCTTCATGAAGGAGACCGGGCCGGACGCGGTGCCCCCGCCGGCCAACAGCTCCCGGGAGGAGCGGATGGAGGAGAGGTTGGACCCGGTGCCGGAGCCGTACTTGAAGAGCATGCCCTCGGTCTTGGCCAGGCCCAGAATCGAGTCCATGTTGTCGTCCACCGAGTTGATGAAGCACGCGCTGCACTGCGGGTGCTCCTCCACCCCGACGTTGAACCACACCGGGGAGTTGAAGGCCGCCTTCTGCCGCAGCAGCAGGTGGGTCAATTCGGCGCGGAAGGTCTCGCGGTCGGTCTCGGCCAGAAAGTAGCTGCCCTGCCAGCCCCAGCCGGTGAGGGTGTCCACCACCCGGGCCACCAGCTTGCGGACCGAGGTCTCGCGCTCCGGGGTCCCGGGGGTGCCGCGGAAGTACTTGGAGGCCACGACGTTGGTGGCCAGCATCGACCAGGACTTGGGGATCTCGATGTTCTTCTGTTCGAACACCGGCTTGCCGTCCTCACCGGTGATGGACGCGGACCGGTACTCCCAGGCCATCTCGTCCGCCGGATCCACGCCCGGGGTGGTGAAGTACCGCGGCAGGGAGATGCCGTGGGCGGCTGCCTTGGCAGCGGCGGTCTTCTTCTTCTTGGACGATCCTGCGGACAGCTTGGGCGCCAGCTCTTTGTCCATGCGGTGTTACCCCCTCAGATTCACTGCTAGTAAAGACGTTGAAAAATAGAGTCCCGCGCCCGGTCCCCGGCGGGACGAGCGTGATAGTTCAATGGGCTGACATCGGGGCACCGGTGAGGGTGCGATTCGCGGGGGAAACAGGGGTAGGTCGCTGTACTGCCCAGTGGGGCCTTGCCCCGTAAAACCGTTCGATACGACCCCCGCGACAGGGTGTGGCTTGTAACGTATGGCCATCCAACGAGTCAAGAGGCTACGCCCCCAGATCTTGTGGTCAAATTTTCAGTCATATCCCACATTTAGGGGGTCCTCCAGAGATGCGCCAAGTGACCTAAAACCGCGCCAGGGCCCGATAAATCGGCTCCGGAGCCTGGTCGGAGGGGGCCAAATCTAGAACCTGGGCGCCCCCGCCCTACAATGTGGGTGTGTGGTCGGTCCAACAGAGGCCTGGACCGCTGGGCCGCAAAGTCATTTCCGCCCCCCTGACTGCGACGGACTTGACTCATAGTCTTGGTAGCAAAACCCACCGAAAAGGGCCCAAGCCGGGTCCGGGGCCGGATTTTCGGCTCCAGACCCGCTTTGCAGTCAGCAAAGATGCGTCCCAGGGAGACACCGACGATGCCACCGCCGTATCGCTACCACGTGTTTGTTTGTACCAACCGCCGTCCGGACGGCAGCCCCAAGGGCTGCTGCGCCAGCAAGGGCAGCGAGGCGCTGCTGGCCACCTTCAAGGAGGAGGTGAGCAACGCCGGGCTCCGGGGGGTGGTGCGGGCCCAGGCCTCGGGCTGTCTGGACGCCTGCGAGCGGGGGATGACGGTGGCGGTCTACGGAGAATTGTCCCCGCTGGCCGGCCACTGGTACGGCAAGGTCACCGCCGGGGACGTGCCGGAGATCGTCACCCAGCATCTGCAGCAGGGGCACCCGGTGGAGCGACTGGCGATGGAGCCCTATCCCCCGAAGAAGGGGTAGTTCAGCGCCCGCAATAGAAGAACCCGGCTACACCCAGGCCGATGGCCAGGGAGAGCAGCCGGGTCACCCACCTCTGCCGCCGGGTGATGACCCCCGGCGGCGGCAGCCGATCCTGATCCAACGCTAGCGGCGGTTGCCCAGCAGCCGGAGAAGGGAGAGGAACAGGTTGATGAAGTCCAGGTACAGCTGCAGCGCCCCGGCGATGGCCATTCCGCGCAGCCCACGGGACTCGGCCTCGGCGCCGAAGGCCTTGAGCTTCTGGGTGTCGTAGGCGGTGAGGCCGGCGAAGACGGTGACGCCGATGCAGCCCACCAGGAAGTTGAGCATCGGGCTGGGCCAGAAGAACTGGATCATCGCCAGGGCGAACCAGCCCCACATCCCCATGAAGAGGAAGGTCCGCATCGGGGAAAGGTCCTGCTTGGTCTTGAGGGCGAAGAGGCTCAGCGCGCCGAACATGGTGGCGGACAGGAAGAAGGTCCGGCTGATTGATCCCAGTTCGTAAACCAGGAAGATCGGCGAGAGGAACACGCCCATCATCGAGGCGTAGACCATGAACAGCCCGCCGGCCGCGGCGGGGGACATCTCCGCCAGCTTGGGGGTGACAAACCAGGTGAAGGCCAGCATCACCCCCAGCGAGATCAGCGGCTGGCGGATGACCAGCATCATCAGCGTCTCGTTGGTGGTGGCCAGCACCGACACCGCGCCGGAGACGGCCAGTCCGGCGAACATCCAGCCGTAGACGCGGGCCAAAAACGCGCGGGAGGACTCCTGGGCGAGGACCTGATTGACCGGGCTGCGGTAGGGAGTCTGAAGTTCCATGGGGGCGCTTTATAGCGTCCCCGCGCCCCGAACGCATGACTGGCTGCCTGGCTGTCCTCCTAGAAGCGTCCCCAGGCCAGCATCGCGTCGTGCAGCGACTTGGCCACCTCGGTGGTGATCAGCGGCAGCACCCCTCCGCCGCCCAGGATGTTGACGATCTGGGAGGGGGAGCCGCGGCACACCCCGCCCCAGGCGGGCTGCTTGGCGAGGTTGACCGATCCATAGGCGGAGAAGTCGACGTAGAGGTCCACGTCGATCACCCCCCCGTCGATACACAGCAGGTGCTTCTCGGGGACGGTGGGCACCACCTCCTGGACCACGAAGCCGCCGCCCACCCGGTCCTCGGCGGCGCGGGCGCACAGCTCCTGCCAGCTCAGCTCGGCGCCGTAGGCGGCCAGGGTGCGCTGGAGGAAGGAGGGCTCAAGCATCGCCCGGCCCAGGAACACCGCCTTGCCGCCGTAGTCCCAGGCGCGCTTGAGCACGAAGCGCTCCGGTTCCCCGGCCACCCGGGCGACCAGGTCCTCCACCCTCTTGCCGTCTGGATCCGTGGCCGGCCCGGCGCGGAAGGGGCGGGTCCAGGGGACCGTCTCCTTGATCACCGCCAGCTCCTCGTCGGACAGCTTGGCCAGCCGGGCGTAGCCGCGCTCCATCACCGCCTGGGAGAGGAAGGCGAAGGTGGTCTTGACCTCGATCTGGGCGTTGGGCGGGTTGAGGAACACCGCCTTCTTCCCCGGGACCTGCCCGAAGAAGTCCACCAGGTAGGGACAGTCCAGCTCCTCCAGACGGCGCACGAACAGGTGGCGGTACACCAGATCGAACTTCTTCCCGTGGGCCTCCACCGCGTCGGCGCCGGAGAGCTCATCGGGGTGGACGATCTCCGCCTCCGTCCCCCACTCGGTGAACCGGTCGCGCAGGTAGCGCAGCTCGGTGATCTGCGAGTCGTTGCGCCGGCAGAGCAGGGCGATCCGCTCCGGCATCCCGCTGCGCTCCTGGGCGTAGCCGTCCAGCAGCGCCCGGTACAGGGCCAGGGCGTTGGAGCCGTTCTTGGCCATCGTCTTGGCGATCACCTGGTCCGGCATCCCCGCCTCCCGGCCCACCACCTCGATGAAGGTGTTGGCCGCGATGTCCGAATACCCCTGCATGGCCGGGATGGTGGTGTTCAGCTCCAGGGCGAAGGGCCGGTCGGTGACGAAGAAGTCCACCCGGGTGGTGGCCAGCCGCTGCAACTGCCCCTCGGTGCGCTCCAGGATCCGCTTCTCGATCGGGGACATCGCGTCTACCAACAGGTCGCGGTGCTCGCTGGCCAGCATCGCCCGGGCCATCTTGAAGCCGGCGCTGGAGAGCCGGGCGGCGATCCCCGCCCGCCGCTGGATCTCCGCCTGCTCCACGATCACCGGGGTGGCGGAGATGGGGATGGGCTTGGTGTTCCCCTCCTTGTCGGTCACCGCCAGGCCGCGCTGGTACGCCAGCTGCGCCAGGGTGGGTCCAAAGTCCCGGGCGCGGAAGGTCAGCCTCTCGAGCAGCTTCTCCATGCGCCCATTTCTGACCGGACCACCGCCCGTCGGCCACTCAAAAAGAGGGGATCCGGATCATCGCGCCCGTCCCTGACCGCGCCTCGCCGCGGTGGATCCGCGGGTCCAGGTTGCGGGCGGGCATCGCCGGGACGGTCAGTTGGGCTACGGTCCGCCCGTGGAACGCTATCGACCAAAGCGGGACGACGCGGCGCTGCTGGTGGCGGCGGCGATGGAGCCGGCGGCGCTGTTCCGCGCAGGCCCCCCGGAGCTCAAGGCCGTCTCCGCCGCGGTGAAGTAGGTGGAACCGCGACCGATCAGGGGAGACCTTCCCCGCGGCCAGCACTCGGCGGGGCCCCACTGGGTGGACTGGCTGTGCCTGGCGCTGATCGTGGCCTGGGGCCTGTGGTGGCAGGCGCCCGACCTGGGGCACCCCACCCTCCGCGACTGGGATGAGGTCTTCCACCAGGCGGCGGCGCGGGGGACGTACCAGACCTTCTTTGCCCCCCACCTCTACGCGGACCACCTCTATCCACAGCCGCCGACCGAGTGGTGGAGCTCCACCGTCTGGCTGCACAAGCCCACCGGTCCGTTCTGGTTCGCCGCCGCGGTGATGAAGGTGATCGGGGTCACCCCGCTGGCGCTGCGCCTGGGCGGCCTGTTGGGGCAGCTGGGGGCGGCGCTGGCGCTGTACCTGATGGCCCGCAAGGCGCTGGGCAGCTTCTGGCCGCTGGTGGCCGCGCTGGGCTTTCTGGCGCTGCCCTTTGGCTGGAAGCTGACCCAGGGCTTCCACTTCGGGGACGCCACCGACGGCACCCTGGTGGGGTGGGTGAGTCTGGCGATGCTGCTGGGAATCCGCGCCGCCGAGCGTCGCTCCTGGCGCTGGGCGCTGGCCGCCGGCGGCGCCACCGGGGTGGCCTTCCTGTGCAAATCCGCGCTGGGGCTGGTGCCGCTGGGGACCTTCGCGGTGCTCACCGCCCTGGCCGCGGTGGGCTTCTGCCGGGGGCCGCGTTGGCGCGACCTGGCCGCCTTTGCCGGCGCGCTGCTGGTGGTGGCCGCGCCCTGGAACCTGTACGCCGCCTGGCGCTGGCCGGAGATCTTCCGGGCCGCCTCCGGGCACACCCTGGCCCATCTGGCCGAACCGGGAGGGTTCCAACTGGGACCCTGGGCCCGCCCCTGGGACGCGATCTTCAACGAGGTGCTGGCCGCCGAGGTCTCGCCGTTGCCGCACGGGTTCCTGGTGCTGGCCGGGCTGGTCCTGGCGGTGCGGGCCTGGCGGAAGCGGGAGCTGCCGCTGGTGGCGGCGGCGATCTGGCTGTGGGCCACCTGGCTCATCCACTCCTACGCCACCATCAAGGTCCCCGCCCAGGTGTGGAGCGCGCTGCCGGCGGCGTTCCTGGCGATGGCCGCGCTGGCCTCCGAGCTGTACCGCTCACCGGGGCTGGCCGGGGCCACCCTGGGGGCGCTGGCCGCACCCTGGCTGATGCCGCTGTGGCCCACCCTGGGCCGTTGGCGCGCCGGTCTGCCGGCGTGGTTCGAACAGACCCGCACCCTGCCCGGGCTGTTCGAAGGACTGCTGCTGGCGGCGGCCGGAGCGGCGTTGGCCCTGGGGCTGTTGGCGGTGCTGAGGCGGATCGACACCCGGGTGTCGGCCCCGCCCTTGCCCGGCGGGCCGCGGCTGCTCTTGCGGCCGGTCAAGCTGGTGCGGGTGACGCTGCTCCTGGCTGCCCCGGCGCTGCTGTGGGGCTGGCTGCTGTGGGCGGTGCCCCGGGCCCAGGCACAGCAGGTGGTCCATCTGGCCCCACAGTTGCTGATCAGCTACTCCGCGGAGCTGGGACCGGCACTGGACGCGGCGGTGCCTCAGAGGGCGGTGGTGTTCCAGGACCTGGATGCGGATCCCCCCGGAGTGTTCGAGGTACAGTCGCTGATCTTCTGGAGCGGGCGGATCGTCTACCGCCGCGCTGCGGACCCCGCAGCCGCCGAGCGCCGCGGCTACCACCCGTATCTGGTCTCCCCGGCGGCCGAGCCCTTCGCCCCGGTGCCCGGGGTGCCGCCCCACGCCTGGCTGCGGGCCTACGATCTGAAATCCCCCGCTGCTCCCTCGCCGCTCCCAGACGGGGTGCACCCGCTGGAGATCCCGGCCGGGCCCCAGACGGTGGTCGGCTGGGCGGCGGGGCGGATCGACGCGGGGCACCACCGGTACGCGTTCTATCTGCGGCCCAACGGGTTGCCGGGGCCGCTGGCGGTGACCTTCCATCTCAAGAACGGCACCTCCCGAAGGGCGTTGATCCCGCCGGAGGACGCACTGCGCAGCCGTCACCGCCTGGCGCGATCTGCCTGGTACACCGCGCCGGCGGTGGGTCCGCCGCTGGAGGAGGTGGTGGCTCTTCAGTTCGGCTCAGCGCCGCCATTCAAGATTCAGCGCTGAGCGGGGGCTCGCCGGGCAGGCGGACGCGTGGCATTGCTTGCAACCTTTCGCGGTTCCCTGCATCCAGAAGGTCCCGCAGCACCCCGCTTGCGATAGCCTGCTCGCCAGACGAGCGAAGGAACCTTTCAGCCATGCCGATGGAGCTTTCAGTCGACTTCCACTTCAGTTCTGCCCACCGGCTGCCGTTCTACGACGGCCCCTGTTTCCGGCTGCACGGCCACAACTACAAGCTGACCGTGACCCTGGAGGGCAAGCCGAACCCCAAGGACGGGATGATCCGTGACTTCGACGAGATCCGGAAGACCGTCTGGGACAACGTGCTGGTGACCTGTGATCACCACAACCTCAACGACTTCATGGAGAACCCCACCGCGGAGAACCTGATCGTCTGGATGTGGGAGCGCCTCAAGCCGATGCTGGAGGGGCTCAAGGAGCTGCGGCTGTGGGAAACCCCCGAATACTGCGTCGCCTACCGCGAGTGAGAAAGCCGCGCGCGTCCGCGAAGAAGGCTGACGCCGCGGCCATGCAGAAGGCCGTGCGGGACTTCCTGGTCGCCGCCGGCGTGGACCTGACCGATCCCAACCTGGCCGAGACGCCCCAGCGGGTGACCGAGGCCTGGCTGACCGACTTCCTGGACGGCTATCGCCAGTCGCCCCGCCAGACCCTGGGGGAGACCTATCCGGCGCCGCCGGGTAGTGGCCGCGAGTTGGTGGTGGTGACCGGGCTGCGGTTCCACTCCATGTGTCCGCACCACCTGCTGCCGTTCACCGGGGTGGCGCACGTGGCCTACCTGCCGACCGACCGGGTGGTGGGCTTTGGCAAGCTGGGCGCGCTGGTGGACCTGTTCGCCCACCGGCTGATCCTCCAGGAGGACCTTGCCCGGCAGGTGGCCCGTGCATTGATGGAAGGCCTGGGAGCGGCCGGCGCCGCCTGCATCCTGGAGGCAGAGCACGCCTGCATGCGCATCCGCGGGGGCGTGCAGGCCCAGGCGGTCAGCCACGCCGACGCCTACGAAGGCCTGCTGCAAACCGACCTGGACCTGCGCCGCGAGCTGTGGGCCCGCCTGTGACGCACACCGCCAATAAAGGGGACAGGCTACATTTCCTGGCCGCCCGTTTGCAGTCTGGAGACCGCCGATGAGCGAGGGCAGGCTGACCGGAAAGGTGGCGCTGGTCACCGGCGCCTCGCGCGGGATCGGCCGGGCGATCGCCCTGATGATGGCCAGGGAGGGCGCGGCGGTGGTGGTGACCGCCACCACCCAGCCGCACGCCGATGAGATCGCCTCCGAGATCGCGGCCCTGGGCGGCAAGGCCCTGCCCCTGGCGGGAGACGTCTCCAGCTCGATCGAGGTGGAGCGGATCTGCGGCGGGGCGCTGTCGGTGTTCAAGCGGGTGGACGTGCTCGTGAACAACGCCGGCATCGTGCACCGGGCGCCGATCTCCGAGATGACCGACGCCGACTTCGACCGGGTGTTGGGGGTGAACCTGGCCGGGCCCTTCTACGTGACCCGCCGGCTGCTGCCGGGAATGGTGGAGCGGCGCTTCGGCCGGGTGATCAACATCTCCTCCATCAGCGGCACCCTGGCCTGTCCGCGGGCCTCCTCCTATGGCGCCTCCAAGTGGGGCCTCAACGGGCTGACCAAGGCGATGGCGGAGGAGCTGAAGGGGACCGGGGTGACGGTGACCGCGGTCCTCCCCGGTGGCGTGGAGACCGACATGCTGGCCCAGTCCGGCTTCCCGGCGGTGCTCAGCCCAGACGAGGTTGCGGGGGTGGTCCGCTACCTGTGCCTAGATGCCCCGGAGGCGATGAGCGGAAGCCTGGTGGAGGTCTTCGGGTGAAGTCCGGCCCCCAGATCGTCCGCGTGGATCCGGAGCGATCCTCCCGGGCCGCCCAGCAGCTGATCGCCGAGTTGGGGGAAGGGCAGGTCCGGGTCGATCCGGAGATCCTGGCCCCCTACGGCCACGACGAGTCGGACACCGGAGACTTCCCACCGGACGTAGTGGTGTTCCCCCGGACCACCGAGGAGGTGTCCCGCGTCTTCCAGATCTGCCAGGCGCACCAGGTGCCCTACACCCCGGTGGGGGGACGCAGCGGCAAGAGCGGCGGCAGCCTGCCCCTGGCGGGCGGGGTGAGCGTGTCGCTGGAGCGGATGAACGCCATCCGCTTGATTTCGGTGGAGGACCTGACCGCGGTGGTGGAGCCGGGGGTGATCCTCTCGGACCTGATGAAGGCGGCGGAGGCCCAGGGGCTGTTCTACCCGCCGGATCCCAACTCGCAGGACTTCTGCACCCTGGGCGGGAACATCGCCGAGAACGCCGGAGGACCCCGGGCGCTCAAGTACGGCGTCACCCGTGACTATGTGCTGGGGATGACCTGGGTGATGCCGGACGGGCAGGTGCACCGCGTGGGACGGCGCACCATCAAGGGGGTGGCCGGCTACGACCTGACCGGCCTGCTGGTGGGTTCGGAGGGCACCTTGGGGGTGGCCACCGAGATCACCCTGCAGCTGATCCCGCTGCCCCGCTTCGTGCGCACCGCGCTGTGCGTCTTCCCCAGCGTGCTGCACGCGGCCAACGCGGTCAGCGCGGTGCTGGCGGCCGGCGTGCTTCCCCGCACCCTGGAGCTGCTGGACGAGGTGTCGATCCGCGCGGTGGATGGGCGGGGCTTCCAGTTCCCGTCCGGAGCGCGGGCGGCGGTGATCGCCGAGACCGACGGCAACAGCGAGGAGGGGACCTTCGCCGAGCTGGCCGCGCTGGGGGAGATCTGCCAGGCGCAGGGCGCGGTGGAGGTCCTGGTCGCGCAGGGCGAGGAGCAGCGGGAGAGGCTGTGGGCCGCGCGCCGGGTGGTCTCCACCGCGCTGCGGGCGCTGAGGCCGTTGAAGATCTCCGAGGACATCGCGGTGCCACGCTCGAAGATCCCGGAGTGCATCCGCCGGCTGAAGGAAATGGGTGAGGAGCTGGGGCTGTTGGTCGCCACCTACGGCCACGCCGGCGACGGGAACCTGCACGCCAACATCCTCTTCGATAGCGAGGCGGACCGTCCGCGGGTTGATCAGGCGGTCGAGCGGATGCTGAAGCTGACGGTGGAGCTGGGCGGGACGATCACCGGCGAGCACGGGGTCGGCTACGCCAAGCGTGACTACCTGCAGCTCGAGCAGTCGTCAGGGGTCATTGCATTACAGCGTCGGATCCAATCGTTGTTCGATCCATCGGGTCTGATGAACCCGGGGAAGATCTTCCCCCGCGAGCCGTGACCCTTTCGTGACCGTCGTTCACGAAGAGACCGCACACGCCCCGCAATCCACCCACCCGGGTGGACGCAAGCGCTTCTGAACCTGTGCGTAAGCACAAGGAATGAGCCCTTGTAAAGGAATGCGAAACGCCTTCAGCCGTTAGGCGTCTTAAACCCAAGGCCGGTCCGGAGCGTCTGTCTGGGGCTTTCATAACGAACAAGAAGGGAGGTCGCTGCAATGGCGAAGGCAATGATGACTGGAGGCGAGAACCTTTCCACCTACCTGAGGGGAATGGGGCGCCATCCGCAGCTGACGCGCGAGGAGGAGTACGAGCTCGCGCGCCGGTTCAAGAAGGGTGATGAGCAGGCCCGACAGATCCTGGCGATGTCCAACCTGCCGTTCGTCGTGGCGGTCGCCAAGAAGTTCGCCAACCGGGGGGCCCGGCTGGACGACCTGATCCAGGAGGGCAACGTCGGCCTGATGAAGGCGATCGAGCACTTCGATCCGAAGAAGAACGTTCGCTTCGCCACCTACGCTGTGTGGTGGATCCGCGCGTACATCACCCGCTATCTCAAGGACAACCGCAGCCAGGTCCGCGGCGGAGAGAACGAGCGGGGGAGCATGTCGGACTTCTCCCTGGACGTGACCATCGACGAGGAGGGGGACACCACCTACCTCGACCGGATCGAGGACCACGAACCCAGCCCGGCCGATCAGTTCCTCTCCCGGGAGCAGGACGAGGAGGTCCAGGTGGCCCTGGCCAAGGTGAAGAAGCGCATTGGCGACCTGGGCTGGGACATCCTGCAGGAGCGGCTGACGCAGGAGAAGCCGCGCACCCTGGAGGAGCTGGGCCAACGCTGGGGCGTCTCGCGTGAGCGGGTCCGCCAGGTGGAGTTGAAGACCAAGCACTTCCTGGAGCGGTACCTGGCCGCGTTCAACGAGGACGCGGAGGGCAACTTCATCACCGACGAGACGATGTCGGCGGACGCGGCCTGAGCGCGCCAGCCGCTTGAAGAGAAGGCCTCCCGACCCGGGGGGCCTTTTTTTTGGCCGAATTTCGCCGCCGCGGTCGACGTCCTCCTACGGTTCCGCCACCCGCACCCACCGTGATAGAGGCCAGACATGCGCTCATTCGCCTGCCTGCTGTTCGTCCTTCCCACACTGGCCCTGAGCCAGGAGACGGCCGACCCCGCCAAGAAGCTGGATGAGCTGTTCGACGCACGGACCCAGCCGGCAGCCGACCAGGAGCAGGAGAAGTTCCTGGCCGAGACGATCAAGGCCCAGCCGGAAAACTTTGAGGTGCTGTGGCGGGGAGCCCGCTGGAAGGCTTGGCAGGCGGACGCCGCTGGCAGCGACAAGCAGAAGGCAGCGATCGCCAAGGAGGGCCTGGTGCTGGCGGACCGGGCCCGGAAGCTGAAGCCGGACAGCCCCCTGGGGCACTACTGGGCCGCCTCCACCGTGGGGCTGTACGCCCAGGGGATCGGGATCCTCAACGCGCTGGGGGAGGGGGTCGAAGGCAAGTTCAATGAGCGGCTGGACCGGGCGATCCAGCTGGACCCGACCATCGATCACGGCGGGCCGTGGATGCTCAAGGGCCGCTACCACTACGAGCTGCCCTGGCCGATGAGGGACCTGAACAAGTCCCGCGCGATGCTGGAGAAGACCGTGGGCAAGTTCCCCCAGAACCTGCGCGCCCAGTTCTACCTGGCGGAGACCCTGCACAAGGACGGCAAGCACGCCGAGGCCAAGGCGGCGCTGGCCAGGGCGAAGGCCGGTCCCGGCACCCATCCGGCCGAGGCCAAGCGGGTCTGGGCCATGGTGAAGAAGGTGGAAGCGGAGATCATGCGGGCCAGGTAGCCCGCGCCGCTTTCAGGACTCCTTGACCCGGTGGGCCTCGTCCTCCGGCAGCTTGCTGCTGCTGGACAGCGATCCTCCGCCGCCCTGGCCCTTCTTCTTCTCGTCCGCGGCGGCGCCGTCCTCGCCAAAGCCCTTCTTGAAGTTGCGGATCGCCTGGCCGATGGAGGAGCCCAGCTGCGGCAGCCGGGTGGCCCCGAACAGGAGCACCAGCACCAGCAGGATCAGCAGGAGTTCTTGAGTACGCATGCCAAACATCGGTGCTCCCAGGTCGGCTCGGGGGGCCGACAAAAGCGTGACGTGGCGCCTACATGACCAGCACCCGGGGGTGGGCGCAAGTGTGGGCTGGTTCAGGTGGCCGCGATCGGCAGCCGCAGCTCCAGGGTGGTTCCTCCGGTGGTGGAGGAGACCTCCAGGGTTCCTCCCATGGTGCGCGCCTCGGCCTGGGCAAGGCTGAGCCGGAACCCCAAGGACAGCTTGCGCTGCTTCTCCAGCCAGGCCTCCCGGTCGAACAGCTGCTCTTGTTCCTCTCCGGTCAGAGGGGGGCCCCGGTCGGTGACGGCGATCGACAGCTCTGCGTGGGGGAGGGGTTGGATCTCCACCGACACCGTGCCGCCCTCGGGGGAGCGGGAGAGGGCGTGTTCCAGCACCACCCGCAGGATGTGCTCCAGGGCGCCTGCCTCCGCCTGCACCGCGGCGGCCACCTGCTCGTCCAGTTCCAGGCGCAGCTTCCGCTCCTCCATCAGTGGGGTGACCGCCTTGACCGCCTTGGCCCAGATCCCGCGCAGGTCCACCGCCTCCAGGGGAAGCTCCAGCCGCCCGCGGGTGACCTGCTCGGAGTCGATGAACTCCCGCAGCAGCAACAGCGCCCGGTCGGCGTTGCGGATGATCACCTCCACCGACCGGCGGGCCTTCTCGCTCAACTCCATCCGCGGGTCGCTGAGCAGGGATGCGTAGGAGCGGACGTTGGCCAGCGGGCCCCGGATGTCGTGCGAGGCGGCGCGGAGCACCCGCCACTGGCGTTCCCGCTCCGCGGTGTCGAGTGTGTCGTTCATAGGTGTAACGGAAACCTCTGCCCGATCTGTCGATTCGGCAACGGCGCCGGGGACCAGATAGAGGAAGCTTCACCGCCAGGCTGGAACCCTGGTATGCCCACCGACCAGAGGAGCGACGCATTAACCCCACGAAAATCCTGATCGTTGATGACGATCCGGACATCCTCGAAGCACTGGCTGAGATCCTCGAGGCCGAGGGTTTCGAGGTGGTCCGAGCCCGAAATGGCAAGGAGGCGCTCGAGCGCATGGACGCTCACCAGCCCGCCTTGATCCTATTGGACCTGATGATGCCGGTGATGGACGGCTGGGAGTTCTCCCAGCAGCTCCGCCGCCGGTCGCCCGAGCAGGCCAAGACGCCGATCATCGTCCTCTCCGCCGATCGCAACGTCGGGGCGAAGGCCAAGGACATCGGCACCGTGGGCTATCTGGCCAAGCCGTTCGAGCTGGCGGACCTGCTGCAGCTGGTCCGCCAGGCCCTCGGCATGGCTTGACGCGGGTGGTCGTGGCCTTTACCTTCCGCGCGCTATTGATTCGGCAATCAGCCGGGTCCGCACAACCGAGGAGACGCCCATGAACGCCAAGGACATCCTGGAGACCGAGATCCCCCAGGCGCTGACCCAGAAGCCGGAGCTTGCCCAGGACATCAACGCCGTCATCCACTTCGTGGTGACCGGTGACAACGGCGGCAACTGGACCTTGGATCTGACCAAGCCCAACGACTGGGTGAAGTCCGGCCACGAGGGCACCCCGAAGATGACCATCTCGGTGTCCAACGACGACTTCGTGAAGATCCGCCAGAAGCAGCTGAACCCGCAGATGGCGGCGATGCAGGGCAAGCTGAAGTTCAAGCCAATGGACATGGGCCTGGCGATGAAGCTGGGCAAGCTGCTGGCCTAGTCGTTCCGGCTGGACGCGGTCCTTTCGCGGCGCGCACCTCCCCAGGTACGCGCCGCGCTGCATTTGGAGGGGTGATGAGCGAAGGGCTGCCGTTGTCGGACCTCAAGGTCCTGGATCTGACCCGCCTGCTGCCGGGCCCCTACGCCACCCTGGTGCTGGCGGACCTGGGCGCCCGGGTGGACAAGGTCGAGGACCCCGACGGCGGGGACTACATCCGGCAGATGCCGCCCTTGCGCGAGGAGGAGAGCGCGCTGTTCTACGGGCTGAACCGGAACAAGCGGTCGCTGACCCTTGACCTGCGTTCGCCGGCGGGACAGGCCGCCTTGTTGAAGCTGGTGCGCGGCTACGACGTGGTGATCGAGAGCTTCCGCCCCGGGGTGATGCACAAGCTGGGGTTGGGACCCGAGGCGCTGATGGCCCAGAACCCGCGGCTGATCTACTGCGCCATCTCCGGCTACGGGCAGACCGGGCCGGACCGGCTCAAGGCGGGGCATGACCTCAACTACCTGGCCCGCAGCGGCGCGTTGGCATTCGGAGGCGAGCGAGGCGGGGCCCCGGCGATGCCCGGGGTGCAGATGGCGGACATCGGCGGCGGACTGTTCGGGCTGGTGGGGATCCTCTCCGCGCTGCACGAGCGCCACCGCACCGGGAAGGGCCGGGTGCTGGACATCTCGATGACCGAGGCGGCCACCGCGTTTCTGCACATGCACCTCGCGGCGCGGCTGTTCATGGGTGAGGCCGGCCGGCCGCTGAGCCGCGGGACCGACGCGCTCAACGGCGGCTACGCCTGCTACGGGGTGTACCGCACCGCCGACGATCGCTACCTGGCGGTGGGCTCGCTGGAGCCGAAGTTCTTCAGCGGGCTGCTGCAGCGGCTGGGACGGGAGGACCTGTTCGCCGGTGGCTATGACACCGGGGAGGGCGGGACCCGGATCCGGGCCGAGCTGGAGCGGCTGTTTGTCAGCCAGCCGCTGGCCCACTGGCTGCGGGTGCTGGAGGGCGCGGACGTGTGCGTGGAGGCGGTGCGGGAGGGGGATGAGGTGCTCTCCGATCCGCAGCTGGTGGCCCGCGGGATGTTTGTGCGGGCCCGGGATGAGCAGCGGGGGATGGACGTCACCCACCTGCGCACCCCGGTCCAGGCCGGAGCGCTGCCGCTGCGCCCGCCCCCGGCGCTGGGCCAGCACAGCCAGGAGATCCTGAGGGAGGCCGGCTTTGGCGAAGAGGAGATCGCCGGGCTGGTGGGAAGGAAGTCTGTCAGGGACGGTAGCTGAGCCGCAGCGCGCCCTGCGGCTGAAGGCGCAGCCCGTCGATTACGCTCAGCCCGTGTTCCCCGGCCACCGGCAGCGCGGCGGCCAGCTCCAGCCACAGCGCGCGGGCGGCGCGGAACCGCAGCGCCAGCGCCGGGGTCAGCTCCTCCACCACCGCCCGGGTGCCGAAGCGGGCGGTCAGATCTAGGGCCAGCGCCAGCACCGAGGTGGGGTGGTACTCGCCCCCCAAGGTCAGCCCCAGGCCCAGGTGGGGCAACAGCGGCCCCTGGCCGATCCCGCCGGTCAGCTGCACGCCCGCATACCCGTGGAGGAACAGCGCCTCGCCCAGCGTGTAGGCCGCGGGCGCGCCCAGCTCCAGGCCCACCGTCCGGACCCCGGGGCCCAGGGTGGTGGTGGGCAGCAACACCCGTCCGGCCAACCCGTAGGCCAGGCCCCCGCCGTCCTCCAGCAGGTAGCTTCCGCCCAGGGCCAACTGCCCCAGCCCGAAGCGATCCGCGCCCAGCGAGGCGGAGGTGGCGGACTGGTAGGTGAACAGCTCGGCGGCCAGGGAGAGCTCCAGGCGGGGGCGCAGCGCCCAGCTGGCCTCGGCGACCGCGGTGGCCTCCAGCGCTTGGTACTGGCGGGCGGTGTCCACCAGCGCGGTGGCGCGGCTGATCAGCGCCAGCTCGGTGCGCGCGCAGGGGCGACGGGGGGAGCCGAGGCCGGCCTGGGAAAAGGAGGTGCGGACCGGATCCAGCGGGATCCCCACCGGTCCTTTGCGACAGGGGCCCGGGCGCGGGAGTTCGGCGGGAACG
>JALYOC010000043.1 GCA_030857095.1 Myxococcota bacterium | reverse complement strand
TTTTGAATGGCCTCGGCTACGTCGGTCTACCGCGCGCTCCCCAACCAAACTTTCAGGCGCAAACCCAGAATACCCCGCTGCGTCTGACCGCTCACGTCCTGCCTTGTCGAGATACAAGGCTACATTTTCGACGCAGCGCGTCGAAAATGTAGCCTGTCCCCTTTTTCCGCTTCAGGGCGACCGGCCGATGTCCACCAGCCGGGAGAGGCGGACGATGATCAGCTCGGCGCCCTGGTAGAGCTGGCTGCCGTCCCAGAGGGCGGGGACGGACCCACCGCCGTGCGCGCGCAGCGCGGCGTGGGCTTGCTCGAAGGCGATGTTGCGGAACTGGACGTGCTCCTCCAACGCCTGGTCCACGATGTAGCGGCGAACCTTGGCGCTGGGGGCGTGGGCCAGCTCATGGAAGAGCTGGTACTTCACCTGTGACTAACGGCGGGAGGCCAAGCCCATCCGCGCGGTCTCGCGGCGGACGGTGGCGGACTCCACCTGGAAGCGGGTGTCCTCGGGGCTCATCCCCTTGAGGGCCTGCTGGGCAGCCTCCAGACGCTTGCGGGCGGCCTCCACGTCAATGTCCTTCACCGGCTCGGCGTGGTCGGCCAGCACCAGCACCTTGTCGTTGGTGACCTCGATGAACCCGCCGGCCACGAAGAACACCTGCTTGGCGGCGCCCTCGCGCAGCTCCAGCGGGCCGGCCTCCATCAGGGAGAGAAACGGGCTGTGGCCCGGCCGGACGCCAAAGAGCCCACGGCCGCCCGGGGCAATGACCTCATCGGCCTTCGCCGACAGGATCCGCTTCTCCGGGGTGACGATCTCCACGCTCAGCTGCGCCATGGCCAACTCTCCTACTTGAAGTCCAGCCGGACGGTCTTGGAACCCACCGCCTCCAGCTCAATTTGTTCCTGGTCCGTCAGCCGGGGGCCCTTCCCCGGTACGTCATACACGCCCTCCAACCACTTGAAGTGCCGGTCCAGCTTCCGGACCAGGGCCAGGCGGTGCGACTGGAGGAAGTCGCCCAACCTCTTCTGCCGGACCACCCGGCCATCCTTCTCATACAGCGTCGCCACCACCGCGGCCAGGTGGGGAGGCTTGCGGCTTCCCCGCTTTCGCCTGGGGATCTGGGGCAAGGTGCGAATCACCCAGAACCGGTCTCCCCCACTGGAGACGTACAGCTGGTCGTCCAGGGTGGCCAGACACTGGTTCAAGGACCAGTGGACCGCCTGGTCCTTCAGCGTCTCCACCCGGCACTTGCCGGGTGCCTCCTCCACCAACCGGATGGCGTACAGCCCGTTGGTGGAAGAGCGGGTCTTGCCCTGCTTTTCAGCAGCCAGGGCGGGGAGGGCCAACAGCAGCAGCAAGGGGAAGAGGCGGCTCACCCCTCCAACTTCCCAAATTGCGGCCGCCTTGGACAACTTCCCTTAGGCCGCCGCCATCTTGCGGGCGTTCTCCATGGCCTCGTCGATGGTGCCGACCATGTAGAAGGCCGACTCCGGGAGGTCGTCGTGCTTGCCGTCGGCGATCTCCTTGAAGCCCTTGATGGTGTCCTGGAGCTTCACGTAGCGGCCTTCCTTGCCGGTGAAGACCTGGGCCACGAAGAAGGGCTGGGAGAGGAAGCGCTGGATCTTGCGGGCGCGGGCCACCACCTGCTTGTCCTCCTCGGAGAGCTCGTCCATGCCGAGGATGGCGATGATGTCCTGCAGCTCCTTGTAGCGCTGCAAGATGCCCTGGACCTTGCGGGCCACCGCGTAGTGCTCGGGCCCGATCACGTTCGGGTCCAGGATGCGCGAGGTGGAGTCCAGCGGATCCACGGCCGGGTAGATGCCCAGCTCGGAGATGGCGCGGGAGAGCACGGTGGTCGCGTCCAGGTGCGCAAACGTCGTCGCCGGGGCCGGGTCGGTGAGGTCGTCGGCGGGCACGTAGATCGCCTGCACCGAGGTGACCGATCCCTTGGAGGTGGAGGTGATGCGCTCCTGCAGCGCGCCCATCTCGGTGGCCAGGGTCGGCTGGTAACCCACAGCGGAGGGGATGCGGCCCAGCAGTGCGGAGACCTCCGAACCGGCCTGCGTGAAGCGGAAGATGTTGTCCACGAAGAGGAGCACGTCGCGGCCCTCTTCGTCGCGGAAGTACTCGGCGATGGTCAGCGCGGAGAGGGCGACGCGGGCACGGGCGCCGGGCGGCTCGTTCATCTGCCCGTACACCAGCACCGCCTGGCTCTTCTCCAGGTCGTCGATCTTGATCACGTTCGAGTCCTGCATCTCGTGATAGAGGTCGTTGCCCTCGCGGGTGCGCTCGCCGACGCCGGCGAACACCGAGAAGCCGCCACGCTCGGTGGCCACGTTGCGGATCAGCTCCTGGAGGAGCACGGTCTTGCCGACGCCGGCGCCACCGAAGAGGCCGATCTTGCCGCCGCGGGTGTAGGGGGCCAGCAGGTCGATGACCTTGATCCCGGTCTCGAACGCCAGCACGCGCACGTCCTGCTCGGTGAACTCCGGGGGCGCGCGGTGGATGGGCAGGTACTTGGTGGCCTTCACCGGGCCCTTCTCGTCCACCGGGTCGCCGGTGACGTTGAGGATCCGGCCCAGGGTGGCCTTGCCGACCGGCACCTGGATCGGCGCGCCGGTGTTGCGCACCTGGGTGCCACGGGCCAGACCGTCGGTGGAGTCCATGGCGATGCAGCGGCAGGTGTTCTCGCCCAGGTGCTGCGCCACTTCCACGGTGAGGTTGTCCGGCTCATTGGAGATGGCCAGGTTGGTCACCTTCAAGGCGGTGTAGATCTGCGGCAGTCCGCCCGGCGGGAACTCCACGTCCACCACGGGGCCAAGAATCTGCGTAATCTTCCCAGTCGAACTCACGGTCGCGCTCATCGTCTTCTTCTCTGTCCTGGGGGGTAAAAAGGCGGCGCACCCTACAAATGGCCCCCCCCAAAGGCAAGGCGTTCCTGGCGTGACGGTCCGGAGCTGGGGGAAACTTGTCCCTGATGACAAGTTCCACGGTGTTTATGGGGGAAAACAGGGGGTAAACCTGTCCGCCTGAACAAGTTTCCCCCAGCGAACTCTCTTCCAGCGAGCTCGCCGCGCGACGGCGCCGAACTCGTCGAGCCGGGAAGCCGCGGTTCCTGTGATCACCCCAAGTCGTCGCTCACGGACGTCGCCTTCGCCGTGCTCGGGTCAGTGGCTCGTCTCCGGGGAGAGGGCGGCGTCGACGTAGTGGATGTGGATGCCGTCCTCTTCGAGTCTCTGGCGAAACACCCGGAGGCGCGGATCGCGGGTCAGATCTGTGGGGCCGGACGTGACCCTCCTGGCACGAGTGTGAAGGGGCCTGCACACTGGCAGGCGCTGTCCCCTCGGTGCTGATCGCGACGTTGGGGCCTGTTTCCTCCGGGCCGGTCTTCGTGGGCGCGCTGGTGGCGGGGGCAGTGCTCACCACCGTGGGCGCGGTGGTAGGGTTCAACTGGGGCCGGCCCCAGGGGGGGCTGGCGCTGCTTCCGACGCTGATGCCGACCCAGGACGGGGTGGTGGCGGGTCTGGCCGCGGCCTGGTGACCTGGGGCCGCGGGCCTCAGTGGTCCCCGTCGGTCCCGGAGAGGTTGGCGCAGTCCCCGCCGCTGCCCTTCTCGATCACGATGCGCCCCATCTTCGGCGCGACCACCTGGGACTTCCTGGCCACGAACCGGTTGACGATCACATCGCGGAAGTTGTCCTCGCGCGCCTCGCCCAGATCAATCGCCCCCGGCGGCAGCGTCTGCAGGAACGGCCCCAGCCCGTCTCCTCCCCGGGCCAGGAAGTCGGGCATCACCACCCGATAGGTCTGATTCGGGCGCGGGGGCTTGCCCGACGGCTCGAGAACGAACTCCAAGAGGCGGTCGGGACCCTTGCAGCGGGCCAGCCGCAACCGCGCGCCGCTGACCTGGAACACACCCTTCCGGGCGCCATAGACGGTCTTGAACAGGCTCACCAGTTGTGTCCCGGTGAGGCTGACGGTGGCCACCGTGTTGTCGAAGGGCAGCACCTCGAAGACGTCCCCGTAGGTCAGCTCGCCGGCAGCCAGGTCCGCGCGCAGCCCACCCGGATTGAGGATCGCCAGGTCCGCCTTCTCGTGCTCCCGCAGCGTGTCCGCCAGCATCAGCCCCAGCGGACTTTCTCCCTCGTAATTTCGGGTCAGACGCTTGGGGACGCTCACCCCCAGCGGCCGCTGCTGCAGCGCCTGGGCGTGGGCCTGGGCCGGGGCCATCAGCGTCTCCAGGACGGCGTCCACCACCACCGGCTCGCCCAGGAAGGTGGCGGGCACCAGCTTCACCCCGGGGTGGTCGTGCAGTTGCCGTGAGTCACAGGTGCCCAGGGTCGCGTCCACCGTGGCGCAGATCGGGACCACCGGGGTGATCCGCGTCTGATCCCGCAGCACCTGCCCTCGCACCGGATCCACGACCAGCTCGATCATCGAGAACGACCGGCCCAGCCCTGGGGTCTCCACCACCGGCGTGCCTTTGATGAAGTGCCCCATCGGAGCGTGGGTGTGCCCGGCGACCACCGCGTCCAGGGTTCCCTCCGGGAGGGCGTCGAACATGCCGAAGATCTCGCCGTTGGCGGGATCGCAGCTGGAGAGATCCCGGGGATTGTCCCACTTGCCGCAGCGGCCGCCGGCGTGCATCACCGCGATCACCACCACCGCCCCGCGGGCGCGCAGGGCCGCCGCCGCCGTCGTCGCCTCCTCGGCCAGCGAGGTGAAGCGCAGCGTCGCCACGTTCACCGGGTTGGTCACCGACGGGGTGTGGGGCGTGGCCAGGCCGAGGATCCCGACCTTCAGGCCGGCCACCTCCATCATCCGCGTGCCGTCATTGCCCAGCCAACCCGGGTGCGCGCCGGTGGCCGCCTCCTGGACGTTGACCGCCAGGATGGGAAAGCGCGCCTGCTGGATGCGGGCCTTGAGGGCTCCAAACGGATCCTGATCCGGGCGCACAGCCACCGGCGAGGGACCCACCGGCCCGTAGTCGAACTCGTGGTTGCCCAGCGCGGCGGCGGCGTAGCCAAGGTGATTCATGGCGTCGATGACCACCGCCCCTTCGCCAAGGTTGGAGGGGAGGGTGCCCTGGAAGAGGTCGCCACCATCCAGGAGCAGGACGTTCGGATGCTGCCGGCGAAGGATGGCCAGGTAGCCGGAGAACGTCGCCATCCCGCCCTCGCTGGCGGGGGTGCCATCCGCCAGGCGGAACTCCCTGGGGTACACCCAGCCATGGATGTCGTTGGTGGCTACCAGGGTCAGCCGGATCGGCGCCGGTGCCGGCTTGGCCTGGTTTTTCCTGTTGCGGGAGGCGTCCGGACCCGCGCAAGCGGAAACCAGCATGAAGGCAAGGATTAGCAGCGAGCGGGGTTCATGCATTTGTCACCCAGTTGGTCCTTCTCACGACCCGAGGATCAAGGCTATGGGGGCGCCCGACCGCTCATGTGGGCGCACTCATGCACTTGGAGGTGTTTGTGGACAAGTCGTATTTTCGAGCAGGCCTGAGGTCGGTTGCCCTGGTGGCCGCCCTGGCTTTTGCTTCGACTGCCTCTGCGCAGGGCGTCACTGGCGCAGCGCTGACCGGCGTCATCACCAACCCGGAGGGCGCCAAGCTCTCGGACGTCCTGATCGAACTGAGGAACGAGGCCACTGGCACGGACTTCACCGCCATCAGCGACGCTTCGGGCTCCTACCTGTTCGACAACGTCCCGCCCGGAGGTCCGTACACCGTCACCTTCAGCACCGAGGGGTACTACGGCAACAAGCGGACCGGGATGCAGCTGGCCCTGGGCAGCCGTCTGCGCCTGAACGTCGAACTCAAGAAGTTCGAGACGATGACCCAGGAGGTCACTGTGGTCGCCACCGAGGCCGACCTGCTGGAGGACTCCAGCCGGACCGGTCCTTCCACCGCGGTTTCCAGCTCGCAGATGGTCGCCCTCCCGCTGCAGGGTCGTAACTTCACCGACCTGATCGCCACCGCGCCGCAGGTGTCCGGCAACGCGATGGCCGGTCAGAACAGCCGCTACAACAACATCCAGATCGACGGCGCGCCTTATAACGACCTCTTCGGTCTGGCCAGCTCCGGCACCCCGGGTGGCCAGGCGGGCGCCAAGGCGCTGTCCATCGAGGCCATCGACACCTTCGTGGTGCAGGTGTCCCCGTTCGACGTGCGCTACGGCAACTTCGCCGGCGGCATGGTGAACGCGGTCACCAAGAGCGGCACCAACGAGTTCAGCGGCGCGCTCTGGGGCTACTGGCAGAACAAGCTGCTGGCCGGCAACCAGGATGACACGACGTTCCTTGGGTACAACACCGTGCAGTACGGGATCAGCCTGGGCGGGCCGATCCTCAAGGACAAGATCCACTTCTTCCTCACCACCGATCTGCAGGAGCGGACCTCCGCCTTCGGAAACCGCTCGCAGCTCACCGGGGATCCGGTGAAGGACCTGGCGAACGCCGGCTTCACCACCGTGGAGGCGGACCGCTTCGCCTCCATCCTGACCAACACCTACGGGGTGCAGAACCCGGGCACCGCGCTGGCCACCAACCTGGCCAGCCCGGACCGCAACCTGTTCGCCAAGGTCAGCACCAGCCTCATCCCCAACAGCTACCTGGAACTCTCCTACAACCTGGTCAGCGCCTACCAGGACAACCTGATCCGCTCGCCCACCGGGCCGACGGTGCCGGGCCGCCTTCGGGATGGTTACCAGCTGTCCAACGCCGGCTACGCCCAGGACACCCTCAGCAACACCGTCCGCGCCAAGCTGACCTCCAGCTGGCTGGGGGGGCGGCTCTCCAATGAGCTCCTCACCGGCTTCTCGATCATCCGCGACAAGCGTGATCCGGGGCAGGACTTCCCGCTGGTCCTGGTGCGCGCCGGACAGCTGGGCGCCAACGACGCCTACCTGGCGGCGGGCGCCGAGCGCTTCTCCCAGCTCAACGAGCTGGATCAGGACGTCATCCAGCTGCAGGACACCCTCACCTACAAGCTGGGGGCGCACACCCTGTCGCTGGGGACCACCAACGAGTACCTGAAGCTGCGCAACGCGTTCTTCCAGGCCTCCACCGGCGTGTGGGCGTTTGACAGCCTGGACGACTTCGAGGCCGGCAACGCCAGCGCCTTCCAGCGCCGCTTCGCCGTCACCGACCTGCAGGAGCCGGGCACCGCCGCGTTTGACGTGCTGCAGCTGGGCTTCTACGCGCAGGACCACTGGGAGGTGATGGAGGGCCTGGTGATCAACCCGGGTGTCCGCGTGGACGTGCCGTTCCTCTCCAGCGGCGTCCAGAACCCGCGGCTGGTGGACAACGCCGCCTTCCCCATCGACACCTCCGAGGTGCCGACCGGCAATCCGCTGTGGTCGCCGCGCCTGGGCGCCAACTGGGACATCGGCAACAAGGGTGAGACCGTCCTCCGCGGCGGCGTGGGCGTGTTCTCCGGGCGCCCGCCGTACGTGTGGGTCGCCAACGCCTACAGCATCAACGGCCTCTCCCAGGTGGAGCTGACCTGCAGCGGCTCCTCCGGAGTGCCGGACTTCACCATCGACCCGACCGCGCAGCCGTTCGACTGTGCCGGTGGGACCACCCCGCCGACCATCCCCACCAACCAGGGTGAGATCGACTACTTCGCCAAGAACACCCGCTACCCGCAGAACCTGCGCGTGGCCCTGGGCCTGGATCGCAAGCTGCCGCTGGACATCCTGGGCACCGTGGACCTGCTCTACACCCAGGACGTGAACGGCTGGTACACCACCGACGAGAACCTGGTCCGCCAGGCAGACAGCGGTGAGGGCCGGGCGCTCTACGGCACCTTCAACGCAGGCAACGGCCGCTCCACCTCGACGCGGATCGACAACACCAACCTCCGGCAGGCGGTGAAGGTGTTCAACAAGAACGGCGGGCGCGTGTTCAGCGGCACCGTGCAGTTCCAGAAGAACCTGGCGGACGTGCTGGATGGCCGGGTCTCCTACACCTACACCAGCGCGCGGGACCTGATCTCACTGACCAGCGCGCAGGCGCTGTCCAACTTCCAGTTCGCGCCGCTGGACGGGTCGATCCAGGACCGCAACCTGCGGCCCTCGGCCTTCGAGCGCACCCACCGCTTCACCGTCACCGCGACCTCGAAGCTGCCGTACGGCTTCACCGCGGGGCTGATCTACGTGGGTCAGTCCGGCCTGCCCTACACCTGGACGGTCAGCGGAGACGTGAACGGGGACGGGATTGGCGGCAACGACCTGGCCTTCATCCCGGCGGATGCCAGCCAGATCACCCTGCAGGATCCGACCCAGTGGGAGGCGCTCAACACCTTCATCCAGGGCCAGGAGTGCCTGCGCAACTCGCGCGGCGGGTTCGTGCGGCGCGGCGCCTGCCGCAACCCGTGGCAGAACCTGCTGGACGTCCGGCTGGGCTGGAACTCGCCGCAGTGGATCAAGGGCCAGCACCTGGAGGTCCAGGCGGACATCTTCAACGTCCTCAACCTGATCAACTCGGACTGGGGCCTCTTCGAGCAGGAGGCGAACTTCGAGAACCACCCGGCCGCCTTCCTGCGTTCGGTGGGGTATGACACCGCGAACAACCGGCCGATCTACTCCTTCACCGAGCCGACCGCGGTCCGCACCGTGGTCCGCAGCCCCACCCTGTCGCGGTGGCGGGTGCAGGTCGGCGCGCGCTACGTGTTCTAGAACCGTCTGAACCAGATGGAAGTCAGGCCCGCCGGGGCGCAAACCCCGGCGGGCCTTTTTTATCTTGAAGACCTCAGGTCCCGCGGTTCTTCCGGGCCAGGATCGTGCTCTCCATCGCCCCGGGGTTCAGATCCCGCCCCTGGGCGACGCGGTCGTTCCAGGTCTCCTTGCGGCCAAGCGGCCCTGGCACCTGCTCCATGGTGATGGTGCCCGGCACCGGGCACACCAGCGCGCAGAGGTTGCAGCCCACGCACTCGTCCAGGTCCACATGCGGGATGAAGCGCCCCACGCCGCCTGTGGCCTTCACCGGGACCTGCGGGATGGGCAGGGTGGGCAGGTGGTAGTGGCCGGCCTTGTACGACTCCTCCGGTGACCGCCCGGGGATGTGGATGCACTGGTGCGCCCCATCCATGCAGGCCACGTAGCAGAGGTTGCAGCCGATGCACTTGTCGGGGTCGATCTTCGCCTTGATCGAGTAGTCCAGGTCCAGCTCGCCCCACTCGGCGTAGGCGCCCAGGGCCTGGCCCCGCAGCTCGTTCACAGACTTCATCCCCTTGGAGTCCAGGAAGTCGGAGAGCCCTTCGATCATGTCCTCCACGACCCGATAGCCGTGGTGCATCACCGCGGTGCACACCTGCACGCTGGTGGCGCCCAGGGCGATGAACTCCGCCGCGTCGCGCCAGTTGCCGATCCCGCCGATGCCGGAGATGGGCAGGTTCCGGGTCATCGCGTTCTTGGCGATCTGGCTGACCATGAACAGGGCGATCGGCTTCACCGCCGGGCCGCAGTAGCCGCCGTTGGTGGAGAGGTTCTGGACCCGGGGGAGGGGGACCATCCGGTCCAGGTCCAGCCCCATCAGCGACTTGATGGTGTTGATCAGCGAGATGGCGTGGGCCCCGCCGCGGGCCGCCGCCTCACCGGGTTCGTTGATGTCGCCGGTGTTGGGGGTCAGCTTCACGATCACCGGCGTCTTGGCGTCCTCCACCACCCAGCGGGTGATCTCCTCCAGCACCTTCGGCTCCTGGCCCACCGCGCTGCCCATCCCCCGCTCGCACATCCCGTGGGGACAGCCGAAGTTCAGCTCCAGCCCGTCCGCGCCGGAGTCCTCCGCCTTCTTCACGATCTCCCGCCAGTTCTCGCGGGTCTCCACCATCAAGGACGCGATGATCACGTGCTTGGGGTAGCGGCGCTTGACCTCGGCGATCTCCTTGAGGTTCACCTCCAGCGGCCGGTCGGTGATCAGCTCGATGTTGTTGAGCCCCATCATCTTCTGGCCGGCGTAGTCCACGCTGGCGAAGCGTGAGCTGACGTTGGTGATCGGGTCGCCCAGGGTCTTCCACACCGCGCCGCCCCAGCCGGCGTCAAACGCCCGCATGATCTGCTGACCGGTGTTGGCCGGCGGGGCGGAGGCCAGCCAGAACGGGTTGAGGCACTTGATGCCGCAGAAGTCGATGCTCAGGTCCGCCATGGCGCTACGCCTCCCCCAACGCGTTCAGCATGTCCCGCACCGCGATCTTGGCTTCCTGGACGGCGTTCACCACTTCCTTGCCTCCGTTGACGCAGTCGCCCGCGCTCCAGACCTTGGGGTTGCCGGTGCGGTGGGTCGTAGGGTCCACGGTGACCCGGCCCTTGGCGTCCACCGCCACGCCTTCGAAGGCGCGCGCGATCTGGGTGGCCCGGCTCTGGCCAATTGCCAGCGCCACCAGGTCCACCGGCACCCGCTCTTCGGTGCCCGGGACCCCGCGGCCGTCTTCCGCCTGCTGCAACTGCACCGCGGTCAGCTTCCCGCCCGCGTCGCGTTCGTAGGCGGCGAGCACCCGGTGTTCGATCAGCTTCACCCCGTGCTTGCGCGCGTACTCCAGCTCGTGGACGTAGCCGGACATGTCCGCCTCGCCGCGCCGGTAGACCAAGGAGACGTCCTCCACGCCCAGCAGCCGCAGCTCATGGGCGATGTCGATGGCGGTGTTGCCGCCGCCAATCACCAGCGCCCGGCGAGCGCCGCCCAGGGAGAAGCCAGCCTCGGACTTGATCCGTTCGATCAGCTCCACCGCGCCGAACACCCCCTGGCCGTCCTCGCCGGGGATCCCCAGCCGGGTGTCCGCGCCCAGCCCCAGTCCAAGGAGGACGGCGTCGAAGTCCCGCAGCAGCGCCTGGGCGGAGATCTGGTGGCCTTGCGCCGCACCGGCCACCACCTCGACCCCGCCGCGCAGCTCCACGTCGCCCAGGGTCCGCACCGCGTCCAGCTCGTTCAGGGCCTCGGTGCCCTGCATCTTGTAGGGGGCGATCCCCAGCGTGTTCAGCCCACCCGGCACAGCCTTGCGCTCGAAGATCACCGCCTGGTGCCCCTCCAGCGCCAACAGCCCGGCAGCGGCGATGGAGGCCGGCCCGGCGCCCACCAGGGCGATCTTCTTCTTGGTCCGTGCCGCGCGCCGGGGGGTGACCAGCTGCACCAGCGGCGTCTGCTTCATCGCCGTCTCGGTGGCGTAGCGCTGCAGCCGGCCGATCTGGATCGGCGGCCGGTTCCAGGCGTTGTAGACGCAGGACCCGGCGCAGAGCACCTCCACCGGACAGACCCGGCCGCAGGAGTCCCCGAGCAGGTTCTCGCTGAGGATGGTCCGGGCCGCGCCCTTCACGTTCCCGGTGGCGATCTTATGGATGAAGGTGGGGACGTCGATCCCGGTGGGGCACGCCTTGATGCAGGGGGCGTCCACGCAGTACAGGCAGCGGTTGGCCTCCGTCTCCGCCTCACCTTGCGTGTAGAGCGGCTTGGCCTCTGGGATGCGTTGCTCGAGACGTCCCTCCGGCAGGACCACGAACTTGTGCATCAGGTCTCCTCGAAAGCGGAAACCATCATGCTCCGTTGTCACCGTGCCGCAGGTCAACCCGATTGGAAACAACGCAGGGCGTCTTGTGCCACGCGGGGTCCACTCGTAACCTCGCCGCTTTCGCGAAGGACGGTGCGCATGGCTCAGACGGTGAAGTGTGGCCTCATCCAGTGCAGCAACCCGCTCAACGATGAGTCGCTTCCGGTGAAGCAGATCCAGAACGCGATGCTGGAGAAGCACTTCGGCTTCATCGACCAGGCGGCCAAGCAGGGCGTGCAGATCCTCTGTCTGCAGGAGATCTTCAACGGCCCCTACTTCTGCCCCGGCCAGGACAAGCGCTGGTACGCCGCCGCCGAGCCCATCCCCGACGGTCCCACCACCCGGCTGATGCAGGAGGTGGCCAAGAAGCACGGGATGGCGATCGTGGTCCCGCTCTACGAAGAGGCGATGCGCGGCGTCTATTACAACACCGCCGCGGTGATCGACGCCGACGGGAAGTACCTGGGCAAGTACCGCAAGCAGCACATCCCGCAGACCTCCGGCTTCTGGGAGAAGTTCTTCTTCAAGCCGGGCGACGGCGGCTACCCGGTGTTCCAGACCCAGTTCGGCAAGGTCGGGGTCTACATCTGCTACGACCGTCACTTCCCGGAGGGCGCGCGCGCGCTGGGGCTCAACGGCGCGGAGATCGTCTTCAACCCGTCGGCCACCGTGGCCGGCCTCTCCCAGTACCTGTGGAAGCTGGAGCAGCCGGCGCACGCGGTGGCCAACGGGTACTTCGTGGGCGCCATCAACCGGGTGGGCACCGAGGCCCCCTGGAACATCGGCAAGTTCTACGGCAGCTCGTACTTCGTGAACCCGCGCGGACAGTTCGTGGCCCAGGCCTCCGAGGACAACGACGAGCTGGTGGTGGCGGACCTGGACTTCTCGATGATCGATGAGGTCCGGCAGGTCTGGCAGTTCTACCGGGACCGCCGCCCGGAGGCGTACCAGGACCTGGTGAAGTTCTAATCCCTGCTGCCGGAGGAAGCACCGCATGGCTCTTGTCGTTCGTAACGGCACCGTCGTCACCTCGTCGGACCAACGCGTCGCGGATGTCCTGATGGACGGCGGGGTGATCCAGGCGGTGGGGAAGGACCTGGACGTCCCCGCCGGCACCCAGGTGGTGGACGCCTCGGGGCAGTACGTGTTCCCCGGCGGCATCGACGCGCACACCCACATGGAGCTGCCCTTCATGGGCACGGTGAGCGCGGACGACTTCTTCACCGGCACGGCCGCGGGGGTGGCGGGCGGCACCACCAGCATCATCGACTTCATCATCCCCAACCGGAACCAGAGCCTGCTGGAGGCCCGGGACTTCTGGATGAACAACGCCCAGAAGGCCTGCTCCGACTACGCGTTCCACATGGCGGTCACCTGGTTCAACGACCAGGTCCGCGCGGAGATGAAGCACGTCTTCTTGAACGACGGCATCCAGTCGTTCAAGATCTTCATGGCGTACCGCGGCGCCATCGGCGTGGACGACGTGGAGCTGGTGGGGGTGCTGGACGCCGCGCACGACCTGGGCGCGCTGGTCACCGCCCACTGCGAGCACGGGGACGCGGTGGTGGCGCTGCAGAACCGCCTGGTGGGGCGTGGGCTCACCGAGCCGAAGTGGCACGCCAAGAGCCGCCCGTCCTACCTGGAGGGCGAGGCCACCAACCGGGTGATCCAGCTGGCCCGCGCCGCCGGCGACGCTCGCAACGGCCACACCGCCGACGCGCGCGAGGCCCAGCCGGTGTACATCGTCCACCTCACCGCCAGGGAGTCGATGGACGCGGTGTACCGGGCGCGGCAGGAGGGCCAGCGGGTGCTGGTGGAGACCTGCCCACAATATCTGTTGTTGGACGACTCGGTCTACGAGAAGCCGGACTTCGAGGGCGCGGCCTATGTGATGAGCCCGCCGATCCGGCCCAAGGGTCACCAGGAGTACCTGTGGAACGCGCTGGCCTCGGGCGCGATCCAGACCGTGGCCACCGACCACTGCCCGTTCCGGCAGGAGGACCAGAAGATCGCCGGCAAGGACGACTTCCGGAAGATCCCCAACGGGGCCGCCGGGATCGAGAACCGGATGGCGCTGATGTACACCTACGGGGTCGCCGCCGGGCGGATCACCCTGCAGCAGTTCGTGGACGTCACCTCCACCCAGGCGGCGAAGATCTTCAACCTCTATCCGCGCAAGGGGACCATCGCCCCCGGCGCGGACGCGGACCTGGTGCTCTACGACCCTGCGGCCACAGGGCAGGTGATCTCCGCCAAGACCCACCACCACCGGGTGGACCGGAGCATCTTCGAGGGCTTCCCGCTGACCGGGAAGGTCTCCACCACCATCGTCAACGGGCGGGTGCAGTGGCTGGACGGCGACCTGCGGGTGGAGCGCGGCGCCGGTCGCTACCTGAAGCGCAGCTGATCGCTTCCCCTCTTTTTTGTCTTCTCAATTGAAGGAGCACCCCATGCAGAGGCCTTTGGAGCCCGCGGGTTTTCCCGCGCGCGGCTACGAGTTCACCGAGTTCGGGCCCATCCACAACTGGGTAGGCGGGCAGTGGCGGGAAGGGTCCGGCGGCGGTTGGCTGCCAATCGAGAACCCCCGGCACGGCCGGGCGATGGGGAAGATGACCCTCTCCACCACGGCAGACGTGGCCGTCGCGGTGGAGATTGCCAAGCAGGCGTACCCGGCGTGGCGCGCCACCCCGATGCGCGAGCGCGCCCAGGTGCTGTTCCGGTTCAAGGCGCTTTTGGAGAAGCACCTGGACGAGCTGTCCTGGCTGGTCTCCCACGAGAACGGCAAGACCTATCCCGAGGGCAAAGGAGACGTGGAGAAGGGCATCGAGTGCGTGGAGTACGCCGCCTCGCTGCACATGCTGGCCGACGGCGGACAGCTGGACGTCAGCCGCGGGGTGAACTGCCGCACGGTGCATGAGCCGCTGGGGGTGGTGGCGGGGATCGTGCCCTTCAACTTCCCGGTGATGGTGCCGCTGTGGATGGTCCCCAACGCGCTGATGGCCGGCAACGCCTTCATCCTCAAGCCGTCCGAGCAGGTGCCCTACGGGGCGATGCGGATCGCCCAGTTGCTGCAGCAGGCCGGGTTGCCGGATGGCCTGTTCAACGTGGTGAACGGCCAGCGCGAGGCGGTGGAGGCGATCGTCGATCACCCGGAGATCAAGGCAGTGGGCTTCGTGGGGTCCACCCGCGTCGCGAAGATCGTCTACGCGCGTGGCTCGGCGCTGGGGAAGCGGATGCTGTGCCTGGGTGGCGCCAAGAACCACGTGATTGTGGTGCCGGACGCGGACCTGGAGCTGACCTCCAGCAACGTGGTGGCCTCCTCCTACGGCTGCGCCGGCCAGCGCTGCATGGCCTCCTCGCTGATGGTGGCGGTGGGGGAGGTGCAGCCCATCATCGACGCCATCGCGGCGAACGTCCGGAAGATCCGCGTCGGTGAGGACATGGGCAGCATCATCAGCGCCGCCTCCCGCGAGCGGATCGTGGGCTACATCGACGACGCAGAGAAGCGGGGCGCCCGGGTGCTGGTGGACGGCCGCGGGGGGAAGGCGGCGGGCGGGGAGGGTGGCCACTTCTTGGGACCCACCCTCCTTGACCACGTCACCCCCCAGATGCCGGCGGGGTGCGAGGAGATCTTCGGACCGGTGCTCTCCATCGTCCGGGTGCCCACCCTGGAGGCGGCGCTGCAGCTGCAGAACCAGAGCTTCTACGCCAACGGCGCCGCCATCTTCACCACCCGCGGCAGCGTGGCGCGGCTGGCGGCGGACCGCCTGGAGGCGGGGATGGTGGGCATCAACGTGGGCGTGCCGGTCCCCCGTGAACCCTTCAGCTTCGGCGGCTTCAACAACTCCAAGTTCGGGCACGGGGACCTCACCGGCTACGACGGCTTCCGCTTCTGGAGCCGGCCCAAGAAGATCACCGAGAAGTGGGCCGCCGCGTCCGACGCCAGCTGGATGAGCTGAGAGAGATGACCATGCACAACCCGGACGACACCGCCGCGCAGTACCTCGGCTATCCCCACCCCTTCGCGCAGGCCCCGATGTCCACCGAGCAGATGGTGCGGGACTGCAAGGAGCACACCCTCTACACCTGGGCCGCCGGCAACACGGTCAACCCGCTGCCCATCGCCCGCGCCGAGGGGGTGTACCTCTACTCCCCGGAGGGGAAGCGGATCCTGGACTTCAACAGCCAGCTGATGAGCGTGCTGATCGGCCACGCGCACCCCAAGGTGATCGCGGCGATGAAGCGCCAGCTGGACGAGCTGATCTTCGTCTACCCGCAGACCGCCACCCAGGTGCGGGCCCGGTTGGGGAAGCTGCTCTCGGAGCTGGTGCCGGGGATGCAGTCCTTCTTCTTCACCCTCGGCGGCGCGGAGGCGAACGAGAACGCGATCAAGATGGCGCGTCTCTACACCGGCCGCTCCAAGATCCTGGCGCGCTACCGCAGCTACCACGGCGGCACCAACCTCACCATGCAGCTGACCGGCGACCCGCGCCGCTGGCCCAGCGAGCCCGGCCCGCCGGGGATCATCCACGTGATGGATCCCCAGCCGTACAGCTATTCGTTCGGGGACACCGACGAGGAGCGGACCGAGGCGCACCTGCGCTACCTGGAGGAGACCATCCAGTACGAGGGCGGGCAGAACATTGCCGCGATGATCGTGGAGACGGTGACCGGGACCAACGGGGTGCTGGTGCCGCCCAAGGGTTGGTTCGCCGGGCTGCGCAAGCTGTTGGACAAGCACGGCATCTTGTTGATCTGCGACGAGGTGATGGCCGGGATGGGGCGCACCGGGAAGATGCTGGCCTACGAGCACTTCGAGGTGATCCCGGACCTGGTGACCCTGGCCAAGGGGCTGACCTCCAGCTACTTCCCGCTGGGCGCGGTGGGGATGAGGGCGGCCATCCACGAGCACTTCCAGAAGAACGTGTTCCCGGGCGGCCTCACCTACAACTCGCATCCGGTGGGGCTGGCCACCGCGGAGGCGGTGCTGCACGTGATGCGCGACGAGAAGCTGGTGGAGAACGCGGCGCGGCTGGAGAAGGTGATGCGCAGCGAGATGGACCGGCTCAAGGCCCGGCACCCGTCGGTGGCGGAGGGCCGCTGCATCGGGCTGTTCGGGATGGTGGACCTGCGCAAGAACGGCAAGAACGAACCTTTGGCCCCCTACAACGGCAGCCACCCTGCGATGACCAAGCTGGCCGGGTTCTTCCTCGACAACGGCCTGTTCACCTTCACCCGCTGGGCGTCGTTCACCTGCAACCCGCCGCTGTGCATCACCGAGGCCCAGCTGAAGGAGGGCTTTGAGATCATCGACCGCGGGTTGGAGATCACCGACGCCGCCTTTGAGGGCTGAGCGGTGGAGCGGGGCCGGGCGCGCGCCACCGCGCCTGGGACCCCGGTGAAGGGCTGGCTGGGCTCGCTAGGGGACTGGTGTTGATCGGTCCACCTGCGCCGATGTTTTCGGGCACGGCATCAGGTGGCGCCTGGAGTTCCTGTGCTCCGGGCGCCGTGACCGGGCGTCGGACGCGAAATTTCGGCTGGAGTGC
>JALYOC010000002.1 GCA_030857095.1 Myxococcota bacterium | reverse complement strand
CGACACGCGCAGACGCGGGTGCGCAGGGTTCAGATGTCCGCCGGAGACCTGACCACCGTGGAGGAGCTCCGCTGCACCACGGTGACCAGGACCCTGGTGGAACTGGCCAGCACCACCGAACCCGAGACCGGTAGCAGACGACCGGGGCGAGATGTTCATCGACTTCGCCTATCCCTCGCGAGGCATCGCTCTGGAGGCGGATGGCTACAGCGCCCACGGAGGCCGAAGGGTGGTCTTCGATCAGGACTCCCTCCGTCGAGGACGACTCCTGGCGCTGGAAATGATCCACCTCAGCGTTACCCACCAACAACTGAAGAAGGAGCCAGACGCATTGGACCGGCGTCTGAGAACGATCCTGGCCAGCCACCCCGAGCGCCGGTTGCGACCTGTCCTGGCGGAGGTGTTCGTCACCCTCGAGCCGACCGGAGGCGGCGTCTACTGACGCGACGTTCACCGCACGAGAGTTCTCGCAGGCGGACCGTCGGCTGGCGGAGCGACCGTTGGTGGCGCGTCCGGAGGTGTCGCTACCCGCTGGCGACTCCGACTCTGGGCGTCACCAGCGCCCCGACAGCCTCATCGCCTAAGGTGCTGGAGCGACGGCAGGGGCCGGCCGCGCCTCCCCGCGGCTGACCCAGTATCCGAACGCCGCGGCGGTGAGGAACATGATCACGCTGTAGACCGCGGGCGGGATGGACATCGCGGTGTTGTTGAGCAGGGACGGACCCGAGGCGATGGCGATGGCCAGCGTCCCGTTGTGGATCCCGATCTCCATCCCGATCGCCACCGCCTGCGGCCTTCCCAGCCGGACCAGCCGGGGGACCCAGTAGCCCACCGCCAGGCTGACCAGGTTGAACACCAGCGCCGCCAGGCCGACCTCGGTGAAGTAGCGGACCAGGTTGTGGCGCTCGCCGATCGCGGTGGCGATCACGATCATCACCAGGAACAGCGCCGAGAGCCCCTTCACCGGCCGATCCAGCCGGCGGGCCAGCGCCGGGACCTTCTTGCGCAGCACCATCCCGATCGAGACCGGCCCCAGCACCACCGCGAAGATCTGCAGCGTCTTGCCGAACTGCAGCGGGATCGCCGTCTGGTCACCCAGCAGGTAGGTCATCGAGAGGTTGACGATCAGCGGCAGGGTGAAGACCGAGAGCAGGCTGTTCACCGCGGTCAGGGTGAGGTTCAGCGCCACGTCCCCGCCCGCAAGGTGGCTGTAGAGGTTGGCGGTGGCCCCGCCGGGGGAGGCGGCCAGCAGCATCATCCCCGCCGCCAGCACCGGCGGCAGGCCGAACCCCTTGACCACCGCCAGGCAGAACGCGGGCAGCAGCAGCATCTGACAGACCAGCGCCACCACCACCGCCCGGGGGTACTTCGCCACCCGGGTGAAGTCAGCCAGGGTCAGCGACAGCCCCAGCCCGAGCATGACCACGCCCAGGCCCAGTGGAAGGAACACCGCCAGCAACACCGTGGATTGCATCTGGACTCCCCCTCGAACGGAGAGCTTACCCCGCCGGATGGCCCTCCCGCGGGCGGACCCCGGAAAATGAAGCGGCCGGGACGGCAACAGTGCCAGTCCCGGCCGAAAGCCCCCGCGGACGCCGCCTCCTACAGCTTCACGTCCGTCTGCAGGATGGGCGGGATGTGGACCATGGAGATGGAGGCATTGCGCCCCATGAAGCCCCGCGCCTCCTCGATCGCCTCGGAGAGGGTGTCGGTGCGGTCCCAGCCCAGCATCTGGGGGACGTGGTTGTTCTCGGCGCCGGCCACGATCACCTTGCCGCAGTGCTGGCGGCCGTTCTCGCCCCAGTACCACATGTAGAAGGGGTGGGCGCCGTGGTAGGCGTTGCCCTTGCGGTACAGGTGCACGTAGCTGGGGTTCTTGGCGAACTCCTTCTCGTACTTGTGCTCCAGCTTCATCGCGTCCCGGGTCTCCGGGAGCAGCCGGTTGAAGAACTCGATGTAGCTGGGGTGGTGGTCCGGATCGAACTCGTCATAGGCGGGGTGGGTGACGATGATCACCCCGCCCTTCTTGACCAGCGGGACCCCGCGGTTGAGGTTGAACAGGTACCCCAGCGTCATCACCTGCAGCAGCAGCGGGTTGAGGATGGAGTTCACGTTGTAGGGCGAGATGTGGGTCATCCCGAAGATGACGATGTCGCTTTGCCCCTGCACCGGCACCGAGTACTGCTTCCAGCACAGCTCCAGCGTCTTGGCGTGGGTGGGCTCGGTGGCGCCGGCGAACACCCCGATCACCCCGTACGGCGCGGGGATGGAGTGGAACAGCTTGCGCTTCATCGGCCGCGGCATGTTCTTCAAGGTGAACTGCAGCGCCTTGAGCTTGAGCCGGTCGGTCTCGGTGAAGTCCTCTTCCTGCTTGAGGCCCAGGAACTCCATCCCGTTCCCGAACATCTTTGTATTGAGCACGGTCTCGATGTGGAAGACCTTGAGGTGCTTGTCGATCACCCGGCCGATCCGCTCGGTGCTCTTGTGCAGCTGCGACCGGGAGGGCTCCATGTAGGAGTCGGAGTCGCGGATGGTCTTGGGGTTGTGGTGCGCCCGCAGCGAGTCGTAGTTCGCCAGCCCGGTGCCCACCGACTTGTGGCCGCCGTCCATCGGGACCAGGTTGATGTTCACGTAGATCAGCAGATCCGACTCGGCGGCGCGGCGGTTCACCGCCACCACCTCGTTCTGGGAGGTGCGCTCCAGCTCCACCATCCCGTCCGGATCCTCGGCGTCATGGTTGTAGAACCGGTCCGGGTGGAACGCGTCGAAGATCTTCTCTCCGACCATCCGCTTCATCTCCGCGTCGGTCATCCGCCGGTGCAGCGCGTTGGCCACGATGATGTGGACGTCGTCCACCCCGGAGTCACCCAGCAGCTCCAGCACGATCTCCAGCACCCGCTGGCGGATGTCCGGGGTCACCATGGGCGGCAGCGGCAGCGAGATGTCGTCCACCGCGATGGTGACCTTCATCCCCGGGCGGAGCAGCGCGTGCAGCGGCTCCATCCCCTCCGGATGGTTGATCGCCCAGCGGATGGCGGCCTTGACGTTGGGGACCGGCTCCAGCGGGGGGCGCGGGTAGATCACCCGGGTGCCCACCGGCAGGTTCTCGGTGAGGATGTCCTCGCCGGAGAAGATGACCCGCGGCGGCGAGCCCTTCTCGGTGATGACAATGTGCGACTCCTCGTCGTACAGCTTCTTGAGCGTCTTCAAAGGGCGCATGGGCTCTTAGGTCAGGTCGAGGATTGGCCAGTTGTAGGCGCGCGCCAGGGAGCGCAGCCTCACATCCGGGTTCACGGCGGTGGGCCGGCCGACGATGGCCAGCATCGGGTAGTCGGAGCCGCTGTCCGAATACGCGTAGGACTTGTCCAGGGCCAGCTGGTGCTTCACGCAGTAGTCGCGGATGGCGTTGGCCTTGTACGCGCCCTCGATGATCGGGGGGATCACCTTGCCGGTGGCCACCCCGCCCACGTACTGCATCTTGTTGGCGATCAGCTCGTCCGCGCCCAGGTAGTTGGCCAACGGGCGCATGGTGAAGTCCAGCGCGCCGGTGACCAGGACGATCTTGCACCCGTCGCGGCGGGCCTCGTCGATCAAATCCCTGGCCTGGGGGAAGATCGCGTCCTTGAGCACGTCCTCGAAGAGATCCTCGGCCAGGGTCACCAGCCGGTCCTCGGTGAGGCCCGCGTAGTAGCGGTAGAAGAACTCGTTGAACACCTTGCGGTTGAGCGTATCCAGCACGCCGAACAGCGGGAGCGACGCGGTCATGGCCAGCGTCCGGCCTGCGATCCCCATCAGGGATCCGCGGTTCATGGCGTAATAGGCATACGCATGCACCACGTTGGTCCGGACCAGCGTGCCGTCGACGTCGTAGAAGGCGGCCTTGGTAAATTGCACGGCGTGGCTGACTACCCCGGAGGCGGTTTCAGGTCTAGCGAAGCCTGGCTTCCGCTTCTCCGCAGAGGAGATTGCAAGGAAATTCCTCCATTTCTCCTCTGACGCCAAGGGTCGCCCAGAGGGGAATTTGCTCATGGGGGGGTGGATTTCCTCTCTGCCCGTGCTACGCAACGCAGGCCTTGGCTTCGACCGAAGCCACGCAACGTCCCCTGGAGGGGAGGAGACTCAAGAAGAATGGCCGCCAAGAAGACCGCTGCGAAGAAGCCCGCTGCTCCTGCCAAGAAGCCTGCCGCGAAGAAGCCTGCCGCTGCCAAGCGCAAGCCGAACGCTGCATTCATGAAGGAAATGACCCCCTCGCCGGTGCTGGCCGAGGTTGTCGGCGCCAAGCCGCTGCCCCGCACCGAGGTCGTGAAGAAGCTGTGGGCCTACATCCGCAAGAACAACCTCCAGGATCCCAAGGAGAAGCGGATGATCAACGCCGACGACAAGCTGAAGGCCGTGTTCGGCGGCAAGAAGCAGGTCTCGATGTTCGAGATGACCAAGCTGGTCAACAAGCAGCTGAGCTAGTCGTTTCGCGGAGCGCACGCGCTCTTTGAGACAGAAGGCCCGCCCTCAACCGGCGGGCCTTCGACTTTTCCGGCCCTGGAATTGAACGTTGGCTGGTCGTCTCCCCCGCGTCTTCCCCGGTGCCTTTGCACGGTCTGGTCCCCTAAACAGGGGGCCATGTCTCCACCCGACCCCCAGGCGCTGGCCGACTCGCTGTTCTCGCAGGTCCGCGAGGAGCTGCTGGAGGCCGCCCGCCAGACCCCGCTGTCCTGTTACCGGGTCCAGCTGAACAAGGACTTCCGCTTCCAGGACGCCCAGGCCCAGGTCGCCTACCTGGATCGGCTGGGCATCACCGACCTCTACTCCTCCCCCTGCCTCAAGGCCGTCCCCGGCAGCAACCACGGCTACGACGTGCTGGACCACCTGGAGATCAACCCGGAGATCGGCACCGACGCCGATCACCAGGCGCTCTCCGACGCCCTGCGCGCGCGGGGGATGGGGCAGGTGCTGGACGTGGTCCCGAACCACATGGGGATCGACGGGGAGAACCCGCTGTGGCTGGACGTACTGGAGAACGGCCCCTCCTCGCTCTACGCCAAGTACTTCGACGTGGACTGGGACCCGGTGAAGGACGAGCTGCGGGACAAGGTCCTGTTGCCGGTGCTGGGGGATCAGTACGGCAAGGTGCTGGAGAACGGCGAGCTGCAGCTGGAGTTCGACCCGACGGGCGGCGCCTTCCGCCTCTGCTACTGGGACCGGCGGTTCCCGATCGCCCCGCGTCAGTACCTCCCTCTGATCTCCCACCAGCTGCCCCAGCTGGCGGCGGTGCTGGGGGAGGATCACGACGACTACCTGGAGCTGCTGTCGATCCTCACCGCGCTGGAGCACCTCCCTCCCCGCACCGGGACCGAGCGGCTCAAGGTGGTGGAGCGGAACCGGGAGAAACAGGTGATCAAGCGACGGCTGGCGGTGCTGGTGTCCCGCAACGCCGAGGTGCTGCGGCACCTGCAGCGCAACGTCACCGTGTTCAACGGCCAGAAGGGGGATCCGCGCAGCTTCGACCGGCTGGACGAGCTGCTGGAACACTGCAGCTACCGGCTGGCCCACTGGCGGGTGGCGGGGGAGGAGATCAACTACCGCCGCTTCTTCGACATCAACGGGCTGGCCGCGATCCGGGTGGAGGACCCGGAGGTGTTCGAGCATGCCCACCGGCTGATCTTCCGCTTCCTGCGCCAGGGGCGGATCACCGGGCTGCGGATCGACCACCCGGACGGACTGTTTGATCCCACAGCCTACTTCCTCAACCTGCAGGAGCAGAACCTGGTGGAGCGGACCCGGGCCCGGGCGGAGGCCACCGGGGTGGAGCTGCGCCTGTGGCCCCAGCTGGAGGGGCGGCTGCGCCAGCGCTTCCGGGACGAGCTGGCGGCCGAACCCGAAGGGGTGCTGCGGCGGTCGCTGTACGTGGTGGTGGAGAAGATCCAGGGAGGCCGGGAGCGGATCCCCGAGGACTGGGCGGTGCACGGGACGGTGGGGTACCGCTTCGCGCACGCGGTGACCGGGCTGTTCGTGGACCGGGACCAGGAGCGCCCGCTGACCGACGCCTACCACCGCTTCCTGGGCCGGGAGCTGGACTTCGACGCGCTGCTCTACGAGAAGAAGCGGCTGATCCTCTCCTCGGCGATGGCCAGCGAGGTGAACGTGCTGGCCCGGGAGCTGAACCGGATCAGCGAGCTGGACCGCCGCACCCGGGACTTCACCCTCAACAGCCTCCGACGGGCGCTGGTGGAGTTCATCGCCCTGTTCCCGGTGTACCGGACCTACGTGGACGACTGGCGCGGGCTGGACGAGCGCGACGTGCGCTACGTGGAGTGGACCATTGCCCGGGCCAAGCGCCGGGACCCCAACACCAACGCCACCATCTTCGACTTCCTCAAGGACGTGCTGTTGCGTCGCTACCCGGAGCACGTGGGGGAAGCGGAGAAGGCGGTGATGCTGCGCTTCGCGATGAAGCTGCAGCAGGTGACCGGCCCGGTGATGGCCAAGGGGCTGGAGGACACGGCCTTCTATATCTACAACCGGCTGACCTCGCTGAACGAGGTGGGGGGCGAGCCGGAGCGGTTCGGCACCACCCCCGCCACCTTCCACCTGCGCAACCAGGAGCGGGCGGAGTACTGGCCGGCCTCCTTCCTCACCAGTTCCACCCACGACACCAAGCGCAGCGAGGATGTGCGGGCGCGGATCAGCGTCATCTCCGAACTCCCGGAGCTGTGGTCCGCAGGGCTGGAGCGCTGGGCCCGGCTCAACGCCGCGCACAAGCAGACCATCCACGACGCGCCCGCCCCGGACGCCAACGAGGAATACCTCCTCTACCAGACCCTGCTGGGGGCCTGGCCGATGGGGGAGGAGGTGCCGGAGGCGGAGTGGGAGACCTTCCGGCAGCGGCTGGGGGCGTACCTGGCCAAGGCGATCCGCGAGGCCAAGGTCAACACCAGCTGGCTCAACCCCAACCCGGAGTACGACGAGGCGGTGGCGCGCTTCGTGGAGCGGGTGACCGACCGCCAACAAAGCCGGGAGTTCCTGGCGGACTTCGAGGCCTTCAAGCGACGGGTGGAGGCGCCGGGCCAGCTGTCCTCGCTGTCCCAGCTGCTGTTGAAGATCACCTCCCCCGGCGCGCCGGACATCTACCAGGGCAACGAGCTGTGGGACCTGTCGCTGGTGGACCCGGACAACCGGCGGACGGTGGACTACGCGCACCGCAGCGCGCTGCTGGATTCGTTGGACCGCCGCGCCCGCGAGGACCGGGCCGCTCTGTGCCGGGAGCTGACCGGGGAGCTGAAGACCGGGGCGATCAAGCTGTTCACCCTGGCGGAGGGGCTGCGTCTGCGCCGCCGCAAGCCGGAGCTGTTCCGCCGCGGGGGCTACCTCCCGCTGGACCTGGAGGGGCACCGCGCCGACCGGGCCATCGCCTACGTCCGCCGTCACCAGCAGGACCAGGTGGTGGTGCTGGTGCCCCGGCTGGTGGCCACCCTGCAAGATTCCCAGGGGCAGCTGGCCCCGGCGTTCCGCAAGACCTGGCTGCAGCTGCCCGACGAGCTGGAGGGGGCCACCCTGGTCCACGTCTACACCCATCAGACCTTCCGCCCCACCCGGGTGGAGGGACGGGTGGGCCTTGACGTGGCGGCCCTGCTCGCACATTACCCGGTCACACTCCTGGAGAAGGTCAAGGGTTGATGAGCGCAGGTGACGACCGGGTGCTTCCTGGGCGCCCGGACGTATTGGGCGCCACATACGACGGCGAGGGGGTCAACTTCGCCGTGTTCTCGGAGAGGGCGCAGGCGATCGACGTCTGCCTCTTCGACCCCGACCAGCCCCGGCGGGAGCTCCGACGGTTCCGTCTGCCGGAGCTGACCCGCCGGGTGTTCCACGGCTACGTGCCCGGGCTCAAGCCGGGGACCCTGTATGGGCTGCGCGCCCACGGGCCGTATGCGCCCGCCCGCGGGCTGCGCTTCAACCCCGCCAAGCTGCTGGTGGATCCGTACGCCAAGGCGCTGAGCGGCAAGGTGGACTTCTCCGGCGCCATCTACCCGTACGACAAGGACGCGGCGGACAAGGACCTGGTGCCGGACCGTGCCGACAACGCGGCCTACATGCCCAAGGGCGTGGTGGTGGTGGATCACTTCGACTGGACCGGGGATGTGCGGCCCAACACCCCGCTGGCCAAGTCGCTGATCTACGAGGTCCATCTCAAGGGCTTCACCATGCAGCACCCGGGGGTGCCGGCGCCGTTGCGGGGCACCTACGCCGGCTTCGGCCAGCCGGCGGTGATTGAACACCTCAAGCGGGTGGGGGTGACCGCGGTGGAGTTCCTGCCGGTGCAGGAGGCGGTGGACGAGACCTTCCTGATGGAGAAGGGCTTCACCAACTATTGGGGTTACAGCACCCTCAACTACTTCGCCCCCGACCAGCGCTTTGCCCACCTGGGGTCGCGCGGCTCGCAGGTGGACGAGTTCAAGTGGATGGTGCTGCAGCTGCACCAGGCGGGGATCGAGGTGATCCTGGACGTGGTCTACAACCACACCGGGGAGGGCAACCACCTGGGCCCGATGCTCTCCTTCAAGGGGCTGGACAACCAGGCGTACTACACGCTCACCCCGGGCGATCCGCGCTACTACCTGGACTTCACCGGCACCGGGAACTCACTCAACGCCGGGCACCCCCAGACCCTCAAGCTGGTGATGGACTCGCTGCGCTATTGGGTGGAGGTGATGCACGTGGACGGGTTCCGGTTCGACCTGGCCTCCACCCTGGGGCGGGACCGGCTCTCCTACGATCGGCGCGCCGCCTTCTTTCAGATGGTCCACCAGGACCCGGTGCTGTCCAAGGTGAAGCTGATCGCCGAACCGTGGGACGTGGGGGAGGGCGGCTACCAGCTGGGAAACTTCCCGGGGCTGTGGTCGGAGTGGAACGGCAAGTACCGCGACGCGGTCCGAAAGTACTGGCGGGGCGACGAGAGCCAGCTGGCCGAGCTGGGGTACCGGCTGACGGGATCGGCGGATCTTTTCCAGCTGTCCGGACGTTCGCCGGCGGCCAGCATCAACTTCATCACCGCCCACGACGGGTTCACCCTCCACGACCTGGTCTCCTACAACCACAAGCACAACGAGGCGAACCGGGAGGAGAACCGGGACGGGACCAACGACAACCTGTCCTGGAACTGCGGCCACGAAGGGGAGAGCGACGACGCCGAGGTGGTGGAGCTGCGCGAACAGCAGAAGCGCAACTTCCTGGCCACCCTCTTCCTGTCCCAGGGGGTGCCGATGCTGGTGGGCGGCGACGAGCTGGGCCGCACCCAGGGCGGGAACAACAACGCCTATTGCCAGGACAACCCGCTGTCCTGGGTGGACTGGAACCTGGACGACAAGCAGCAGGCGCTTTTGGAGTACACCGCGTACCTGGCCCGTCTGCGCCGGACCCAGCCGGTGCTCACCCGCCGAAGGTTCTTCCGCGGGGACCACATCTGGGACTCCAAGCTCAAGGACCTGGCCTGGTTCCGCCCCGACGGGCTGGAGATGACCCGCCAGGACTGGCAGACCCCGGACGTGCGCACCCTGGGCTTTCTGCTGGGGGGGGACGCCATCCCCACCCCGGACGCGCGGGGCCGGCGGCCAATCGGGGACACCCTGCTGGTGCTGATGAACGCCGACGCCGCCGGGTTGAGCTTCAAGCTGCCGGCAATCGAGTGGGGATCGGACTGGGAGCTGCTTCTGGACACCTCCCGCAGCGGGGCAGGTCCCCATACCCGGACCCAGGCGGGGGGCATGGTGGAGCTGGCCGCGCGTTCGCTGATGGTGCTCTCCCGCCCCTTGAAGGAGTAGGGTCCGCGCCATGTCGGTGACCACGACCGAAGGGATCCGCATCACCGTCACGCCCGCCTTCTGGCCGGAGCGGTCCACCCCCGAGCGCGCGGAGTTCGCGTTCATGTACCGGGTGGAGGTGGCCAACCTCGGCGCCAGCACCGCCCAGCTGCGCAGCCGCCACTGGCTGATCACCGACGGCAACGGCCGGGTGGAGGAGGTGCGAGGGGAGGGCGTGGTGGGCAAGCAGCCCACGCTCCGTCCGGGAGAGAAGTTCGAATACAGCAGCTGGGCGATGCTGCGCACCCCGTTCGGGACGATGCGCGGCGAGTACCTGATGGTCCGCGAGGACGGCACCGGCTTCGAGGCGAAGATCGGTGAGTTCGCCCTCACCCAGCCCCATGCCCTCCACTGAGGCGTCCGGCCCTCGCGGCCTGCTGCTGTTGAACCTGGGGACCCCGGACGCGCCGAACCCGCCCGAGGTCCGCCGCTACCTGCGCGAGTTCCTGATGGACCCGCGGGTGGTGGACCTGAACCCGGTGGGCCGCTGGCTGCTGGTGCACCTGGCCATCCTCCCCACCCGCCCCAAGCAGTCCGCGGAGGCTTACCGCAAGGTGTGGACGCCGGAGGGTTCCCCGCTGCTGGTGCACAGCCGGGCGCTGACCGAAGAGGTGGCCAAGCGACTGGAGGGGGAGTTCGTGGTGGAGTTGGGGATGCGCTACGGCAACCCCAGCATCCCGTCGGCGATTGAGCGGCTCAAGCAGCGGGGGGCGCGGAGCCTGACCGTGTTCCCGCTCTACCCGCAGAACGCGGCCTCCAGCAGCAGCTCCTCCTTCGCCCGGATCTACGAGGTGCTGGCCCAGGACTGGGAGGTGCTGCCGCTGCGCGCGGTGGAGCCGTTCCACCACGACCCGGGCTTCCTGGACGCGTTCGCCGAGGTGGCCCGCCCGGTGATCGCCGCCCAGGACTCGGATCATGTGCTGTTCAGCTTCCACGGGCTGCCGGAGCGGCAGATCCGAAAGAGCGATCCCACCGGGGGCCACTGCCTGTCCTCCCCGGGTTGCTGCGACACCCTGACCGCGGCCAACCGCACCTGCTATCGCGCCCAGTCCTACGCCACCGCCCGGGGGGTGGCCCAGCGGCTGGGACTCGCCCCCGGAGGCTGGTCGGTGTCCTTCCAGTCCCGGTTGGGCCGGACGCCGTGGATCCAGCCCTTCACCGACCACGTCCTTCCGGCGCTGGCGATCAACGGCGTGCGCAGGCTGGCGGTGGTCTGCCCGTCCTTTGTCTCAGACTGTCTGGAGACGCTGGAGGAGATCGCGATCCGCGCCCGGGAGCAGTTCGTGAAGGCGGGCGGGGAGAGCCTGGCGCTGGTGCCGTCGCTCAACGCCCATCCATCCTGGGTGGAGACTGTGGTGCGGTTGGCCCGCGGACAGGCCCAGCCAAACGGCTGAGGGGTCCGAACGTCAAAGGGCGTTACAGAACGGCGATTAACCATCGAACGAGAATGTTTTCGTTCTTCGCCGGTCCTGGAGCCCCGTCATGCGCGTCACCCCCAATCTTCGGCAGTCGATGGTGTTGTGGAAGGCAGAGCAGCTCTCGCAGTCAGGCCAGGCGGTGGAGGGGAAGCGGTTCGGGTTCTCCGCTCGCTCGGACTTCGAGGCGCGTGCGGCGGCCCGGCCGGACGCGGAGCCGGTGGAGCTGACGGAGCGGCAGAAGCGCTTGGAGGAGCTGCTGGAGCGCTTGAACAAGCTCATCGAGAAGTTCATGGCGCTGATCGATGGCCGGGATGAGGCGGCGCCTGCCTCCGGAGCCCCTCCGGGGAGCGGCGGGGCTGCGTCGGGTGCGGGCGGTGGCAGCGGCCCTGCCT